>JAJFGK010000042.1 GCA_021776195.1 Kiloniellaceae bacterium | reverse complement strand
ACGCGCCAAAATCGCGCCTCAAGCAGCAAAACCATCGGCGCCCCGGCACGACCAAAGAAAATCGCCGAACCGAGACGAGAAAACTCAACAAACTAACCGAAAAATCTACTTTAGAACCGTTCGTGAATTATCCGGGCTAGGGGGCCACCAGACCCCGCCGAACAACGGCCATCGGTGCCAGGCCACAAGGTCCTCCGCAAAGTTGGCTTAGCCAACTTTAGCAGGCCGGTCCGGACAATGGCCGTCAGGTCGCAATCCGCCGATGTCAGGACACTGGGGTCTGTTGCCAACTGGCAGTCCGGAATCTCGGCGGAATTGAGATCAGGCGTTGGCTCGAGATTCCGAATACCTCGCTTCGACCGCCAGATCGAAAATTTGGGCCGAACCGGGTTCCGGAATGACGCTACCTGGGCACCAGTTGTCAGCGGACCCTGTTTAGAGCTCGATCACCTGGCCGTCGTAAGCGGGCTCGACCCCGGCGGGGCAGCGATCCTTCAGGTCCCGATAGTCGATCTGGTGGTTCAGGTGGGTGAGGAGCGCCAGATCGGGCTTGACCCGGGCGATCCACTCCAGGGTTTGGGCGGTGTGCGAATGGGTCGGGTGGGGCTGATCGCGCAGGCAATCGACGATCCACAGCTTCACCCCCTCGAGCGTCGCAAAGGCCGCTTCGTCCAGATCCTTCACATCGGTCGAATAGGCCACCGGGCCGATGCGAAACCCAATACTCGGCATGTCGCCGTGTTCCTGGGCGAAGGGCCGCACCGAGACATCGCCGACCTGGAAGGGGCCGTCGAACAGCCGGTCGTCCATCAGCGGCGCGTAGAGCGGGTCGTTGTCGCCGGCGGAGGTGAAGATGTAGCCGAACTTGTCGACCAGATTGCGCTGGGTCGCCCGGTCCATATAGGTCGGAATCGGCGCGCCCTGGCGATAGCGCAGCGCGCGCAGCTCGTCCAGGCCGTGACAGTGGTCGGCGTGGGCGTGGGTGTAGAGCACGGCGGAGATCCGCGCGATGCCGAAGGCGATGATCTGTTCGCGCAGGTCCGGCGACGTATCGATCAGGATGGCCTCGGCCCCCTCCTCCACCAGCAGCGAGACCCGGCGCCGGCGGTTGCGCGGCTCCTGGGGGTCGCACACGCCCCACTCACCGCCAGGCTTTCCGGTCGCCAAAGGCACGCCGCCCGAGCCGCCGCAGCCGAGAACCGTGACCTTCATGGGACCTGACTGTCGGTCGGGGACCGATCTTCCGGCGGCCAGTCTTCCGGGGGCCAGTCTTCCGGGGGCCGGTCGTCCGAGGGCCGGGGCACCTTGGCGAAGAGGCGGTAGAAGTTGTCGCTGGTGGTCGCCGCGAAGGCCTCCAGGGTCTGACCGCGCGCCGCGGCCAGGGATTCGGCGGTGAAGCGCACGAAGGCGGGCTCGTTGCGTTTGCCGCGCTTGGGGACCGGCGCCAGATAGGGCGAATCGGTCTCGACCAGAAGGCGCTCGTCGGGCACTTCGGCGACCGTCTCGCGCAGGCTCTGGGCGTTCTTGAAGGTCACGATACCGGCCAGGGAGATGCAAAATCCCATCTCCAGCGCGGCCTTGGCCAGTCCGGGCCCGGCGGTAAAGCAGTGGATCACGCCCGGATAGGGGGCCTTGTCATACTCGTCCTGAAGGATCGAGACGGTGTCGGCATCGGCATCGCGGGCATGGACGATGAGCGGCAGGCCGGTGGTCCGGGCCGCCGCGATGTGGGATCTGAAGCTGTCCTGCTGGGCGGCCCGGGGGGAATGCTCATAGTAGTAATCCAGCCCGGTCTCGCCGATCCCGACGACCTTTTCGTCGTCGGCCAGGGCTATCAGGCGGTCCGGATCGCCCTGCCCCTCGTCGCCGGCTTCATGCGGGTGGACGCCCACGGAGCAGTAGACATCGTCGAAACGCCGGGCGATCCCCAGGATCTGATCGAACTCCGAAAGCTTGGTGCAGATCGTCACCATGCGGCTGATCCCGGCCGCGCGGGCGCGGGCCACCACGGCCGCCAGGTCTTCGTCCTTGGCCAGATAATCCAGGTGGCAGTGCGAATCGACCAGCATGACGGGTCAGGTCCCCTCGCCCTCGGCGACCTGATGCCGGGGAAAGACCCCCTCGGGCTTGGGCAGAGGCGTCCCCGCCACCAGGGCGCCCTCGGGGCCCAAATCCGCGAAATGCCGGCGGTCCGCCGGGACAGCCAACTGGTTCAGGATGCGCTCGCTGGCGGCTGGCATCACCGGTTGGGTCATCACGGCGATGCGGCGGATCACCTCGGCCAGACAGTAGAGCACCGTCGCCATGCGCGCCGGGTCGGTCTTGCGCAGGGCCCAGGGCGCTTGGGCGTCGACGTAGCGATTGGCCTCGGCGATGACCTGCCAGATCGCCTCGAGGCCGCGGTGCAGGGCCTGAACCTCCATCGCCTCGCGCAGCGCGACCAGGGCCGCGTCGGCCCGCGCGACCAGGGCCTTGTCGGCGTCGTTGAAATCGCCTGGCGTGGGCACCGCGCCGGCGCAGTTCTTGGCGATCATGGAGAGCACCCGCTGGGCCAGGTTGCCGTAGTCGTTGGCCAGGTCGCTATTGATGCGCTGGACGATCGAGTCATGGGAAAAGCTTCCGTCGTTCCCATAGGGCACCTCGCGCAGCAGGAAGTAGCGCAGCTGGTCGAGACCGAACTCCTCGACCAACGACCGCGGGGTAATGACGTTGCCCAGCGATTTCGACATCTTTTCGCCGTCGATGAAGAGAAAGCCATGGCCGAAGACCCGCTTGGGCAACGGGGCGCCCGCGGAAAGCAGGAAGGCCGGCCAGTAGATCGCATGGAACCGCAGGATATCCTTGCCGATGACATGGATATCGGCCGGCCAGTAGCGTTTGTAGGTCTCGCTCTCCACATCGGGATAACCGGTGGCCGTGATGTAGTTGGTCAAGGCATCGAGCCACACATACATCACGTGGCGGTCGTCGCCCGGCACCGGAATGCCCCAGTCGAACGACGTCCGCGACACCGACAGATCGCGCAGTCCCTGCTTGACGAAGTTGACCACTTCATTGCGCCGGTAGTGCGGCAGAATGAAATCGGGATGGGCCTCGTAGTAGGCCAGCAGCTTGTCGCCATAGGCCGACAGCCGAAAGAAGTAGCTTTCCTCTTCGACCCACTCGACCGCGGCCCCCGAGGGCGCATAGAACTTGCCGTCCTCGCGTTTTTCCAGCTCGTCCTCGCCGAAGTAGGCCTCGTCGCGGACCGAGTACCAGCCGGCATACTTGTCGAGGTAGATATCCCCGGCATCGGCGAGCTTTTGCCAAATCGCCTGGCAGGATCGCTTATGACGCGCCTCGGTGGTCCGGATGAAGTCGTCGTTGGAGATGTTCAGCAGCCCGCACATGGCGTCGAACTGCCCGGCGATGTCGTCACAGAACTCGCGGGTCGAGCGGCCCGCGGCTTTGGCCGTCTGGGCGACCTTCTGGCCATGCTCGTCGGTGCCGGTCAGGAACATCACGTCGAAACCGTCGAGCCGCTTGAAGCGGGCGACCACGTCGGTCGAAATCGCCTCGTAGGCGTGCCCCAGGTGCGGCGGCCCGTTGACGTAGGAAATCGCCGTGGTGATATAGAAGGCCGGTTTGCCCTCGGACATAAGAGGCTCCATTGACGAGGGAAAGTCCAATACCAATCGGATATCGAATCCCGGAAAACGCGCCGGACCCTACTCCCAGGTCGGCGAAGTCTCAAGCGCCAGGAAAGCCGTGAGCACGGCCTGACGGCGATCCAGATGGCTGGTTGCAGTGGCGTCGGCCAGGGCGCCGATATGGCGCCAGGCCTTGATCCAGTGATCCAGCGGCCGGGCCGCGCCGAGGCGGGCCACCAGGGTCCGCTCGCCGGCCCAGAGCTCGTCTGTTTCGGAGCTCGCGGTCTCGGGGCCATTCGCCAAACAGCGCGCCAGGCGCCCGAACCACCATTGCAGGAGGCTCATGGTGGTCCGAAAAGGGGTGATGTCCGCGCCACGTCCCAGCCGATCGGCCATGCTGTGAAGCGCGGTGCCGTCAAGCTTGGGAAAGGTATCGAGGAGCCCCACGGCGGCGCGGAACAGCTCGTCGCCGCCATCGCTGCTCAGACGCAGGGCCTCGCCGAGCGATCCGCTGGCCAGATGCCGCAGCAAGACCCGGTCTTGCGCCGACCGCTCAGGCAAACGTTGGCTCAGGATGGCGTCCAAGGTTGCGCTGTCCAGGGGGGCCAGCGCCAGGCGGCAGCAGCGCGACCGAATGGTCGGCAGGAGACGGTCTGGCTGATGACTGACCAGGAACAAGATGGCGTTTTCCGGCGGTTCCTCGAGCGCCTTCAAGAGGGCGTTGGCGGCGCTGCCGTTCAGTTCGTCCGCCGCATCCAGCACGATGACCCGCCACTTCGCCTCCGCCGGGGTCAGACGCAGGAACGCACTGGCCTTGCGGACCTCCTCGACCTTGATGACTTCGGGCAGGCGGCCCTTGGTGTCCGGGCGGCGGGTAATGGTGACCAGATCGGGGTGGCCTTCCGCCGCGACCCGGCGAAAGATCGGGTCGTCTGGGGACATCCATAGGCTTTGCGCCGCCTGATCGTCGCCGGTTCCGGCAAAGAGCCCGAGGCTGTCGCTCGGTGCCTCGCGCAGGAGGTGACGGGCGAAGCGAAAGGCCAGCGTGGCCTTACCGATCCCGCGCGGTCCGGTGATCAGCCAGCCATGGGGCAGACGGCCGGACGCGACCGCCCGCAGGAACAGTGCCTCGGCCTCTTCGTGGCCTTTCAGCTCGGGATTGGCGCGCGGCGCCAGCAGTTCTGTGTTGTCGTCGGTCATGCGGGCGCCTGTCCCATGAGGCGGTGGACCAGCCCCGTGATCTGTTCGGTGATCCGGTCGGCCGGACCCGTGGCATCGAGCACCCGGCAGCGCCCGGGGTCGCTCGCCGCGATTTGAAGGAATCCCTGGCGCAGGCGCTCGTGAAAGGCCCGGTCCATTTCCTCGTAGCGGTTTTCCGGCGCCGTTTCTCCCGTTGTCTCCGCCTCGCCGCCGGTCGGGATCTCGAGCCGGCTCCGGGCCCGGGCCAGGCCCTGCTCGACGGGAATATCGAAAATCAAGGTCAGGTCCGGCGTGACCGCCGCCGGGCCAAGATCGCCCAGCGCCAGGTCATGGACCGCCCCGACGGCCTTTAATCCCAGCCCCTGGCCAAGGCCTTGATAGACCATGGTCGAGTCGTAATAGCGGTCGCAGAGCACCATCTGGCCCTCGGCCCGCGCCGGAAGGATGATCTTGGTCAAGTGATCGCGCCGCGCCGCATAGAGCAGCAGGGTCTCGCTCATCGCGTCCCAGCGGTCGGCCTCGCCCTTCACCAAAAGGCCGCGCAGGGCCTCGGCGCCGGGACTGCCGCCGGGTTCCCGGGTCGTCAGGACCCTATGGCCGTCCTCGCGCAAACGAGCGGCCAGGCGTTGGATCTGTGTCGACTTGCCGGCGCCCTCGCCGCCTTCGAAAGTGATAAACCGGCCGCTCACGGAGCGCCGAATATGAGGTACTTGAGCCCCGCGAAAATGCGCCCGAAGGGACCGAGCCGGCCGATCTCGGCACCGGCCTGCAGCGGCAGCTCCACGGTCTGGCTGCCGGGCGCCGAGACCCGCACCCGGGCGACCGTGGTCCCCTTGGCGATTGGAGCCGGGACCGGGCCCTCGTAGACCAGGGTGACTTTCATGTCCTTGCGGGCGTTTCGGTCCAGGGTCACCACCAGATCCTGGCTCGCCACCAGGGGCACCCGCGGCAGGTCGCCGAGCCAGACCGGAACTTCCTCGACCACGGCGCCGGCCTCGAAGAGCTTGTAGTTCTCGAACTGGCGAAAACCCCAGGACATCAAACGCGCCGACTCTTCCGAGCGGGCTCTTTTGCTTTCAAGGCCGTTGACCACCAGGATCAGCCGCCGGCCGTTCTGGACCGCCGAGGAGGTCAGACCGTAACCGGCCTCTTCCGTGTGGCCGGTCTTCAGGCCATCGGCGCCCATGCTCTTGTAGAGCAAGGGATTACGGTTGCCCTGGGTGATATCGTTCCAGGTGAAGTTCTCTTCCTTGAAGATTCGATAGTAGTCCGGGTGGTCGCGAATGATCCTGGACGCCAGGTGGACCAGGTCGCGGGCGGTCATGCGGTGCTCGGGGTGGGGCCAGCCGGTGGCGTTGGCGAAGGTGCTCTGGGTCATGCCGATGTCGCGGGCCTTGCTGGTCATGGCCTCGGCAAAGGCGTCCTCGCTGCCGGCCAGGCCCTCGGCCACGACAATGCAGGCGTCATTGCCCGACTGGACGATGATGCCGCGCAGGAGGTCGCTGATCTTGATGCTGCTGCCCACCTCGACGAACATCTTCGATCCGCCCATGCGCCAGGCCTTCTCGCTGACCGGCAGTTCGTCGTCCATCTTGATTCGGCCTTCCTTGAGCTCTTCGAAGACCATGTAGCTGGTCATGATCTTGCTCATGGAGGCTGGCGGCATCAGCGACTCGGCGTTCTTCTCCAGGAGCACGGTCCCGGTCTCGAAGTCGACCAGAAGGGCCTCGCGCGCCTTGGTCTCCAGCGCCGTGGCCGTGGATGCAAGCGTCAAGAGGCCGAGGGCGGCCCAGAGCACCGCGCCAAGGCCGACGGCGAAGCTAGTCCTGGTCGATGTCTTCATTCAGCGATCTCCCGTCCCAACGGATCCGGCGATCCGACCATTCGGTGCCAGCCGTCCAGTGCGGTACCATCCCATGGGACAGCTTGTTGGTGATTCGGGTCAAGAATAGGGCAAGGCCCGGGCCAGGCCAACTACAGTGACAGATAGCAAACGAGCGCTCGAAAAGGTCAGCGGACGACCAATTGGACGTCATTGATTCCGTTGGTAGCCAGGCGGCGCACCAACCTGTCGGCCTCCACCACGTCGTACACGGGACCGATATGAACATGAAACAGCGCGGTCGCGCCGCGGCGCTGCTCGATGATCTGGGTCTCGCCCAGAGAGGCCACTCGCGCCTTCATGCGCACGGCATTGTGAACCTGGGCAAAAGCACCGACCTGGACATAGATGTTGCTGGGCCCGACCGGGAGCCGGGTCACGGTGTCATCCTGCGGCACCACCGGGCGCGCCGCGGTCTGGGCGCCGCCGGCCACCGACGAGGCGGTGATCAGGGGGACCGGAACATCGGCCGATTGCGCCGGCTGGGCGCCATCCAGTGTGAGCGGCTGCGCGGTGACCGGCTCGCGCGGCGCGGCAGCCGGCGCTAAAGCCGAGGCTTCGTCTTGCTGCATCGTGACCGCTGCCTGACGGCTTTCACCGGACAGGATGGCGACCCGCACCTTCGCGGTTCCCTTGCGTTCGAACCCCAGAAGCCGGGCCGCCTTGCGCGACAGGTCGATGATCCGGCTCTTTTTGAAGGGGCCGCGGTCGTTCACTCGGACCTTCACCGAGCGGCCGTTTTCCAGGTTTGTCACCCGCACGATCGACGGCAGCGGCAGGGTGCGGTGGGCGGCGGTCATCTTGGTGCTGTCGTAAATCTCGCCATTGGCGGTCTTCTTGCCGTTGAAGCCCGGGCCATACCAGGACGCGATCCCGGTCTCGACATATTCGTAGTCCTCGCGGGGGTAGTACCAGACGCCGGCGATCTGATAGGGCTTGCCGACTTTGTAGACACCGAGTTGGCCGTCATCGACGGCGGTTTCCTTGGCGGTGTGGACCACCAGCTCGGTTTCGGCACAGCCCAGCAAGATCGTCGCCAACGCGACGACCAGGGCGATAACGGGGAACTTGCTGCGCGGTCGCGTCATGGTCTGCGTCATCTCGATTCGATGGCCTCCCGGTCGTTACCCTATGGGGCCTTGGCCAATCCGACAATCTTTCATGGCCCAGATCCAGCCTGACCGTCAGGCTTGACCGTCATGGATGGAGCTCCCGCAGTTTGGCCAAGGTCACCGAGTCGGGATAGCCGTCGGGCGGCAAATTTGCCGACCGCTGGAATTCCTTGATGGCCTTGCGGGTGTTGCGGCCAATCACACCGTCGGCCCCGCCGGGGTCGAGTCCGGCGGCTATCAGGCGCTGTTGCATCATGGCGACATCGCTGCGATGCAGGCGCGGCTCATTCGGATCCGGTGGGTGCCGCAGGTCGGGCTTGCCCGCGATCCGGTCGGCCAAGATGCCGATGGCGATGGCATAGAAGGTCGATCGATTCCAACGAAGGGTGCTGTGAAAGTTCTGATAGACCAGGAAAGCCGGGCCGCGCACCCCTGCCGGCAAAATGATCGAGCCCTCGATCTCGACCTTCGGCAAGTCGCGGCCGTCGGCGCGTCTGACGCCAAGCGCCTGCCAGGCGCCGATCGGCTTGGGCAGCCCGGCGTCGGCCAGCTCAAGGTCGAAATCCTTCGGCAGGACCACCTCCCGGCCCCAGGTTTCGTCGCCCCGCCACCCCACGGCCTTCAGGTAGTGGGCCGCCGACGCGAAGACATCCGGGAGGTTTTGCCAGATGTCGCGCTTGCCGTCGCCATCGCCGTCGATCGCATAGCCGGTGAAGGTCGAGGGCATGAACTGCAACTGGCCCATGGCGCCGGCCCATGATCCGGCCATGGCCGAGGCCGTGATATGACCCTCCTGTAGGATGCGAAGGGCCTCGATCAACTCATTTCGAAAAAAGTCGCTGCGCCTTGGATCAAAGGCAAGGGTGGCAAGGGCCTCGATGACGGAAAAGCCGCCGGTAAAGCCGCCGTAGTTCGTCTCCAGGCCCCAGAAGGCCATCAGGAACCGCGGCTGGACCTGGTAGCGGTCGGCAACGCGCTGCAGCAGGGCGCCGTGGGCGGCCAGCATCTCGCGGCCCTTCGCGACCCGGGCCTCGCTGATCGCACTTTTCAGATAGGCGGCGAAGGTGCGCGTGAACTCCGGCTGACGCCGGTCGAACTCCAGGACCTTGGCGAGCGGCTTCACATTGGCGAAGGCCTGATCGAGAATCTCCTGGCTGATCCCCTTCGCTCTGGCCTCTTGCCGGAAAGCCACGAGCCAGGCCGCGAAGGCCGCGTCCTGGTCGGCCGGGGCGACGACCGGCGCAGGTTCGGTTTGGGCTTGGCCGGTTTGGGCTTGGAGCGCGGAAATGGTCGGCGGCAGCACGCCAAAGGCGGTCATCAGGGAGGCCGCCAGGCAGCGGCCGAGGACCGGAATAGCAAGCAAGACCCCCTCCTTTCACGCTTTCGACCTGCAGCGCTTGTGCCACAAGGCCGGGAGAGCCGCAATCATCCTTGTCGAGGGGCTTGCGTGGCCGGAATTCGGACTGGAACCCCGGGTCGGTTCCATGAGCCTGGCTCGCCGACGATCAAGTGCCGCGATGGTACACCCGGCAGTTGGTCGAACCCTCGCTAATGAAGACATAGATGACCTGTGGTTGCGCGAGGCCCACCTTGTCCACCAGGCTGGCGTGGCCCCCGACGGCCGCCCCGTAGATTCGCCCTTTCAAGACTGCCCTGTAGCGATGCTGACGGCGCTGCTTGAAGAGGCCTTTGCGGCAGGCGCGGGACAAATCGGGGCTGGCCGTCCAAGGCGAAACCAGACCCTCTTCGCTGCGCATGATGACATAGCCATTGGGAAGGTTCTCTCGCGATTTGAAAGGCTGGTCCAGGCTTTCGCCTTTGGCCGGGACTTCCACGGCCGATGCCTTCCGAGCGGACGGCGGCCAAAGAAAGACCAGCGACACGGCGGCCAATCCGATGACCAGAGCCATCCTCAACCGGCGGCTACCGTGAATCAGAATCCTGGATACCATAGCTCGGCTCAATACGATTACGATCGGAACCTATCCGGCTCAGAGAGAAGCCTGTCCTCAAGACGTGAAGATAGCGATAAAGCCGCTTGATGCAGCTATGCGGTGCGGCGTCTCTCGACCGATTCTCTTTCATCCAGTTTATCTATATTTGAAGATAATAGTTTGGTTTTAAACGGACTTTTTGGCATAGAGTCTTTGATAACCGCGCGGGGCCGGACGGCGGCCTGCAGTTCGCGCCCCTGCTGCTCGCGCTCCAGGAGCGCGGAAATGCGATCCTTCTCAGCTTGAATTCGGCGTACTTCCTTTTGCAGCCGCGATATCTCCTGGCGTTGCCAGGCGATCAAGGCACTGGTCGACACGTGCTGAGCCAAGGGGCCGCCGCTCGGGCTCCCGGCATCGCCTACGCCCGATTCCCCGGTTCCCGCATTGTCGTCGAGGGGCTTTTTCGTCTGGTTGAGCGGCAACCATCGTCGATTGAAATAAAAGGGCATCCTATTCTGGCCTCAGAATCATCTCGGGTCATCGTCTGCGGTTGGTTCTTCGATTTTGCTTCTGTTCGAAGTTTCCCGCCGCGCTTGGATGACCCTGATTGGGACCACCAGCCTTAATAGAGTATTAAGGAGAATGGTTAACAAAGGGTTTAGGTCTTGCACCCAGCTGCTTGATAGAAATTATTCATTTTGAATCAATTGGTTAAAAGAGCGTTTCGATTCGAATAGAAAAACTACTAATGGTCGAAGGACATGAATACTTTTCTCGTAGAGCGCAGGCAATGTGAGATTCCGGAACGACTCGGTCCACCGGGATCGAGTCGCGTCGGGCGCAGCCATCAGGCGTGTCCTGAAAGCCTCGGGTGTCCCGCTCCGGCGATTCGACCCATCACCTGTGATTCTCGCGATCCCACCAGTCGATCCAATCGTCGGGATGCCAGCCCAGGAACTGACCGGTCAGCGCCGAGAGGGCGCCGATCACATCGCCGGTCAACCAATCCGGGTCCGCGCCGCGCCGCAGACGCTCGATCAGCAACGCCAGGGTCTGCGGGTCGTTCTGGCCGACCCAGGGCAGCACCCAGAGTGCCGCGGGCAAGGGCTCGAAGTGCTTTTCCGGCCGGTTCGGCGGCTGCCGCCAGGGCGCCTCCAGCAGCTCCAGCGGCACTTGGCCATGGCCGTTCAAGCCCATGGCGCGCAGCAGAAACCAGTGCGCCATGCCGTCATGGGTGACGGGGATATCCGCAAAGGTCGTCGCCGGCATTAAAGACTCGGCGCGATTTTGGCCCTGAATCGGCGCCGCGAGCCGCGCGGCCAGGGCCACACCGGCCCGAGGGTCGGTCATGCGGGCGAAGGGCTGGAGGCTTTCGCGAAGCCGCAAGGCGTGGTTCTGCACCAGATCCGGATCCCGCAGGGCCTCGTCGAGGCGGGCCAACTGGACCTCCAGCCCAGGCTCCCGAGTGACCTGCCGGGGCTGCAATCGGATCTTGTTTTCGGGGGCATAACGGGAAGGCTGGCGATTTGGCGGCGGTCCCCAAAGGCCGCCCTGGCCGTTGGGACGGTGGGTCCCGACGAAGAGAGCCGGGCCGACTGCCGTGAGATCGATCGGGATCTCGCCGGAAAAGGCCCGTACGAGGCGCCAGCTACCGTCGGCCTCCAGGACACGAAGCCGCCCCTCGCCTCCTACGGCCGAGAAGGCCCAAAGACGCCCCAGCGCGGCGCGAAGCCCGCGCGGACGCTCGTCTTCGACGAAGGCCACTGGTCGCACCTCTGCCCCGTCGTAGCGCAGCACAACAGCCGTGTCGGCCGTTGCGTTGATCCCATAGAGGGCGTCCCGGTAGCGCGTGAGCCCGGTGACCGACCGTCCCTCGGGCCAGCCCGGCACCGGTTCCATGGCCGCGCCGGTCCAGCGCAGCAGTTTGGCGCCCGGCAGGCGCTGGGCCGTCAGGCCGAGCAGGCACTGCCCCCGGAAGTCGACGATTTCGGTGAACCGGCTGACCCGGCCCGACGGAGTCGGGTGCCGATAGAGCTCCCGCCAGCCGGCGGGCAACCGGTCGGTCTCTTCTTCCCAGCGCTGCAGGGCGCCTTCCCAGGCCGAGGTGACCGCGTGCAGCGCCCCGCCGCAACGGGTCATGGCGTGCAGATGGAAGGCCTCGACCCCCGGTACCTGCCGCCAACGCCAGGATTCGCCATCGGTCACGACATATTCGGCCTCCCGGTTGGAAAAGCGCGAGTCCTCGAAGGGCCAGTAGAGCCGCCCGCGATCCAACAGTGGCTTGCCGACGCTTTGGCTGAAGAGCGCCCGTTCGTAGCGCGGCAGGGATTGCCCGGATCGCAGGCTGTAGAGGTCGGCGGCGTTGAAATTGACGTAAGGGTTGCTGTTGGCCAGCCACAGGCGCCGGTCGAAAACCGCGAGCCCCGAGACCGCGGGCCAGGGCCCCGGCCGTGCCAGGAGGACGAGGGCCTGTCCCACCTGCTCTGGCGCGTCGCCCGCCTCGGAAGCTGCGGAGGCCGCGTAGGCGGTGCCCCCTATCGGGGCGGAAATGCACGCCGGAGCCACCAGGAGGACGGACAGGAACAGCGCCGCCAGCGGGGCTGCCTTATGGCGTGGGATTGGGGGCTTTGCCGCGACCGCCAATGCTGCTGCCTCCTCCGAAGAATCGTCCCGGACGAATACCGAGATCTGGTGTAAGGATGGCGGCCGCGGCGCGGAGCGCAACAGATTTTGCCGGACAGCGGGGCTTCCCGGTCCGGCAATGGCAAGGCTCTAGCTATGGCAAACGCAATCGGGTCGTCGATCTAACGGAACATCAGCCACAGCGAGCGAATGACAGACACCACGGCGATCACAGCGATCACGGCGGTGGCGACTTCGACAGTCGATAACATCTCGGCCCTTCCCTTCTTCGAAGCTTTGGGCGATCCCAGCCACATTTCGCTTCTCTTGGTGGGAGGACCGGACAAGGTCGCCACTTATTCCCGAAAATTGCGAGGGGTGCCGCGAAGAAGCGCGAAGACACCGGCCCGAATTGCACCGATTGGGGCTTTCCGCGAGCCACGGCTTTTGCTATCCCCCTGAAATTCCACGTTGGATGGGTGCCCGAGCGGTTGAAGGGACCGGTCTTGAAAACCGGCAGGGGTTAACAGCCTCTCGTGGGTTCGAATCCCACCCCATCCGCCAATTTCGCGCGAAACAGGGCCAGGTCCGGTGGCATCAGTTCCAGCGACCAGTCGTGGCGGGCCGCGATCGCGGTCAGGGTCTGGGGGCTGTAGAAGCTGACGTGGCTGATTTCGCGGATGTAGGGCCAGGCGGCAAAATCGATGTCGGGCGTCAGGAGCCGGGTCATGACGCCGAGCAGGCCGCCGGGACGCAGCAGGCCGGCCAAGATGGTGAAATCCTCGGCCGGCCGATGAAAATGCTCGGCCGTCTCGCTGCAAGCGATGAAATCGTACCGCCGCGCGAGCGCGCCGGGGTCGTCGGCGAAGAAGGGATCGTGGTTCGCGACCTCGAAGCCCTGTTCGGCCAGCATCACCGAGATTGTCGGCCCCGGCCCGCAGCCGAAATCGAGGCCCTGGGCACCCGGTTTCAGGCGCGCGACCAGGGGCTCGGTCAGGCGCGCCAGATGGCGCCGATAGCCGGGATCGCCGGGATCGTTGCGGTGCAGGCGGTATTCCGCCAGTTCCTCGGCCTCTGTCGGCCGCAGATCGGCGCGCAGCCAGACCAGATCGCAGTCCGGGCAGCGCAGGTAGTGGCGCGGGCCCACCCTGGCAAATTCTTGGCCCTCGGGGCTGTCGCAGAGCGGGCAGACGCGTTGGAGGGTCATCGTCGAGCCCTGGGGTCGAGCCCTGGGCCGAGCCCTGGGCCCCCTCACCCCCCGCCTGCCCGGGCCGGCGAGGAATCGTGGGGCAGAACATCGAAGGCGATGGAGATCCTGAGGTCCGCCTGCCCGGTCGGGACCGTGCGGTGATAGAGGTAGGAGGGAAAGAGCACCATCAGGCCGGGTTCGGGGCGGATCAGCCGCAGGTCGGGACAGGCCTCGTCTGGCGCGAGCTGCGGCGGCCGGCCGAACTCGATCCAGCCCTCGTGGCTGTTCGACGACGCGGCCAGACCGGGCGGCACCGCCACGTAGTATACGCCGCTCAGCCAGCCCGAGGGGTGCAGGTGCGGCACCTGATAGCCCTCGGACCCCAAGACCACGGCCCAGATCGTCAGGCTCCAGCGCGCCGGGGCCTGGCCGAGGAAAGGGTGCGTCGGGTCCGCCGGAAAGGTCCGGGCGTAGTCCTGGACCGCCGCCACGATCATCTGTTCCAGCGCGCCGATCGGCCCCTTGGGCTCGATCAGCAGCTCGCCGGTGTGGCGGCCCGCCCGGGTGGCGAGGCCCAGGGGATCGCTCTCCAGGGTCGGGTGCTGGAGGATGTGGTCCGCGAGGGCCCGGTGAAAGGCCGCCATGTCGGCGAAACCCGGCGCGGCCTCGCAAGGGCTCAGGCGGACGAGCCGATCCAGGTCATGGTGCGCGGCGAGGTCCTTGTGGCGGCCGAGCGACAGCAACGCGGCGCCCTTCGCGGCCAATGCCCGGGTGTTGCCGGGAATTCGGGCCAGGGCCTCCTCCGCGACCCCTAGGGCGGCCGCGCCGTTGTTTTCCTTGAGATAAACATCGGCCAACCGCGCGTAGGGCAGCTCCGCCGCGGGGTGGGCGGCGATGAATCCGCGATAGGCCGCTTCGATGTCGGCCGGCCGCGCGAGGGCCCCTAGGGCGGCGATCTTCAGTTCCAGGGCGCCGGGTTCATCGGGAAAGAGGGCCAGGGCGCGGTCCGCGTTGCGCAGGCCGGCCTCGGCCTGCTGGCAGGCAAGCTGGGCCTTGACCAGGCGCTCCAGCACCTCCAGCCGGTCCGGCGCCAGGGTCTGCGCCTGCCGCGCCACCGCGAGGGCTTCGTCGGGCCGGTCGCGCGCGAAGAGGACGAATGAGAGATTGAGAAGGGCGTTCAAATGGTTCGGCTGCAAATTCAGGGTCTCGCGGTAGCAGGCCGATGCCCCCTCCAGGTCGCCCTGTTCCTGCAGGGCCTTGCCAAGGTTGCAGTGGGCGGCGGCGAAGCCGGGTTGTAACGCCAGCGCCCGGCGGTAGGCCTCGGCCGCCTCCTGATGACGTCCCACGAGATCGAGAAGGATGCCCATGTTGTAGAGCGCCTCGGTGAAGCGGGGCTCGGCGGCGATGGCCTTCTGGTAGGCCTCGATGGCCTCGTTGGCCCGTCCCTGCCGCTTCAGGACGATTCCCAGATTGCAGTAGGCCCCGGCAAAGTCCGGCTTCAGGGCAACCGCCTGGCGATAGGCCGACACCGCGGCCTCCCACTGACCGGCTTCCTGATGCGCAAGACCGCGTTGGAAGGCGGCCTCGGGGGTCCCACCCGGCCCTTGCGGGCTGAAATTCTCCTGGAAACCAGCCATTTGTCCCGTTCGATACTGGTGAGGTGGCCTTCTAACAGGCTCAAGCCTTGCTGTCGCGGTTGTTCGAAATGCCTAAGCCGAAGCTATCGTCGCTCTTCGCATGACGCGCCGAAAACCCCGGCCTTTCATGCGGGCGTCGAAGTCGTCGTTCAGGGCGTTGTGGAGCAGGCAGCGGTTATCCCAGACCGCCAGAGAGCCCACTTCCCAGTGGAAGCGGCAGCAGTGCTCCGGCCGTAGGGCGATGTCCTCGAGCCCCTCCAGCAGGGCCCGGCTTTCCGCACCGGTCATGTCCTCGATCTCTTTGGCGTAAAAGGGGCTGAGCGCCAGGAGCGGGCGGCCGGTTACCGGGTGCTGGCGCACCAGCGGGTGGACCCCGGTCAGTTGCCCGGTGTTGCGTCGCCGGTGCTGCATCCCGGCATAGCGTTTGGCCCCGCCGGTGCCCGAATCGTGCAGCAGGTGCAGAGGGGCCAAGGCCTGTCTCAGCCCCTCGGAGAGGGCGTCGTAGGCCGCATGCAGGCTGGCGAACATGGTATCGCCACCCACGGGCGGCATTTCCATGGCATAGAGCACGGCGCCCAGGGGCGGTGCGTCCCGGTAGGACATATCGGCGTGCCAGCCGCTGCCGAAGTTGAAGTCCTCGCTGGGCAGCTTCACGACCTCGATCAGTTCGGGGTGATCGGGCAGGCCGGCGATATAGGGATAGTCCTCCAGCAGGCCGAAGCGCCGGGCAAAGGCAATCTGCTGGTCGGGCGTCAGGTGTTGATCGCGAAAGAAGATCACGAAGTGGCGATGGAACGCCGCCTCGATGGCGGCCCAGTCCGCATCCGCCAGCGGCCGGGACAGATCGATGCCCAGAATTTCGGCGCCCAGCGCCCCGGCAAGAGGCTTAATCGTCAAACCCATGGCGCAGACCGTTGCGGCTTTTCCACAGAACCGCCATGATTGTGCGAGAGACTAGCTCGCTTCACAAGATCACAAGGGGCGCCCAGCCACCAGGACCAGCCCGGTCAACTAAAGGAGACTGTCGGCCATGACGACCATGAAACAAGCCCGTCTCGCAATCGGCGCCGCGGCACTGCTTCTGCTTGCCGCCGCCACGCCGAGCGGCCCGGCCGCCGCGCAGCAGGACTACGTCTCGCCCCCCGGCGTCACCATCATGACGGAAGACGAGATCAGATCCGCGATCATCGGAAACACCCTGGCCGGGGTGTCGCGCGGCACCGATTGGGCCGAGTTCTACTCCCCCGGCGGGTCGATCAGGGGCCTCTGGGGCCGCACCCCCAAGCACCTCTACGGCGGCAGTTGGTCGATCCAGGGCCCGACTTTCTGCCTCGAATACCCGACCCCCGAGGACAGCGGCTGCTATACCCTGTCGCGCGAGGAGGATACGGTCTTCCTGTTCAATCTGGACGGCAGCCGCGGCAAGTATCCGCAGGCCGATATCAAAGGGGGCAACCCTGAGGGGCTATAGTCGTTTCGCTTTGACCAAGACCGGGACCGCGGTTTGTCGTTGACCGCGCGAAGCCCTGCCGCGTCCCCCTTTGCCCTGCCCCTCGCGCTTTTCGTCGGTGCGGCCGGCGGCTGGTTCGGCTACCTGATCTCCCTGCCGCTGGCCTGGATGATCGGGGCCATGGTGGCGACCACCGCCGCCGCCCTGTCCGGCCTGCCGGTCCGTATGCCGGGCGGCCTGCGTGCCGCCATGATCGCGGTGCTCGGGGTCATGCTGGGCAGCGGATTCTCCCCGGCCATGCTGGACCATCTCGGCGACTGGACCGTGACGCTGTCGGCGCTG
>JAJFGK010000041.1 GCA_021776195.1 Kiloniellaceae bacterium | reverse complement strand
GCCATCCAGGTGCCATGGCTCAGCGCGCCCAGGATCGGCGGATTGCCCGGCAGCCACTCACCGTCGATAAAGGTCCAGGCATTGAGATTGTCGAACCGCATGGCGACTCCTGCAGGTTGAAGTGCGGGCCCTTGTGGCCGGGTGACGGCGAGAATAGCGCCCCCCCGGCTGACGAGAAAGCCGAATCCGCGCAGGCCCTTAGACCCGTCTTGTTCGACCCCCCGAAGATAGAGTAGGTCTGGGTCCATGACCGAGGAGAACGCCCTGATCTATCACATCTGTCGCCGCGACGAGCTGGAAGCGGCCCGCGCGGGCGGGTCCTATGGCGGATCGTCCCAGGACCGGGCCGACGGCTTCATCCACTTTTCGGCCCGCGACCAGGTCGTGGCCAGCGCCGCCAAGCACCGCGCCGGCCAGGATGGGCTGGTACTGTTCGAGGTCGAGGCCGCGGCCCTCGGCGGCGCCTTGAAATGGGAGGCCTCGCGCGGCGGTGCGCTCTTTCCGCATCTCTATGGCGCCCTGCCGCTGAGCGCCGTGTGCCAGAGCTGGGATCTGCCGCTGGGCGCCGACGGGCGCCATCGCTTTCCCTGGGGTGCATCGACAGCCACGGACGCCTGAAGGGTGCGGGGATGAGTCTCTACAGCCTGCTGCGGCCGCTGTTGTACCGCCTCGATCCGGAACGCGCTCACGACCTGACCCTCTGGGCCCTTGAGAGAGGCCTGGTGCCGTCCGGCGGCGCCGACGACGATCCGCTTCTGGGCATCGATCTTTGGGGCCGGCGTTTCGCCAATCCGATCGGCCTGGCGGCGGGCTTCGACAAGGACGCCCGGGTCATGGGCTCCATGCTGGGTCTCGGCTTCGGCTTTGTCGAGGTCGGCAGCGTGACGCCGCGCCCGCAGGCCGGCAATCCCAAGCCGCGAATCTTTCGGCTGGTGCAGGATCGCGCGGTGATCAACCGGCTCGGTTTCAATAACGCCGGCATGGCGGCGGCCCGGGACCGCCTCGCCGCCTGGCGCGCTGCAAACCCGGTGGGGCAGGGCGGCCCGGTCGGCATCAACATCGGCAAGAACAAGGAGACCGTCGAGGCCGCCGCGGACTACGCCCTGGCGGCGGAAGCTCTAGGGCCCTTTGCCGATTACATGACGATCAACGTCTCCTCGCCCAACACGCCCGGCCTACGGGCCCTGCAGAGCCGCGCCGTGCTGGAGGACCTGATCGGCGCGGTGCGCGCGGCCCTGGTCGCGGCCTGCGCCGTCCCGCCGCCGCTGCTCCTGAAAATAGCCCCGGACCTGACGCCGGACGACCGGGCGGACATCGCCGCAGTCGCTCTTGCGCAGGGCGAGGCCGGCGGGCTGGATGGGCTGATCGTGTCCAACACCACGATCGAGCGCCCGCGGAGCCTGCGCAGCGCGCGGCGCGGCGAGGCCGGGGGCCTCAGCGGTGCGCCGCTCCTGGCGCCCTCGACCGCCCTGCTGGCCGACATGCACCGGCGCACCGAGGGGCGGGTGCTGCTGGTGGGGGTCGGCGGCGTGGCCAGCGGCGCCGATGCCTATGCCAAGATCCGCGCCGGCGCCACCCTGGTCCAGCTCTACAGCGGGCTTGTCTACGGTGGCCCGGGCCTGGTCGGGCGTATCACCCGCGAACTGGCCGGCCTGCTGCGGCGCGACGGTCTGGCGTCGCCCCTGGCGGCGGTCGGCCTGGACGCTGGCCGGGTGCGGCCCAGCTAGAGGACGCTGGCCGCGCGTGGCCCACCTAGAGAATGTCGAGTACGGTCTCTGGCGGGCGGCCCAGGGCGGCCCGCCCGTTGGCCAGGACGATGGGCCGCTCGATCAGGATCGGGTTCGCCACCATGGCCTCGATCAGCGCGCCTTCGTCCAGATCCGGATTGGCCAGGTCCTGTTCCTTGTAGGGCGCCTCGCCACGGCGCATGAGCTGGCGCGGCGCGAGCCCGAGCAGACCCAGAATAGCGCGGAGTTCCGCCGCCGATGGCGGGGCCGTCAGATACTCGACCACGGCGGGTTCGATCCCCTTGCCGCGCAGGAGGTCGAGGGTCTGGCGCGATTTGCTGCAGCGTGGGTTGTGGTAAATCGTAACGGTCATCGAGGTCCTCTCGCTGGTCTGGCGGTCTCGTCAGCAGCCCTTCTTTGCCTTTGATTAACTATCTTTCAAGACTGCCGGTGCATGATAGCGATCGAGGCGAAAAAGCAAACGGCACAGCATGACCTTTCTCAGACATTCCGCCCTGCTCTGGTTCTATGGCGCGCTCGGCGTTGCCGCCGGCCTCTTTCTGCCGCTGGCGGTGACCGAGACGACCTTTCTCGGTTCGGCCGCTTGCGGTCTTGCCATATTTGCCGTCTGTGGGCTGGGTCACGAGGCCTGGATCCGGCGCGCGCAGGTCTGCCGCCGGGACGACCAGACCGCCGTCCTGCGGTCATCCTATGACGCCCTGCAGCATGAGGTGACCTGGCTGTCGCGCGAGCTGGTCGCCCTGCGCGCGGCCCACGATTCTGGCTGGTCGGACGGCGCCCCGGCAGACGGCGCCCCGGCAGACGGTGACCCGGATGGCGGCCAGGGAGAAGGCAGGGTCGACCGTGTCGTCGCCGAGGTCAAGGTTCTGCAGTCCCTGATTCACCGACTTTACGAGGAGCGTGAGACGGCCACGCGAGATCAGACCGCCGCCAATAGGCTATCGGACCGGGAGGTGGATCGGGAGGAGCCCCCGATGCCGCTCCGCGCCGAGGCGCCGGCGCTGCCGAAGCGGGCGTTCGAACTGTCCGATCAGGAGATGGCCGCGGACCGGCCGCAGCCCCCGCGCGCGCCCAAACCGGAGCCGGAGACGGACCCGGCTCCGAGCCGTCAAAAGATAGGCTTTGTCGAGGCCCTCGCGGCACGGGACGCCCAGCAGGCCCAGGCCAAGACCCAGGCCAAGACCCAGGCCCAGGCCCCGGCCGGCTCGGGAGCCGCGCAGGCAGATGCCCTGGCGGCCGCGCTGGCGCCACCGGTGCCCTATGAGTTGAGCGAAACGCAGATCCTCGACGTGGCGCGAAAGGCGCTGCGCGACGACCGCGTCGATCTGGTGCTGCAGCCCGTTGTCAAACTGCCCCAGCGCAAGCGTCGCTTTTTCGAAGCCTTTACACGGATGCGCACGGAAGACGGCTATGCCATCCTGCCGGATCAGTACATCAAGCTCGCCGAGCGCGAGGGCCTGGTCACGACCATCGACAATCTGCTGCTATTCCGCTGTGTCCAGTTGGTGCGCAAAATTCAGCGCCGCGGCGACGAGCTCGATTTCTTTTGCAACATCTCCAGACGATCCTGGGAGGACGATGCCTTCTTCAATGACTTTATCGAGTTCCTGCGCTCCAACCTGCATCTCGCGGAAAACTTGATCTTCGAGTTCACCCAGCTCGATTTCGAGCGCTGGGGCCCGGACGCGCGGCCGCGCATGGGCGAACTGTCCAGGCTGGGATGCCGTTTCTCGCTCGATCAGGTCCGTCACCTGAACCTCGATCCGGTCGAGCTGGAACGCGAGGGGATTCATTTTCTCAAGCTTTCGCCCGACGTCTTTTCCCAGCAGGTTCGCACCAAGCCGGTGATCGCGCGTGAGTTCAGTCAGGCGGGGGTCACGCTGATCGTCGACAAGGTCGAAGACGAAGCCACGCTGCGCGAGCTTCTGGACTACGATGTCATCTACGCCCAGGGCTACCTCTTCAGCGAACCCCGCCTGGCCAAGCCGGCGGCCTAGCCAATCCGGCCAACGCCGAACGTAAGCGCGCGAACGCCTCGGGCCGACGCCGAACGCAGGGGTGCGCGGGTGGGAATCTACTGGCATTGCGTCCCATAGTTTTGTTTAATGGTTAACTATTCGTGTCCGCCTCTTGCTGCGAGGCGGTTTGGAGGGAGTTCTCCGGGTCGGTTTGGCCCTTGTTGCAAGGTGGAACCGGTCCAGCGAACTTCGGTTCGTTGACGGGAGTAACGGTTGAGCCAGCGTTGCCCGTGGCGCAGCGCGGCGAGTGCTTGGAGCTGAAGGTCGTCCACCGCGGCTTCCCGGTTTATCTGGCCGAAACCACCCACGGGGCAGAGACTCACGAAACATCCCGTCTCCCAAGGGAGGCGTCGGGTCAAATGGCAGATCACAGCGAGTCTCCGTCGGCCCACCAGGAGTCGGGTGGCGGGGCCTCGGCGGTTAGTGCCGTGGTGAAGTGGTTCAATCCAACCAAGGGGTTCGGTTTCGTCCAACCGGCAGGCCAGAGCCGCGACGCTTTTCTCCATGTTTCGGTCTGCCAGGACGCCGGTCTTGGCGAAGTGCAGCAGGGCACGGTGCTGAGCTGCAGTCTGGAGGAACGCGAGCGTGGCCTGCAGGTCACCGCTGTCCACGGGATCGAGTCTCTGCCCGAAGGCGACCCGGAGCCGCGCCCCTCGACACCGCGGCGGCACGACCGAGGCGAGACCGGCCCGGAGCGCGAGGTCGGCGGGACGGTCAAGTTCTACAACGGCGACAAGGGCTTTGGCTTTGTCGTGCCGGACGACGGCGGTCCCGACATCTTTATCGCCGGGCGTCTCTTGGCGCGCTGCGGCATCCACGATCTGGTCCCGGGTCAGGCCCTGCAACTCAAGGCGCACGACGGTCCCAAGGGACCGGTCGCGTCCTGGCTGCAGCTCGTCTGAATCTCAATTCTGGCGGCCAAAAGGCTATTGCAGGGGCCCCTGGTCGGGTTCCTCCGGCAGGCCTTCCGGCGGCGCGATGCTCTGGCCCGCCTGATGCAGGATCATGCGGGTCTCGCCGTCTTCCTCGATGAAGATGTTGGTGGCGACCAGGAGGCTTTCGCCCACCGCCTCGTAGCAGATCACATAGGACCCGCCGCAACAGGGATAGGCCGCGGCGCCCCGGCAGACGATGTGCGGCGATTCCGGATTGGACAGGATGGCCTCCCAGCTCTCCAGCACATCGGTCAGCTGGGTCAGCGCGCTCCAGCCCGGGTGGATGCAGGCGACCGGCGTGCGCCGTGCCCATAGGGATTCCATGGCGACAAGGTCTCGTTCGCGAAAGGCCAGATAGAAGGCGTCGTTGGCGAACAGGGCTTGGGCCGGTTCCATCACTGCATCCTCATCGTCGTTCTCGTCGCTCTGCGTCACAATGATGGGGCTCGCGGTCACGGGACCCACCGACATTGGGCGCGTCGTCCTCTCGTCTATTCCATCTGGCCGCCCGGCTTGCCCCGGGCTGCGCGCGCTGATAAGAGCGGGCCGTACCGGTCGCTAGATTCTATCCGCTAGGCTGGCACAACTGTCAGTCTAGGCGCTAGGAAAGATTTCGCAATTCCATGCTGCGTCGTCTTTATGATTGGACCATGGACCTGGCCGGGCACCGTCACGCGCTCTGGGCTCTGGCGCTGGTGTCCTTTGTCGAATCATCGATTTTTCCGATTCCGCCGGACGTTCTGGTGATCGCCATGGTGCTGGCGGCGCGGGAGCGGGCCTGGCGAATTGCCCTGGTCTGCAGCCTTTTCTCTGTGCTTGGCGGCCTTCTGGGATACGCCATCGGCGCCCTGCTGTTCGACAGTGTCGGCAGCACGGTTCTGCAGTTCTACGGCTATATGGACCGCTTTCAGTCTTTCCAGGACAGGTACAACGAATGGGGTGCCTGGATCGTCGCCGGCGCTGGCTTCACGCCCTTCCCCTACAAGGTCATTACCATCGCCAGCGGCGTCACCGGCCTCGACCTGACCGTCTTCATGATCGCCTCGATCTTGTCCCGCGGCGCGCGCTTCTTCATTCTCGCGGCCCTGCTGTGGAAGTTCGGCCCGCCAATCCGGGCCTTCGTCGAGCGCTATCTCGGTTGGTTGACCCTGGCCTTCTTTGTCTTGTTGTTCGGTGGTTTTCTGGTGGTTCGCTATGTGGCTTGATCTCGTGAAGCGACCCCGGGCCATGCCCGGCCTGATCGTCGCGGCCTGCCTGCTGGCTCTCGGCTCGGCCCTCGCCTCGCAGTATTGGGGCGGCCTGCAGCCCTGCGTGCTCTGCCACTATCAACGCTATGCCTATGGCGCCGCCCTGGCCTTCGGTCTGGTCGGCCTGGTCGGCGCCGGAACGCCGTGGGCGCGTATGCTGGCCACGGCTTTGGCGGCGCTCAGCTTCCTTGCCGGGGCCGCCATCGCCTTCTTCCACAGCGGCGTCGAACGGAAGTGGTGGCGCGGCACCGATGGCTGCCACGCGCCGGCGATGGATCTCAAGGCCAGCCTCGACCAGCAGCTAAAGCAACTGCTGGACCAGCCTTTCGTGGCCTGCGATGAGATTCCCTGGTCCCTGTTCGGGCTGTCGATGGCGAACTATAATGTGTGGGTGTCCCTGGCCCTGGCGGCCTTTTGCATACTGGCGGTGATGGCGATGGCAAGGCAGAGATCATGACCCGCTCCTCGAACCCGGACCCGCGCCGCCGCCTGCCGGGCGATCCGGACCCGCAAAGCCGTGTCGCGCGCATGATCCGCGTCGATCAGGCCGGCGAGTACGGGGCCCGGCGGATCTATGAAGGTCAGCTCGCGGTGCTGGGCGAAAACCACCCCAAGGCGGCCGTCATCCGCGAGATGTACGAGCAGGAGCGCCGGCACCTCGAGACCTTCGACCGCCTGGTCCTGGAAGGCCGGGTGCGGCCCACCCTGCTGCAGCCCATCTGGCATGTCGCCGGCTTCGCCCTGGGGGCGGCGACCGCGCTGATGGGCGAACGCGCCGCCATGGCCTGCACTGTTGCCGTCGAGGAGGTCATCGACGAGCACTACGCCGGCCAGAGCGAGGAACTGGGGGAGGACCATCCCGAGTTGAAGGCGACGATCGAGGAATTTCGCGCCGACGAGCAGGAACACCGCGACATCGGCCTCAAGCACGGCGCCGAGGAGACGCCGGGCTACGACCTGCTGTCGGCTGGCATCAAGACCGGTTCGCGACTCGCCATCTGGCTTTCCCAGCGGATCTGAGTCCCGCCCCTGTGACCTGTCGACAATCGCTGCCCAGGGAGCGTCGTTCCGGAACCCGGTTCGGTCCAAATCTTCGAAGATTTGGAGAAAAGTCGCGTCCGGGATGACCGCCATTTGTCCACGGAGCCCAGCCTCTCAGGATTCCAGCTCGCTGTCCCAATAGAGGAAATCGCGCCAGCTTTCGTGTAGATAGTTGGGCGGGAAGGCCCGTCCGTTCTGCTGCAGATGAAAAGTGCCCGGGCGTGTCGGCTCGCGCCGTGGGCGCATGCCGCATTCGCTGACCAGGCGGTTGGCCTTGCGCAGATTGCAATCCTGACAGGCGGTCACCACGTTGTCCCAGGTCGTGCGGCCGCCGCGCGAGCGGGGCAGGACGTGGTCGAAGGTCAGATCCTCGGTGCGATAGCGCCCACTGCAATACTGACAGGAGAAGGAATCGCGCAGGAACACGTTGAACCGGGTGAAGGCCGGCCAGCGTTCCATGCTGATGTATTCCTTCAGCGAGATGACGCTGGGCAGGCGCATCTCCAGCGACGGCGAATGGACGCGCTTGTCATACTCCGAGATGATGTGGACCCGCTCCAGGAACACGGCCTTGATGGCGTCCTGCCAGGACCAGAGCGACAGCGGAAAGTAGCTGAGCGGGCGGAAGTCCGCGTTCAGCACCAGCGCTGGATATGCCTCGGCCGCCATCGACATGCCGCTCGCCCTTGTTTTTGTTCCCTATCTCGTGTCACGTCTGACCTGGACCTAGCGGTAGGGGATAGCCCCTGCCGATCCCGCCATATCTAGATAGCAAGTCTGCTCCCTTCCCTCAAGGTCTTGAAGCCGTTAAAGATTTGTGACCTGCCTCCGGTTCCGGTCCGGCCCGGTTTACGCGCTTTCGCCGAGCAGGCAGTCGCGCAGGTGGGCAAAGCAAAGACCGAGGCCGGTGCCGTCGATGCCGTGGCCCAGCCCGGGCCGTCCCTGGGCCTCGACCGGGACGCCGGCGGTCTCAAGCGCGGTCTGTGCCACGGCCATGACGGAAAAGGGCACGACCGGGTCGGCTTCGCCGTGGACCAGCAGGACGGGGGGTTTGCTCTTCACTTCGCTGGGCAGCACCTCGGGCGCGATCAGCAGGCCGGAAAATCCGACCAGGCTGGCGCAGGGCCGCGCCCGGCGCAGCGCGACGTGCAGAGCGACCATCGTGCCCTGGGAAAATCCGACCAGGGCGAGCGCGTCGTCGCTCAGACCCTGACGCTCCAGTTCGGTATCGAGGAAGGCGTCGATGCTCGGCGCGATTGCCTGCGCACCCCTCAGCATGGCCGCCCCACTACGGTCGTTCAGGCCAAACCACTGCCGCCCCATGGGGTTGGCGTCGCAGGGCTCGGGCCCGTTCGGCGAGACGAAAACGGCATCCGGAAGGCCAGGCGACAGCTCCGGGGCCAGGCCAATCAGGTCGTTGCCGTCGGCGCCCCAACCGTGCAGCAACACCACCAGTTGCTTGGCGGGACCGCCCGATGCCGGCCCGTGCCGGGGCCCGGTCAGTTGGTGGAGCTGGGTCATGGAACGTCGGTCCTTTCTGTTGCAATCGGCTCGTTGGATCGGCCTTGCAGGGCCACGCCCTCGTGCCGGTAGTAGTGCCATAGGAACCGCGCCGCGGCCGAGCGATGGGGACGCCAGGGCTCGGCCAGGATGCGCATGGCCTTCTCCGAGGGGCGCTCGGCCAGGCCCTTCAGGTGCTGCGCCGCCTTGACCACGGCGAGATCGCCGGCCGGCCAGACGTCGGGGCGGCCCATGGCGAAAAGCAGATAGACCTCCGCGGTCCAGCGTCCGATGCCCTTGACCGCGGTCAGCGCGGCTGTGACTTCCGCGTCGTCGAGCCGGTCGAGGGCCGCAATGTCCAGGCTCCCTTCGAGGATCGCGCTGGCCAGGGCCCGGCCGTAGACCACCTTCATGCGGCTGAAGCCCACGCTGCGTAGGGTTTCATCGTCAAGCGCCGCGAACCCTTCCGCTGTCATCGGGTCGAGCGCGGCCTCCAGCCGGGTGATGATGGCGCGGGCCGACTGGGTCGAGACCTGCTGCCCGGCGATCATGCGAATGAGACCGGCAAAGCCGGGCTCGCTGCCGCGCACCGGCGGCAGGCCGCAGGCCTGGTAGGCCGTGGCGATCTCGGGGTCGCGGGCGGCCAGGGCTTCCAGGGCGGGCCGCAGGGTCGGATCCGGGGGCGCGGGCTGGTCGGCGGGCTTGGGCCGCGCTGCTGTGCTGGTCTTGGCGCTTGGTTTGGCTTTCGGCATGGCCGCTGGACTTTGGCGGCTCGCCCGGCTACTGGCAAGGAGCCATGAAACATGACGGCCCGGTCACCACCCGTTTCGCCCCCTCGCCGACAGGTCTGCTGCATCTCGGCCATGCCCACAGCGCCCTTTTTGCCTGGCACCAGGCCGAGGCGAGCGGCGGTCGCTTCCTACTGCGCATCGAGGACATCGACCAGGGCCGCTGCCGCCCCGAGTTCGAGGCGGCGATCTATGAGGACCTGACCTGGCTGGGTCTGACTTGGGAGACGCCGCCGCGGCGCCAGACCGACTGCCTGGCGACCTACGCGCAGGCCCTCGACGGGCTGGCGGCGCGCGACCTGCTCTATCCCTGCTTTTGCACCCGCAAGGATATCCAGGCCGAGATCGCGCGGGCCGGCAGCGCGCCCCAGGGACCCGACGGGCCGCTCTATCCGGGCATCTGCCGGGCGATGGACGAGGGTGAACGCCGCGCGCGCCTGGCCCGGGGCGAGGGCCATGCGCTGCGCCTCGACATGACCCGCGCGGCCGAACAGGCCGGTCCGCTGCTCTGGGAGGATCTGGCCCAGGGAGTCCAGCGGGCCGACCCCGGACGCTTCGGCGACGTTGTGCTGGCGCGCAAGGACATCGCCACCAGCTATCATCTTGCCGTGACCCTGGACGATGCCGACCAGGGCGTGACCCTGGTGACCCGGGGGCGCGACCTGTTCGAGGCCAGCCATCTGCACCGCCTGCTCCAGGCGCTGCTCGACCTGCCGGTGCCGCGCTGGTGGCATCACGAGCTGTTGAGCGACGCCGCCGGAAAGCGCCTGGCCAAGCGTCATGACGCGCTGTCGATCCGCGCGCTGCGCGAGCAGGGCCTGGGGCCGGAGGAGGTTCGCGCGCGCGCCGGTTTTGCCGGCGAAACTACGTATGGGCCGCCGACCTGAGCTGGAGCTGAACCAGATCGCGGACCCGGGCACCGGCGGTCAGTAGATCGCGCAGCTTGATGGAAGTGGCCCAGAGCCCGAGATAGTCGCCGGACAGCATGATCGCCAGAAGCGATTGATTGCCCTGCACCAGGGTGGCCTCGGCGAGACACTTCAATTGGGCGGTCGGCGGTAGATCCTCGTGGTGCGTATAGAGATCCCAGTCAGGCCCCAGATGACCCGAGCCACCGGCGTTCAACGGCAAGAGGCGCGCGGCCAGACCGCCGCCCCCCTGGGCGGCCATGGCCTGGGAGTCTTTCTCGGCGACGCGAAAGGCGGCGTGGTCCGGCCAGGCCGCTTCGGGCATGTGATAGAGCAGCAGATAGAGCCCCGAGGGCCGGCCGCCGGGTTTGACCAGCTCGATCACCCAGGCCCGGTCGTTGCCTGAGCGCGGCAGCAGGTTGCCGGCCTCCAGACCGGTCATGCGGGTGGTGACGGTCTTCAGCTTTTCGGAAATGCCGCGGCCATGGCCGATCGAGAGGCGTTTGGTCACTCCGCGCGGCAGATAGCGAAAGAGGAAGAAGATCCCGATCAAGATCAGGATGCCGAACAGCAGCTCGGGTGTCATTTTGTCTTCGAACATCAGTCCTCTCCCGGCCGGCGCAGACCGTGGGCGATCGTCTGATAGCCAGGGTCGTTCGGCCCGATGGCCCCGATACGCAAAAACAGGTCGATCAGGACCAGGGCGCAGTTGAACTTGAAGTCGTCGGTCTCGGCGACCCTGGTCATGGTCTCCTCCAGGGACCAGAGAAAGAACGCGTCGACCTCGCCGTCGGTGTTACGCGGCTCGAAGTCGTCGGGCAAGGTCAGGTCATAGACAAACTGCACGTCGTCGCGCAGACCCTCGGGCCGCTCGCAGATATAGGACAGCAGGCTGACAGGCCTTGCCATTTGGGCCAGGGCCGTGGGGATGGCGGCCTCCTCGGCGCACTCCTTGACCAGATTCTCGAACACCCCGATGCCGTGCGGCTGGCCCCCGGCGACGAGTTGGTCGAGCTTGCCGGGCCCGGTCGGCTTGCTCATGGACCGCTTGCCGACCCAGATCTTGAGCCCTTCGGGACCCTCGACCAGACCGTTCATATGGACCCCGAAACCGCGCACGCCGAAGTGCGGGACGGCGCCTCGCTCCATGGTCATGAGCGGCTCCTCGTCCCATCGCCGCAGCACCGGGTAGGGTTCGTCGCGCCAAACCGGCAGGTGGCCGGCCTCGCGCAGCGCCAGCAACACCTCGTGAACCGCCTCGGTGCGGCTGGCGAAATCGCCGAGGCCTTCGTCGAGGATCAACGCATCCCCGGAAAGGCCGAAGACCTTGGGGAAGCGCGACAGGACCGAACAGAAATCGTGGCGCACCCGGCCCAGCTGCCGCCCGGCGATCACGAAGGGCCGGTACAGGCCAGGGTCCCAGGCCTGGCAGGTCTGGATGCGGTCGAGAAAGGACATGGCGGCTTGGCTCACTGGCGGCTGCTGGCGACCGCGCATCCTGCCGCGCTGGCCGGGCGGAAACAACCCGCTGGCCGGAACGCAAAAGGACGGCCCCAGGGCCGCCCTCTCGCTCACTCATCTGCCTGGCCGTGGCGGAGGCACCTAGTCGTCGTCTCTATCTCCCTCTTCGCCTCCGTCTCCGTCTTCGCCCGAAACCCGGGTGATGGTGATCTGTGCGACCGGGTTGCGCCAATCGTGTTGGTCGGGGTCGAGGTCGCCGATGCCATGAATGCCATTGTGGATGTGAACGGTCACATTGTGCGGCAGCTCGCCTTCTCCAGCGGGAACCGTGACATCGCGCTCGCCTGCATTGCCGCAGGGCGGCCCCGGAATGAAGGCGCAGTCCTCGTTGTTCTCTTCGCTGCCCGCGTCGTAGGCGGGGACGCGAACGGTCGTCGAGCGGCCCCTTGGGCGCAGACCGTTGAGCCCGAAAAAGGCATCGTTGGTTGTGACCAACATGCCAACGGCGGAAATCCGGCGGTTGCGCCGCGAGGTCGTGATGCGGACCGTGGCATGCTCGCCTGGCAGAATGACGCCGCCGCCGATCTCCACATTGGCCCCGGCATCGCGCAGCAGATCGATCAAAGCGTCCGCCGCCGCATCCTCGGCCAGGGCGGCCAACTCATCGGATGCCTCTTCGCCGGCGCGGAAGATCGCGATATTGCCGCGATGGGCGGCGACCACGGGCGGCGAGATGATCTGTCCCTTGGTCAGGTTATAGACGGTCACATCGTAGGTATCCGCGGACACCGCACCGGCCCAGAGGCCGAGACCGGCGACTGCCAGGGCGACGCGGCCCCATCGTGAAGCTCTGCTCATGCTGCTTTCCTTCCCCAAAAAGAACTGTCTTGTCCGTCAGGCCGCGCGGCGCCGTGGCACCGGACCGACCCGAGCAGGATGGCGGGGCTTTGTAAGCTGCGTTGAAAGAGGCCTTAAAGATATTGTAAGGCCGCAACACGTTGGCGTGAGAGGATGAACTTGGTTTCGGTTTATGCCGGCTTCACCGATGTCAGAACCGTGCCGACATCGGGGATTTGTCGCAGGCAGCGGGCCATGTAGTCGCCGGTTTCGCGATCCAGACCGGACATCTGGATATCGATCCACAGCTCGCGCTCGCCGGGACCTTGAGTCCGGCTGAACCAGCGGCTCGGCACCAGGCCACGCTTGGCGAAGAATTCGAGGACCCGCGGCATCGCGCCCGGTTCGGCGGCGGCCTGGACGGCAAAGCAGAACGAGCCCACGGATTCACGGTTGGGTTCACGGCAGGTTCGACCGGCGCGTGGGGCTTCGTCTAACTGAGGGAAGGACGCGAGGGCGCCCGGGCGAGATGACATCACGATAGACTCCTGACGAGAAAATTCGAAAAGCGGAAAAGGGAAACCCCCGGCTAGCGCTAGGCCGCCGGGCCGCTAATTCGAATAATCCGAAAGGTCAGGGTCATTTCTGTCATAACGCCGGTGAGGTTACGGTTCGTCCGGGTTAAGATCAAGCGGCAATTTCACAAGGATCGGAGTGCCTTGCATGAGGCCAAGCGAACAGGATAACGACAGGGCCGGGTCCACTGAAACCAGGCAAAGACCGGCGGTGGTGATCCTGGGCGCCGGCTTCGGCGGCCTGGCCGCCGCCATGGCCCTGCGCACCGCGCCTGTCGCGGTCACGATCGTCGACCGCGAGAACCATCACCTGTTCCAGCCGCTGCTCTACCAGGTCGCGACCGCCGGGCTGTCGCCCGCCGACATTGCCCGGCCCATCCGCGGCATCGTCAGCGGTCAGGAAAACTGCCGGGTTCTCCTCGCCGAGGTGACCGCCGTCGATCCGCTCGAGCAGGTGGTGACGACGGACGCCGCGGCGATTTCCTACGACTATCTGATCGTCGGGACCGGCGCCCGCCATGCCTATTTCGGACATGACGATTGGGAGGGGGTCGCGCCGGGTTTGAAGACCCTGAAGGACGCCACCGAGATCCGCAGGCGTATCCTCCTGGCCTTCGAGCAGGCCGAGGCGACGGCGGACCAAAGCCAGCGCGACCGGCTCTTGACCTTCGTCATTATCGGCGCCGGGCCGACCGGCGTGGAGCTTGCCGGGGCTGTCGCGGAGTTGGCGAAGAAGGCGCTGGTGAAGGACTTTCGCACCATCGACCCCGGCCTTGCCAGGGTGGTCCTGGTCGAGGCGGGGCCGCGGGTGCTGGCGTCCTTTCCCGAGGGGCTTTCCACCAAGGCGCAGCGTCAGCTCGAGGAACTCGGTGTCGAGGTCCTGGTCGGACGGCCGGTGACCCACTGCGATGCCGATGCCGTGGTCGTGGAGGGCGGCGAGAGGATCGAGACCGCCTGCATCATCTGGGCCGCCGGCGTGCAGGCGTCGCCCGCCGCGCGGTGGCTCGGCGTCGAGGCGGATGCCGCCGGCCGGGTCCTGGTGGATGGCAACCTGTCGCCGCCGGGCCTGGCCAATGTCTTCGTCATCGGCGATACCGCGATGGTCGTCGACGCCGCCGGCCGGACGGTGCCGGGCGTGGCCCCGGCGGCCAAACAGATGGGCGGTTATGCGGCGGCCTGCGTTGTTCGGGCGCTGCGCGGCGAAAGTTTACCGATGGCGTTCCGCTATAGGAACCATGGCAACCTGGCGACCATCGGACGCAAGGCCGCCGTCGCCGATTTCGGGGCCGGGTGGCGGCTCAGCGGCCTGCTGGCCTGGCTGCTCTGGGGCTTTGCCCACATCTACTTCCTAATCGGGTTTCGCAACCGCCTGGCCGTCATGCTCGACTGGATGTGGAACTATGTCACCTTCGAGCGCGGGGCCCGTCTGATTATCGGCAAGGCCTCGGAGGACCGGCGCGAAGAACCGCCGGTCAAGCGGTGAGGCATGGTGGCTCTAGAGGTATGTCTCCTGCGAGCGCTTGACCGCTCCCGTCCGGCCCGCCGGATATCGGCTTTCGCAGGCCACTCCTACTCAATTCCACTAGTAGAGGGCCGCTCGGTATCCTAATTTCCGGGGTGCCGGCGGAGAAGCGATAGGTGGACGACCGGCTTGCAACGCGAAAAGCTGTGAGAGCGAGGAAAGACTAAGCGCTATGCGATCTACTCTAAAAATTTGCGTGGCACTGGCTCTGCTACTTCTGTTGCCGCCACAGATTCACGCTCAGAATGTTGACGGGTCCGTCTCGCCGGCAAAGCCACATGATTCAGGAGAAGCTCAGAATCGCAGAGATTTGATGGTGGGAAAATGGCTTGGCGATTTGCCGACCCACGACGGTGGCAGAAGAATCTGGCTGACCGAGCGCTATCCCGACGGGGCCTTCAAGATTACCTTTCGAGTGTACAGTCATGGAGGAGGCTTCGAGGAGACCGTCGAGATTGGTGAGTGGGGCATCTCCGGGCCAGTCTACTTTACGATCACCAAAGGGTGGATCCGGAACGACAAATTTGTGCCCGCGGACTGGACTCTTGCTTACTTCAACGATGCCTACCGAATCCTTCGGCTGGATAGCGAAGGCTTGGAGTACGAGAGTTTCGAGTCAGACAATCGCTATTCTCTCAGACGAATGGACCCCGGTTTCCTATTGCCGGACGAAGAGCCAAGTTGAACTCCGTCCGCCCGCAAGGCGAACGCTCATCTGATCCTCGGTGCTAATCCGTGAGGCAGTCGGGGTCGAAGGCGTAGTCGCCGCGCAGCCAGGCGACGATCTCGCCGGCCAGGGGGTTTTCGGCATGACCTTCGTAGTCGGCGATCAGGGCCGCGCGCTGGGCCGGCGCCAGGGTATCAAGCCCCTGGTCTTGAAACAGACCTTGATCTCGCGCGATAGCGGCGGCGAGCGGGGCGTCGCAGAGGGCCCGGCAAGCGTCGTGAAAGGCGGCCGTGGAGTGGGTTTCATCGCCGCCGCGACAGGCGACAGCCAGTAAGGTCAAAGGAATCCGCGAGAGCCAGGGCTGGTTCATGGGATTGATGGCATGGCCGGCCAGGAGGTCCTGGCGCGGCGGCTGGTCGGCCAGGGTCGAGGTCAGAGCCAGGCGCGTCGAACTGCTGGCGCCGTCGTTGGTCATGTGGTTGTCCCAGAGGAAGGGCTTGCGGCGCAGCAAATCGGCGGTGGCCCGCAGATGGTCGTCGGGCAGGACCTGGGAACAGACCCGGGGGCCGGTCCAGAAGACCGCGATCTCCGGGGCCAGCAGGCGGCCCAGGTCGGCCAGGTAGCCCGCCGGCATGGCACCGAAGGCGCGTTCCAGTTGGGGGTCGCTGGAATAGTAGGTCGGGCAGACGATCACCTGGTCCGCCGAGGTTGCCGCCGCGGCCTCTTCGACGAGGGCGGCTTGACGGTCGGCCAGGTCCGCGAGGTCGCCGCGCATGTCGTCGAACAGCAGGCAGAGCCAGTCCGCGCCGGTCTGGTTCAGCTCCGAAACTTTGGCCCGCAAGGCCCGCCGGGTTGCCGCCTCGTCGTCGCGGTAGGCCTCGAAGGGGCTCAGCCCGAACCCGAAGGAAAGGCCCGCCGCGCGGTAGTGGGCCACGGCACGGGCGACTGCCGCCGCGGTGGCCGCCGGCCAGGGGCTGCGCCAGTCCCGGCGCAGGTGGCGGTCGGCCTTGGGCGCGTAGATGTAGAAGCCGAAGCCCCGGTCGCGCAGGAAACCGGCGTAGCCGCGCCGCTCGTCCCAACTCCAGGTCCGGCCGAAGAAGCCTTCGATCAGCCCCAGGGGAGGGCCCGCCACCGGGGTCACGCTTCCTTGCGCAGGCTGTCGCCCTGATGGTGCTCGAAGATCGATGTGTAGCCCTCGGACCAGTCCGGCGGCAGACGCAGGGTCAGGGCTTCGTGGTGAGCGTAGCGGGCCGCCTGGCCGCGCAGCAGCTCGCCGCTGTGAGAATTGCCCCAGGTCATGGGCGTGTAGGAGATCGAGTCGGCGGCATCGAAGCCGTGGATCAGCAACGGCCGGTTGGCTTGTGACTCGTTCCGTCCCGAGGCATGCAGGGTCAGGGGATGGAGCACGATGGCATCGCCCGCCGCGCAGGGCAGCGAGACGGCCCGCGCCTGATCGACCTGGCTCATGTCGGCGTCGCTCACCTGGCCGGTCCAGTTGTCATTGGCGTCGTAGTGTTCGTAGATGGTTTCCCTGTGGCTGCCGGGAATAACGGTCAGGGGACCCTGCGCCTCGGGCACATCGTAAAGCGCGGCCAGAACCTGGATCGATCCGCAGTTGGTGTGCGGGTAGAAGGGCAGGTCCTGGTGCCACTTCACGGCGCCGCCGCTGCCCGGGCACTTCACGTTGATCATCGCGTCGCGATGGACCACATCGGGGCCCAGAACGTCGGCCGCGAGGTCGGCGATGCGCGATTTGACGGCGAAGTCCCAGAAGGCCGGATCCTGATCCGGGAGCCGCTCGATGCGGTGGATCCTCGGGGCCTCGGCGGAGTGGTCGGGCTGCAGGGCGAACCATCGGTTGGAATGGGTCAGCGCCCGACTGCGCTCGATCGCCGCGTTATAGGCCTGGCGCATCGCTTGCAGCCAGTCCGGCTCCAGCAAACCGTGGCAGAGGACGTAGCCCTCCTCGAAATAGCGCTCGCGCTGGGGCTGGGTCAGGACGCGGGGTTCCTGGGCAAGAATGTCTTCGGGCGCCATCGTGCTTCTCCCTGGCTGCCGTTCGATTCTATCCACTAGCTTAGCGGTTACGCGTCCTGCCGCAACAGGGGCCGTGCCGCCAAACTGAGCGCGAAGAGGAACGAGGCGGCGACCACGATCGAGGGGCCGGCGGGAGTGTCGAAGGCCAGCGAGGCGAAGAGACCCAGCAGGCCGGCCAGGGCCGCGATGGCGGCCGCGATCACCGCCATCTGTTCGGGCGAGCGGGCGAAGGTCCGCGCCGCGGCGGCCGGGATGATCAAGAGCGAGGTGATCAGCAGGATGCCGATGACCTTCATGGAGAGCGCGATGACCACGGCCATCAGGGCCATGAAGGCCAGGCGCACCCGCAGGCTTGCGATGCCCTCGGCGCGTGCCAGGTCCTCGTTGACGGTGATTGCCAGTAGCGGCCGCCAGAGCCAGGCGAAAATCAACATGCAAACCAGGCCGCCGCCCCAGATCAAGGCCACATCGCGCCCGGTCACGGCCAGCAGATCGCCGAACAGGTAGCCCATCAGGTCGAGCCGCAGCCAGGTCATGAAGGCCAGCAGGACCAGCCCCAGGGATAGAGTGGCGTGAGACAGAATGCCGAGCAGCGTGTCGGTCGCCACCCGGCCGCCTTGCTGCAACACCACCAGGAGAATGGCCACCGTCAAGGTCACCGCGATCACACCGACGGTCAGATCGATGCCGAGCAGAAATCCGAACCCGACCCCGAGCAGGGCGGAGTGCGCCATGGTGTCGCCGAAATAGGCCATGCGGCGCCAGACGATGAAGCAGCCGAGGGGGCCGGCGAAGACCGCAAGGCCGATGGCGGCGGCCAGCGCGCGCAGGAAAAACCCGTCCCACAGGCCTTCCGGAACCAAGTCGGCAAACATCACCGGGGATCCTGTCGACCGGACCGGTCTTCACCGGCCGAGCCTTCCGAGGCGGCGGGAACGACGGCACCGGTCAGGTCGTGATCGTGATCGTGATGATGCCGGTAGAGCGCGAAGCCATCGAGCGCATGATCGCCGAAGAGCCGGCGGTATTCGGCATGGCGGGTGACCTCGCGCGGCGCGCCGGTACAGCAGATATGTTGGTTCAGGCAGACCACCCGGTCGGTCGCCGCCATGACCAGGTGCAGGTCGTGGCTGACCAGCAGGATGCCGCAGCCGCTGCGGTCGCGCAGCGACCCGATCAGGTCGTAGAGCGCGGCCTGGCCGGCAAAGTCGACCCCCTGGACCGGCTCGTCGAGGACCAGCAGGTCCGGGCCGTCGAGCAGAGCGCGGGCCAGCATCACACGCTGAAACTCGCCACCGGAGAGTGCCTGGACCGGCTGGTCGACCAGGGCCTCGACCCCGGTCTCGCCGAGCGCGCGGGTGACCGCCGCGCGATCGTGACGCGCGGTCAGGGTTATGAGGCGCCGCACCGTCAGAGGCAGGATGGCGTCGATCTGGACGCGCTGCGGCAGGTAGCCGATAGCGCAGTCGGTCTGGCGCTCGACCCGGCCGGCATCGGACCTGATCAGGCCGAGCAGAGCCCGCAACAGCGTCGTCTTGCCACCGCCGTTGGGACCGATCACGGTCACGATCTCGCCACGGCCGACCGTCAGATCGATATCGTGCAGCAGCCAGCGGCCGCCGCGCCTGATCCCCAGTCCCTTGGCCGCGAGCAGGGCAGACCGGGTTGCCGGGTCCGGACCGGTGGCCTGGTCCGAAGGGGCCGCGTGCGAAATGTTCTTCATGCCTCAACGCAGTCCGGGCAAAGGCCGCGCACCTCGATGACCGGCGCGCGCACCTGAAAGCCGGCCCGTTTGGCCAGTGCCGCGATCACCTTGTCGAGCTGGCGGTCGCTCGCTTCCGCCACCCGGCCGCAGTCCTGACAGACCAGGAATTGGGCGCCGTGGTCGCCGCCGGACGCGCTCGCCGGACCGCTGTCCGTTTGAGCGCAGGCGACATAGGCATTGAGTGATTCGATGCGGTGAGCCAGACCCAGTCCTTCGAGGAACTGCAGGGCCCGGTAGACCTGCACCGGGCCACCGCGGCGGCCCTGCCAGTCGATGCGCTCGGCGATGTCGTAGGCACTGAGCGGCCGGTGGTCGGCCAAGAGGCGTTCCAGGACCAGGCGCCGATTGGGTGTCAGGCGGGCGCCCTCGCGCTCGCAGAGCCGCTCGGCATGGGCCACGCCGGCCGCGCGGCAGAGCGCGTGATCGTGGCCGGCGTGCGGGAACAGCGGGCGGGCGGCTTTCATGATTCTTCCTTGCAATTGTTATGTTGTAACATCAGTTTCGAAGTGCAATATTGTAACATTACAAAAATGCCGCCAGCAAGACGGATAGCGCGCATGACCAGGGAGAACTCAGCAATGGCCGATGAGATGGCGCGGCGGTCTTCTGGGCGCCCCTTGCAAATTCTGGCAGCGCTGTTTGTCCTGGCGGTCCTGGTTTCGGGCGTCGGCCCCGCCCAGAGCGCCGAGCAGCAGCCGACGGCGCCGCGCGTCGTGGCGTCGATCATGCCGCTCCATTCCCTTGTCGCCGGCGTCATGCAGGGCGTGGGCCAACCCCATCTCCTGATCCGCGGCGCGGCCTCGCCCCATAATTTGTCATTGCGCCCCTCCGACGCCGCGGCGCTGGAACGGGCCGATCTGGTCTTCTGGATCGGCCCTTCGCTGGAGACTTTCCTGGAGCGGCCCTTGCACGGTCTGGCGGCGGATGCGCGGGTGATTGCTCTTTCCAGACTGGCGGGTTTGCGGCTTTTGCCGCAGCGTGAAAACGCGGTCTGGGGCGGTCAAGATCCGCGCGAGGAGGATCAAGACCACGATCACGGCCACGATCATGGCCACGGCCATGACCACGCTTCCGAGGATCGGGGGGCATTCAATTCGCATCTCTGGCTCGATCCGGGCAACGCGATGCTGATGGTTTCGGCGATCGCCGAGAGCCTGGCAGAGGTCGATCCTGCCCGGGCTGTGCTCTATCGCGCCAACAGCGCAGCGGTGATCGCCGGACTGCAGGCCCTCGACCGCGAACTCGAGGCGCGGCTGGCGCCGCTTGCCGGACGGCCCTACGCCGTTGTCCATGATGCTTTCCATTACCTGGAAGCGCGCTATGGCCTGTCCCCGGTCGGGGCCATCGCGATCAGCCCCGACCGGCGGCCGGGTGCTCGGCGCCTGTTTGAGATTCGCCGCGCCATTCGCGACAACGGCGCGCTCTGCGTCTTCGCCGAACCCCAGTTCGAGCCCAAGCTGATCGATAACGTGATCGCGGACACGGCGGCCCGCAGCGCTGTCCTCGATCCGCTTGGCGCCGGCCTCGAGCCGGGTCCGGCGGCCTATGGTGATCTGCTGCGCGGCAACGCGGCTGCGCTCGAAAACTGCCTAGGGCAGGATGACGGGACCCCACAGGCACCCGCGGTTTCAAGCGGTGACGGTTAAGCAAATTCTAACCATGGAACGATATATTCAATACTATGTAATCTTAGGGTTTTATCGCCAGTTCAGAGCGCGGCTCAGGACGAGGAGTGCGATTTGGCGGAAACCGGCCAGCAAGCTGATCGGGAAGGCGCGCGAGACGGACGTTGGTCCTTCTTGCGCTGCCGCCTTTGCGTTCGCGTTACCGCCTTTGTGGTCTTCTGCGTGCTGGCGATCGAGGCCGCGGTTCTCGTGCCTTCCTATGTCAATCTCGAGCGCGAGCTGGTCAAACGGCTGGAGAGCACCGGCCTCGCCCTGCTCAACGCCAGCCTCTACCGGAATCTCGGGAGTAGCGCGACAGGCCCGAACCTGGATGCCGGCGAGATAGATCATCTCTATCCGATTGTCGGCCTGACGCTCTACGACCGGGCGGGCGATCGGGTCGGACGTTACGGCGAGGCACCCCTGGTCACACTCGATCATGCCGCCGACGTCGCCGGCGGCGCCGTTCAACGCGACGACTCGTCGCGGCGGGTCGTCGTCTGGCAGGGCGAGGCGCTGCATGGTCCCTTCATCGCGGTGGTCAATCTGGACGCCAGCGGGGTCGACCAGGACCTGAGCGATTTCGTCTGGCTCTTCGTCGTCTTGACAAGTTTGATCGCGATCGTTGTCTGCGGCGCGAGCATCGCCGTGCTGGCGCAGACCACGCTCAAGCCGGTCCTGCGGATCCGGTCCATGCTCCTGGCCGCGAAGCGCCACCCCGAGCTGGCCGATCAGTTTGCCGTGACCCAGGCCGCGCCGCATGAGCTTGGCGAGATGACCCGGGCGATGAACGAGCTTCTGGGGATGCTCGCCAGCCGCTATCGCACCGACATCGATGCCAGCGAGCAGCGCTTTGGCGCCTTCGCCACGGCGGCGTCCGACTGGTTCTGGGAAATGGACAGTCACCTCCGCTTTACTTACTTTTCCGAGCGCTTTACCGATCTGACCGGGGTCGATCCCGTCCTCTTGCTGGGCAAGACCCGCGAGGAGACCGGCATTCCCGATGTCGATTCGGAAGTCTGGCACCGGCATCTCGCCGACCTGGCCGCGCGGCGGCCGTTTCGCAACTTCGTCCACCCCCGTACCCTGCCTGGCGGCAAAAACGTCTGGCTATCGATCAACGGTCAGCCGCATTTCGACGCGGCCGGCAACTTTATCGGCTATCGCGGCACCGGCAGCGACGTTACGGCCCTCAAGAAGGCGGAGAACGAGCTGCGCCTGTCGCGCGACCGTGCCGAGGTGGCGAACCGGGCCAAGTCCGAATTCCTGGCCAACATGAGCCACGAGATTCGCACACCGCTGACCGGGGTTTTGGGCATGGCGGAGCTGCTGCTGCAGAGCCCTCTTTCCGCCGACCAGCACGACAAGGTCGTGACCATCCGGCGCACCGGCGAGACGCTTCTCGGCATCATCAACGACATCCTCGACCTGTCGCGGCTGGAGGCCGGTAAGCTCGACATCGAAACGCTTGATTTTCATCTGCCCAATCTGGTGCAGGGCGTGGCCGCCCTGCTGGTTCACCGCGCCGAAGACAAGGGCATCGATCTGGTTTGCGAGATTGCACCCGACTGTCCCGTGGGTTTGCACGGCGACTCCCTGCGCCTGCGCCAGACCCTGATCAATCTGGCGGGCAACGCCATCAAGTTCACCGACAAGGGCGAAGTCCGGATTACCGTCAGCTGTCGCCCACTCGAGGACGGCCGCTTGAATCTGCGCTTCGAGGTCTCGGACACCGGCATCGGTATTTCGGAGAACGACGTCGAGCGTGTCTTCGGCAAGTTCGAGCAGGAGGACAGCTCGACCAGCCGGCGCTACGGCGGGTCCGGTCTCGGGCTTTCGATCTCTAAACAACTCGTCGAGTTGATGGGGGGCAGGATCGGGGCCAGCAGCCGCAAAGAGCGAGGCAGCGTCTTCTGGTTCGAGCTGCCCCTGGAGCGGGCCGAAGGCGAGGTGCCCCTGGCTGACCGCGCCGCCGCCGATCTAAGATCGGACGCGACCCGCCACCTCGACATCCTGGTCGCCGAGGATAACCGGGTCAATCAGATGCTCTTCATGGGACTGCTGGGGCAGATCGGCCACCGCATCGCCATCGCGGCGGACGGTGAGGAAGCTGTCGCGGCCGCCGCGGATAAATCTTACGACGTGATCTTGATGGATGTCCGCATGCCCAAGATGGACGGCATGGACGCGACCTTGGCGATCCGCCGCTCCGTCGGGCCGAACCGCCTGACACCGATTATCGCCATCACCGCCGATGCCATGGTCGGCAGCGACCGCAAGTTTCTCGAGGTCGGCATGAACGCGGTCGCCACAAAACCGATCAATCTGTCCCTCCTGCTCAAGGCCATCGACAAGGTGCTGGGCGAGGAGGTTCATCAGCCGATCTTGAATATGGCGCCGGAGACCTCGGATCCGGGTGAGGCGTCGAGCCAAATGGGAAGCGCGGGGCGTGACCCGGTAGGTGACTTCCTCGACCGGCTCGACCGCTTGGCGGTCCATCGCGGTGGCGAATGAAGACCACCCCTTTCGTTGCCGGTAAAAAGGCTCAAGCGGACATTCAGGGTTAGAGATCAGGCCGGGTCGCCGACCACAATCTTGGTCTTGCCGTGCCAGGCCTGCCCGGTCGCCATCACGCAACTGGTGCCGTCGGCCCTGGTCATGACAATGGTCCAGGTCGTGCCCTTGTCGCTCGAAAAGACCTCCACCAACTGGCCGCTGGCGGCTAGCCCTACGGCAACCTGGGCCTCGGAGAACTTCTTGTCGAGCTGCTGAGCCAGCACACTGCGGTCCATGCAGGTCGGCATCGCTGCCTGGGCCTTGCCAGGGGCGGTTACGGCCAACAGGGTGACGCTGGCGAAAAGCGCGGCGGCGAAGACCTTGGTCACTGGCGTCTGCACAGCCGTATGAGAGGACTTTTGACGGTCGAACATGGCTCGCTCCTTTGCTCTGTCCAGTGTGGACCGGTGGGCCTGACTGACAGATGGGGCGCGCGCCGCGGCATGGAAGTGACGAGACTCACACTTCGTGGCGGTTCCGGATTCGACTATCTAGGCCGCCGCGGCCTCGGCGCGTTCGATGATCGCCAGGATATCCTCCAGGATCTGGGTCAGTTCGTAGTCCTTGGGGGTGTAGACCGCGGCGACGCCGGCCCGCTTCAAGGTGGCGGCATCCTCGGCCGGGATGATGCCGCCGACCGCGACCGGCAGATCGCCCAGCCCCTCGGTCTTCATGACCGCCATCAGGTCTTCGACCAGGGCGACGTGCGACCCCGAGAGAATCGATAGACCGACAAGATCGACCGACTCGGCGCGGGCCGCGGCGACGATCTCCTCCGGGGTCAGGCGGATGCCCTGATAGACCACCTCGAAGCCGGCCTCGCCGGCCCAGACCGCGATCTGTTCGGCGCCATTGGAATGGCCGTCGAGCCCCGGCTTGCCGACCAGGATCCGGGGTTTGCGCCCGATCCGCTCGGCAAAGGCCGCGACCGCGCCGCGCAGGGCCTCCTGGCGCTGCAGGTTGCCGGCCGGCAACACCGCGCCGGCCACGCCGGTGGGCGCCCTGTACTCGCCGTGGACCCGGCGCAGGGTTTCGGCCCACTCGCCGGTGGTGACCCCGGCGTGGGCACAGGCGATCGAGGGCTCCATGATGTTTTCGCCGGCCGCCGCCGCGGCCGAGAGCGCCGCCAGGGCCTGGCTGGCCGCGGCGCCGTCACGGGCCGCGCGCCACGCCTGCAGGCGCTCGACCTGGGCCGCCTCCGAGGCGGTGTCGGGGGCCATGAAACCGCCGTCGGCCCCGCCGGTCAGGGGCGAGGGCTCGCTCTCGACGTAGGCGTTGACCCCGATCACGGTCTGGGCGCCGCTTTCGATGGCCTGGATCCGGCGGCTGGCGCTCTCGACCAGCCGGGTCTTCATGTAGGCACTGTCGATCGCCGCCACCGCGCCGCCCAACGCCTCCACCTTGGCCAGTTCGGCTTCGGCCTCGGCGACCAGGCCGGCGACCTTGGCCTCGATGACCGTCGATCCGGTGAAGATGTCACCGTGTTCCAGCAGGTCGGTCTCGTAGGCCAGGATCTGCTGCAGCCGCAGCGACCACTGCTGGTCCCAGGGTCGCGGCAGCCCCAGGGCCTCGTTCCAGGCTGGCAACTGCACGGCGCGGGCGCGGGCGTCCTTCGACAGAGTGACAGCCAGCATCTCCAGCAGGATGCGGTAGACGTTGTTTTCCGGCTGCTGTTCGGTCAGGCCCAGGGAGTTGACCTGGACGCCATAGCGAAAGCGCCGGTACTTGGGGTCGCTCACCCCGTAGCGCGTGGCGGTGATGCGGTCCCAAAGCTCGACGAAGGCGCGCATCTTGCAAAGCTCGGTGACGAAACGCACCCCGGCGTTGACGAAAAAGGACAGGCGCCCGACGACCTGGGGAAAATCGGCCTCGGGGATCTGCCCCGAATCGCGCAGGCTGTCGAGCACGGCCATCGCGTTGGCCAGGGCGAAGGCGAGCTCCTGGACCGGCGTCGCGCCGGCTTCCTGCAGATGATAGGAACAGACGTTGATCGGGTTCCACTTGGGCACCTCGCGGTAGGTAAAGGCGACCACGTCGGTGGCGAGCCGGAGCGAGGCGGCCGGCGGAAAGATGTGGGTGCCGCGCGAGAGGTACTCCTTGATGATGTCGTTCTGGGTCGTGCCGGCAAGCTGGTCGCGTGCCAGGCCGCGCTCTTCGGCCAGCGCGACATAGAGCGCCAGCAGCCAGGGCGCTGTCGCGTTGATCGTCATCGAGGTGTTCATGCGCTCCAGCGGAATGCCCTCGAAGAGCTGGCGCATGTCGGCCAGGTGCGAAACCGGCACGCCGACCTTGCCGACCTCGCCCCGAGCCAGCGGGTGGTCGGAGTCGTAGCCGGTCTGGGTCGGCAGGTCGAAGGCCACGGAAAGGCCGGTCTGGCCCTTGGCCAGGTTGCCGCGGTAAAGCGCGTTGGAGGCGGCGGCGGTGGAGTGGCCGGCGTAGGTGCGAAACAGCCAGGGCCGGTCGCGCGAAACCGTCTCCGGGCTCGCCGGGGCTGGCGCCCCCTGGTCCCGTCCCTCCAATCGTTCCGCCATCGCGGCCTCCGGCAGTTCTTGAAACATTGTTGCGCAAAAAGCGCCTGGCACCGTAGATAAATACTTATTGTGCGTTGCAATAAACCGAACCGGCCGCTATGAGTCAAGAAAGTCGGCAAAACCAAGGTGCTGGGCGGGGACAGGAGAGGTTCCCATGGGCCATGACGCGGCGCAGCATCGATTGAGAATCGGGAGAACAAGGCCATGAGCGAGGTCGTGGAAGCGGTCGCGGGTGAAGACAAGGTGGAACTCAAGGAGCTCTACGAGGTCGGCGAAATTCCGCCCCTGGGCCATGTGCCCAAGCAAATGTATGCCTGGGCGATCCGGCGCGAGCGCCACGGCGAGCCGGACACGGCCATGCAGGTCGAGGTCGTCGAGACGCCGCAGCCCGACAGCCACGAGGTGCTGGTCATGGTGATGGCCGCCGGGGTCAACTACAACGGCGTCTGGGCCTCTCTGGGCACCCCGGTCTCGCCCTTCGACATCCACAAGGCCGACTATCACATCGCCGGCTCCGATGCGGTGGGCATCGTCTATGCGGTGGGCGCCAAGGTGAAGCGTTGGAAGATCGGCGACGAGGTCGTCGTGCACTGCAATCAGGATGACGGCGACGACGAGGAGTGCAACGGCGGCGATCCCATGTTCTCGCCCTCCCAGCGCATCTGGGGCTACGAGACGCCGGACGGGTCCTTTGCCCAGTTCACCGCGGTCCAGGCCCAGCAGTTGATGCCGCGGCCGCGGCACCTGACCTGGGAGGAGAGCGGCTGTTACGTGCTGACCCTCGCCACCGCCTATCGCATGCTCTTCGGCCACCGCCCGCATATCCTGCGGCCGGGTCACAACGTTCTGGTCTGGGGCGCGTCGGGCGGCCTCGGCTCCATGGCGATCCAGCTGATCGCCACGGCCGGCGCCAACGCCATCGGCGTGATCTCCGACGAGGACAAGCGCGACTTCGTGCTTTCGCTCGGCGCCAAGGGCGTAATCAACCGCAAGGACTTCGACTGCTGGGGCCAACTGCCGCCGGTGGGCGGCGCCGATTTCGGCGACTACCTGAAGCGCTGCCGCCAGTTCGGCAAGGCGATCTGGGAATTCACCGGCAAGGGCAACGATGTCGACTTCGTCTTCGAACACCCCGGCGAGGCGACCTTTCCGGTCTCCTGCCTGGTGGTCAAGCGCGGCGGCATGGTGGTCTTCTGCGCCGGCACCACCGGCTACAACCTGACCATGGACGCGCGCTTCGTTTGGATGCGCCAGAAGCGTATCCAGGGCAGTCACTTCGCCAACCTGAAGCAGGCCGCTCAGGCCAGCAACCTGGTGGTCGAGCGCCGCATCGATCCTTGCATGTCCGAGGTCTTCGCCTGGCACGACATCCCCCGGGCCCACATGAAGATGATGCGAAACAAGCACAAGCCGGGCAACATGGCGGTTCTGGTCCAGGCCAAACGCCCGGGCCTGCACACCCTGGAGGACGCCATCGAGGCGGGCCAGGTTTGACCCCAAAGAAGGGCCGGGAGACCCCACGGCGATGAGCAAGGCCGCGCGACCGGGCAGTGGTGCGAAGGGCGGCGGTGGGACAGGCGGCGCTGGGACGGGCCGTGTTCTGCCCAACCTGTTGCAGGCCTGCGGCGCCGCGCTGCAGGCGGCACGGCAGTTTCGCGCCCTGGCCAACACGGCCGTTGCCGGCCGGGTTTCGGCCGACGGCCGTGTCGATGCCGGACTGCTGGAAACCGAGCAATTCGCCGCCCACGGCTTTGCCTGGCTCGCCACCTATGTGACCGCCCTGGAGCAGATGCTGGCCTGGGCCGAGCGGCTCGAGGAGGCTGGTGCCCTGGGCGAGCTCGAGGCCTTGCTGCTGCAGACCGCCTATGGCGAATACCTGCAGCAGATGATCGGCGGCATCGCTCTCAGCCAGGTCGAGATCCTGCGGCCGGTGGATATGGGTCTCGGCGACGAGGCGCTGGAAGGCCTGCGGCTGCCCTCGGTCGGCGACCTGATCGCGGCCAGCGGCAGCGCGGCGCGCCAGCGCATTGCCTTGTTGCTCGCCGAGGGCGGCGGGGCCACCGGTTTCGGCGATCCGGCGCTGGGCGACGAAACCCTGGACATGGTGCGCGACCAATTCCGCCGCATCGCCGAGGACCACAGGGAGGCGGCCCACGGCTGGCACCAGCGCGACGAGCTGATCCCGCTGGAGGTCATCGAACAGCTTTCCGAACTGGGCGTCTTTGGCCTGACCGTACCCGAGGGCTATGACGGTCTGGGCATGGGCAAGACCGCCATGTGCGTGGTCACCGAAGAGCTCTCGCGCGGCTACATCGGGCTCGGCTCGCTCGGCACCCGCTCCGAGATCGCCGCCGAGCTGATCCGCCTTGGTGGCAGCGCCGAACAGAAGGCCCGGCTGCTGCCGAAGATCGCCTCCGGCGAGATCCTGCCGACGGCTGTCTTCACCGAGCCCGGCACCGGCTCGGACCTGGGCGCGCTGAAGACCCGCGCGGTGCGCGACGGCGAGGTCTACCGCATCACCGGCAACAAGACCTGGATCACCCACGCCGCGCGCAGCGACATCATGACCCTGCTGGCGCGCACCGATCCGGACAAGCCCGGCTATCAGGGCCTGTCCATGTTCATCGCCGAAAAGCCGCGCGGCACCGAAGCCGAGCCCTTCCCGGCGGCCGGCATGAGCGGCGGCGAGATCAAGGTGCTGGGCTACCGCGGCATGAAGGAATACGAGATCGCTTTCGACGGCTTCGAGGTGCCGGCGGAAAATCTCCTGGGCGGGGTCGAGGGCGAGGGCTTCAAGCAGCTCATGGCGACCTTCGAGTCGGCCCGGGTGCAGACCGCGGCCCGCGCCGTGGGCGTCGCCCAGTGCGCCCTGGAACTGGGTCTCGACTACGCCGTCGAGCGGGTCCAGTTCGGCAAGCCAATCGTCGCCTTCCCCCGGGTTGCCGGCAAGCTCGCCTGGATGGCGGTGGAGACCATGATGGCGCGCCAGTTGACGCTCTTCGCCGCGCGCCAGAAGGACAGCGACAAGCGCTGCGACATCGAGGCCGGCATGGCCAAGCTGCTCGCCGCCCGGGTCGCCTGGGCCAACGCCGACAACGCCCTGCAGATCCATGGCGGTAACGGTTATGCCGAGGAGTACGTGATCTCCCGGGTGCTTTGCGACGCGCGCATCCTCAACATCTTCGAGGGCGCCGCCGAGATCCAGGCCCAGGTCATCGCCCGGGGCCTGCTCAGCGGCCGCAACTGAGACTCGCCGGCCCGGTGCTGGTCCTGTTCGATTTCGACGGCACGCTGGTTGACAGCCGGCGCTGCATTCTGGCCGCCATGGGCCGCGCCTTTGCCGACCAGGGTCTTGCGCCCCCGGATGATGGCGCTGTGCTCAGGACCGTGGGGCTCCAGCCCGAAGACATGCTCCAGGTTCTTTGCCCGACCCAGGCGCCGGTGACGAACCACGCCATCGCCGCGCGCTACCGGGCGCACGCTGTCGCGCTGCGCGCCCAGGATCCCGATCTGGAGCGACCCTTCGAGGGCGCCGGCGAGATTCTGGCGACACTGCGGGCCCAAGGACACGGCCTGGGCGTGGTCACCGGCAAGATGGCCCGGGGCCTGGGACAATGCCTCTCGCATTTCGGCTGGAACGACCTCTTCGACACGCTCCAGCCCGCCGACGGTGCCCCTGGTAAGCCCGACCCGACACTGATCCTACGGGCCATGGCGGCGATGGGGGCGACGCCGGCTGAGACCGTCATGATCGGCGACACCAGCTTCGATATGATCATGGCGCGCCGAGCCGGCGTGCGGGCCATTGGCGTGGGTTGGGGTTATCACGACACTTCGGCACTGGTTCAAGCGGGCGCGGATGGCATCGTAGAGAGCTTTGCCAAGCTGCGCGCCGAGATCTGAACGGGCCGACAACGAAGGGCGGACCCGAAGGCGGACCCAAAGGAGGACACAGAGGGCACCGAGGATAGGGGGAGATCACGGAGAAGAGAACCAATGGTTCTCCGTGAGCTCCATGACTTCTCCGTGCCCTCTGTGTCGCTCCTAACCTCCCGGAGCAGGGTCGTCACCCCGGACGAAAACAGGGGGCGGAACCGGGGTCTGGCCCCGGTGATCGGTCTTGCCCGAGATCCCGGCTCGATGGCCGGATGACGCGTGGGTAAGAAAAGGTCGGCCGCGCGCCCGGCCGCACCGGCATTTCCCCTTCTCTTCTTCCCTGGCATTGGGCAAGCTGCGCGGCCAAGCAAGACCGGGAAGGGGGGTGCCATGACGGCAGCACCAGGAACAAATTCCGCGGCGGGCTCCGCGCAGGCCGACAACATCACGATGAAGAGCGGCGGCTATTATTCGCTGGCCACCATCGGGGCCAAGGACGTGATCGATGGCGCCTGGCCGCTGTTCGAGGGCGCGCTGGAGGCCATGGACCTGGCAACTGGCGCCGGCCCTTTCACCATGTCCGACATGGGTTGCGCCGACGGCGGCACCTCGATCGACACGGTGGGGCGGGTGCTGGGTTTCGTCCGCGAAAGGGCGCCGACGCGGCCCTTGCAGATGGTTTACAGCGATCAGATCCGCAACGACTACAACACGCTCTTTCGGATCGTCGCCGGCCAGGGTCCGATTGAATCCTATCACGGCAAGATACCCGGGCTGCACGTCCTGGCCTCGGCGACCTCATTCTACGATCAGATCCTGCCGGCCGGGACCCTGGACCTCGGCTTTTCGGCGACCGCCATGCACTGGCTCTCGGCCAAGCCCTGCGACATCTCGGGCCATCTCCACTCGACCGGCGCCGAGGGCGAGGAACTGGCCGCCTTCGAGGCCCAGGGCAAGCGCGACTGGGAGCGCATCCTGCTCCAGCGCGCGGCCGAGTTGAGGCCCGGCGGTCATCTGGTGCTGCTGAACTTCGGGCGCGACGAGGAGGGGCGCTATCTCGGCAATACCGGCGGCCGGCACATGTTCGACATCATGAACGGCCTGTGGCGCGACAGCCTGGCCAAGGGCGTCATCGACGAAGCCGAGTACAGGGCCATGACCTTGCCGCAGTACTACAACACGGTCGCGGAGTTCACGGCGCCCCTGACCGATCCCGCGAGCCCGGTGCACCGGGCCGGCCTGCGCCTGACCCATGCCGAGACCCGGGTGGTGCGTTGTCCCTATGCCGTCGCCTTCGAGGACCACGGGGACGCCGCCAAGTTCGCCCGCGACTACATTCCCACCATCCGGTCCTGGAACGAATCGATCTACAAGGGCGCGCTCTCGCCGGAGCGCGCGCCGGCCGAACGCGACGCCATCATCGAGGACTACTACGGGCGCTACGAGGCCCTGGTGCGCGCCGAGCCCGCCGGTCACGGCATGGACTACGTCCACTGCTACCTGGTGATCCGCAAGGAAGGCTGATACCAACGAGCAGTGATAAAGACCCATTTGACCGCTGGACTTTTGTCCGCTGGCAAGGCGCGGGTTGCGCCGTGGTGCGAGTACCACAAGCAGCCCGCAACGCGGCCAGCGGGCAAAAGAACGCGGCCTTTGGTGGGGAAAAACAGCCTCTGGGGTGCGTTCCGGCGCTTGCCCGATACCAGTATCGCGCCCCGGGGATCGTCCATGGCCGCGCCTTCCCCTGAGGCTGTTTTTCCGCCATCAAATCGGTCTTTATCACTGCTCGTTGGTATGAGGGCGAAACGCCAATTGCTTCTGTGAGTTGGCTCACAGTGCAGCCCGTTGCCGCCGCCTTTCCCTTTCCCCCATGCTCCCCACATCAGTTGCGGTACTTCATTGGAAGTCGGCAAGAGGGCAGGGCGATCATGGCCAAGGGCAAGGGATTTACCGATATCTGGGGTATCACGGCGCCGCGGAAGGGCCCTGACGACAGCCAGGCGGCGCGCTTTCGCAAGGCCTTCTCCAAGCGTATCCGCGAACTCGGCGCCAGAATCGAATCGGCCATGCGCTTTGCCCTGGCGGCCGACGTCAAGGACCTGATCAAGAGCCGCGACGGCTACTTCAAAGACTACAACAACGTCGCCCGGGAGATCGACAAGGACGATCCGGAAAAGGCGCAGGACTACATCGACGCCCTGCTGCAGCTGATGGACACCGCCATCTTCGATGCCCAGCTTGTCGACGCCAAGGGCATCGAGGACTACCTGAAATGGAGCGAGGCGGTCGGCGATTTCGAGGAACTGAGCGAGACCATCGAGGAGCTGGACTCGGAAGGCTACGGCGACGTCGGCCGGCTGCTCCAGGTCAAGGAAATCATCGAGCAGCGGGTCCACGAACACCGTTGGCTCAAGGCCAAGGAGGCCGTGGAAAAGCTCGATCCCGCGGTCCAGAAGGCCGAGGCGGCGCACGCGGCGGCCGGCGGCGGCGATGACACGGACGACGACGATATCATCCTGCTGGAGGACGACCGCACCGAGCGCAAGTATCAGCGCAAGTACAACAAGCTGCTCAAGAAGATCGACAAGAAGGCCAAGCGCATCGTCGCCAAGCTCGATCTGGCGGAGAACCTGGCGGACCTGCGCAGCGGTATCGAGGCCGAGCGCGAAGTTGCCCAGGACTTCGCGACCGCCGGTGCCTACAAGCAGGCCTACGAGACCCTGACCGGCGTGGCGGATCAGTGCGACGAGTTCGCCGATCCCTACAAGGACTGGACCAAGGCCAAGGCGCGCTGCAACGCGCTGCTGCCCAAGGTGACCGAGGCCGTCGCCAACATCGAGCTCATCGACGCCTTCAACCGCGAACTGCAGACCGAAATCGAGCATTTCGAGGAGCTGAGCGACCTGGACAGCACCGTCACGCCCTTGACCGATGCCTTCGACTTCATCAAGGCCGAGGTGCTGCTGGCCGACCTGTTGCAGCGCTCCCAGCACCTGCAAAGGCGCGACCTCCAACTGGAGGATCAGCGCCAGGCCACCGAACTGCAAGAGGAACTCGACGCCAGCCTGCAGGCCGTGCTGCAACAGGCGCCGCTGGCCGTTCTCGCCAAGCAGCAACAGACCGTCGTGGCCCGCCGCGACGCGGTGGAGACCCAGATGCTGGGCGAAAAGTACGCCAAGGCGGTCAAGCTGCTGATCAAGATGGAAGACGCGATCATTACCTTCGAACTGGACAAGCAGGCCTTCGACGACAAGGTCGCCGCCCTGGAGGCCCGCTTCGCGGCGGCCGACCCGGCGGCCAAGGACGCCGAGGGGGGCAAGATCATCGGCGAGCTGAGCAAGCCGGAACTCGCCTCCCTGCCCGAGGCCTTCCGCGCCAGCCTGCTGCAGGCGGTCGAGGAGGGCGAAGACGGGGCCGACAAGGAGGCCGCGGCCGGCGCCCTGGCGGACAGCGAGCCCGAGCCGATCGTCGAGGAGGACGACTTCTTCGACGGGCGCCTGGACGCGGCCAAGAAGCAGTTCGCCGATTTCAAGAAGATCCCGCGTAAGAAGCGCGAGCTGATCAAGCGTCAGATGGACGAGGCGGCCCAGGCCCTGAAGGGCATCGAGGCCAGCGTGGCCGATGCCGACTTCCCGGCGGCCGAAAAGCTGCTGGAGCGGATCGACGAGATCTACGACGAGGCCCGCGCGGCGCTGGAGCTCTTCAGCGGCTATCCCGACCCGGAAAAGCTCCAGGAGGTGCTCGACAACAACGGCGGCGCCGAGGTTTTCGACAAGCTGGTCGCCGGCCTGCCCAAGGGTGTGCCGCAGAACGCCTTCGAGAAGGCCATCGAGCTGCGCTTCGGCGTGGAATTGGAGCTGGAGGACACCGAGGGCGACCCCGAACAGATGTACGACAAGAAGGACCGCGGCCTGCAGGAGGTCTTCAAGATGCTGGAGAAGGTCCCCGAGCATCACGTGATCGACAACGACATGCTCTCCAAGATCGTGCGCCGCTCGGACCTGGACGAGGGCGCCTACTGGACCGGTCCCGAGGACGGGAAGGGCAAGGGTCACATCGTCCTCAACTGCGGCCGGCCCCAGCGGAACGACTTCGAGGAGGATTTCGTCGATCCTCGGGCCGAGGGGCTCGATCCGGATTGCCAGCGCCGCCCCGGGGCCAAGAAGCCGCCCTACTTCAGCTTCACCACCCTGCACGAGATCGGCCATGCGGTGGACGAGAAGAGCCAGGTGATGAATTCCAAGATGGCCAAGCCCTCCTTCGGCGGCTGGATCGATCACAAGGAAGATTGCAGTACGATCGCCGACATCGCGGCCGCCCACTTCGGCTTCGACAGCAAGCAGATCGAAGCCTGGCTGCGCGACGACGAGCTGGATGAGGACGATGCGCCCCAGGCGCCCGAGGACAAGACCGAGGCCGCCAAGTGGCGCAAGACCCGCGACAAAACCCTGGACTGGTGCTTGGCGGTCAAGATGACCGGCGAGGACGACGGCCTCTTCAACCGTGGTTCGAAAGCGCGCAAGTACGCCATCGGCGGCCGGGTCTATCAGGAAGCCTACAGTGGCAAGTGGGTGAGCTACGATGTCGGCGCCCGGCGCCAGGCGATCACCGGCTACCAGTTCCGCGCGCCCGGCGAGTGGTTCGCCGAGATCTATGCCGCCTACTACTCCGACCAACTGAAGGATTCGCACCCGGCGGTCAGCTGGTTGACGCAACTGGAAACGCCGGAAGGCACGGTGGCGCTCGCCGCTGCCTAGCGCCAGACACCAAACGCCAAGCGCCAAGCGCTTAAGAAAGGGACGTCGAGATGTCAGTCAAACGCCAAGTGGAGATCGCCTGCCCGGGCTGCGGCCGCCACCAGCCCTTCGGCCTGATCTATTCGGTCAATGCCGACCGCCGCGCGGACATGCGCCAGGCGATCCTGGCGGAGACCTTCCAGACCCATAGCTGCGTGGCCTGCGAGCGCGGCTTCCGCATCGACCCCGACTTCGCCTATTTCCACCAGGCCGCCGGCCAGTGGATCGCCGCCTACCCGGCTGCCGAGAAGGCCAATTGGCGCGACCTAGAGGCCGGCGCCCGGGAGGTCTACGACACCGGCTATGGCGACAAGGCGCCCGCCATGGCCCGCGCGCTCTGTGCCGAGGTGCGGCCCCGCGTGGTCTTCGGCTGGACCGCGCTGCGTGAGAAACTGGTGGCCCAGGACGCCGGGTTCGACGACCTCCAGCTCGAACTGACCAAACTCCTGGTCCTGCGGGCCGGCGGCAAGGTGCCCTTCGGCACCGGGATCGAGCTGCGCCTGATCGCCGCCGACGCGGCCAGCCTGCACTTCGCCTGGATCGTCGCCGGCCGTGACGAGCGGCTCGACGAGTTGGAGGTGCCGCGCGGCCTCTACGACGGGATCGACCTGGCCGACCCGGCCTGGCAGGCCCTGCGGGCCGACTTCGAGGGCGCCCTCTTTGTCGATATTGAGCGCCTCTACAGCCAGCCGGCGGTGGCCGCGGCCTGACGCCATCTGTCCGGTATTGGATTCGCGCGAGAAGCCATTGAGCCCCGCGTCAATTGCCCCTATAAAGCGCCCTCGGTAAAGCGGGTGTGGCGGAATTGGTAGACGCGCCAGACTCAAAATCTGGTTTCCGCAAGGAAGTGGGGGTTCAAGTCCCTCCACCCGCACCAAAAACTGTTTTCCAGCAGTATTGATCGCCTGACGACCGGACACAGGCCTTTACTACCTATCGAATTATGTTCTAATTTTGTTCTTCTTTTCGCCGTCGGAGCTAAAGACGGACAGTGTCTGTACAGCACTACAAGGTAGAGGTTCAAGGGGACCACCTAGAGCGGCTGGCCAATGCCCGGCCAGTCCAGGCCGTGGCCGAACTCGTCTGGAACGGGCTCGATGCTGACGCCACCTCGGTCGAGGTGACCGTTGAGGCCACCGACTTCGGAATGCAGAGCATCACTGTTGCTGACAATGGGCACGGAATTCCACACGCGAACGCCCGTGATCTATTCAAGAAGTTAGGTGGTTCATGGAAGGCCCATGGCAGTCGATCAAAAACACAAGGTCGAACGCTCCACGGTAAGGAGGGCAAGGGGCGCTTCAAGGCTCTGGCACTCGGCCGTGTCGCAGACTGGACCGTGACATTTGAGGATGGTGGAGATTTCTATCGGTACACGATTACCCTAATTAAGGACGACTTGGTGGATGTGGGTGTATCGGACGCTGCCAAAGTCGAATCAGGCCAAGCCGGCGTTGAGGTCAAGATCACTGAACTGCACCGAGAGTTTAGGTCATTGGCGGATGACACCGCGGCCCAGGAGCTCACTGAGACCTTCGCCATATATCTCAACGACTATCCCAAGGTCACGGTATCCTACCAGGGGGTCAAGCTGGACCCCTCTGAGGCCATTTCTTCTCACAAGTCAATGCCGCTCGAATCGATCGAGGATGAGGACCGATCATTTGATGTCGCTCTTGAGATCATTGAGTGGAGGAACCAGACTGAGAGAGCCCTCCATCTTTGCAGCGAGAACGGTATCCCACTCCAACGGCTCCAGCCCCGCATCCATTCGCCCGGCTTTCAGTTTTCCGCGTATTTAAAATCCAGCTATGTGTCTCTGCTCCACGAACGAGGTCTTCTCGATCTCGCGGAAATGAACCCGGCGCTTCAGGGGTCCTACGAATCCGCTCAGGATCAGATTAGAAACTACTTCCGCGACCGCCTAATCGAGTCGGCCCGCTCTGAGATCGAGCAGTGGAAAGCCGAAAAGGTCTATCCTTTCGAGCAGGATCCGGTCGGTGCTGTCGAGGAGGCGGAGCGCAAGGTCTTCGACATTGTAGCATTGAATGTGAACCGCCACCTGCCGGACTTCTCCGGTTCAGACAGGAAGTCGAAGGCCTTCCAATTGCGCATGCTTAGGCAGGCGATCGAACAGGGACCGGAGGAACTACAACTAATTCTGACCGAGGTCCTAG
>JAJFGK010000005.1 GCA_021776195.1 Kiloniellaceae bacterium | reverse complement strand
GGGCTCGAGGCGCTGACCCGCGGCCTGGCGATGGAGCTGGCGGACAGCGGCGTCACCTGCAACTGCGTGGTGCCGGGCCTGATCCTGAAGGACCAGGGCACCGGCGACGGCCTGGTGCCGGATCACCTTCAGGCGCTCAGCGAAAAGATCCCCCTGGGCCGCCCCGGTCGTCCGGACGAAGTCGCGGCCCTGGTCCAGTTCCTGGTCTCGCCCGGCGCCAGTTACATCACCGGCCAGGTGATCCACTGCAACGGCGGCATCATTTAGGAGACGACACCCGATGTTGTTTTCGCTGTGGGACGACCTGCTCGACGACCCGGCGCTGCTGGCCGCCGTGCGCGAGGCCCAGGCGGCCTATCGGCTGATCGACCGTTAGACCTTCTTCTGGAACGCGCGGCCGCGGGACGGGCCGGCCCATCCACAAAACCCGCTGGAGACCCTGGCCGAACGGGTGATCGACAAGGTCCGGCCGGCGCGCCTGGCCGGCGTCGAGTACTGGAGCAACGCCCTGGAGACCGGCGCGCGCATGCACCCTCATGTGGACAAGGACGAGCGGCTTTTCTGGTCGACCAAGACGCTCCGTCACCCGCTGATCTCGACGGTCTTCTATCCCGGGCCGGCGGCCTTTACCGGCGGCGAGCTGGTGATCGACAACCGTCACCTGATGAGCCCGGGCGTTAATCACCTGGTGGCTTTCAGGGGCACCCTGACCCATGCGGTACAGGCGGTGAAGAGCGGCACCCGGGTCTCCATCGCGCTGAACCTCTGGGCCGAGACACCCACTGCTTATGGCGAAGGTGCGGCGTCCTAGAAGGGGCCCGTCCGAGAGTCGATGGATCCTCCGAAAAAATTTACCGCGATGCAGGAAATCGTGAAAAACTGCGCTGTGAATCCATGGCTGTTCTCAAGGTCCCCGCCTCGATGGGGGGGAACCGGGTAGGGCAATTATGGCATGGATCCGCGTTTGCGGTCCGCGACCTGGCGAGGCCGCAAGCGCCAACCGGAAGCAAAAAAAGCATTTGATCACGAAGGGAGGACTCAATGCGGGATCAGGGCAAAATCGACGAACTCCGCGGCCTGGCTTGCGACACATCCATAAGTCGCCGTGACTTTTTAGAACGTGCCGCGGCGCTTGGCGTTGCCGGCGCGCTGGCCACCTCGATTTGGTCGGACGCGGCCCAGGCCGCCGCGAGCAAGGGCGGTCATCTCCGTGTCGGGACCGATGGCGGCGCGACGATCGACACCTTCGATCCGCTGAAATCGATCGGCACCGATCATGTGACCCAGGCCATCCTGCTGTGCCATGACACCCTGACCGAGATCGACGGCATGGGAACACCGGTTCCGAGCCTCGTGGAAACCTGGGACGCCTCGAAGGACGGCACGACCTGGACATTCGACCTGCGCAAGGGGGTCGAGTTCCACAACGGCAAGACGCTGACCGCGGCGGACGTCATCTGGTCGCTGAACCAGCACCTGAGCGAAGACAACACCTTCGCCGAGGGCAAACAGATCGTCTCGAGCCTCGAGGAGCTCAAGGCGGATGGCGACAATCGTGTGGTCATGGTCCAAAAATCGGTCAACTTCGATCTGCCGTCCCACCTGTCGTCCTTCGGCCTGGTTATCGCGCCCGAAGGAACGACAGACTGGAAGGCGGGGATCGGGACCGGACCCTATGCCCTGGAAGCTTACGAACCGGGCGTGAGTTTTACCGGCAAGCGGCATGCCAACTTCTACCGCGACGATCAGGGCCATTTCGATTCCGTGGAACTGGTGAACATCGCCGACGCCGCGACCCGGTCGAACGCGCTCCGCACCGGGGCGGTCGATGTCATTGGCCAGCCTGATACCAAGACGGCCAAACGCCTCGACTCGATCGATGGCTTCTCGGTCCTCGACGTCCCCGGCAGCCAGCACTTCACCACCGCCATGCGCACCGACACCGACCCCTTTACCGACAACCACATCCGCCTCGCGGTCAAGTACGGCATCAAGCGCGAGGAGATCCTGGACAAGGTTTTGGGCGGGTTCGGCTATATCGGCAACGATCACCCGATCGGGCGGAGCATTCAGTTCTTCAACGACAGTCTGCCGCAGCGCCAGTACGATCCGGACCGCTCGAAGTTCCATTTGAAAAAAGCCGGCCTTACCGCGATCGACCTCGAGCTCAAGACCAGCGACGGCGCGTTCAGCGGCGCCGTCGATATGGCGGTCCTCATGAAGGAATCGATGAAGGCCGGCGGCATCAACGTGAACATCGATCAGGTGCCCGGCGACGGCTACTGGTCGGATGTCTGGCTGAAGGCGCCCTGGTGCTGCGTTTACTGGAACGGTCGTCCGACCGTCGACTGGATGTTGACCTCGTCCTACATCTCCACCTCGTCCTGGAACGACACCCACTTCAACGACGAGCGTTTCGACTCGGTCCTGAACGCCGCGCGCGGCGAAAGCGATCAGGCCAAACGCAAGGAGATGTACTTCGAGCTGCAGGAAATACTGCACAACCGGGGCGGCACCACCGTTCCCGTCTTCGCGAGCTTCCTGCACGGCGTGTCCGACAAGCTGGGGCACGACGCGGTCAGCGGAAACCGGCGCATGGACGACGGACGGCTCGGCCGACGCTGGTGGTTCAAGAGCTGATCTATTCTTCGCCACGGTGGGGCGCCCCGGGGACGACACGGGCGCGCGCCGTGACCGACTAATCCTGAGTCCGGCCGGGCGGCCACCCGAGGCGGTCGCCCGGTTCGCTTTCGCGAGACCGCAATGATGGCCCTCCAGGATCGGACCTGCCCCGTTCGAGAGATCGAGCATTGCTGGATTCCGATGCCCGACGGCATTCGCCTGTCGGCTCGTCTGTGGCTGCCCGTCCTGCCGGACGGCGAAACCTCACCGGCGATCTTCGAGTACATTCCCTACCGCAAGCGCGACATGGTGCGCGCACGCGACGAAAGGAACCACCCTTACTTCGCCCGCCACGGCTATGCCAGCCTGCGGGTCGACATGCGCGGCTCCGGGGATTCCGAAGGCGTCATGACCGACATGTATGGCGCGGCGGAACTCGACGACGCGCTGACGGTCATCGACTGGATCGCCGGGCAAGCCTGGTGCGACGGCTCGGTCGGCATGATGGGAACCTCCTGGGGCGGGACCGGCAGCCTTCAGGCCGCCGCCCGCCAGCCGGAAGCGTTGCGCGCGGTCATCGCGGTCTGCGCCACCGACAACCGCTTCGACGACGATATCCATCATATGGGCGGCTGCATTCTGACCGACACGGTCGAATGGGGCGCGACCCTTCCCGCGATCCTGGCGGCGCCGCCCGACCCTGAGACGGTCGGGCCCGGGTGGCGGCCTATCTGGCAGGAAAGGCTCGAGAGCCTGAGCTTTCCGCTCGAAAACTGGGTCCGCCACGAGACCCGCGACGCCTACTGGCGCTGGGGCGCGGTCAACGAACGGCCCGGTGTCGCGACCTGCCCGGCCTTGCTGATTGGCGGCTGGGCGGACCGCTACAGCAACACGGTGATGAATGCGCTCGCCCAGAGCCCCGAGAACCGCTGGGGAATCGTCGGCCCATGGGGGCACCACTATCCCGACGCCGCCGCGCCGGGACCGGCCATAGGGTTCCAGCGCGAGGCCCTGCGTTGGTGGGACCGCTGGCTCAAGGGAACGGCGAACGGCGTCGATCTGGCGCCGCGCCTGCGCGTTTGGATCCAGGGCTACGATGCGCCGCAAGACGTCATCGACAATCGCTCGGGCCGTTGGGCCGCGGTTGCGCCAGACCCGGACGGGGACCTGGCGCCGCGGGATTTCTGGCTGACCCCCGGACGTCTGGGGTCGAAGCCGTGCGGTGCCGCTGAGCCGCGCGGCTCCGCCGAGCCGGCGATTGTACCATGGTCCCTGGCGGTCGGCGCCGCGGCGGGGGATACCGGCTACTTCGGCCGTCGTGGTGGGCTGCCGCTGGCGCAACAGGACGACGACGCCCTGTCGCTGGTGTTTGAAACCGACCCCCTGGAAAACGCGCTGGAGATCGTGGGGTCGGTCGGGTTTTCGGTGGCGCTCGAGTCCGATCAGCCTCTCGCGGTCCTCGTCGCGCGGCTGAACGATGTGCCGGCGACCGGCGATGTCGCCCGGGTGACCTATGCGGTGCGCAATCTGGCCCTGGACGAGAAGGGTCAGGACCCGCGTGAGCTCGTGAAAGGCGAGGTGAGGTCGTTCGTCCTTCGCTTTCCCAACACGGCCTACCGATTTGAGAAGGGCCACCGCATTCGCTTGGCGCTGTCGAGTTCCTACTGGCCGATTGTTTGGCCAAGCCCCAAACCCGCGCGCCTCGCCCTGCACCTTGAAGAGGCCAAGCTGACCCTTCCGGTGTGCCGGACATCCGCCCCCGAAGATCCGGTCTCTTTCGTCGATGCCAATCCGGCCGACATCGAGCCGAGCTTCGTCGCGCTTTCCTCGCCACCACTCGAACGCCGGACATCGAGCGATGCCGGAACCAACGCCCGGACCCTTGTCTGGCACCAACCCTACAAGGCGGTGTTCCATGAGAAGATCGCGTTGGAGTTCGGCTTCGAATCCAAGGCCCGTCACCGAATCTCCCAGGACGACCCCTGCAGTGCCTCTTCGCGTGTCGAGCATAGGCTCCGGGTCGTGCGGGAGGGCTGGACCGTCGAGGTCACCGGCACCGCCGAACTGACCTCGTCCGCGACCGACTACCGGCTCTTTGGCCGGGTCGAGGTGCGGGAAAACGGCGCCCTCGTCTTCGAGCGTCAGTGGGAACCCGTGGTCCCCAGGACCTGCGCCTGATCGCGTTTGGTGAGAGGGTCTGTGCTCATATCTCGCTGCGTAGTCTATGGCCGATCTTCTCACCGAGAAAATCGAGGAACGCCCGGACTTTTGGCGTGGCTCCACGATGACTGGGGTAGAGCGCATGGAATTCGACAGGCGGCAGCGACCAATCTGAAAGGACCCGCTCGAGCCGGCCTTGTCGCTCAAGCTCGGTGCTTAAGTAACTTGGCAGGGCAGTGATCCCACCACCGTCCGCTACGATCTGGCGCAGTGAGGGAAAATCGTTGATGCCTAGTCGCGGTCTGATGGCAATCCTGTGCGTCGGATGCGGACCGACGAGGCGCCAACTTGTGGGCGACGGGACGTCACTCATCGTCAAGCAAACATGATCGGCAAGGTCGCTCGGATCTGCTGGAACACCCCGAGCCTCCAGATACGCCGGGCTGGCGTACAGGTAGAACCGGCTTTCTCCCAGGCGTTTTGAGATCAAGGTTGAATCCTTCAATTTGCCAATCCTAATGAGAAGATCGAACCCTTCTTCGAGTATGTCGATGCGCCGGTTCGACAAGACAATTTCGAGGTCTACCGACGGATAGCGGGCCATGAACTCGGCCATCAGCGGGCTGAGAAGATGCTGGCCGGTCGTGACCGAAGCGCCGATGCGAAGCAGTCCCCGGGGGCTTTCCAGCATCTGGCTCACCGAAACGCTGGCGTGTTCGGCCTCTTCCTGAATGCGCTTGCAGTGCCGGTAAAAGATCGCGCCGACCTCCGATATCTGCACTTTTCGGGTAGTCCGCTCCAGCAAGCGCACGCCAAGATATTCCTCGAGCGCGGCCACTCGCCGACTGATCTTGGATTTGGGCATTCCCAAGGCCCGCCCAGCCGCCGAGAATCCGCCCTGGTCCACCACCTTGGAAAAAATCGCCATGTCGTTCAGATCGATCATCGATGATTGTTCCTCAAATAGAACAAACTGTCTTGATTCTCGCATCTTATCTAAATGATCGAACACCCCCAAGTCCCTCTGATGAGTAGGGACAGCACCGCCGTCCAAGGGACGAGCGGGGAAGTCCGGACATTGAGGACCGCGAACGATGCCCCATGAACGATACAATGCCGACAACGCCGCGATGCTGCTGATTGACCATCAGGTCGGAACCGCGGGCTGGATGCATTCCGGCTCGAGGGAAGAGATGAAGCGCAATGCTCTCGCGCTGGCCAAAGCGGCCAAAGCCACAGGCATGCCAGTGGTGATGACGAGCAGTCAGGAAACCCAGATGGATGTCCAAGGGCCTCTTTTTCCGGAGCTCGAGCAAATCTTGCCCGATGTCTTCGCCGCACGTGTCAAGCGTGGGGGTACCGTCGATTCGATGGCAGACCCTGATTTCGCGGGAGCCGTAAAGGCGACCGGCCGCAAGAAGCTGATCATGGCCGGTCTGTTGACAGAGGTCTGTGTTGTCTACCCAGCCCTGAGTGCCGTCGAGGATGGCTACGAGGTACAGGTGATCGCGGACGCCTCTGGTTCCGGTACAAAGGCAGGCAACGAGTTTGCCCTGCATCGCATGCGCCAGGCTGGCGTCCACGTCGCCAGCACGATCCAGATACTTTCCGAGATGGTGGCTGACTGGTCCAAGGATCCCGGCCCGGAAATCCTCGGTGTCCTCGGCGAGCTTTACGCGGCTATCGAGGACGAGTGAACCATCTCGTGCCTGAAGGGCAAGGACTCGCATGGGTGCCGTCTTGGAGGATCTCAAACCGTTCAGGACGAAAACACGGAGACAAGGAATGGACATTCTTCACCGCGATGATCTTCCGCGGGGCGGCTTTGCGGGTTTGCGCGAGCATCGCCTGGTCATGGACCCCAGTGCTTTCGGGACCCGCGCCGACCCCGGCACCTGGGCCGGGATCGGGAAATTCATTTACCTGGCTGATGCGCGCTTCCTGCCGAAGGGCGAAACCGGGATGCACGGCCACAAGGAAGTGGATGTCATCTCAGTCATGGTCTAGGGGCGGATCGCGCATGAAGGATCCCTGGAGCATGGTCGGGAACTTTCGGGTCTTAACGTGCAGGTGCAACGGGCGGGTGGAGAAGGCTTTTTGCACAACGAGGTCAATCCGGACAACGAGGAGAATCGGATGATCCAGCTTTGGGTGCTGCCGGAAGTTCCCGGCGAGACCACTGGCTATAAGCTCTACGAGGCCGAGTGGGGAAAAGTCGCCCGCATCTACGGCGGAACAGAAGATCAGGACCAGACCTTTCCGGCGAAAACCATCATAGACGTTTCGCTTCTCAAGCAAGGCCAGCACATCACCGTAAGCAGCGAAGTCCTGGCCTATGTCACCAGGGGCGAGGGCATTGCCAACGGTCAAACGGTCCGGGACGGCGATCTCGTCCGGTGTGAGGAGTTGTCGTTCGAAGCGACTGAAGACGTGCAACTGATCACCGTCCACCTCCTTCAGTAACGGGCAAGGAACAAACACTTTGGATCGCAGCAGGGAGTCCGGTACCGCCGGCCGCGATCAGGATTCGCGGGTGCGACCGAAGGACCTCGCCACACAGTTTGTCTGAAGACCAGTCTCGGTCACACCGAGACGGACGTCTCACTCGGACTGAAGTCGGCCTTCCGAGGCTAACCGGACAAGCGTATCCGGCTTTGGCTCCGCGGTTATGAGGCCATGGCGCTAGCGCACAGCGCGCTGGTTCATTCGCGCCGGTTGTAGCTCTTCGCCCTCCACCGTGACTCGATGCATGATGCGTCGATAGCCGAAGCAGTCGTCCAGGGCGCAGTGCCAGGTTGCCCGATTGTCCCAGAAGGCCACATCGCCCTGACGCCAGCGATGCCGGTAGGTGAACTGGGGCTGGGCGCTGTGCGCATAGAGAAACTCGAGCAGCGCTTTCGATTCGGCCGGATGCCAGCCGTCGATGCCCTCGGTGAAACCCGAGTTCACATAGAGCACCTTGCGACCGGAGATCGGGTGCCGGATGACCACCGGGTGTTTGGCCCGGATGCCGGCCTCGTCCAGTCCTTGCAAGCGGGCGCCGAAGGTCGCGTGAAGCCGGGGATCGCCAACCTCCGGGCTGACCATGTCGCAATGCCAGGCGGCGAGTCCCTCCAGCACGGACTTGAGACCGTCGGACAGGGCGTCGTAAGCGGCCGCCATGCCGGCGAAAAGCGTATCGCCGCCGACCGGCGGGACCTCGCGCGCGACGAACACCGAGCCCATGGCCGGCGCTTGGTCGTAGGAGTGGTCGGTATGCCAGTACCAGCCGGTCGCGCCCTTTTCGTCGGGCTGCCTTTGGACGTTCGCGATCTCGGGGAAGCCCTCGACGGGATGAAAGAACCGATTAACGTTGATGGCGCCAAATCGTTTGGCGAAGGCCAGGTGATCGGCGGGCGCCAGCGACTGATTGCGGAAGAAGATGACCCCGAATTCGCCCAGCGCCCGGCGCAACTCCCGCGCTTGACCGTCGGTCAGGGGCCCCGACAGATCGAGCCCCGATATCTCCGCGCCGACGGAGGGCGCCGTGCGCTCGACGCAAATATCGCGAAAGGCTTCGCCAGCGTCACTGCGTTTTTCGGGCATCGGGTCGTCTCTTTCATCTTAGTCGATGCGCGGGTTCATCTGGCAGTTTAGAGGCAGAAGTCGAGCCTGTGTAGGCGCGAATCGTACTGCGGCTCTGATGGTCGCGAAGCCTGCCTTGGGAGTCCGCGTCCCTGTCCGCTTGCGGCGCTGGCTTGCCGTGGGGACTTGAGCTAGGGTCGCCGGCCTTGATTGTCCTGGTCTGGATGCGCCGTGATCCGCCTTTTCCTCGCTCTATCCCTCGTCGCCTGTTTCGTCCTCGCACCCACGTCCGGCCACGCCGCCGAGAGCCCGGTCTTGGCGCCGGCGCCCTTTGCCGTGCCGCCGGCGGGCACCCGCCTGACCTTCGAAGACCTGGAGACCGGCAACCGGCGCCTGGGCATCGTGAAGAAGCCCAACGGCCTGGTGGTGCGCTGGAGCTGGCAGGGGGAAATCAACGAGAGTCTGACCCATTTCTGCCCCGACTGTCTGCAGGCCGGCCTGAGCGCGACAGGGGGGCCATTGAAGCGGATTTACCCACTGGAGAAGGGCAAGGGCATCAGCTTTTCCATCACCAGGGGGAATAAAGCCTGGCAGAACGAGATCCTGGTAGTTGGCACCGAGGCGGTCGTCACGCCGGCCGGAAGCTTCGATTGCTTTGTTGTGCGCCGGCGGGTGTCGTCCGCGGACAGCGACTGGCGCGGAGAGCAGCGTCTCTGGTATGCCCCGAGTCTGGGGTGGGTGGTGAAGTTCGAGTCCTTCGACACCACGGGCCGGACCCGGCGCTGGGAGCTGGTGGCACTCGATTGATACGAAATCGTTACGAAATGATACCCAGGGGTTACGAAAAAGACCCTTATTGCGAAAGGGTTTAAACGATTGGTCCCCAGGTTTGCGCCTTTTCCACAGGGACAGAGACCCAAGGCCGCTGCTATAGAAGTTCGGCCTTCGGGCGACTCGACAGGGGGAAGTACACTTGATATTGTGAATTGGATAAAGATTGCGTCCATATATAGGGCGTATCGCGATATCGTGTGCCTAATAAGGAGATAGTTGATGACTTGGACCGATGAGCGCGTAGAGCAGCTTGTGAACCTGTGGGATTCGGGAAAGAGCGCCTCGGAAATCGGCAAACTACTTGGTGTTTCGAAGAATTCGGTCGTCGGTAAGGCGCACCGTTTGAAACTCAAGTCGCGACCCTCGCCGATCCGACGTGACCAATCGGCCAAACCCAAAGTCAAGGTCGTGCGCGAGCCGATCACCACGCCGCAGCCGGTGTTGCAGCCGGTGCAGCGCGAGCGGCCGCGTCCCTTGCCGCGCCGTGCCGGCTCCGGCCCGGGCTGTCTCTGGCCGCAGGGCGATCCGGGCGATCCCGGATTCCACTTCTGCGGTGCAGAGTCGGTTTCGGGCAAGCCTTACTGCGAAGAACATTGCGCACGTGCCTACATCACCAAGACGCGGGGTGAAACCCGGGCGGCCTGACGCCTCACGGCGCTGCGTTCGAGCTTGCAAAGGGCCGTGTCATCGTCTCCCACTGGGGGACGTGACACGGCCCTTTTCATTGGCGCGGCGCGGCGCGGTCCCGCCATCGGCCCCGCTGGTTGGAGGTGAGTGAGATCGCTCTGGAGTTCCCCGTACTGCTGGAGACACCCCTGTTGATCGTCCTCTTCGGCGGCCTGCTGCTGGCCGGCCTGGCCAAGGGGATCACCGGTTTCGCCCTGCCGCCGGTTGCCATGGGCCTGCTGGCCAGCGTCACCACCGTCGAGATGGCCCTGGCCCTGGTGACCCTGCCGATCGTGGTGACGAACTTCTGGCAAGCGCTCGATGGCGGACGGGCGCGCGAGGCCTTCGTCCGCCTCTGGCCCCTGATCGCGACCCTGGGCCTCGGCATCGCTTGCGGCGCCTATCTGGTGGTGGAGATCGACCACGCGCCGCTGTTCGTTATCCTCGGTCTGGTGGCGGTCGGCTACGTGGTGCTCGATCTGGTCAAGCTGCCCATGACCATCCCGCCGCGGCAGGAACCCTATTGGCATGCCGCCGCCGGCTTCGCGGGCGGTCTGCTGGGCGGCCTCACCTCGTCCCACGGCACCCTGCTGGCGGCCTATCTGCATAACCTTCGCCTGCCCAAGGAACGCTTCATCGCGGTCTCCGGCGTGGTCTGGGCGGCCGGGTCGATTTACCTGCTCGTCGCCTTCAGCGCGGTGCGGGTCCTGACCCTGGATCTGGCTTTCTGGTCGGCCCTGGCAGTGGTGCCGGCGCTGCTCGGCATGGCGGCCGGCCGCGCGCTGCGGCGGCGCGCCGATCCGGCCCTGTTCCGCAGGCTGGTTCTGCTGGCGCTTTTCGTAGCCGGGCTCAATCTGATCCGGCGTGGGATCACCGGATGATCGCGCTCTTTACGCCGGAGCTTGCCGGCGCCTTGGCCGCGGTCCTGATCGGGGGCCTGATCAAGGGCACGATCGGCTTTGGCATGCCGGTTGTCGCCATGTCCCTCATGGCCGCCTTCATGCCGGTCGAGAAGGCCGCGGCCCTGATGGTCTTTCCGATCATCGCGGCGAACATCTGGCAGGCCGCCGACGGGGGCCACACGGCTGTCGTGCTGCGCCGCTTCTGGCCCGTGATGATCGCCCTGGCCGTCGGCATCGTGGGCGGCGCCCTCGCCCTCGCCGGCGCCGACCCGGACTTCTTGCTGCTGGTGCTGGCACTCGCGGTCCTGGCCGCGGTCATCCTCGACCTGTCGCCCTGGCGGATATCGCTCGGCGTCCGCTGGGAACGGCCTCTGGGCGTCGCCACGGCACTGGTCTCCGGGGCGATTGGCGGCGTGACGACCTCGTTCGGTCTGCTTCTGACGGTCTACCTCACCGCGCTGCGTTTGCCGCGAGAGGTCTTCGTGGCCACCATCGGCGTGCTCTGGACGGCGGGCTCCCTGGTTTTGCTGGTCGCCTTTTCCTCGCTCGGCGTCTTGACCGGCGAGCGCGCGCTGCAGTCAGCCGTCGTCGCCCTGGCGGCCCTGGCGGGCATGCGGCTCGGCAGAGGCTTGCGCCGGCGCATCGACGAGCGACTGTTCCGGCGTTTGATTTTCTTGGCCTTGACGCTCCTGGCGCTTAATCTCATCCGGCGCAGCGTATATTGAAGGGCCCTCCATGAAGGAAGTCGAGATTCCAGTCGCCGAGATCTACGTGCCGGTGAAGCGAAAACAGGAAATCGACCCGGCGCGGGTCGAGGCCATCGCCGAGTCGATCCTCGAAGAGGGCCAGCAGCAGGCGATCCAGGTGCGTCGCGACGACGACAAGGAACGCTACGTGCTGGTCTCCGGCCTGCAGCGGCTCGAGGCCATGATGGCGCTGGGCGAGGCTGAGATCCGCGCGGTCGTGGTGCAGGCGCGCAAGTTTTAGGGCGACCTGCGGCCTCCGTGGCCAGTTCACCGGCTACTTGATCACCAGCCCGACACCGCCGCGTCGCTGATCGCCGGCGGCCTCGAATCGGCCGTCGGGGTGGCGCATCACGGCATGGACGCCGCCGAAGAAGAGGTTGCCGGCCGGCCAATCGATAACCTCCAGACCCTGCTCTTCCATGAGCCCGGCCAGACCTTCGGGCAGCCCCTGCTCCAGATTCGCCTGGCCGCGCTCGACGTGGAGCCTGGCGGCGGCGACGGCGTCGGGCAGCGCCACCTCGTCGTGGATCAGGCGCAAGAGGACCTGCAGGATCGCGCTGCGGATACGGTTCGATCCGCCGGACCCCAGGGCCACGAGCGAACCGTCCGGCAGATGGGCGAGGCTGGGGGCCATCATGGAGGACAGACGCTGGCCGGTATCGCCGCGGTGGAACCCGGAGGGATTGAGGTCTTCTTCGCCGAGCATGTTGTTCAACACGATCCCGCTGCCCGGCAGAATCTCGGCGCAGCCCTCGCCGTTGGACAGGGTCATGGCGGCGAGATTGCCCGCCGTGTCGACCACTGAGATATGGGTCGTGCCGCGCTGGGCGGACCGGTGCGGCAATACCTCCTGGCGATAGCGTGCCACCAGGTCCGGATCGGCGAGGGCCGCCATGGTGCCATCGGGGTCGCCGGCCAGGCGCTGGTCGAGGCCGAGATCGCGCCGGGCCTGCCCGGTGGCGGTCATGACCCGGGCGAGCAGGGCCCCGCCCTCGAGCGGCCCCAGCCGATCAAGGCCGGCGGCAGCCAGCAGGTCGAGCGCCAGCGCGATCAGGATTCCGCCGGCGGAGGGCGGCGGATTGGTGAGGATTTCGCAGCCGCCGTAGTAACGCCGCAGGGGAGGGCGCCGCGCGACCCGATAGCGCTCCAGGTCCGCCGCGGTAATCTGCCCACCGCCGCTCCGGCAGATTTCGATCAGGCGCTGGGCGAAGGCACCGCGGTAGAACAGATCCTGACCCTCGCGCGCCAAGGCTTCCAGGCCCTGGGCGAGATCCGGCTGCTTCATCCTCGCGCCGGCGGTCAACAGGCGGTCTGCCTCGTCGCAGTAGAGCGCCCTGACTTCGGGCCGGGCCATCAGGATGGGCGCCACGACGGTGAAAAGGTAGGCGTCGATGGGACGCACCGCCGATCCTTCGCGCGCCAGGGCAATGGCCGGCTCGAGCAGGCGGGCCATCGGCAGGCTGGCGAGGTCCCGGTGAATCGCGAAGAGACCCTTGACCGCGCCGGGTATCGCCGTTGCCCCGAGACCGATATGGAACTCTTGGGTCGTGACGCCGAAATCGGCATGAACCGGGAAGAAATCGAGCTCGCCGGACGGGCGCCACCGCAGCGGCGTGTCGACGAAAAAATCGTAGACCAGGGCCGGGCCGTCATGGGGCTGTGCCATGAGGAAGCCGCCGCCACCGAGCGAGGCGAGCACCGGTTCGGCGACCGCCGCCGCCCCAAAAGCGGCGAGAACGGCATCGAAGGCGTTGCCGCCTTCGGCCAGAATCTCGGCTGCCGCACTGGCGGTTTCGGGATGCCCGCAGGCCACGGCCCCTCTGGCCTTCATCGGTCGCTCCTCTCCGCGGCCATAGGGGCTAGCCACCGGTGTCGGGTCGAACATCTGCCCCTTGCCTGGGTGTGTCCGGCGGGCGATGGTCCGATCCGCTGAGGGTCACTACCGGCATGACGGCGACGCACATAATTTGTTTGCCAGTAAATGTGCTGGCCTTGACTAGGATGCCAGGACCCCCACATGACGCAAGTCCCGGCCACGGATGCCGCCGGGACCGAAAGGGGTCCGGCAGGGAATAGAATGTTGGCAATCGGTGCTTGCGTAGGAGAGCGCCATCTCCCCTGAACGGTGAGGCGAAGGCATGCGGGCTGTTGAAAAGACCGCTCCTCTCGCTTAATAAGGCGCGACTTTTCGCCGTGGGACCTGGATCGAGTCGCACTTCCTGATGCATTGTGCTATCAGCCGATCAACGCCACGAAGCTTAGGTGATCAGAATCTCGATGACGTCCGCGACCGCAACCGATACCGCGCACCTGCCGCCGATCTATGGCGAATTCGAGACTCTGCCCGAGGCCTTGACCTATGCCGCCCGCGGCGACACGGGATGCAACTTCTTCTCGCCACGCGGCCAGCTCACCGCGGCCATGACCTACCGCGAGATCGACGAACGGGCCCGCGATATCGCCTGCGGCCTGGTGGCCAGCGGCTTGGAGAAGGGCACGCGCGTCGCCCTGCTCGCCGAGACCTGTCCGGATTTTCCGGTGTTCTTCTTCGCTTGCCAGTATGCCGGCGTGGTTCCCGTGCCCCTGCCGCTCAACATCCACATGGGTGCAAAGCGGGCCTACGTGACGCGGCTGCGCGGCATGCTTTCGGGTTCCGGCGCGGCACTGGCCTTGGGCCCGCGGGACTTGATGGGTTCGCTGGGCGATGCGGCCGAGGGCTTGCACCTCGATCTGGCGAGTTTCGAGGCGTTTCGCGCCCAGGCCCCACAGGGCGGCGATCTGCGGCCCTTCGCCAAGGATGATCCCTGTTACATTCAGTACTCCTCGGGCAGCACGACCGCGCCACGGGGTGTCTTGATTACCCAGAAAGCCTTGACCACCAACACCCGCGGCATGCTGGTCGAGGGCATGGGCGCGCGACGGGGCGATCGCAGCGCCTCCTGGCTGCCGCTCTATCACGATATGGGATTGGTCGGGTTTTTCCTGGGCCCGATGATGGGTCAGATCTCCGTGGACTATCTCTCGACGGCGGGATTCGCCCGCCGGCCTTTGGTCTGGCTGAAGTTGATAAGCGAATACGGCGCGACGATTTCCTTCAGTCCGACTTTCGGATACGACCTCTGCCTGCGTCGGGGTTTGACCGGGGAGGCCGAATCCCTCGACCTCTCGCACTGGCGTGTGGCGGGGATCGGCGGTGAGATGGTTCGAGCCGACGTCCTGGAAGGCTTCGCCGAGGTCTTCGGCAAGGTCGGGTTCTCGGCCAATGCCTTTTTACCAAGCTATGGCCTGGCGGAGGCGACCCTCGCGGTGACCTTCCCGTCGCGCGACCGCGGGGCGATCCTCGATTCGATCGATCGCGAGCATTTGGCGGATACCGGCGAAGCCAGGCCCTTGGCGGCCGGCACCAACGGATCGGCCGATCGGGTTCGCCGCCTGGTTTTTTGCGGCCGGGCGCTGCGCGACCACAAGGTGGAGATTCGAGACGCCGCGGGAGAAGTTCAGCCCGAGCGCCGGGTCGGGCGAGTCATGGTCAAGGGTGCCAGCGTCATGGGCGGCTACTTCGGCGATCCGGAGCGCAGCGCACAGGTTCTCGACGCCGAAGGCTGGCTGGATACCGGGGACCTGGGTTACCAGGTCGATGGCGAGCTGGTGATTACCGGCCGTGGCAAGGATCTCATCATCCACAATGGCCGCAACATCTGGCCCCAGGATATCGAGTGGGCCATCGAATCCCTGGATGGGCCGCGGGTCGGCGATGTCGCCTGCTTCTCCGTGGAGGGTCCGGACGGCGGTGAAAGCATCGTGGTGGTGGTACAGTCGCGGGTCACCGATCCCGAGGCCATCGAGGCGTTGCGCAAGAGCATCGCCGCGACGGTCCAACAGGCCAACGGCGTCATATGCCGGGTGGTCGTTGTCCGACCGCGCAGTCTGACCTACACCTCATCGGGCAAGCTCAGCCGGGCGGCGGTGAAGGTCGACTTCGAAGCAGGTCTGTTGAAGGATATGCTCGAAGACCCGCCCGAGACGACGGTCCAGCCGGACAACATGGCGCCGGCCCCGACAATCTGAGCGGGCCTCCCGGAACCGGGCTGTTGGATTCTATCCGCTAGGAGGCCGAGGTGGCCCGTGTCGCAGCACTCACAGGGGCCAGCGGATTCGTCGGGCGTCATCTGGTGGATGCCCTGCTGGACCGCGGTTGGCATCTGCGTTTGCTGGTCCGGGATCGCCAGCGACTGACTGGCGACCTGCTGGCGTCGCCTTTCATCACGCCGGTTATCGGCAGTTTGGAAGATACCGCGGCACTGCGCGACCTGGTGGCCGGCAGCGAGGTGGTCTTGCATCTGGCGGGTCTGATCAAGGCGCGGCGCGCAACGGACTTCGAGGCGGTGAATGGGGCTGGAACGGCGCGGCTGCTCGAGGCCGTCGCCGGCCGGATAGCGCCGCCGCGCTTTGTCCTGCTGTCCTCCTTGGCGGCGCGCGAGGCGGGAATTTCGTCCTACGCCGGCAGCAAGCGCCATGCGGAGCAACTGGTGGAAGAGGCCGGCACGTCGCTGCATTGGCACGTACTCCGGGCGCCGGCCGTCTATGGGCAGGGCGACCGGGCGACCTTGCCGCTATTCCAACAGATGCGGCGCGGCTTCCTGATCGCGCCGGCCGGCGGCGGTCACCGGTTTTCGCTGATCCACGTTCAGGATCTGGCTCAGGGGCTGGCCCTGTTGGCCGAGGGGGGGCTGGTATCGGGTCTGCGCAGTTCGATCCATGACGGGGAGGCGGCCGGCTACTCCTGGGGCGAGATGGCTTCGCGGGCCGCGACGGTGCTGGACCGGCCGATCAAAGTCGTCGCGCTGCCCCAGGAAATACTATCACTTTTTGCTGCATTAAGTTACACAGTTACCGGACTTGTGGGGCGAGAATCAGTGCTAAGCCCCGAAAAAGTGAGGGAAATTTTCGTTGACGACTGGGTCTGCGAAAGCCCATTCCTTCAGGAACTGACCGCCTGGCGGCCTCAGGTCACGCTTGAAGAAGGATTTGCTCGGACGATAGATTGGTACCGAGCTTGGAACTTGCTGAAATGAAACGGGGAATGGGGTTCGGCAAGGCTCCGGGTTCTCATAAGGGGGCATCCTCGCACGCAGTGGTCTGTTAAGGGATCCAAAGTCGTATCATGGCTGAAGATGCTGGTGAACTCTGCAAAGAGATCTGTGCGCTGCTGGAGCCGCATAACAAGACTGGGATCGTCCTTGGTCCCGATACGAACTTGACCACGGAGCTGGAAATCGATTCCGTGGGACAGATGGATTTGGTGATGGAGATCGAAGAGAAATTCGATATCGACATTCCAATCAATCTGCTGGAAGACGTGTCTTCGCCAAAGGACCTGGCATCGGTGGTTCAAAAGCAGCTTGGTTAGTCACAACACAGTCAAGGCTTAGTTATGGATCTGTTGAGCAAGTACGACATTGTTGCGGGACGCCACCGCAAGCTTCTGGATTTTGGGCGCGACCCCTTTGGCGTGCCGATGGAGAAGATTGTCTCGGGGACCGAGGCCATCGTCGACGGCAAGAAGGTCATTCTCTTCGGCACCAACAACTATCTGGGCCTGACTTTCGATCCGGACTGTATCGAGGCCGGCGTGCGGGCTCTGCGCGAGCAGGGGACCGGCACCACGGGATCGCGGATCGCCAACGGCACCTACGCCGTCCACCGCGATCTGGAAGACGAGATCGCCTCCTTTATCGGCTACAGCTCCGCCATGGTGTTCCCGACCGGCTATCAGGCCAATCTCGGCACGATAGCGGGCCTCGCCGGGCCGAAGGATATCATTTTCCTCGACGCCGATTCCCATGCCTCGATCTATGACGGCTGTAAGCTCAGTGGCGCCACTCTGGTTCGGTTCCGTCACAACGATCCGGCCGATCTGGACCGCCGCCTCGAGCGCGTGAAAGACGAAGATGTCGGCAAGCTGGTGATCATCGAGAGCATCTATTCGATGTTCGGCGATGTGGCGCCGATCGACCGGTTCGCCGCCGTGACCAAGAAACACGGCGTCTCGCTGCTGGTTGACGAGGCCCATTCCCTGGGCGGCTTTGGCCCGGATGGCCGTGGCCTGACGGCCGAGCAGGGCGTGTTGGACAAGGTCGACTTCATCACCGGGACCTTCAGCAAGAGCCTCGGTGCGATTGGCGGTTTCGTGGTCTCCAGCCATCCTAAGTTCGAGACCCTGCGTTACTGCAGCCGCCAGTTCATGTTCACCGCCTCGTCTTCGCCCTCGTCTCTGGCGACGGTGCGAGAGGCCATTCGGCAGATTCGCAACCGCCCGGCCCTGCGCGACCGTCTTTGGCAGAACGCCCGCCAGGCCCATGCCGGTATCTCGTCCGTCGGCCTTGAAATCTGTGCCGATCCCAGCCCGATTATCGCGGTTCGCCTTCCCGATGAGGCAAGCGCGATTGCCATGTGGAACGGTCTCTTGGAGTCTGGTGTCTACGTTAACCTGGCAATCCCGCCCGGAACGCCGAACGGCGCCTCGCTTTTGCGATGTAGCGTGTCGGCGGCTCACACGCCCGAACAGATCGACGAGATCTGCGAAATCTTCGAACGGGTCGCGGGACGTGTCGGACTGGGCCACTCGGTCACCGAGTCGACGAGCGGGGCGGCGGCTATCGCCTGACCGCGATCGGCACGGTTAAACCCTCAGGGCTCTATGGTCTGTTGACAAATCGCGGTCATCCCGGACGCGGCTTTTCTCCAAATCTTCGATTTGGAACGAAAAGTCAGTGATCGGGGATCTCCTGGAGAGTGGCGTGAGGAGCGGGTGGCCCGAGGTATCCGGAATGACGCTCCCTGGGCAGCAATTGTCAACAGACCCTAGCGAAACGCGCCTTTCTTGTAGAGGCGCCAGAAGAGCCAGCTCGATGCCAGAATGGGGTGACGCTTTTCCCAGGGCGTGAGTTCCAGCGTGACACCGGAATGTCGCTCGATTTTCCATAGAATGTAGGTGGCGCCGTCGCTGAAGGTGAAGGCCGCCTTCATCAAGCGCAGCGCGGATAGAATCTTCCCGGCGATGCGCCGCCCGGCCCAACGGCGGGCGGCCTGCGCCCTGGAGCGCCGCACAGGGGGACCCGCGGCCTCGGCCAGCGCCGTCGCCTGGCGATAGCGTGGCAGGTCGTGCGCGACCAGGAGCTGCGGGCGGTGGCCGCTCTCGGCCCGCAGTTCGCTGCGGTAGGTTTCCAAAAAGGCACGAGTCCAAAGCAGCTCGGCGGGCGCGTCGCCGGCGAGCAGGGGACGGGTCTCGGCGATCAAGGTTCTGATCGATGCGGCGATGGCCGAAACGACTCGGTCTTCGCCGGTGGGATCGTCGGCCCAGACCAGATGGCAGGGCTGCGCGAAGCGGGCCCAGACATAGGAATGCAGCCAGGTCCCATCGGTCGCGCGGCGCAGATCGGCCAGCGACAGCACCGCGTATTTAGCGCGCAGGATGCGGCCCTCGTGTTCCTGTTCCAGGTAGTAGACGTTCGGTGGCAGGAGCCAATTGGCCAGGGCGGAGAGTGGGTTCTGGAAGGCGCGGCGGTAGTCCTTGACCAGGACATAGAGGTCCGCGACCCGGTCCTCGAGGCTCTCCTCGCGCAGACAAGAGCCATAGAACAGCACCGCTGCAACGGCCGCGCCATGGCGCTCCCGCGCCGCTTCCGCGAGGACTGAGATATCGGTCGCGGTCGAGGCGGCAAGCGTCCGATTAGCTCCGCCGCGAAGCTCTCGATCGACCAGTTCCTCGAGGCTTCGCGGCGGGCCCTGGTCGGGTGGGTCGTCTCGGCTGGGGTGGCGGTCGGACATCGCTCAACCGCGGAGGAAGCGCGCTTCGCCCGGCGCGGTGAGGATCACTGGCTGTCCCGGCACGGCCTCGAAGATCTCGCCATCCAGGGTAAAGGGACAGGTCATTTCAAGGCTGACCCGCCGCGCCGCCAGGGAACGATAGGCGTCCGGCAATTGGCGATCGGCGCCGCCATAGAGCAAGGACCAGAGCGAGCCGATCAGCCGGGCCGGTGGATAGCCCACCAGGGTGAAATGAAAGTCGCCCGACCCATCGTCCCAGAAGGGCCGCGACCCGACCACCAGACGCTCGAGCGTCGTTGCCAGTACCACCAGTTCGGATCCGCGCCGCGGTGGGCCCTGGTCGACCGTCACGGTGATGTCGTCGCCATGGACCACGGCGTTCTCGCGCCTGCCGCCCAGCAGCCACTTGGCCAAGAGAGATACCAGGGTCAAACCGTTGGCGGCCTCGGCTTCGATATGCAGGCTATGGACGTTCGCGCGGCAGGCATGAATTGCCCGGGTGATGCCGGCGGCGCCGAAGAACAGGCCGTGTTGCGGCGAATGGTCCCGGGGGTTCTCCACCCGTAGAACCCGGCGGCGACGCAAGCGGCGGCTATCGATGGGATTTGCCAAGGCGTCCCGCAGCAGGGCCACCATGCCATGCCCGGTGCCGCGATAACCGACGTCCGCCGCGGTCATGTTTGTCATGCCGCGAGGCAGCAGCAGAAGGTCGGGTTGCGTGGCGAAAGGATCTTCTTCGAAGATCCTGGTGAGCGTGGCCTGAATCGTTCCATCCCCACCGCAGATCACCAGCAGAGAGACCTCGGCGGCGGCAAAATCGCGCAGGAGCGCGGACAGCGTCTCGATGCCCTCCAGGCGGCGGTACAGCAGGTCCGATTCGCCGCGAAAGGCGTCTTCCAGGCCGGAGAGGTTGCGTTTGTTCCGCTGGCTGCGGGGATTTTCGATAACGCCGATGCGCCGCGCCATGTGCCGCTTCAGCCCTGGGCCATCCAGGATTTCAAGGCACCGTCACGGCGCCAGGCAATCCGGGCCTGCAGCAGTTGCAAACCGTGCAGCAGAAGACAGACACCGGTCCAGATCGCCACCGCCAGGAAGCCCCAGTCGGGCCGGCCGGCCAGGGTAAAGAGCGTCAGCAGGGCCAGATTGGGATTGCGCCGCGCGGTGATCTGGCGGAACGCGCTGTCGATCGGCCGCCAGATGTGAATCTCGATGTCGAAGAACAGGATCGAAAGGCCCTCGAGGACCCGCTGCAGGATGTAGCCGGCCAGGATCGTGCCGAGCGACCACCACAGCAAACTGTCGCTCAAGGGATGCGCGCTGGCCTGCAGACCGACCGCCCAGGCGACATACCAAAAGGGCGGGTGGACCAGGTCGATACCGTGGTCGAAGGCGTTGCCGAACTTGCTGGAGGTCAGGGTGATGCGAGCCAACTTGCCGTCGACGGTGTCGAGGAAGGTCATCAGCCAGCCGGCGGCCAGGGCCGGCAGCCAAAGGCCGATCCAAAAGCCATAGAGGGCTCCGAGCACGAGCAACAGCGATAGGAAAGTGACGAAGTTGGGTGTCAGGCCGGTGGCGGCGCAGATCTTGGTCACGTAAAAGGCCGGGCGCGGCCAGAGCCACTTGGTGACGAAATCGGTGGCACCCTTGTAGGTTCCCATGAACATGCGCCACTCCACGGCCTGTCGGTTGTCCGGGGTGAGGCGCAGGGCATAGGGGATTTCCTTCTTGCGCAGGCCCTTCCAATAGGCTGAACAGAGCGCCTCCGGATCGGCGCGATAAAGCGGCTCCGGCGCCCACTGGGCGGTCCCCGCCCGCAACACCGCCGCCGCCGCGGAGGCCAGGCCCGCCGGCGCGTGAATCGCCAGGGCGGCTCGTTCGGCCGGGTCGCTGGCGCTCAAGAGCACATTGGGCGCGGCCACGAGGCCGGCCAGGACAGGGCCATCGAGCACCGCATCGGCGCGCAGCAGCAGAACCGCACCGGGTTCCCTGGGGAGCGCCTTTTCTTCGACCTCTTCGGTGATGCCCTGCTGTGCCAGTTGGCGGCGCAGGCGCTCGCCAGGCAGCTTGGTCCAGACCTTGGTCTCGAAGCGCCCAACGATCGAGAATCTTAGCGGCGACGCCTCGCCGGCCTTGTCACTCAAATCCTTCCTCCTTCGTTCATTGGCCCTCGCTCGGAACCGCCGAGGGCGAGCGCAGGCTCAAGCTGGGGCCAAACAGGCTTTCATGGCGAAAGGCGTAACCGGTCGATCCCAGCAACAACACCAGGCTGGGTCCCCAGGCCGCCAGCATTGGGGGCAAGAGATCGGCCTCGCCCAACGCCAGGCAGGCACGGTCCAGGATAAAGTAGCCAAAGCCGTGGGCAAAACTGGAGAGCACCAGCCCGCCCAGACTGCGGCGGAGCTGGAAACCCTGGGCCAGCATGACCAGCAGGGCCAGAAGGAGCAGGGGCGTGAAGGCGGCCGAGATACGCTCGTGATACCACACCCGGTAGAGCGAAAGCGGCCAGTAGCTGAAGGACGAGTTGTCGAAGAACCCGCCCATCACGCGAATCGACAGCTCGCTGGGATGCACCAGGCTGAGCGTGAGGCTGTCGAGCGGCATCGCGGTCGGCCAGACCATTTCCTCGACGAAGCGCGTGGCGCCGTCGTGCGCGTTGCGAACAGTGACACCCGTCAGCAACATCTGACCGTCGCGGTAGGTCGCCTGTTCCGCGCGCAGGTACTTCAACAGCCGTCCCGTTTCGTCGCGGTGGAAGATCGCCACGTCGCGCAGAGGCAGTTGGTCGATATTGGCCGTGGGCAGGCGCATGATGTCGACGCCGGTGCGCAGCCACAGCGGGGAGTCCTTGTCGATCGCCGACAGGCGTTTGCCGTACTCGCCGATACCCCAGTCGTTGAGCTGTGCCACGCTGCGCGGCACCAGGAGGTCATCGATGGTTATCTGCGCCAAACCGCAAAGCAGGGCCAAGGGCAGAAAGCCGCGGAGGATCCCGAGTGGCGAGGTGCCGCTGTTCCAGGTGGCGACCAGTTCGCGGTGCTTGATGAGCGTCACCAGCACCGTCAGCCCGGCAATCAGAACGGCTATGGCCGTGACCTGAGAGAGGATCTCCGGCAGACGGAGCACCGCGTAGTCGAAGGCCGCCCCTGGCGCGCCGCCGCGGCTCTCAATAGCTTCGTCCGCGTAGATCAGAAGGTCGAGCGAAAGGATGAAGGCGCTGAGGCCGACCAGCACGATGAGGAACCGGGCGAAGAAAAGGCCGGTCAGATAGCGCGTGGCGACCCTCATGAAGGTGCTGGCTTTTCTTTGCCGGTGAAGAAGCGACGGGTTTGCGCCAGGGCCGCGCCGGCGTCGAAGGCCAGAATGCCGTAGTCGGATCCGCCGGGACGAAAGGCGCCACGCAGGAAGACGAAACCGCTAACTGCGGCAAAGACGGCAAAGACGCCCCACTGGGCGACCAGGCTCGGCAGGTCTCCGCTGGCGGCGAGGGATTCGCCGGTCCCGATCAGCTTGTTGTAGACCAGCAGCAGAATCAAACCGACCGCCATGCCGTTGGAGCGGCCGCGACGGGCGCCGCCCACCGAAAGGGGGACGGCCAGCACCGGTAGCAGAAGGATCGAGACAATCCTGATGATCCGGTCGTGCCACTCGGCCCGGATCACGTCGCGCGACAGCCCTGGCCGGCCCGCTCGCCACGCTTGCCAGAGTTCGGGCAGAGTGAGTTCGCGTTCATCGATTCCCCGGGCACGGAAGGCCTTGGGTTCGCTCAGGGTGACCCGTCGCTGGATCTCCTCGAAGTCGATCGCGGAGGCGCGCCCGGTTGGCTGGACCCCGGGCCGAATCTCCAGTCCGTGACCGTTGCGCAAAACGAGACGGGCCTCGGCCTGATTTTTGCCCTCGATCAGATGGCCCTGTGCCGCCGTGATTGCCGAGATTCCCTCCTTGGGGCTGTCCCGATAGGCGAAGACCTTCAGAAAGAAGCGCCGCTCGGGGTCGATGCTTTCGGCCATGTAGGTGGTTTCGCCCGCGGTGATGAACATGCCGTTCTGGAGGTAGTTGTTGAGCGGCCCGTTGGCGAGCTGATGCACCAGCGAGCGATAGGTGTAGCGCGCGTGGGGCTGCAGGTGAGAGAAAACCAGCGCCGAGACCAGGGTCAGCAAGAGGGCGAGAAGCAGCGCCGGTCTAATCAGATGGTGCAGACCCAGCCCGGCCGACCCCAGGGCATCGAGCTCGCTGTCGGTCCGCAGACGCGAGAAGGCCAGCAGCATGCCGAGGAAAAAGGCGGCGGGCAGGGCCAATCCCATGTAGTGCGGCACCAGAAAGGCCAAGAGCTGGAACAACACGTCGACCGTGCCCTGGGAGTTCAAAACCAGTTCCAACAGCCGCATCATCCGCTCGATCAGCAGCAGCAGAAGCGAAATGGCGACCGCGAGAAGCAAGGGCCGCAGGGTTTGCGCCAGGATGTAGCGGCTGTAGATCGGCATGAGAAGGGATTACTGGTCGCTCGGATCGGGCACAAGCGTTAATCGCCAGACGCGGGGTCGCCGGGCCAGGCGTCGCGCAGGGCATCCACCAGGCGTGCCAGGCTGTCGCCCGCCAGGAGTTCGCCCGCGCCAAGGTTCGGCACCGCCGGCCAGCCGGGATCGGGATAGACGGCGCCGTCGAACTCCTGCGGCTCGGCATAGCGCGGCAACACGTGATAATGGACCTCGCGGTCGACCATCATCAGCATCAGGTAGTTGATCTTATCGTAGGGTCGAAAGGCGCCGAGCCCCTTTTCAAGGTCCCGGATCACCTCTTCCTGTTCGCCAAACGCGCCGGCGCTGATCGCCGAATAGGCCTGGGCCGCTTCCTTGCAAACCAGGACCAGAGCGCCGAGCGTTGCCTGCTTGGGCCGGGCCAGGACGGCCCAGTGGCGGTACTCGCGGACCAGGCTGTCGGGATATCCGAAGCTCAACATGGTCGGGTTGGCGGCAGATTCGTTTGCCATGATCAACCTTTTGGTAGTTCTCTTGAGTTAACCCCAAGTGCCACTATATACCGACAACTTGAGCCCCGCTGGTGAAAATAGGGGTCAGGCAGACTGTGGGCGATTAAATCGAAGGGTGAGGCTTCCATGTTGCGTTTTGTGCTCTCCGGGCTGACCGCGGCCCTGATCGGACTTGTCCCTGCTTGGCCGACCGCCACCGTGGCCGCGGGCGATGCGGCCTCCGACCTCTGCACGGACCAGAGCCGCGGCCGGGTGGAGATTATTCTGCTGGATGCCCGTAGCAACCAGGGTCTCATGACGGTCGAGCTCTATGACGACAACCCCGAAGGCTTCATCAAGAAGCTCGGGCGAATCAAACGCGTGCGGGTTCCCGTGGGGGCCAGCGAGACCAGGCTCTGCCTGGACGCGCCGGGGCCCGGGCGCTATGCCGTGGCCGTCTATCACGACGAGAACGGCAATCGGAAGTTCGACCGGAACTTCATCGGCATTCCCGAGGAGGGTTTCGGCTTTTCGCGCAACCCCAAGCTTGACTTCGGTCCGCCCGATCATGAGGAGGCCGCGTTCGAACTCGCCGCCGAACCGGTCGAGCTGCGCATCCACATGACCTATTGGTGAGACGCCCGTCGACTTGAGCCCTTCTTTGTCATAGGGAATCATTTGATGGGTCGTAGGCGATCATTCGGGAAGGCGCGCTGTGCGGCGCGATGCCCCCGGTCTTGGAGATTGGGCATCGGGCAAGCAGCGGAACGCACCCCCATTGGGAGAGGGGGATCGTCTAGGACCCACCGAAGGCCGGGTTCTTTTGCCTTCTGGCCGCGTTCCGCTCCTCGACCGATACGCGTATCGCTCTTCGAGGCGCGCCTTGCCAGAAGACAATATCATCCCGGTCAAATGCTTCCATGTAACAAAGAAGTGCTCTAGTCGCGGCGCAGGCCTCGGTCTTGTTCGGCTATCGGGCGAGCAGGACTGTCTCGCGACCGGCGTCGGCAAACCGGTTGCCAGCCGGGTCGTAGCCCCTGACTGAAACTTCGATGCGCCAACCGGCGGATTCTTGGGAAATGCCGTAGATCTGGTAATGGCCGATGGGCTTGCTGCCGGCCCGCACCGCCGAGGCCGAGGGCACGCCGAAGACCTGGGCCGGCCCGCCCGGCCCCGGCAGCTGTTCCGAGGCGAAGGTGTGGTCGTGGCCGTGCAGCACCAACTCCGCCCCCTGCTGGGCGATGACCTCGCAGAAACGATCGCCATCGACCAGACGCTTGCGCGCGGCCGTGGCGCCGGGCCGCGGCGGGTGGTGCAGCAGCACGACCCGGCAAAGTCGCTCGGCGCCGGTGGCGGCCAGCAGGTCGGCCAGGCGCGCCAACTGGGTGTCGCCGAGACGCCCGGTGGCAAAGGCCGGCGGCATGGGACAGGCCGTGGAGAGCCCGATCAGGGCCAGGGGGCCGCGCCGGCGCAGAAAGGGAAAGCCGTCGGCGTCCCCCGGGCCCTCGCCGACGGCTCCATCCGAGGTCATGTAGTCCCGCCACAGGCCCCAGGTCTGGGCTTCGTCCACCGCCACGTAGGCGTCGTGGTTGCCCGGGATCACGGTGATGTCCGCGCCGACGCCAAGAGTCCCCAACCAGCGCGCCGCGGTCTCGAATTCTCCCGGCAGGGCGATGTTGGTGAGATCGCCGGTGACTGTCGCGTGATCGGGCCCTTCGGCGGTCAGATCCCGCGCCAGGGCCTCCAGCACCGCCATCTTGTGCAGATGACGGCGCCGCCGGGTCCAGGAGAGATAGCCTAGAATCCGCTTGCTCATCAGCTCGCCGAGTCCGACCGGCGGCAGCGGTCCGACGTGGGGGTCGGAGAGGTGGGCCAGGCGGAACATGGGCTGCGCTTGCCGTCCTTCAAAAACCGGGCTGCGGTTGACTGTGCGGGCGGAACATGCCATTTGGGCGCCGCCCTGGCCAGGACTATGCCTGGGCGCGCATCAGGGCCAAATTCGGGCCCCTGTCATACCCCTAGAAGGAAGACGAGACGGCGTGAAAGCTCTGATTCTCGGTGCCGGCCAAGGCAAGCGCCTGATGCCGATGACCGAAAAACTCCCCAAGGCTCTCTTGCCGCTGGGCGACCGCAGCCTTGTGGAATGGCAGATCGATGCCTTGGCGGCGGCCGGTGTCGACGACATCCTGTTCGTTTCCGGCTTCAATGCCCGCGCGGTCGAGACGGTTCTCGCGCGCAAGCAGGAGACGCTTCGCGGCTGCCGCCTTCGTACCCTGCACAATCCCTTCTATCCGGTCGCCGACAACATCACCTCCTGCTGGCTGGCGCGCGGCGAGATGACCGAGGATTTTCTCCTACTGAACGGCGATACGATCTTTCGCGCGCCCTTGTTGCGCCAACTGCTGGCCAGCCCGCCGGCATCGCTCACCCTGGCGATCGACCGCAAGCCGGCCTATGACGAAGACGACATGAAAGTCTGTCTGGACGGCACGCGGCTGCGCGAGGTCAGCAAGAAGATCCCGGCCGAGCGCGTGAACGGCGAGTCGATCGGCTGCATGGTTTTCCGCGGCGACGGCCCGAGGATCTTCGCCGAGGCACTGGCGGAAACCCTGTTCGAACCTGTGGCGCTGCGGCTCTGGTACCTCTCGGTGATCGACAAGCTGGCCGGCAGCTACGACCTGCGCGCCTGTTCGATCGAGGGTCACGAGTGGTGCGAAATCGACTATCCGCTGGATCTCAAGCGCGCCGAGCAGATCGCCGCCCGCTGGCAGTCCGAGCCCAGCATAGAAGAGGCGCCCTCAGGGACCGCCGGCTAGGAGCTTCTCGACCAGGGCCAGATCGGCCGGTTTGTCGACATCGATGCCGGCGCGTCCGTCGGCCAGGACGACGGCCCTGGCCGTGGCGCCCAGCGGCACGCCGATCCGGGCGATTGCCGCCTCCAGAGTCCAGAGCCGCAAGAGATAACCGAGCAGGCGGGCGACGCCGAAGTGCCAAGCGATGCGCCAGGGTTTCTTGCGGTCGCGTTCGACCCGGCGCCAGAAACTTACCGCTTCGGCGGCCCGCGGTGTCATCAGGGCAAAGAGATTGGCCCCGGTGAAGCGCCCGTCGCGAAAGGTCAGCCAGGTGCGCCGGCTGCCGGGCGCCACGGCATCGATCGCTCCGGACGTTGTCAGGCCCGCCGCCACATCGCCGCCACCGGCCAGGGCGGCCTGGCAAAAGCTCGACACCATCGTGGGGGTGAGCAGGGCGTGGTCGGCCGTGGTCACCAGCAAGGGGAAGGGATCCGTCAACTGCTCGAGCGCGCCGCCCACACTGGTGCTGGGCGTGGCCGCGCTGGCCAGAACCACGAGGCGGCCGCCCTCGACCAGGGGCCGCAGCGCGGCCAGACCCGTCACAAGCGCCGGGTCCTCGGTGCAGACAGCCACAGGGCCGACTTCCGGTGCCTCCACCAGCGCCAGAACGACCCGTTCCAGCATGGCACGGCCGGCCACCGGGATCAGCGCCTTGTGGCCCTCGGGCCGGCCGGCCAACAGCGGATCGCCGCCCGGCCGCTGTCCGGCCAGAACCAGCGCGGTCCATGGACCCGAAGGCGGTGCCTGGGGGGTCATGTCAGGGCTTTCTGATAGATCCGGTAAGTCTTGTAGTGTCGCCCCCCGACCGCCTGGATCACGTCCTTCACCCCGGAATTGTCTTCCAGAATCCAAGAGAGTTCGGCGCTTTCGACCCCGCGGCGCCGGGCGCTGTCCCGGACCTCCTGGATCACCGCAAAGGCCAGCGCCGCCCCCAGGATGGTGCCGTGATGGGCCCGCCTGACGCCCATCAAGGGCATGCGCGCGGTGGTCAACTTGCGCCTCTTGAGGCGCCAGAGCAGCTTGGCCCAACCGACTGGCAGCAAGCGCCCGTCCAGGTCGCTGATCGCCTCGTTGATGTTGGGCAAGGTCACGGCCATGGCGCAGGCCTGGCCGCGGTACTCGGCGATGGCGATGTGGTCGGCCTCGATCAAGGGCCTCAGCGCCTTGGCCATATGGGCAATGGCGGCATCGTCGAAGGGCAGGAAGTTCCAGTTTTGCGACCAGGCATCGTTGTAGATGTCCATGATGGTCCGCAGCTCGCTCTCGAAGCGCCGGAAACTGAGCGGCCTGATGACGATTTCATCGCTATTGCGCGCCTTTTGCACCAGACGGGCCGCGATTTTGGCCTGCGGATGCTCCAGGTCCAGGTGATAGGCCAGCAGGTCCTTGGCCTTGGCGTAGCCCAGCGATTCAAGCTGGCCACCGGCATGGGGGGCGTGGTGGCCCATCAGGATAGAGGGCGGCGTGTCGAAGCCCTCGACCAGGAGGCCGGACTCTTCGTTGATGGAGAGGCTGAAGGGGCCCTGGACTCGCGTCATGCCCCGCTCGCGCAGCCAGCCTTCGGCGGCACCGAGCAGGGCCTGGTAGATTGCCGGATCATCGACGGCATCGAGCAGGCCGAACTGTCCGGTCCCATCCTGGTAGCGCGTCAGATGGCTATGGTTTACCTGGGCCGAAATCCGGCCGACCGCCTCGCCCTCGCTGCGCGCGATCCAAAAGGCAGTTTCGGCCTGGTGGAACAGGGGGTTCTTGGCTGGATTCAGGTGATCGCGCCGCTCCATCAAGAGCGGCGGGACCCAGGCCGGGTCGTTGCGATAGATCCGCCAGGGCACGCGAATGAAGGCCTCGCGCTGTGCCTTGCTCTCGACTTTTTCGAGGCGCGGCGGCGTCACCCGCGAGGCCGGCGCCCGCCTGCCGCCGCTTCCTCGAGGCTGAGGCCGGTGAGTTTTGCGACCCAGGGGAAGCGGTGCACCTCTTGGCCGCGATAGCCCAGATCGAAGACCGTCTCGCTGCGTGCGATCGCCTTGGGGCTGTCGTAGAAGGTCCCGAACAGACGGTCGCAAAGAAAATTCGTGATGCCGAAGTTGCCCTGCTCGTTGTGGAAGTGATGGGCCAGGTGGCGCCGTTTGATCTCGCGCAGCCAGGCATAGCGCGGCGTGAAGGGCAGGTGCTGAATGCAGTGGCAGAACTCGTAAAAGCAGGTCGCCGCCAAAGCCGCCGCGAAGGCCGCGGCGGCGCCCGCGGGGCCCCCGATGAGCCAGCCGATCGGCGCGGTCACGAAGAAAATCGTCGGCAGGGTGGTGAGCAGCGCCCCGAACAGGACCCCCAGATCGTTGGGATCGGTGTGGTGATCGTAGTGAATCCGTTTCCACAGGGCCGCGGTCTGGGGCAGGCGATAGAGAAAACGACCGTGCAGCACGAAGCGGTGCAGCAGATACCAGACCAGGGGATAGATCAGGACCGCGGCCAGAGCGGCGACGGCGAGGCGCCATAGATCTTGCGGCCCTTGGGTCCACCAAACCGTCGCGCCGCTGCTGATCACGCAAAGCAGGGCATAGCACTGAATTGCCGGATAGGTCGTGTAGGCCACCACCAGCTCGCGCAGGGTCATCTTGTCGAGGAAGTATTTGCGCCCGTGCCAGGGACTCCAGCGGAAAACCACGGTTGGCGGTTCCTTTGTCGAGATGGGTCGAGTGTGGCTAGCTGTAAAGCAGATGGCCGGGGGTGCGTCAAATGAACAGTCGCCGCCGTCGCTTTTCCGTGCCGTGCCGCAACGGTCCCGATGCCCGCCGGATGGTCAAAAGGCTTTCAAGAACAGTCTATTAATTCATCAGAATGGCCACAAGGCCCTGTTCCGGATCTCGAGTAACTGTGCTAATATCAATGGCTCGATGTTGGGCGCGCTAAGGAAAGTACATGCCACAGGATTGTTCGCATCTTAAGCGGTGCTGGCGGCGTCTGCTGGTGGAAGCGGACGGGGCGACCGCCGTGGAGTTTGCCATCGTCGTACTGCCCATGGTGATAATATTTGTCGTCATCGTGCAGTTCGGCTTGATCCTCTATGTGCAAAACGACATGCAAAACGCCGCGCGCGAGGCAGCCCGGCGCATGGCGGTGGATGACACCACAATCTTCACCCCGGGTGACAGTGTCGACTGTAGCAGCGGCCCGGCGTCCGGCACCGTGGCCGAAGTCGCCTGTCGGGTGATGAACGACTGGCCGGGCGTGTTCACGGTGACAACGGACACAGCGGTGATCGTGGGCTCGGACCGCTCCGAGATGACGGTCTCGATCAGCACCGATATGGGCTCGGTCGGGATCTTTGATATCTTTGGCGTGGCGAGCGGCAAGAACTTGAGCGCCAGCACGACCCTCAGGAGCGAGTATCAGTTTCCCTGAAGTCCGCGGCCTGTGGCGCCAGTGTAGACGCCGATCTGCCCCGCCAGCCCGGCCCGCCCAAACGTCGGGTGGTGATGGCCGATTGGTCGGCCACATCGAGATAAATGTCGCTGAGGCGTTGGCGGGCGTTGCTCGAGACGACCCCGCCGCATCGGCGGCCCCGGGGTCCGCTTAGCGGCTGGCGGCGGCGATCCGTCCGGCTTCCGGCAACGGCTCGGCGATGCGTTCCTTGTCCGCGATGTCTGGCGACCAGGAATAGAGGACCAGCACACCGGCCAGGATCAGAACCAAGCCCAGCACGACACCGCCGTTCATTCGTTCTCCATAGCAAAGCGCCCCGATCACGGCCATGCCGACGATGCCGACACCGGCCCAAACCGCATAAGTCATGCTGATCGGAAGCGTTCTGAGGGCCAGGGATTCCAGGTAGAAGGAGAGGGCCATACCAATGACGAACAGCAGCACGGGGATCGGGCGGGTAAAGCCGGCGGTTTCCTTCAAGGCCGTCAGACTGGCGATTTCGAAAACGATTCCAAGCGCTAAGAAGAAGTAAGACATGATCCCCCTGCCGGTCTTATCGGCTCTCCCTGTCGGTGATGGCTGATCCAGCCGCTTGCCTTGAATACTAATGTAGGATTTTTTGAATGTTTGGCAGTGACAGGGATCACAGGCCGGCCGTTTGCTCGCCTCGGGATCGGCCCGGGGATTGGCCGGGATCCCCGCGTCAGCCCTCGGAATCCTCGGCCTCCAGCTGTTCCAGCCGGGCCATGAACTTGGTGAGTTTGCTCCACAGTTCTTCGGCGATTTTGACAGCCGTGGCATAGGTGCCAGGCTTCGCCGCGGCATACATCTTGTCCCGCTCGGCGACTGCCTTTTGCTTCAGTGCGCGGGCCAGCTTGTCCTGCACCGGTCGGTCGAGCGTGGGGAGGTGAAACTCCAGGTTCCCGAGATGGCGCTCGTAGGCCTCCCGGGCTTCTTGATCCTGTTGGATGAAGGTTTCGAAGGCGGCGAGCTCGCCCTCGAGTTTGGTCAGCAGAGCCAGTCCTTCCTCATAGTCTTCCCGGTCGCCAGCCGCCTTGGCCTGACCCTGGAGTTCGAGAGTGGTTTGCCAGCGTTGGCCCGGGCCCGACGTCGAATCTATCAGGGGCGACTGAGCGGCATCCTTGATGCGGCTGTCGAGCTGGGATTGGTGAATGGCGAAGGCATCGCGTTCCTTGTCGTGGTCTCCCGTCATGACGAGGTAGGCCTGGATCTTCCCCTCAAGGCTGTCAGCGATCGCGAGCGCCGAGGCGAAGTCCGCCTTGGTGGCGGCATCGTCCATGGTGTCGCGCAGTTGGGTGATTTCGGTCTGCCGTGCCCGTAGGTCGGCGCTCCTCACCGGCGCGACCACCAGTTCGAGCCCCGCTTCCAATGAAGCCCGGCGGGTCTCGAACCGCCTGGCCTGGTCTTCCAGGCCCGCGATCAGGGTTTCGAAGGCGGCAAGCGCGGTCTCGAGGTTGTCCTGGACATCGCAGGCCATCTCGTAGTCCTCGCTGGCGGCCAGGAACGCCATGGACTCCCGGTCCGCGGCCAGGGCCGCCTGCTGCTTTGCCGCTTCGGGATTGATCACCGGCTGCGTCGCCTTGTCCAAACGCTTCTCCAGAGCCGGAAGGCGTGCCTCGTATTCCCTTTTCTTGCCCTGGACCTTCTCTCCGAAGGTGTCGAACTGCGCGAGAACCGATTCCATCTCGTCCAGCTTATCCAGAGCCGCGTGATAGCGGCCATCTTCGGCCGCGCTTTCGGCTTCGGTCCTGAGCCGGTCGATGTCCCCCTGGATCTCCATCAGAACCGGGTTTTCCTGCGGGTGCGCGGCTCTTTCGAGGCGACCGCCCAGGCCCTTCAGGCGGCTATCGAAGAGCTGCTTTTGCTGCTTGGCCTGTTCGAGTTTCTGGTCGGCCCGCTCGAGGAGGCCCGCCGCCATGGCGAGCCGGTTGCTGGCCTCGTCGTACTGGCCTGACTTGGCGAACCTGTCGGCGGTTTCCCAGAAATGCGCGACTTGACCTCGGTCTGCCTCGACAACCTTTTCATCGCGACGCAAGAACGCGGCGACGCGGTCCGTGAGATCCTTGCGCAGGACCACGTACTGCTGCTTTTCCACCAAACCATCGCGGCGCAGCGCCTCGAAGGCGTGAAGTCGGGCCGCCAATTGCGCGAGCGAGTCCAACCCCTCAGCGTATCCGTCGTCTCGCGCGAGTTGCTGGATGTCATGCCACAGTGTTCGGATTGTCGTCTGCAGTTCCTTGACCTCGGCGTCGTCTTCTTCTTCCAGGGCCCTGGTGACCCGTGGCTCGAAAGCCTTAAGTTTTTCGTCGAACTTTTCCTTCTGACCTTCAAGCCGCTTGACCAGCTTCGCATAGACCGTCACGTCGGGGTCGAGGATCAGCAAGAGGGCAAAGGCTCGGCGGTAGCTGTCGCGGTCGGCCTCTTCCACCATTTCCATATTGCGCTTGTCGATGTCGATCCGCAGATCGATCAGGTTGCCGTTGCTCCCCTTGTAGGTCACTTCCGACAGGCACTTGCGCAACGCCGGCCACCGCTTCTTGTAGGCGGCTTTGGGATCCTCCAGGTCCTTTTGGGCCTGATTGAACTCCTTGACCGCCGTGAACAGCCAACCGAGGCAACTCATGGCGGAGTCGTAGTCCTGCTTGGCGGCGGACCCCTCCATCTGTTCCGCGCGCGCGGCAATTTCACGATGAAGGGGCTTCAGGATTTTTTCCTGCACCGGCTCCAGAACCTTTTCGAGCCGGGCCGCGATCTTGCCGTGGGCGGCTTCATAGCGCCTGGCCTCTGCTTTGAGCCGCTTGAGATCGCCCTCGCAGACGGTCAGATCCGCCTCCAGCAGGTCGAGCCGCTTGTTGCACGCCTGAAAGTCGCCTTCCTTGGCCAGTGTGCGCAGGTCTCTCCAGTTGCTGAGAATACGCGCTTGTTGGGCCGCGATGGATTCCTGCACCGCCTTCGGCCGCATTTCCTTGACCCGCTTCATGACCGATGGCACGCGCGCCTCGTAGAGTTTCTTCTGCTCTTCCAGATGCGGGCGCATCGTCAGGTAGAGCGCTAACTTGGCCTCAATTCTGTCCAGTAACTCCAGGGCTTCGACGAAGTTCTCGGCGGTCGCAAGCCGCCCGACCTCGGCGCGCCAATCGGTGATTTCCTTGTGCGGCCCTTGCAGGGTTGGGGTGGGCGCCTCCGGGTCGAACTCCTTTTCGAGGCGCCTTTCCACTTCGGCATGGCGGGCTCTGAATTGCTTTTCCTGGTCGGCCAACTTGGCCAGCGTCGTTTCATAGGCGTCCAGCAAGGCCGCGAGATGGTCAACGAGAAGCAACGCCGTTTCGAAATCCTCATCCGCGGCGGCGGCTTCGACGGAGGCCTGGATATCGAGGATCGTCTGTTGTTTTTCACGAGCGCTTGCTTCCGTGACCTCCAGCGCGGCCTTGTCCAGACGATCTTGCAGATCCTTGAAGCGTTTCAGGAACTCGTGCTCCTCCTGCTTCACAAGGGTGCCCTCCTGGTCGAAGGCGTCGAGTTGGGCCGATAAGAGACCCAAGGCGGCCATTGCCGCGGGGTAATCCTGCGCCGCCTCGGCGCTGTCCATGGTCTCTTTGTGGTTTTTCACCTGGTCCTGGATCGCCTGCAGATCAGGGGTCTCGACAGTCTGCAAGGCAATGTCGAGACGGGGTTGAATGGCGCTCTTGGCCGTTTCGAATTGCACCTCCGCGCTCGCCACACCGGCGCGCAGGCTTTGAAGCTGAACCAGCAGCCCGTCCAGTTGATCCAGGAGGGCGAGGCCGGCCTCATAGTCTGCCTGGGTTTTGGTCTCGCGCAGTGCGAGGTGGAGTGCCGCGATCTTTTCCTGCACTCCCTGGGCCGCCGGGTTCTCGATCGGCTGGGCGGCTTCGCCCAGGCGCGGTTCCATGGCGGCCAAACGGGTTTCAAAGGACTGTTGCTGTTCGTCTGCCCGCCCCCTCTTGGCTTCGTAGGCGGCCAGACCGACCTCGATGCCATCCATCGTCATCAGCGCCGTCCCGAAATCGCCGGCCTGGGCCATCGCAAGGATCTGCCGCAGGTCGGCTGCGATCTTGCCTTCGAGCGGTTGGAGGTCCGGGTGCCCGGACTGCGTGGCGTTGCGCACGCGCGATTGGATGTCCGGCAGGCGGTTTTCGTAATCTTCAATCCGCAGCGAAGCTGCCAGGACGACTTCCAGGCAAGCGGCAACCCGCCGCTCAAGTTGGCTCAGCATGGCGAGTGCGGTCTCGAAGTCGCCGGACTTCGCCGCTTGATCCATTTTGTCCCAGCGTTCTTCGATGTCTTTTTGCGAGGCCTGCGCTCTCTTGTCGGGACTAGGCTCGACTGACTTGGCCAGGTGGGGTTCCAGTTTCGCCAAGCGCCGCTCGTAGGTTTGCTCATCATCCTCCGTGCCGGCCGCCTCGGCCTGACTGTCCTGCTGCCCTGTGAAGGAGTCGTAGATCTCGCGCAGACTGGGCAGAAAAGCGGCGGCGTTCTCGGCCGCGGCGCGGTAGCGGCGCAGGCTCGCGTCTTCGAGGATGCGGTCCGCCTCCTGAGGCAGTTCGCCGGCCAGGGTGGCGTCCGAGAGGGCGATTTCCTGGGCCTGTTCGCGCGCGGACTCGAAGTCCGGCTCGATACCCAGCCATGATTGCCTTGCCTGCTCGCTTTCCTTTTGCAACGAGGCAGCGTCGTCCGCGAGGGTAGCGGCGTCGGCAAGCAGGGCGGCAATCGCGTCCTCCGCCTTGCTCGGATCCTCCGGGTCGATCAGCTCCAGGAGTGCCTGATAAGTTTCGAAACAAGCGAGCCGTCGGTCATCCAGTGCCGTGAAGACGGCTTCCTCGGCATTGATCAAGATGCTGGCGGCACCTTGTTCCACCGCGACCATGGCAGCCAGGAAGTCGGCTTTGCAGGCTGCTGTCTGCTCGCAGGCTGTGCCGGCTGGGGCTGCCTTTGGTTCACCCAGGTTCCATTGCTGCATAAGGCCTTGCGGCATGAGACCGTCTCCCTTTCGTGTTTTCGAAATCCCTGGCGGGACCGGTTTGAAACCATTGTCGCGCCCGAGGCAGGGCGCGAGGTGTCGGCGCTCGGACCGGCCTTAGCGGCTCCTATGCGACCCCAATCGCTGGTCGGGTCGAGCCTTGCAGATCCCAGCGAGCCAGCGGGCCAGCGCGACCGACCATCGGACCAGCGGCGCGAACTCCTGGTTCGCGATGGTTTCCTCGAAAGTCGGGGTTGATTCTCGAATCCGGGTTTGGGAGTGATGCGGCCTTTGCCCGAGCGGGAGGTAAGCGCCGCGCGACAGGCCGACCAGAAACGCATCGGAGTATAGAAACCCAAGGCGGGACCTGGCGGATAGGTGGTTCGAGCGGTGACCGAATGCCATTGTCATGATGTTTGCCTCTCGTCTTGCGACGCCCCGTTCGCCGCGGTTCGATCCAATGGTCTGCGACACTTCCTTTTTTTTCGTGGGCGGCCGCTTCGTTGGCGCCGCACCGTCTTTCCAAATCCCTACACGCGGTAACGCTGCGAAAGGGGTGACTGTGACCGGGCTCACAACTTCTTTGCTCCGGATTCGAGTAGCTTGCCGCCCGGATCGCTTGTGGTGGTGGTGCGGCATCGACGTCGGCACTCGCACCACCACCAGTCTTCGTTCGCCAGCGTCTTGCCGACTTCACTTCGTGGACCTGACCTGTCGCGTGCCCAAATCGCGGTGCACTCCGAGAGGCTATGGCTTCGGGCGTGAAAAGTGAGTGGTGCCTATCGGAAAAGAATCGTTAAATCGAATACATCGGCATACCCGGTCCTCCACCAACGAGATAGACCCTTGAACGAACGTTCCACCACGGCAGACCTGGAGATATTGCTTCTCGGCGGATTTCTCGTCCGACGGCGCTCCGGCGGAATTGTCGAGCTTTCGGGACAGAAGGACCGCGCGTTGCTGGGATTCCTCGCCGTCACCCCCGGCGTGCCCTATTCACGCGACAAACTGGCCACGTTGTTCTGGAGTGAGAGCGGCGATCGTCAGGCGCGCGACAGCCTGAAGCAGGCCTTGCTGCGGTTGCGCCGGTCTTTCCAGTCCCTCTCGATCAATCCCCTGGTAACGAACCGCCAGTCCGTGAGCCTCGATCACGCCGGAGTCGAGGTCGACGTCGTCACCTTCGAATCGCTCTTGGGCGAGGCGACGCCGGAGGCCCGCGAGCAGGCGCTCACGCTTTACCGGGGCGACCTGCTCGATGGTCTGCACGTCCGCGATGTGGCCTTCGACGATTGGCTTTTGGTAGAACGACAACGCCTGCGCCAGCTCGCGGTCGAGGCCTCGACGGACCTGATGGTACAGTACCAGGCCAACGGTCAGCACGGCCGCGCCGCCGGGGCGGCGCGGCGACTCCTGACCTTCGACCCCCTGCACGAGGCGGCCTGCCGGACTCTGATGCAGGCGCATGTCGAGCGTGGCGAGAGGGCCCAGGCCCTGCGTGTCTTCGAAAACCTGAAGGAGCGGCTCCGGCAGGAACTGGCGGTGGCCCCGGAGCCCATCACGGTTGGGCTCTACCAGTCGATTCGCCGCCGCGAGAGCGCCGCTGGACCGGCCGGTACCGTGGGAAGTGGCGCCGACCAGGACGAGAGGACCGACGAACCTGCGGCGATTCCGTCGGTCGCCGTTCTGCCCTTCGCCAATTTCGGCGAGGATCCCGATCAGGACTACTTCGTCGATGGTCTCACCGAAGACATTATCACCGATCTGTCTCGGGTATCGGCGCTCTATGTCGCTGCCCGTAACACGGTGTTTGCCTACAAGGGCACGGCCGTGCGGGTCGAACAGGCGGCACGGGAACTGAAAGTCCGCTACATCCTTGAAGGCAGTGTGCGCCGGGCCGAGGATCAGGTGCGCATCACCGCCCAGTTGATCGACGGCGTGACCGGCGGCCACCTCTGGGCCGAACGCTATGATCGCAACCTCGACGACATCTTCGCCCTTCAGGACGAGATTGCCCGGCGCATCGTCGAGGGCCTCAAGGTCAAGCTGCTGCCCGAGGAGCGGGCCAGCATCGCGAGTCAGGCTGCCAGCTCCGTCGAGGCCTACCAGTACTACCTTATGGGCCGCTCGTTTTATCTGCGCGGCATGGACAAGCAGAGCCTACGCACCGCACTGGAGATGTATGCCAAGGCGACGGAGATCGACCCGGGTTACGCACGCGCCTATGCCGCTCTGGCCATCTGCGAGTCCTACCTTTCGATGAACCTTTCCATGAAGGATCCCGGTGCGAACTTCGGCACCTGTCTGGCCAACAGTCAGCGGGCGTTGGACCTGGACCCAAACCTGGCCGAAGCCTATGCCGGCAAAGGGTTGGCGCTCTATGCGGCGGGTCGGTACGAACACGCGAGACCCGAATTCCAGCGGGCGATTAGCCTGGGTCCGGATCTTTTCGAGGCCCAGTTCTTCTACGCGCGAAACTGCCGGCTGCAAGGTCTTCGCGAGCAGGCGGCGGCGCTCTTCGAGCGTGCGGCCATCCTGCGGCCTAACGATTTCCGCGCCATCGGCCTCTTCGCCGAGGAGTGTCAGGCTCTCGGGCGCCAGGCCGAGTTCAAGGCTGCCCTGCGGCGGTGTCTGGAGCGCCTCGAGGCGGAGCTCGAAGCCAAGCCCGACAACGCGGGAGCTTTGGCGTTCGGGAGCGCGGTCCTGGCCGATCTGGATCAGACCGCACGGGCCCGGGACTGGGCCGACCAGGCCCTCAAGATCGATCCGGCGGACTGCCTTGTGCAATACAATGTGGCCCGGACCCACGCGCTGTTGGGTGAAGTGATGCCCGCTCTGGAGAGACTGGAACAGGCCTTCGACTGTTCGCCGGTGTTCCAGCGTCGTCTGGCGATGTGGATGCGCTATGACGAGGACATCGAACCCCTGCGGTCCCAGCCGCTGTTCCGTGCGCTTTTGGCTCGCGTCTCGGCCACCCTCGAAACAGGCACCGTCGATAGCGCTTGACGCGTCAGGTTTCTGCGCTGGACAGTGGGATCGCGTGGCGCGCGGCGTATGGGGATGAGCAGGGGCCTGGGCGATGACGAACGGTGGCGAGTCAGGCAGGGATGCGCGGCCGCTCCTGGGTATTGCCCTGATCCTGATCTGCACCGGCGTCTTTGCCTCCCTCGATGCCTTGGGCAAGGCCTTGATCGCACGCTACCCGGTCTGGGAGATACTGTTCTTTCGCTACTGTTTCTTTCTGGCTGTCATGGTCCTGTGGGTCAGGCCGCGAATGGTTTGGGGTCATCTGGTTTCGGTGCGCCGGCCCTGGTTGCAGGTCGTGCGCTCTGGTATGTCGGTGGCCGATCAGGTGATTTTCATTACCGGGCTGTCTTTCCTGGCGCTGGCCGATGCCCATGTGGTGGTGGCGATGGGGCCGCTGCTGGTCACGGCGCTTTCGGTGCCCTTCCTGGGCGAGACAGTTGGCATCAGACGTTGGGCGGCGGTGTCGGTCGGCTTCCTCGGGGTCGTCTTTGTCTTGCAGCCCGGCGGCGACCTGTTCCGGCCGGCGTCGCTCTTTCCGGTCGCCTCGGCCTTCCTCTTTGCCTTTTATCAGATCACCACGCGGATCGTGAACGCGACCGACAGCGGCAAAGCCACCTTGCTTTATACCAGCGGTGTCGGCGCCGTTATCTTCGCGCTTCTGGCGCCCTTCGGCTGGGTCACGCCGCAGGGCGGCGATTGGGCGTTGCTCTTGGTCCTGGCCATACTGGCGCTGATCGCCCACAGCCTCTTGATCCAGGCCTTGAAATGGGCGCCGGCGGCGGTGCTGCAACCGTTTTTCTATGCCACGCTGATCTGGGCCATAGGGCTGGGGTGGCTGGTCTTCGATGAATTGCCGGGCCCGATCACCCTGGCCGGGGCCCTGGTGATTGTCGCCAGCGGCCTTTACACGGTCCACCGCGAGCGCGTCGCGGCGCGCCAGGGCGGCTAGCGGGATCGTATCTGCTAGCGGGATCGTGATTGGCTGCCGGGCCCGGTGCTGGCTACCTGCAGGACTTGCCCTGGCGACAGATGGGCAAGATGTAGGGGAGATTGCCCATGAGCGAAGACGTCCGCCCGCCCTTGCCGCCCTTCGACGAGAAGACGGCGCGCCAGAAGGTGCAGATGGCCGAGAACGGCTGGAACACACGCGACCCCGAACGGGTCGCCCTGGCCTATACGGCCGATACCCGGTGGCGCAACCGCGCGGAGTTTCTTCAGGGCCGCGACGAGGTGCGCGCCTTCCTGACCCGCAAGTGGGAGCGCGAGCTGGACTACCGCCTGAAGAAATGGCTCTGGTCCTTCTCCGGCAACCATATCGCGGTGAAGTTTCAGTACGAGTATCACGACGCGGCCGGCCAGTGGTACCGGGCCTATGGCAACGAGCTGTGGGCGTTCGCCGAGAACGGCCTGATGCGCCAGCGCGAGGCCTCGATCAACGACTACTCCATCGCCGAGGCCGAGCGCAAGTTCCGCTGGGACCGCGACCAGCCGACCCCCGAATTTCCCATGGAGATCAGGTAGGGGCTGACGGGCACCCGGCTTTTGTCTACTCCGCCGCGACGCTGTTGGCGTAGCCCGCGTAGTGGTTGACGTAGTAGTCGGCGTCGTTGGCGATTTCCGTCACGCTGGCGCGGCCCGCCATGGTGTCGCGCCAAGCAGCGAGGCGCCTGCAGTCGTCGGGCAGGCCGATGCCGCGGTAGTGGGTCCAGGCCGGCAGGCGCTCGAAGAAGGGGTAGAGGTTGCAGTCGAGCAGGGCGATCCGCTCGCCGAGGAAGAAGGGGCCCTGGCCACCCAGCTCGGTCATGGCGGCATCCAGGGCCCGGAAGTGGCCGGCCATGGTCTCCCGGGCCTCGTCCAGCTTGGCGCCATCGCTCTGCTTGATCGCCGCGTAGTGATCGTTCAGCAGGTAGTTGTCCAGATAGTGGGTCCAGATCCGCGCCTGGGCCCGCAGGCCCGGGTCGTCGGGCATCATGGCGGGCTCGGGGAAGACCTCGTCCAGGTACTCGTTGACGATGGCGCTTTCGTAGACCACCCGGCCCTGATGGACGATGGCCGGCACCTTGCCGTAGCGCGACACCTCGAGAAACCGGGCCGGCTTGTTCTTGAAGTCGATCTCGGTCAGGTCGAAGGCAATGTTCTTTTCCGCCAGGACCAGCCGGGTGCGGTGGGCATAGGGGCAGATCAGCGCGGTGAAGAGTTCCAGGACGGGGGCATCGGACATGGTAGGATCCTTTCCGCTGGGGGCAGCTTTGCCCCATGATGCGACCGGCCGGCGGCTCATCGCAAGCCATTTGGGAAAGCGCGCCACTGAGGCATTGATTCGGCCCAGGCCCGTCGCTAAGGTTCGCAGCCTTTTCGCACATGCAGCATAATGGTCGAGTCGTCATGACGAGCCCCAAGAACGGCTCCAAGCCGCCGGTACTCCCGCCAGCCTCGGGGGAAACCTGTTTTCAGCGCCTGATCCTGAAGCTGCAGGACTATTGGGCCGGGCAGGGCTGCGTGATTCTCCAGCCCTACGACCTGGAGGTCGGCGCCGGCACCTTCCATCCGGCGACCACACTGCGGGCGCTGGGCCGGCCCGACGATATCTGGAAGGCGGCCTACGTCCAGCCCTCGCGCCGGCCGACCGACGGGCGCTACGGCGAAAACCCGAACCGCCTGCAGCACTACTATCAGTTCCAGGTCTTGATGAAGCCCTCGCCGCCGCAGAGCCAGGAGGTCTATCTGGGCTCGCTGCGGGCCATCGGCATCGACCCCCTGGCGCATGACATCCGCTTCGTCGAGGACGACTGGGAGAGCCCGACCCTGGGCGCCTGGGGCCTGGGCTGGGAGGTCTGGTGCGACGGCATGGAAGTCTCTCAGTTCACCTACTTCCAGCAGGTCGGCGGGATCGACTGCGACCCGGTGCCGCTGGAGCTGACCTATGGGCTGGAGCGCCTGGCGATGTACGTCCAGGGGGTCGAGAACGTCTACGACCTCGACTGGGACGGCGTGCCCAAGGACCAGGGCGGCAAGACCTACGGCGACATCTTCCTGCAGTCGGAAAGGGAGTTCTCCGCCTACAACTTCGAGGTCGCCGGCACCGAGGCCCTGTTCCGCCACTTCGCGGACGCCGAAAAGGAATGCGGCGCGATCCTGGCCTACGGGCGCGAGCGCGGCACGCTGATGGCCCTGCCGGCCTATGACCAGTGCATGAAGGCGAGCCACCTCTTCAATCTGCTCGACGCCCGCGGGGTCATCTCGGTGACCGAGCGGCAGGCCTATATCGGCCGCGTCCGCGATCTCGCCAAGGCCTGCTGCGAGGCCTGGTACAAGAGCCGCATGGAGGCAGGCGATGCCTGAACTCCTGCTCGAGCTGTTCTCCGAGGAGATCCCGGCGCGCATGCAGGCGCGCGCGGCGGAAGACCTGAAGCGTCTGATGAGCGACAGGATGAAAGCCGCCGGTCTGAGCTTCGAGACCGCGCGCGCCTTCGTGACGCCGCGCCGCCTGACCCTGGTGGTCGAGGGCCTGCCGGCGCGCCAGCCCGACGTGAAGGAAGAAAAGAAGGGCCCCAAGGTCGGCGCCCCGGATCAGGCACTGCAGGGCTTCATGAAGGCCAACGGGCTTGCCGACATCGCCGAGGCCGAACAGCGCGAGACCCCGAAGGGCACCTTTTTCTTCCTGGTGCGCCAGATCGCTGGACGGCCGGCGGCCGAGGTCCTGCCAGGGCTGGTGAGCGAGGCGGCGGCGGCGCTGGCTTGGCCCAAGTCGATGCGCTGGGGTCATCGCAAATCTCGCTGGGTGCGCCCCCTGCACGGCATCCTGGCGGTTTTCGACGGCGCGATCCTGGCCGGCAGCCTCGATCTCGGCGGCGAGGTTCTGGCCTTCGGTGGCGAGACACGGGGCCACCGTTTCCTGGCGCCCGATGCGATCCCCGTAACCGACTTCGCCGACTACCAGGCCAAGCTGCGCGCCGCCAAGGTCGTGCTCGACGCCGAAGAGCGCCGGGCGACGATCCTGGCTGGGGCCGAGGAACTGGCCAAGGCCGAGGGACTGACCCTGAAGGCCGACGAAGGTCTGCTGGCCGAGGTCGCCGGGCTGGTGGAATGGCCGGTGGTGCTGATCGGCCGCATCGCGCCCCACCTGATGGCCCTGCCGCCGGAGGTCCTGACCACCTCCATGAAGGCGCACCAGAAGTACTTCTCGACCCTGACCGCGGAGGGCACACTGGCCGACCGCTTCATCTTCGTCGCCAACATGGAAAATGACGATGGCGGCGCCGTGATCGTCGCCGGCAACGAGCGGGTCCTGGCCGCGCGCCTGGCCGACGCCGCCTTCTTCTGGGAGCAGGACCGCAAGCAAAGCTTGGACTCCCGGGTGCCGGCCCTGGCCGACATGGTGTTCCACGCCAAACTCGGAACCCTGGCCGAGAAAGTCACCCGCATGGAGGCCCTGGCCGCTGCATTGGCCACCTATATCGAGGGCTGCGACGCCGCAAAGGCGGCCCGCGCCGCGCGCCTGGCCAAGGCCGATCTGGTCACCGACATGGTCGGCGAGTTTCCCGAGCTGCAAGGCGTCATGGGCCGCTACTACGCCCTCCAGGACGGCGAGGACCCGGCCGTCGCCCAGGCCATCGCCGAGCACTACGCCCCGCTCGGCCCAAGCGATGCCTGCCCCTCGGCCCCGGTCTCGGTCGCCGTCGCCCTGGCCGACAAGCTCGACACCCTGGCCGGTTTCTGGGCCATCGACGAGAAACCGACCGGCTCAAAGGACCCCTTCGCGCTGCGGCGCGCGGCCCTGGGGGTAATCCGGCTGATCGTCGAGAATGGGCTTCGCTTGCCGCTGCGCGCCATTTTCGATTCTTCCAGCACGGAGTATTTGAACCTAATGTCGGACGCGCTAACTGCAAGTCTGGATGGCGCGGATGAAAGACATACCATTGAGCGGTTCGATTCAGATCTTCTGGCCTTCTTCGCCGACCGCTTGAAGGTGGTACTGCGCGACAAGGGCGTGCGCCACGATCTGGTGGCGGCGGTCTTCGCGCTGGGCGGCGAGGACGATCTGGTGCGGCTTCTGGCGCGGGTCGAGGCGCTGACGGCCTTCGTCGGCAGCGACGACGGCGCCAACCTGCTGACCGCCCACGGCCGGGCCGCCAACATCGTGCGCATCGAGAAAAAGAAGGACAAGGCGGCCTTCAACGGCGCCGTCGACGAAGGTCTGCTGGCCGAGCCGGAGGAAAAGGCCCTCCATGACGCCTTGCAGGCCGCACAGGCCGCCACCACGGCGGCCCTGGAGACCGAGGATTTCGGTGCGGCGATGAGCGCCATGGCGGCGCTGCGCCCGCCGGTCGACGCCTTTTTCGACCAGGTGACCGTCAATGCCGAGGACGCGGCCCTGCGGGCCAACCGCTTGTGCCTGCTGTCGGCGATCGATGCCACTCTGAAGAAAGTGGCCGACTTCTCGAAGATCGAAGGGTGAGGGAGACTCGATGACTCAGTGGGTCTATTCGTTTGGCGGGGGCAAGGCCGAGGGCGACAGCTCGATGCGCGATCTGCTGGGCGGCAAGGGCGCCAATCTGGCCGAGATGTCGACGCTCGGCCTGCCGGTGCCGCCGGGCCTGACCCTGACCACCGAGGTCTGTACCGCCTACTACGACAACGGCAAGCGCTATCCCGATGGCCTCGAGGCCCAGCTCGATGGCGCCCTGGCCAAGGTCGAGAAGGTGGTCGGCGCCAAGTTCGGCGATGCCGCCAAACCGCTGCTGGTCTCGGTGCGGTCCGGCGCGCGGGCCTCCATGCCGGGCATGATGGATACCGTGCTGAACCTCGGCCTGAACGACGAGACCGTGGCCGGATTGGTCGCCGGGGGCGGCGATGCGCGCTTTGCCTACGACAGCTATCGGCGGTTCATCCAGATGTTCGGCGACGTGGTTCTCGGGGTCGAGCATCACCTCTTCGAGGAGATCCTCGAGTTCAAGAAGGAAGATCTCGGCGTCACCCTGGACACCGAGTTGGCCGCCGACGACTGGCGCGCCCTGGTCGATCTCTACAAGGACAAGGTTCTGGAGGTCACCGGCGAGCCCTTTCCGCAGGACCCGCGCGAGCAGGTCTGGGCGGCGATCGGCGCGGTCTTCGGGTCCTGGATGAATCAGCGCGCAATCACTTACCGGCGCCTGCACAACATCCCGGAATCCTGGGGCACGGCGGTCACGGTCCAGGCCATGGTCTTCGGCAACATGGGTGACGACTGCGCCACCGGCGTCGCCTTCACGCGCAATCCCTCGACCGGGGAGAACGCCTTCTACGGCGAGTACCTGGTGAACGCCCAGGGCGAGGACGTGGTCGCCGGCATCCGCACGCCGCAGACCCTGACGATCGAGGAAAAGACCCAGCAGGGGTCCAAGCTCCCGGCCATGGAAGAGGTCATGCCGGCGGTCTTCCAGCAACTGCTCGACGTTCGTCGGCGGCTGGAGACCCACTACCGCGACATGCAGGACATCGAGTTCACGGTCCAGCGCGGCAAACTCTTCATGCTGCAGACCCGGGCCGGCAAGCGGACCGCCACGGCGGCGCTCAGGATCGCGGCGGAGATGGCCGGCGAGGGTCTGATCACCGAGGCCGAGGCGGTGGCGCGGATCGATCCCAACAGCCTCGACCAGCTGCTCCATCCGACCCTCGACCCCGGTGCCGAGCGCCAGGTGATCGCGCGGGGGCTGCCGGCCTCGCCCGGTGCCGCGGCGGGCAAGATCGTGTTCACCGCCGACGAGGCCGAAAAGCAGGCCGCGGCGGGGGAGCAGGTGATTCTCTGCCGGGCCGAGACCAGCCCCGAGGACATTCACGGAATGCACGCCGCCCAGGGCATCGTGACGACCCGCGGCGGCATGACCAGCCATGCCGCGGTGGTGGCGCGCGGCATGGGCCGGCCTTGCGTCTCCGGCGCCGGCGAACTGAGGATCGACGGCAAGTCGGGGGTCATGCGGGTGCGCGACCTGGAGCTGCGGGCCGGCGATATCCTGACCATCGACGGCACCACCGGCGAGGTCATGCAGGGCGCCGTGGCGACCATTCAGCCCGAGCTGTCCGGCGACTTCGGCGTCATCATGGGCTGGGCCGACAAGCTTCGCCGGCTCGGCGTGCGCGCCAACGCCGACACGCCCAACGACTGCGCGGCGGCGCGGCAGTTCGGCGCCGAGGGCGTGGGCCTCTGTCGCACCGAGCATATGTTCTTCGAGGCCGAACGTATCGTCGCCGTGCGCGAGATGATCCTGGCCGACGACAGCGAGGGCCGGCGCAAGGCGCTGGCCAAGCTTTTGCCCATGCAGCGCGACGACTTCGCGGCGATCTTCAAGATCATGCGCGGCCTGCCGGTGACGATTCGCCTGCTCGACCCGCCGCTGCACGAGTTCCTGCCCAAGGGCGACAAGGAACTGGCCGAAGTGGCGCTGGCCGCCGGCAAACCGGAAGAGCTGATGCGCGCGCGCGCCCTGAAGCTGCAGGAAACCAACCCCATGTTGGGCCATCGCGGCTGCCGCCTGGGGATCACCTATCCGGAAATCTACGAGATGCAGGCCCGCGCCATCTTCCAGGCGGTCGCCCAGGTCAAGCAGGAGACCGGCGAGACGGTCGAGCCGGAGGTCATGATCCCTCTGATCGCCCTGCCGCGCGAGCTGGAGATCCTCAAGGCCATGGTCATTTCCGTGGCCGGCGAGGTGGAACAGGAGACCGGCGTGAAGTTGCAATTCCTGGTCGGCACCATGATCGAGCTGCCACGGGCCTGCCTGCTGGCCAGCGAGATCGCCCGCGATGCCGAGTTCTTCTCCTTCGGCACCAATGATCTGACCCAGACTTGTTACGGGCTGTCGCGCGACGACGCGGCGAATTTTCTCGGTCCCTACGAGCAGCGCGGTATTGTCGATCAAGATCCCTTCATCTCGATCGACCTGGAGGGTGTCGGCGAGTTGGTGCGGATCGGCGTCGAGCGCGGTCGGGCCGGCCGCCCCGACATCAAGCTGGGGATCTGCGGCGAACACGGCGGCGACCCGCGTTCGATTACCTTTTGCCATGAGGTCGGGCTCGACTATGTTTCCTGCTCGCCCTTCCGGGTGCCGATCGCCCGCCTCGCCGCGGCCCAGGCCGCGCTCAACTCTATCGAGACCTGAGTTCCTCTCGTTACGCCCATCAGTCCAGACCAGGAGAAAGACCCATGTCGGTTTCCCAGCAAGCCCATCCAACCTTGATCAACGCGGTCTTTCCGGGCCTCTCGAAAACCCTTCGCGGCGTGATCCTGGTGGGGCTCGGCGCGGCGCTTCTGTGGCTCTCGGCCAAGATCCAGGTGCCCTTCTATCCCGTGCCCATGACCCTGCAGACCTTGGTCGTGCTGGCCTTGGCCATGGCCTATGGCTGGCGCCTCGCCCTGGCCACCCTGCTGGTCTATTTCGCCCAGGGCGCCTTGGGCCTGCCGGTCTTCGCCGGGACCCCAGAGAAGGGTCTGGGGCTGGCCTATATGGCGGGCCCGACCGGCGGCTATCTGGTGGGCTTTGTCCTGGCGACCGGGCTCTGCGGCTGGCTCGCCGAGCGCGGTTGGGACCGCAAGGTGCACCTGACCGCCCTGGCCATGGTTCTGGGCCTGGTTGCGATCTTTCTGCCGGGTCTGCTGTGGCTGGGCACCCTGGTCGGCTGGGACAAGCCGGTCCTGGAGTGGGGCCTCTATCCCTTTATCCTCGGCGACCTGACCAAGGCGGCCCTGGCCAGCCTGATGCTGCCCGGCCTCTGGCGGCTGCAGCGCAGGAGTTAGGATCGAAAAACTGGCGCTCTCGGCCGCTGAGCGGTGACAAGGCGGTCGAGGCTGTCATAAGATGCCGTTCTGAAAAAGGGAGCCTTCAAGAGGGCCGGGTAAGGGAGTCGGAGCGGACATGACGGCCTGGATCGAGATGCTGCCCGACGCGGCGGCCGAGGACGACCCGGCGCTCAAGCGCGCCTTCGAGATGGCCCGGGCGCCCTCGGGCAAGGTCGAGAACGTCATGCGGGTGCACTCGCTCAGGCCGCACACCATGGTCGGTCACGTGGCGCTCTATCGGGCGACGCTGCACAACGAGGAAAACCAGCTTCCCCTGTGGTTTCTCGAGACCGTGGGCGCGCTCACCGCCTTTCTCAACAACTGCGCCTACAGCTACACCAACCACTGGACCAACGCCGCCTATCTGATTGACGACGAGGCCCGCGCCGCGGCGGTCAGGGCGGCGCTGGAGGGCGGCCGTCTGGAAGACGCCTTCGCGGGCAAGGAACTGGCCCTGCTGGCCTACACGCGCAAGCTGACCCTCGACCCCGGCGCCATGGAAGAAGCCGACGTGATCGCCTGCCGCGAGGCCGGGGCCAGCGATGGCGAGATTCTCGAGGTCAACCAGACCTGCGGCTACTTCAACTACGTCAGCCGCCACCTGAACGGCCTGGGTGTGACGCTGAAGGGCGACACGATCGGCTACTACGGTCACGACGATGAGCCCAAGACAGCGCCGCGAGGAGAGGACTAGCCATGGCCTACGCGCACGCCAGCACGACGGATCTCTCGGAAATTCCGGTGATCGACTTGACCGCGCTGCGCAACGGCAGCGATCCGCAGGCCGTGGCGCGCGCGCTGGTCCGCGCCAGCAGCGAGGTCGGCTTTCTCTATGTCTCGGGTCATGGCATCGAGGCCGCGGTGATCGAGCGCGCCCGCGCCGCCGCCCGGTCCTTCTTCGCCCTGGCCGAGGAGACCAAGAAGCAGGTCGCGGTGGATGCCAACCATCGCGGTTTCATCCCGGTCGGCCAGGCCTTCATGACCAAGGGCGCCAAGATGGACCTGAAGGAATCCTTCGTCTGGGGCTGGGAGGGCGAGCTGGCCGCGCCCAATCCCTATCCGCTGCCGGCGCC
>JAJFGK010000040.1 GCA_021776195.1 Kiloniellaceae bacterium | reverse complement strand
ACGCCGTCATGAGCGCCGTCGGCTACAACCTGCGCCTCATCCTCAAATGGCTGAGGAAACTTTTGTGCAAAATCATCGCCGCAATCTTGGCAGCCATAGTCCCAAAATCAGTGCTCAATCCTGCTTCTTAACAGCGGACTAGTTGCCTAGAACGGCCCCAAAAGGGAGTGTGCCTTTGCCTCGATACGCTCGCAATGAGCGCGGACGCCAAGGCCTCGGCAATCAAGTCGCTACGCGAGGCCCTGGCTAACTTGGAAGACCAATGCTAACCCGGCTGACATCGTGGGGATCTCCAGGCCCCGGGCGAAAATCCAGTTGGCCCTGGATTCCCACTTCCTCTTTCAAGAGCAATGGTGCTCTCCCACCCCAGAAACACTCGCCAGTCACGCTTGTGGGTTCATGCCGAGACGGTGCGAGAGTTACTGCACCAGCAAGACGAAAGGGCCTCCGCCCGGCCCATAAGATTGTTTTCTGGGTGATCGGATGGGCGGAAGCCCCTTCAGGAATGAGAGCCAGTTCATTGCAGCCCCCAAGGGCTTCCTGCCCTATCCCAACAAAATTGTAACAGGTTGCGGCGCGGAATAGAAGAGCAATTTTTTGCCGAAGCCTCGATCGTCTCCAGGCTCACGGTGTCTCAGTTTTCACACCACCTGTTTGACCTGCTAGCGTTGGGCCGGAACGGCGAAGCTGTCTCACCACCACCGGCACTTCAGCCCTTGGAAGTCAGGACGCCCAAGAACCGGTTTGGGTCAGACCTTAGCGTCAGTGGCGCGTCCTAAGGCCGTCCGGTATCAAGAAAAGACCGGCACAGATCGCTCATGCCTTCACCATCCAGCAGGCGGGCGAAAAATCGAAGACGTTCCTCCATCACCGAACTCTCTCTCCACGGCATCAACACCTCCCGCCAATGGGCAAAAAGTGTTACCTATGTGTCCGGTACAATTCGTCACCTATGTCTCGGGTCGCTCAGCCTGTGACGTAGCCGGGGAAGCCGAAGGCCGAGGGACCCGGACACCTCCTTTTGGCCCCTACGAGTGACCGCACACAGATATGACAATTCCTGAATGTTCGGCTAACCTCGGTGCCGAAGACGAGGCAACGTCCCGAGGGTGTCGCACCATGCCTATTCGCGTACGGCTGCAGGTTTCGCGTCCCAGCAATTCCACCTACAACGCCCGGGGGCGCGATCTGGTGGCGGTGTCCAACGTCATGGAAGCGCGGGGCTGCTGGGGGCGCTACAACGCCCACGCCACCTACAGCTACAACAGCGATACCACCGGCATGGTCACCGAGGTCACCATTACCGCCCGGCCGGTCATTCTGATGCCGCGCTGGGCCGCCTACTCGCAGGCGAGCAGCGCGGTGCAGCAGGAGTGGGATCGTATGGTGGCCGCCCTCCAGACCCACGAGAACCAGCACCACAGGGTCTTTCAGGACAAGGTGAACCTCTTCAAACGGAGCCTGGAACGCACGCGCGGCGGCAAGACCACGGGACAGCTCACGGCCGACTGGAACACCTTCGCAAGAGATCTCGACCGCGCCCAGAACGGTTTCGACCGCAGCTCGCAGAACGGCCGCCGCCAGGGGGTGCGCCTGGACCCGCCCGGCGCCCGGCGGCGTTAGCCCGGATCGCTCGCGGGAAAGCGGTCGACGCGCGCTGTGTCGCGAATCACCACCAGCCACCGTATTTTGCTACACATAGACAGACGAAGGGGACAGACGAAGAGCGCCCTCCCGGCCCTGACATCGCTGGACCTGCGCGCGCTCATCTACTTGGGGTGCCGTTCCGATGGGGAAAACCGCCACGCGACCGAAAATCGACCTGCGCCTGCTGCCGGGAGAAATCCGCTGCCTCTGGCTGACGGGGCCGCCGTTGCTGGTCATGGCGATGGCGGGTCTGATCTTCGAGGTCGCCGCCTCGGATCTCTCCGGCCTGCAAGCCCGGGTCGCCACGGTCCTGACCAACACCGTCTCGCTGGATACCCTCTTCGGCCTGGCCGAGACCCGGGCGCGCCTGATCTGGGGCGCCACGGTGCTGATCTCGGGCCTCGCCGGCCTGGCCCTGATCGTCGCCTCCCTGTGGGTCCTGGGCCGCAGCCTGTCGCGGGCGGGGCTCTGCCTCTATGGCGGCCTGGCGCTTGCGCTGTCGGTCGGCGGCGTGTTCCACCTGATCGACAGCGGACGGACCGCCAGCAGCCTGGCGGCGATCTTCACCTTTACCTACGACAGCCTGGTCCAGTCCCGCTATCTGGCAGGCGACGACCTTGCCGCCGTCGCGGCCCTGGTGCAGGGCCTCAACATCCTGGGTGTCGTCGCCCCGGCCTTTGCCCTGATGGCCGGCTGCGCCACCTTGTCCCGCGGCCTGGCGGACACCGGAACCGGCCAGGCCAAGAGCGACCTCACCCGGCTGCAGAGCCGGATGCGCCGCTTGAAGAGGCTGCTAAACCTGGGCTCCGCCGTGCTGGTGATCGGTATCCTGCACATGATCGTCTGGATCAGATGGCCCGCCGCCCTGGTCAGCGATCATGCCGTGGCCCAGGAGATTCTCGGCCTCTCGACGGCGCTGGGCGTCTATTGGGGTGCGACCTATACACTTCTGATCGTCGCCTTCTACGTGCCCGCCTCTTTCGTGATCAGCCGCCGCGCCGAGCGAGCGATTGCCCGCTGCCCGGAACAGGCGGGCGGGCTCGATGCGCGGGCCTGGATGAAGAGTGTCGGCCTGTCGGTCACCCCCACCCAGCAGCTCCCCCAGATCGCCGCGATGATGGCTCCCCTGCTGGCCGGGCCGGTCGGGGGGCTGCTCAACAACCTGGTCGATCCGCTGGGCGGCGGCTAACTTAAGAGATCTTTAGAGTGCTTCACCCTTTTGTCGCGATCACGCGACAAAAGGTGCGTTCACGCGCCACTGGGGCTTTCGCTGGCTTCGCGGCGGATCGTGGCATTCGCCACGATTATCCCAACTCATGGCCGCAAGATGCCATGCGGCCATGAATTTCTCACCGTCACACCCCGCAGCATTTCTTGTATTTCCGGCCCGAGCCGCAGGGACAGGGATCGTTGCGGCCGACTTTGGCTGCTGGGGCCTGGCCCACTTGGGCAGGGGCCGGATCAGGCACCGCGGACGGTTCGCCATCTACATAGAGCCAGCTCTCTCCCTCGCGGCGAAAGCGCGAGCGTTCGCGCAAGGTCTGCGCCTGGCCGGCCTGGGTGAAGCGCGCGGCGAAGGCGACGGTGCCCCGGTCGTCGCCGGGGCCGCCGGCAACTGTCTCTTCGATGGTCAGGCCGAGCCACCGGATCGAGCCCTTTTCGCGTGCGGCGGCGGCGCGGTCGAAGCGGTCGCGGGTCTCCGGTGCATGGCTCCGGGTCAGGTGCGCGAAATCGCCGCGGACAAAGGCGGTGTAGCGTGAGCGCATCAAGGCCTCGGCCGTCGCCGCCGGGGCACCCTCGAGCAGGGGGCCGCAGCAGAGCGCGAAGGCCTTGCCGGAGCTGCAGGGACAGGCGGTCATGGCGCAGGGTAGCGCGCGGCCCGCGGGCCGGCCAGTCCGGCCTGAATATGCGCATCTTGTGATCCAGGTCACCGACCCGGCGCGGTCTTGTGCTAGCATAATTGGATCGCTTAGCCTTGGGAAAAGCCCAACTGAGACAAGATTGCTGGAGAGGTCGAACGGCATGGCCGATGGAAATGGATTGATGGCCCAGTGGGGCCTGGCGGAGGCGAACGAGGGCTCCGGCGAACCGCAGGCCCGCAAGCTGCGCGAGGACTTCTGTCAGGAGATGAGCCAGGTCGACGCGGCGCTGGGAAAACTCGTCCAGGTCGGCGGCGATGCCGACTGCGCCGCCCTGCAGGAGCGCCGTGACAAGGCCTTCCAGGCCTACCAGAAAGTCCAGAAAGGATTCGACAACGGCGCGCCCAAGGATGGCGACAAGCAGGCTGACCAGGTGATGAGCTACGTCGCCGACCTGAAGACCCGCGCCGAAGATGCCGCCAGCGGCGGCGAGGCGGCCCAGGGCGCGTGGGAGGCCGGCGCCGCCGAGCGCGAAGAGCTGGCCGAGACGATCGATGGCCTGGATCTTCAAGGCCATGAGGAGGCCGGCGATCTCCTCGACCAGATGGCGTCGCTGGAGGAACTGGCCGCCGAGCGCCGCTGGACCGAGGCCCTGGAGGCGCAGGGCGAGCTCGCCAAGGCGGTCGCTCCGCTGGCGAGCGAGGCCGTGGCGGCACGGCCGGTTGCCGCCCGGACCGGCCCGGACGAGGATGACGGCGATTCGTCGTTGAGCGCCAGCACGGCGGCGAGCGTCGCGACGGCCGCGGTGGTCGGCGCGGTGGCCGGCCCGGCGGCAGGTGTCGTGGCAGGCGTCGTGGCAGGCGCCGTGGTCGACGCGGTGGCCGGCGAGGAAGCCGCGGTGCCGGACGAGCGCGAGGAAGACTACAAGACCGTGCTGGCCGCGCTGACGCCCGAGTACGACAAGATGCTGGCCTTGAACCCCCTGCCCGTGCCGCTGACGCGCGAGCGCAACAACCTCAAGACCAAGCACACCGCCATGACCACGGCCGCCGGCGCGTCCGACTGGGACAAGGCGATCGAACTGGCGGACGAACTGGTCGATTCCGTCGAGACCTTCCACGACGACCACGCGGTCTGGCTCAAGGCCCGCAAGGACTATGAAAAGAAGGAGCCGGCGCTCAGGCCGAAAATCACCGAGGCCATCGCCGTCGTCGGCTTTAACCGCGAGCTACAAGTGGAACAGGACATCATCAAGGCGATCAACTCGCAGATGGTCACCCTGGCCGCGGCCCTGGATTTCAAGGCCGCCCACATCATGATCGAGGACATGAAGCCCAGGATCGCGCATTTCCTGAAGCGCGATGCCCACTTCAAGCAGGAACGCGAGGTGCGCGAAGCGCGCGACAAGCTGCAGCCGCGCCTCGATGCCTGTCTGGCGCCGCCGGAACTGCCGGCCCTGGCCGACCAGCGCCGCGCCCTGGTCGAGGCCGAGGACAAGGCGAGCACCGAGATCCTGGGGGAAAACTTCAAGAAGGCCGAGAAAGCCATCGCTGCGCTGGAGAAGGCCATCGCGGCCTACGAAACCGCCAAGGCGGAGTTCGACAGCGTGATCGCCGAGGCCACCAGCCGTCTTGACGGTGCGAAGCCCGGCGAGACCGCCAGCGTCGCCCGCGAGGTCATGGCGCAGTTGTCGGACCTGGAACTGGCGAGCCTGCCCAAGGCGCTGCGCGAGCGCCTGCGCGACGCGGTCAAGGAGGCCGAAGACGCAGGCAACGACAAGCAGACCGACCCGGACGTGGGGCGGATCGATGCCACCGAGCCGCCCGAAGTGCCGGCGGTCCCGGCCTATCAGGCCGACCTGGAGGCGGCCAAGAAGCAGCTCGAGGACTACGGCAAGATCCCCAAGGAAAAGCGCGCCTTCATCAAGGAGCCGACCGATGCCATGGCCAAGCACCTGGCCGACGCCGAGAAGAAGGCCAAGGCGGGCGAGGCCGAGGGGGTCGAGGCGGCGCTGGCCAAGTTCGCCGAGGAGGTCGAGGAGGCCGTCGCCATCCTGGAGCTGCGCTCGGGCTACCCCAGCGAGGAGAACCTGGTCGCCCTGCTCGACAACCCGGGCGGCGCCGAGGTCCTGGACGAGATGGTCAAGGGCCTGCCCGACGACACAGCCCAGCAGGCCTTCAAGGTCGCCATCGAGGCGCGCTTCGGCAAGACGATCGAGGTGATGGACGACGAGTACGACTTCGAGGAGATGTACTCCGGCGCCGACAAGTCGATGAAGAAGCTCTACGAGCTGATGGAAATGGTGCCGGAAAGCCATATTGCCGATAACGACAGGCTCGACAAGATCGTGCGCAACGCCGAGGTCGACGACTATGGCGGCGTTTACGACCCGAACAACGACGAGGTCGTGCTCGGCTGCGGCAAGGAAGACGACGGCGCGACCGAGACCATGGGCCTCGACGAAGCCGACGACGACTGCAAGCCCGACCCCGATGCCGATCCGGTTTCTGTCTTCAGCTTCACGGCCCTGCACGAGATCGGCCACGCGGTGGACGAAAAGCGCGGCTTCATGAAGGCCAACGGGAGCAACGCCGCCTACGGCGGCTGGACGGAGTACGCCCACGGCGACGTGACCGAGGTCGCCAAGGCCTGCATCAAAAAGACCGGCTACAAGGATACGGTCTATGTCGAGGCCTACCTGACCAACCCCGAAACCAAACAGGCGCCGGCCGCCAAGCCCGCGGACAAGACCGACGACGAGTGGGCGGCGCTGCGCAGCGACGCCGAGGACTGGTGCGACGGGGTGCGCGAGGCGGCCGATCTCTGGTACAATCCCGGCCAGGTCGCCGGCCTGGCGGTCGACGGCAAGGTCTACCAGGAGGCCTACGGGGGCTGGTGGGTCAGCTACGCGCTCGCTGCCCGCAGCAAGGGCTTCACCCCCTACCAGTTCCGCCACCCGGCGGAGTGGTTCGCCGAGCTTTACGCCGCCTACTACGCCAAGCAGCTGCCGGCGACCCACCCGGCGCTCAGCTGGCTGGTCGGGCTCGATGCGCCCTAATTTCTGGGTCCTGGTCTCTGGGTCCTGGTCTCTGGGCCCTGGTCTCTGGGCCCTGGTCTCTGGCCCTGAACCCTGGGAACCGGACCCTGCCGCTGACCACACATTCCTCTGAAAGGCCGTAATGTCATGTCGATCTTCCGCTTGGTTACCCTGAAATGTCCGGCCTGTGGCGCTGACGTCCCCTTCAAGGCCGTCTACAGCGTCAACGCGGACCGGCGGCCCGACTTCCGCGACGCCATCATCGACGGATCGTTCCAGCGCCAACCCTGCGGCCAGTGCGACCATGCCTTCCGCCTCGACCCCGACCTCACCTATCTCAACGTCGGGCGCGGCCAGTGGATCGCCGCCTTTCCCGCCAAGCGCATCGACCAGTGGGAGGCGCTCTGCGCCCAGGCGCAAGACGCGTTCGACCTGTCCTACGGCCCGAACAGCTCGGCTGCCGCACAGGAGATCGGTGCTGGACTGCGGGCCCGCGTGGTCTTCGGCTGGGCGGCCCTGCGCGAGAAACTGATCGCCAAGGAACTCGGGATCGACGATATCGACCTGGAGCTGGCCAAGATGCTGGTCCTGCGCGGCCCGGGGGCGAGCCCGGTGATGCGCGATGCCGAACTGCGCCTGCTCGACGTCAAGGCCGAGACCCTGGTGCTGGCCTGGCTCCGGAGCCGCGACCAGACCCTGATCGAGGCCCTGGAAGCGCCCAAGGCCCTGCTCGACGACGTCACCGGCGACCCTGCCGCCTGGCAAGGCGCGCGCGACCGGCTCGCCGAAGCCCTCTTCGTCGACTTTCAGCGCCTCCTGCTGAAGACGGCGGCCTGAAGCCTGGGCGGCCTGAAGCCCGGGCGGCCTGAAGCAGGGGACGGGTCGCATTCCTGTTTCCCGGCATGGACGCCAGCGCTGTGCCCGCTATAGTCTCGCGCCATGAACAGGTATCTTCATCGCGGCCTGGCAGGCCTGATTGTATCCGCGACACTGATCCTGGCAGCGCCAGGCCCGGAGCGCGCCCGCGCGGAACAGCCGGTGGCGCTCGAGCTGCTGCTGGCGATCGACGTGTCGACTTCGGTCGATGAAGACGAGTTCGAGCTGCAGATGGCCGGCACCGCCGAAGCCTTTCGCCATCCCGCGGTGCTCGGCGCCATCGACGCGGCCGGGCCGCGCGGCATCGCCGTTTCCATGATGCAGTGGTCGGACCGGCGCAGCCACGTCATGGCCGTCGGCTGGACCCTGATCGACAGCCCGGCGGCCGCCCTGGCCTTCGCCGACGCCCTGGACCGGACCCCGCGCCATATCGGCGGCGGCGGCACCTCGCTGAAAGCCGCGATCGATGCCGCCGCGGCGCAGTTCGCGAACAACGGTTTCGTCGGCGAGCGTCAGGTGATCGACATTGCCGCCGACGGCGGCTTCGTCACCTTTATCGGCGATCGTCCCGACCGGGCCCGCAACCGCGCCCTGGTCCGCGGGATCACGATCAACGGCCTGGCCATCATCGATCTGGAACCCTTCCTGAAAGAGTACTTCATCGACTACGTGATCGGCGGGCCGGGGGCCTTCGTGCTGATCGCCGAGGGCTACGATGACTTTGCCCGCGCCATTCTGAACAAGCTGGTCCGCGAAATCGGCGAGCCGCAGTTGGCCGCGAAGTAGGCAGGCCGCCGGAGGCGCGCCGCGCCGATTGTCAGCCCGAAGCCTTGTCGGCTTCCCCGACGGCGGCAAGCGACTGGCGCATGCGGCGGCGCAGCAGTTGCTGCGCCAGCTTGATCACCGAATCCCGGCCATCCAACAGGCCGGGCACCACGGTCTCGGAAGGCAGCGGTTGATTCGGCAGCGAGCGCAGCACGGTCGCCATGGTGCGCGGATCGCGTACGCCGTCGTCCAGCAGCATGCGGGTCAAGCCCATGCTCTGGGCCCGGGAGGCCCGGATGTACTGTTCCATGCGGGGGTGCGTGCGCGGCACGAAGATGGCCCGCTTGTCGAAGGATAGCACCTCGCAAAAGGTGTTGTAGCCTCCCATGCAGACGACCCCGGCGGCCCGGTCCAGCAGCGTCTCGATGTGGCTGTCGAAGGTGATGGCCTCGACGTTCGAGAGCCGGTTGACCCGTACCATGAACTCGGCCTGCAGCTCGCCGCTCATGAAGGGCCCCAGCACCAGCAAGGCCGGCATGGGCTGGTCGGGGTCATGCTCGTAGGCGCGCAGAACCCAATCGATAATCGCCTCGCCATCGCCGCCGCCGCCGACCGTGACCAGCACGAATTCGTCCTTGATCTTCTCCAGGCGCAGCGGCGAGCTGGTCTTTGGCAGGTCGCGCTTCAAATAGCCGGTGTAGGTCATCTTGTCGCGCACCGCGGCGGGCACGCCCAGCCCCTCCAGGGGATCGCAGATCTGCGGCAGGCCATAGACCCAGATCGCGTCGTAGTAGTTCTGCAGCGCCGGGATGGCTTGCTTGCGCTCCCACTCGTGCGCCAGCAGGCCCGGCTCGTCCATGACGTCGCGCAGGCCGAGCACGCAAGGCGTGCCGCGCGCGCGCAGCATTTGCAGCGTGGTCTCGACCTCGCCGCGCAGACCGAGCGGTTCCTTGTCGACGATAAAGAGGTCGGGATCGTAAATCTTTGCCGTGTGCTCGATGATCGAGGCGCGCATGGCCAAGGTCTGCTCGACATCGATGTAGAGCTTCAAGGAGGTGTAGTCGCCATTGCGCAGCTTGATGACACCGGGAATGCGCACGAAGTCGACCCGCGACTTGAAGTCGAAGGCGCCGATGATCGGCGAACCGGTGAGGATCAGCACCGAGGTGGACTTCTGGGCTTCAACCAGGGTGTGCGCGATCTCGCGGCAACGGCGCAGATGGCCCAGACCGAAGCTGTCGTGACTGTATATCAGGACACGCTTGTCCTTGGCTCGTCTTGTCATTCTAGCCCCCGATTGGCGCTGCGGCGCGGCGCGACTATGCCACAGCCGGGGAGGCGGCGGAAGGGGCTTGCGGGCCCGGAGGGACGCGGAACCCACCCGGGTGCAGATCCACAAAAGGTTGATCGGGCGGGAGTTTACCCCTTGAGACCCTTGGTCTAAGTTGCGCCTGCTGCGAGCGGCGGCGATAGCGGGGGCGAGGGACGGAACCGTGCCTGGCCAGGGGTCAATGGAACGCAATCTCTTTAGATACATCTGGGGTCACAGCCGACGCGAACAGAGCGCGATCTTGCTGTTGGTAATGATCTCCCTGCCGTTCTACTTCTTCTCCCTCAACATACCGAAATCGATCGTCAACGAAGGCATACAGGGCCAAGGCTTCGACGATCCGGGTTCGACCCAGCCTTTCATGCGCTTCGAGCTGCCTTTCTCCGAAGGCGCCGACGGTCAGGCTTTCGAGATCTTCGGCGGCTTCGCGCTGGAGCAGACCGACATGCTGGTCGCGCTCAGCGTGGCGTTCCTCGCGCTGGTCATGATCAACGGGCTCTTCAAGTTCGCCATCAACACGCAAAAGGGCCGCATGGGCGAGCGCATGTTGCGCCGCCTGCGCTTCGAGCTCGGCGATCGGATCCTGCGCTTTCCCCTGCTGCACATGCGCCGGGTCAAGCAGTCCGAAATGGCGACCATGATCAAGGACGAGGTGGAGCCCTTGGGCGGCTTCATCGGCGATGCCTTTGTCACGCCGGTCTTCCTCGGCGGCCAGGCGCTGACCGCCCTGGTCTTCATCCTCGTGCAATCGATCTGGCTGGGTTCGATTGCACTGGCCATCGTGCTGGTGCAGGCCTTCATCATCCCGAAGCTGCGTCAGCGGATCCTGCAGCTCGGCCGCCAGCGCCAGATCACCGCGCGCCAGCTAGCCGGGCGCATCGGCGAGTTGGTCGATGGCGCGGTGGAGATTCAGGCCCACGACACGAGCAACTATGAGCGCGCCGATCTCGCCGAGCGCCTGGGGCGGATTTTCTACATTCGCTACGAGATTTTTCAGCGCAAGTTCTTCGTCAAGTTCCTGAACAACCTGCTGTCCCAGTTCACCCCCTTCGTCTTCTACCTCGGCGGCGGTCTGCTGGCGATTTACGGCTACCTCGATATCGGCGCCCTGGTCGCGGTCATTGCCGCCTATAAGGATCTGCCGGGACCGATCAAAGAGCTGATCGACTGGGAACAGAACCGCGCCGATGTGCAAATCAAGTACGATCAGGTCATCGAACAGTTCCAGCCGAGCGCGATGATCGACCCGGTCAAACAGGCCCTCGTGGCCGATGACGGGCCGGCGCTGTCGGGCGACCTTGTCGCCTCCGCCGTATCGCTCTTGGACGACAACGATTTCAGGCTCCTGGAGGGTATCTCCTTTACCGTCCCCCTGGACCAGCAGCTCGCCATCGTCGGGCCGAGCGGCAGCGGCAAGGAGCATGTCGCCATGATCCTGGCCGGGCTGACCCAGGCCAGCGGCGGCACGGTGAAAATCGGCGGCCGCGACGTCGAGACCCTGCCCTCGGCGGTGACCGGGCGGCGCATGTCCTTCGTCGGTCAGGACTGCTATCACTTTCCGCGCACCGTGCGCGACAACATGCTCTACGGGCTGGTGCACAGACCGCTTCGCGCCGCGGACTACCAGGGCCCGGCCGCGGCCAAGCGCGCGCGCGATATCTCCGAGGCAAAACTCTCGGGCAACCCGGATTTCGACTTCCAGGCCGACTGGGTCGACTACGCCGCGGCCGGCGTAAGCGATCCCGCGCAGATGACCGAGCGCCTGATCGAGATTCTGAGCCTGGTGGAGTTCCAGAACGACGTCTATCGCTTCGGCCTCACCGGCACGTTGGACCCCCATGCCAAGCCGGCCGCGGCGGCCGCCATTCTCGCCGCCCGCGAAGGGCTGGTCGAGCGCCTGGCCCGCGACGGGCTCAGCGATCTGGTGGTGCGCTTTTCCACCGACCACTACAACGCCAGTGCCACGCTGGCCGAGAACCTCCTGTTCGGGACCCCGGTCAAGCCGGATTACGTCGATTCCGCGCTGGGCGACAATGCCCTGCTGAATCAAGTTCTCGACGAGCTCGAACTGCGCGAGCCGCTGTTGAACATGGGCCAGTCGATCGCCAAGACCATGGTCGAGATCTTCGCCGACCTACCCGCCGGACACCCCTTCTTCGAGCAGTTCAGCTTCATCATCGAAGATGACCTGCCGGACTACAAAACCCTGATGGCGCGTCTCGAGACCGCCGGTCTCGAGACCATCACCCCGGACGACAGGCGCAAGCTGCTGGGCCTCTCCTTTCCCTACATCGAACAGCGTCATCGTCTCGGCCTGGTCGACGATGAAATGCAAGAGCGCATCGTGCGGGCGCGCCACCGCTTTGCCGAGATCCTCGCCGAGCAGGACCCAAAAGGGGTCGAGGTCTACCGGGACGACATCTACAACGCGGCCTCCGCGCTGCAAGACAATATCCTCTTCGGCCGCATTGCCCATGGCCGGGCGCAAGCCCAGGAAACCGTCGAGCGCGTTATCACCGAAGTGCTCGACGACCTCGGCCTGCGCACCACGGTGATCGAGATCGGGCTGGATTATCAGGTCGGGGTCGGCGGCAAGCGCCTGTCATCGATTCAGCGCCAGAAGCTGGGCCTGGCCCGCGCGCTGCTGAAGGAACCCGACCTGCTGGTGGTCAACGAAGCGGTGGCGGTCATGGACGGCGCGACTCAGGGGCGCCTTTTGGATAATATCCTGAAATACCGCGCTGGCCGGGGCGTGATCTGGACCCTGCAGCGGGCCTCCATGGCCGAGCGTTTCCAGCGCGTCGTGGTGCTGGAGGGCGGTCGCGTGGTCGAGCAGGGCGACATCACCGATCTCAATCGGCCAGGGTCCGCGTTTCGTGCCCTGATCGCCGCGGCGGAGTAGCTTGGAGTGAGAAGGAAGGAAGCATAGCGATGTCGATCGAACAGGAGGTGGAGATCCTCCGCAAGATACCGATGTTCGCGAAGATCGAGCCACCCAAGCTGAAGCTGATGGCCTTCGCCAGCGAGCGGATTCAATTCAGCCCCGGCCAGCCGCTCTTCAGCCAGGGCGACGCCGGCGATTCCGCCTATATCGTGGTCGAGGGGGAGGCAGATGTGCTGATCGCCACTCCCGCCGGGCCCCTTTCGGTGGCGACCCTGGCGCGCAACGACATTATCGGCGAGATCGCCATTCTCTGCGACGTGCCGCGCACCGCGACGGTTCAGGCCAAGACCGATCTGGTCACCCTGCGGATCACCAAGGAGCTGTTTTTCCGCATGGTCATCGACTTCCCCGACATGGGGATCGAGATCATGCGGGTCCTGGCGGCCCGCCTGGAACACACCACCGCGCAGCTGCGCGAGGCCCGTGCCAGCCAGGCTTCCTGAGGCCCTTGCTCGCCCCATGTCCCGTCTCGATTCCTTCATTCGCCGCCTGGAGGCGCAGCGGGCCTGCTTGAACCACGCCGCGGCCCTGGCCGCGTCCCTGGACGGCCCGGTCTTCGAACTGGGCCTTGGCAACGGGCGGACCTTCGACCATCTGCGCGAACGCTGCGCCGGGCGCGAGATCTTCGTCTTCGAGCGCAAGGTGGCGGCTCACCCTAGCTGCCGGCCCGACCCGGAGCATCTTTTCGAGGGCCCGATCGAGGAAAGCCTGCCCCTGGCGGCCCGGCGTTTCGGCGGCACCGTCGCCCTGCTGCACGCCGATCTCGGCAGCGGCCAGCCGGACATCGACGCGGTGACCTCGGCCTTTCTGGCCGGGCAGTTGCCGGCCTTGATGCGCCCGGGCGGGATCGTGCTGTCCGATCAGCCCCTGCCCTATGAGGCGGCGGCCAGTCCGGACCTGCCGGCAGGCATCGCCTCGGGGCGCTACTACTTCTACCGCGCGTCCTGATCGGCGCCGCGGGATGGCCAGCAAAGATCAACGGCCGCCCGGTCCGGGCGATCCCCCGGGCGCCACGCGTTTACAACAGGCCGTGGCGCACCATCAGGCCGGGCGCCTGCGCGAGGCCGAAGAGCTCTATCGGCAGATCCTGGCCCGGGACCCCCGTCACCCCGACGCCCTGCATCTGCTCGGTCTCATCGCCGCATCCAGCGGCCAGACCGCAGCGGGCATCGACTTGATCGAGCGGGCCTTGGCGGTCAGTCCGGCCATGGCCCAGGCCCGGTTCAACCTCGCCGGCCTGCTGCGTAAGGCAGGCGAGCGGACCCGCGCCGCGGCACACTACCAACAGGCCTTGGACAGCGATCCCGGTTACGCCGCGGCCCATTTCGCCCTCGCCAGCCTGCACCAAGAGGCCGGCGACGCCGCGGCCGCCATTGCCGGATACGAGGCGGGTCTTCGCCTTGCGCCCGGCCCGACCCTCGACAACCGGATCGGCGCGCTCAACAATCTGGGCAGTCTGCTGCTCGAACAGGGCCGACCCGAAGAGGCCCGCGCCCGACTCGCCGAAGCGGCGACCCAAGCACCACGGCAGCTGTCGGTGCAGGTCAATCTGGCCCGGGCGCTGATCGCCTGCGGCAGGGCGGCCGAAGGGCTGGCGGCGGCCGAAGGGGCGGCGGCGTTGAAGCCCGACGACGCGGCCGTGCAGACGGTTCTGGCCGGGGCACTTCAGGCCGCTGGCCGGCCCGACGCCGCGGCCGAGACCCTGCAACGGGCCTTGGCGATCGACCCGCTCAACCGGGACGCCGCCTTTCAGTTCGCCCTGATCCGGCGCGATCAGGGGCGATACGGCGAGAGTTTGGGCGCCTTTGCCACGGTTCTGGAGGACGACCAAGCCCAGGACCGCCACTGGTCGAGTTTCGCGGCGCTGCTGCGTCAGCTCCGCTTCGACGATCACAATCCCGGTGTCGCCGGTCTGCTCTTGCGGGCCCTCGCCCGGCCGGATCTCGACCCACAGGATCTCGCGACAGCGGCCCTCAGTCTGCTGCGCAACGATCCGGCCTTGGCCGCCTTTTGGACCCTGGGCGCGCCGAGCGACGATGCGGCGCGGGCATCGCGGATCGAGGCCACAGTCGCGAACCTCGATGCACCCCTCCTCATCGGCCTGATGGAGCGCTGCATCCTGCCGGACCCCGGTCTCGAACGAGTCCTGACGGCGGTCAGGCACGGTCTGCTCCTGCTCGTGATCCGCGGCACGGCCGACTCCGAGGCGCTGCTGCCTTTCGCGTTGGCACTGGCCCGCCAGTGTTTCTTGAACGAGTACCTGTTCGACATCGGCGCAGCGGAAGAGACGGCGCGGTCGGCCCTCGTCGAGCGCTTGCAAGAGCTCGGGCCGGCGGACCCGAACAGATCTCTCGGCCTTGCGGTCTGCGCCTGTTACCAGTCCCTGGGCAGCCTACCCGACCTGGAGGGACCGGGCTGGCCCGCGGCCTTGGCGGGACTGGTGCGTCTTCAGGTGAGCGAGCCGGCGACAGAGGCGGTGCTGGCGGCAAGGATCGAGTCTCTGACCCCGATCACCCAGGGTGTCTCCGAGGCGGTACGCCAGCAGTATGAGGAGAACCCCTATCCGCGCTGGTCCGGCCTCGCGCACCTGCAGCCGCGCCCGCTGGCCCAGGTGATGCGCCAGCTGTTGCCCCCCGCCGCCCTTCCACCCGAGAGCCTGCCGGACCGGCCGTCGGTCCTGATTGCCGGCTGCGGCACCGGCCGCCACGCCATCCTGGCGGCCCGCCTCTACGAAGGCGCCTCGGTCCTCGCCATCGACCTGAGCCGGGCCAGCCTGGCCTACGCCCAGCGTCAGGCCGACGACCTCGCGATCGCCAACCTGCGCTTTGCCCAGGGCGATATCCTGGCGCTGCCGGCCGACCTGGGGCCATTCGATCTCATCGAATGCTCGGGCGTCCTGCACCACCTGGGCGACCCCCTGGCAGGCTGGCGCATGCTGCGCGACCGATTGGCGCCCGGCGGCCTGCTGAAGGTCTCGCTCTACAGCGAACTGGCACGCCGTCATGTGGTCGCGGCCCGCGCCCTGATCGCCGAACGGGGCTGGCAGGGCAGCGCCGAGGACATCCGCCGCTGCCGTGCGGAGATCCTGGCGCGCCAGGACGAACCGCTCTTCGCCAAGCTGGCCCAGGGCCGCGACTTCTACAGCCTGTCGCTCTGCCGCGACCTGATCTTTCATGTCCAGGAACATCGCTTCACCCTGCCGCGTATCGTCGAGGCCATGGCCAGCCTCGAGTTGGCGTTTCTTGGGCTCGAGGGGCCCGATGGCGAGATGCGCCGGCGCTACCGGGCGCGCTTTCCGGACGACCCCGACCTTGTCGACCTGATCAACTGGGCGGCTTTCGAGGAACGAGAGCCCGACTGCTTTGCCGAGATGTACCAGATCTGGATGCGCAAGACCGATTAGGCGAGATCGAGCACAACGGGCACGTGGTCGGAGGGTTTCTCCCAGAGCCGGGTGTCCTTCACCGTGCGCACCCGTTTCAGCGCGCCGGCCATGGCCTGGGTCGCCAGGACATGGTCCAGGCGCCAGCCGTAGTTCTTTTCGACCGACGCGGCGAAGCGATAACCCCACCAACTGTAAAGGGGTGCCGGTGCGGGCTCGAAGTGCCGGGGTGCGTCGATCAGCCCGCCGGCCTTCCAGAGCTTGACCATCAAGGCGCACTCCTCGTCGGTGTGGCCGACGCTGCGGCGCAGCTTCTTGTGGTTCCAGACGTCCTCCTCCAGCGGCGCGACATTGAAGTCGCCGAGCAGCACCGCCGGCCGGGACTTGATCCCGCTGTCGCGCAGCCAGGCCGCCATCTCCTTGAGAAAAGCGAGCTTGTGGGCGAACTTGTCGTTGGCCACGGGATCGGGAACCGGGCCGCCCGAGGGCACATAGAAATTGTGGATCTGCAGGCCGTCCTCCAGGGTCACCGAAAGATGGCGGCGATCGTCCTTGTCGCACCAGACGATCCGCTGCTCCGACGCGAAGGGCCGCTTCGAGAGAATGGCTACGCCGTTATAGGATTTCTGGCCGTGGATCGTCACATGGCGGTAGCCCATGGCGCGAACCTCCTTGAGGGGGAAGTCCTCGTCGCGGACCTTGGTTTCTTGAAGACACAGAACATGGGGTTTGATGGTTGCCGTGAAACGCGCCAGATGCTCGAGGCGCTGGCGCAGGGAGTTGACGTTCCAGGTCGCGACACGCAGAGCCATGGGCCGGCGCCTCCTTCGTTCATCGCTGGCAGGGACAGAACATGCTTTTCGGCGTTTCCTGCCTGGGACCGGCGACGGAGTCCTGTCAACGGAGGTCTCAATGAAATGGGAGCTTAACGAAATGGGGGCCCGGAATCAGGAACGCCCGGTCGGGGGGATGTCCGGGCGTTCCTTATCTCCGAAGAGAACGCGGAAGAAAGGCAGGGGAATGCATCCTTCCGCATGGATCAGCACTTTGCGCGCGATCCGTTAAGACATTATTTAGTGTTGAGAAGCCGCAATGCAACAGGCTTTGCGCCGATTCTTACCCGTGCCGCGAGCACTTAATTGTGACCCATCGAGGCGGCTCAAGGCCCAATCGGCCAGTTAATCTTTTGATTATCAATACACTAGTGGTTTCTCCGTCGGGCCGCCCGTTCACACGCGGCGGCGCCGAAGGCGGCAAAGAGTCTGCTCGCCGGGTCACTTTTCCAGGCCTTGTATTCCGGATGCCACTGCACCCCCAGGGCGAACGCCTTGGCATCCTTGACCCGAACGGCCTCGATCGTGTCGTCCGGGGCGCGACCTTCGGCGACCAATCCCGGTGCCAGATCATCGATGCCCTGGCCATGCAGGGAGTTGATCTCCAGGCTTTCGGTTCCGAACAGCTTGGCGAACTCGCCACCGGCCGTCAGTCTCACGCTGTGCTTGGGGCCGTACTGCACGTCGAGATCCGGGTGTTGCGGGCGCCTGTGGTCATCGCGGCCCGGCTTGTCTTGCAGGCAGGCGTGCAGGGTGCCGCCGAGCGCGACGTTGAGTTCCTGGAACCCGCGGCAGATGGCCAGGAGCGGCAGGCCCTCCGCCAAGGCCGCGGTGATCAGCGGCAAGGTTGTCTTATCGCGGTCGTGATCGAAGGGCGCGGCATCGGGGTCGGGATCGGCGCCGTAGCGCGGTGGATAGACGTTCGAGGGGCTGCCGGTCAGCAACAGGCCATCGAGTTGCCCGACCAGACCTTCGGGATCGATCAGATCGCCCAGGGAAGGGATGGTCAGCGGCAAGCCGCCGGCCGAGACCGCCACGGCACGCACGTACTTGTCGCCGACCCAATGGAAGGGCATGCCGTCTTTCTCGACGACACAGGTCGGAAGCCCGATGACGGGCCTGAGCTGGGATGGCCTGAGGTGGGCGGGCCTGGGCGGGGTCTGGCTCATGCCCCATAGCTAGGCCAGATCCTTTGGCCTTGCAAGCAGCCGAACGGCGGGGCAAAGGGATGTCATGGATGCGCTTCCGGAGAACCTGGCGGTTTGGAAAGGCGGCCTGGTGCTGGCCTGGGCCTTGGCCTTTTTCCTTGCCGAACGTTGGCGTCCCGCCAGCCCGCCACCGGCCGAAATCGTCGCGCGCCAGCGAGCCCGGCAACGCCTCGGGCGCAACCTGGGCCTCTGGGCGCTGAACCTGCTGCTTTCGCCTCTGATCATTCTGCCGCTGACCTATTGGGCCAGCGGTCAGGGAATGGCCTGGCGCCCGGCCTGGTGGGCCGGGACGACGGGCCTTCTGCTCGACCTGCTGCTACTCGATTTCCTGATCTACTGGTGGCACCGGGCCAACCATGTGGTGCCTTTCCTCTGGCGATTCCACGCCGTGCACCACCGCGACCGCTTCCTCGACACCACCTCGGCGCTGCGCTTCCACTTCGGCGAGGTGCTGCTCTCGGCCGGTGCCCGTGCCCTGGTGATCCTGATGCTCGGGCTGCCCTTTTCGTCGGTGCTGGTTTTCGAGACCCTGGTCCTGCTCGCCGCGCTGTTCCATCATTCGAACCTGGCGCTGCCGGCCAAGCTGGAGCGCGGCCTGTCCGCCGTCGTCATCACCCCGGCGATCCACTGGGTCCATCACCACGACCGGCGCGCCGACACCGATTCGAACTACGGGACGGTGCTCTCGATTTGGGATCCACTGTTCGGATCGCGCAGCCGGACAGAGCGCAGGGCCGGCATGACCATCGGTATCGAAGGCGGGGTCGCGGGCGACCCGCGCGACGGCACCCTGCTGGGCCTGCTGGTCCAGCCGTTCCGTGGACCCTGGCGGCAGACTAGGGATTAGCGGTCGACGTTGCGCTGGCCGGCGTTGATTTCGAGGTCGCCATAGTCGAAGACATCTTCGTCGATCTCGACGCCGAAGGTCGGATTGATCAGCGAGACCTGGGTCATGACGCCCTGCTGATCGAAAATCTCCCAGCGCCGGAGAGTCAGGGGCGCGTCGCTGAAAACCAAGGTAACGGTGCCGCGTTCCGGGCTCTCGCGCTCACGGATCGACAGGGTCAGGGTGCCCAGGGACTCGTCCATCGCGATCACTTCGACCTCGTCGTCCAAGCGCACCACATCGCGCACCAGAAACCACAGCGGCGTTTCCCAGAGCGGCAGGAAAGAGGCCTGCTTGAGTTCGCGGTCGTAGTAGAGAAGGCTCAAGCCATTGGCGATGATCAACGCGGTGTGCGGCGGGTCGTAGTCGAAGCGCAAACGGCCTGGCCGCGCCATGGCAACCTCGCCTTCGGCATAGGATCCGTTGGAGGCGATCTGCACAAAACGCGAGCGCAGCGACTTCACCTGGTTCAGGTAGGTTTCGACCCGTGTCAGGGCGGCGATGGCATCCGGCGAGAGGGCCGCCACTTCGCCTTGGGAATCGTTTTGCGCGACCGCCACGGCGGGCAGGGCCGGCAGGCCGATCATGGCCACCAGGCTGGCGGTCAGGGCCGAGAAAAACAAACGTCTCATGGTTTCGCAAAACTCCAACTCAATGCTCACCGCCGGGCGGCAGAACCTCGCGCTTGCCAACATGGTTGGCCGCGCTGACCACACCCTCCGCCTCCATGCGTTCGATAATCCGGGCCGCACGATTGTACCCGATCTGCAGATGGCGCTGGACAAAGCTGGTCGAAGCCTTGCGCTGCTGCAGCACCAGGGCGACCGCCCGGTCGTAGAGCTCGTCGCCGCTGTCGCCCCCGGGCATGCCCAGGTCGAACTCGCCCTCGGCCTCCTCGGTAACCTCCTCGATGTAGGAAGGCTCCCCCTGGCGTTTCAAGTAGGCAACCACCTCTTCGACCTCCTGATCGGTGACCAGTGGCCCGTGAATCCGGGTGATCCGCCCGCCATGGGCCATGTAGAGCATGTCGCCCTGTCCGAGAAGTTGTTCGGCGCCCTGCTCGCCGAGTATCGTGCGGCTGTCGATCTTCGAGGTCACGTGGAAGGAAATACGCGTCGGGAAATTGGCCTTGATCGTGCCGGTGATGACGTCGACCGAGGGCCGCTGGGTCGCCAGGATCAGGTGGATACCGGCGGCGCGCGCCATCTGGGCAAGGCGCTGGATCGCGCCCTCGACGTCCTTGCCGGCAACCAGCATGAGGTCGGCCAGTTCGTCGACCACCACGACGATGAGCGGCAGGGCCTCGAGGTCGAAGGGCTCTTCCTCGACCACCGGCTGTCCGGTTTCCGGATCGAAGCCGGTCTGCACCTTGCGGGTCAGGATCTCGCCCTTGCGCCGCGCTTCTTCGATGCGGGCGTTGTAGCCCTCCAGATTTCGCACGCCGAGGCGCGACATGGCCCGGTACCGCTCTTCCATCTCGCGCACGGTCCACTTGAGCGCGACGATGGCCTTTTTGGATTCGGTGACCACCGGCGCCAGCAAGTGGGGTATCCCCTCATAGACCGACAGCTCCAGCATTTTGGGGTCGATCAGGATCAGTTTGCAGCGCTCGGGGCCCAGGCGGTAGAGCAACGACAGAATCATGGCATTGACCGCCACCGACTTGCCCGATCCGGTCGTGCCTGCCACCAGCAGATGAGGCATGCCGGCCAGATCGGCGATCGAGGGACTGCCGCTGATGTCCTTGCCCAGAGCCATCGGCAGCCGCGCGCCGCTTTTTTCGTACTTCTCCGACGCCAACAGCTCGCGAAGATAAACCACTTCGCGCTTGGCGTTCGGCAGTTCGATGCCGATCGCGCTCGAGCCCGGCACCACGGCGACACGTACCGAGACCGCGCTCAGGGAACGGGCGATATCGTCGGCCAAACCGACAACCCGGCTGGTCTTGGTGCCCGGCGCCGGCTCCAGCTCGTAGCGCGTGACCACCGGGCCCGGACGCACCTTGATGATCTCGCCCTTCACGCCGAAGTCGGCCAGCACGTTCTCCAGCAACTGCGCGTTCTTCTCCAGGGCCTCGCGGGACACCGCGGTGTCGCGGCCGGCATCCGGCGGCAGATCCATGAGCGACAGCGCCGGCGGCTCATAGTCCCCGGTGGCACCGAGATCGAGGCGCCTTTGCGCGGCTTGCTGCCCCTTGCGGCCGGGTTTGGCGCGGCTGCGTTTCGCGCTGACCCGCTCGGCCACCGCGCGCTTCTTGCCCGAGTTGCGGGGCACCGCCGGTTGGCGGTCCGCCAGATCCACGCCCTCCAGAGCCAGGTCCTCGTCGTCATCCTCCAGGTCGTCGTCCAGGGCCGCGGGCCGTGTCGTCTTCAGCAGGGGCTCGGCGCGGTCCGCGGCGTTCTTCGCGGTTTCCGTGGCGGTCTGTACACCCTGCCGCGCGACACGGCCCGCGCGCAGCAAGCTGGCTCCGGTCGCCCGCCACTCGCCGCCGGTCAAGCCCAAGGAAAACCCAAAACTGATCAGGGCCACCGGCGCGGCCAGGCCCGCCGCGACGGCCTGATCGAGGCCGGTGAGCGTGCTGAGTTGGGCCAGCAGGATCCGCCCGAGGGCCCCGCCCAGACTGGCGTCGGGAAGCCATCCCGCCGGTGGCGCGAGAGCGGCCAGGGCAATGGCCGTCACCACCAGCGTGACCGGCAGAAGGGCAAGACGCCGCCACCAGTGCGGCCAGGCGTGTTGGCGCAGCAGCCGCCAGACCCAGGCCAGGAGGATCGGTCCGATCAGGAAGGCCGCGAGGCCCAGAGTCTGGACCAGTAGATCGGCGGTCACGGCGCCGGGCACCCCGAGGAGATTTCGCGGCGGGTCGGCAGAGGCCTGATTCAGCGAAGGATCGCCTGGATTGTAGGTCAGACAGGCAAGAAAAATCGCGCAGGCCAGCAGGGCCAGAAGCACGGCCGCGACCTCGATTACGCGACGCCGCAGGAAGTCACCGGTCCCGCGCGGCAGGAGCCGGCGGCGGGCGCTGGTGCGGTCTTCTCTCATCATGCTGTCGGTCATGGTGCCTTCGCGGCTTGCCGTGCTTGCACACCCAAGGGGCCGTTGCGGCCCCGGAACCGTAGCCCTGGGACCGTGGCGCGCGAGGGATGTTACAGGAAGTCCCGGAGCCGAGACAAGGCAGCCTCGATGACCGGCGGGTCGTAGATCAGGGCCGCGCGGACGAAACCGCGGCCCGGATTGGTCGCCGGATCGGGCGCGTGGGTCATGTAGGTGCCGGGCAGCAGCTTGATCCCGGCCTCGGCCCAGAGACGCTTGGTGAAGCTTTCGCTGTCCTCCACCGGCAACCAGAGGAAGAATCCGGCGGCGGCCCGCTGGGGCCCCAGGTTCTGGCCAAGAATTTCCTCGGCCAGGGCGTAGTTGCGCTTATAGAAGGCTCGGTTCTCGGCGACGTGCCCGTCGTCCTCCCAGAGCCGCTTGCCGGCCGCCAGGACCGGGATCGGCACCCCGGCACCGCCGACCCGCAGGGTCGCGTCCAGGGCGTCGATCAGGCCCCTGTCGCCGGCGGCAAAGCCACAGCGCAGGCCAGCGGCGCTGGACCGCTTGGAGAGCGAGTGGAAGGCGAGGACGTGATCGAGCGACCCGCCGCCTTCCGCCGCGACCTCCAGGATCGAGGAGGGCGGGTCCCGAAAATAGAGCTCGCAGTAGCACTCGTCGAAAACCAGGGTGAAGTCGTGGCGCCGCGCCAGCGCCAGGGCCTCGGCGAGCCGCACCTTGTCGGCGACGGCGCCTTGCGGATTGGAGGGCGAGCAGTAGTAGCAGAGCGCCGCGCGGTCGAGATCGGCGGGATCGACCGCGGCGAGATCGGGCAGATTGCCGCTCTCCGGCCCGCTGGGAACGAAGACCGCCTCGGCCCCGGTCGCCACCGCGGCGCCGGCATAGACCTGGTAGAAGGGGTTGGGCAGCAGGATCGCCGGCGGCGCTTCGCCCGACGCGGCCTTGGGCACCAGCGCCAGGGCGGCGAAGAAGAGGCCTTCGCGGGTGCCCGGCACCGGCAGCAGGTTGGCCGCCGGGTCGATCAGCCCTTCGGGCAGGCCAAAGCGGCGGTTCAGCCAGTCGGCGCAGGCCTTGAGATAGCCGGGCTGGCCGCGCGGCGGCGGATAGCTCGACCAGCCGGCGGCGGCCTCGGTCAGGGCCTCGGCAACAAAGGCCGGCGGCTGGCGCCGCGGCTCGCCGATCTGCATCATCACCGGCGACCCGTCGGCCAGGGGCGAGGGCCCGGGCGCGATGCCCTCGAGCAGGGCGTTCAGGCGCACGAAGGGATGAAAGGCGCGGTAGTCGCGGGGCTCGGCCAAGCGGGGCGTTCCTTCTGGTGGACGGAATAGTTCCGCGAGTCTAGCTGGGCACATAGAAGGGAACAAGCAAGGGAGAACCGCCAACTTCAATGAATACCGGTCGAACCTGCTTCCCCAACCACTCAGTAGAGATACATTTCACTAACAAGAGTACTGTTACCGCCCCTCTCCAACACTGGCGGCCTCAGTTATTCTGTTTGAAGGTCTCCAGCCATCTGCATATCTCCACTATGGGGGCGCCCCGGTGCCCTCTCGCATCCCTAAAGTCTCCTTTTTCTAAAAGTTTCGCAGCCTCCTCTGCGTCTGCAAGATGGTATCGCAGCAACCAGCACAGATGATGATTCTCTGGTCTACCTTCCTCCCAATACTCCTCTTTGAGATAGTGCAATTCGGTTTCTTCAAATACCGGCTCGAAAGAAGCCCTGCCATCTGCCAGCTTTTTGTATGTTTCAGGATAGCGGCATTTGACAATACATAGATAAATAGAAATCAATATATATTCCGAATTTAGTTCTCCTTTTGTCAGATTGTGAATAATTGCATAACAAGAAAGGCATCTCTCTACCTCTCTCAAAGATAAATTATAGTATTTTATCATATCCTCGAGTACACGAATACTGTATTGTTGAGAGCTTGTTTCGACTTCAAAGTCCATTCTATTCAAACAATTATGCAAATAAATCACAGAATCACTTCTGGTTTGGTCTCTTTGTTTTGGAAGATCTACCCATAAATGTATAAACTTTTGTAAGTAGCGCGAAGGGTCAACGCCACGCCCATATCTCGATTTAATAATTTCACCTATTTGCTCTCTGTTCACGACCAGAACAAAAACAATCTCCTTCGTAGACAAGATGTGCTTTATCTTTTCCAATATATCTAACGCAAATGTCGGTCTACATCTATCAAGCTCATCAATTATGAAGATTATTTTTTCACCGTTTCCAATATCATTTGCAGCTTTTCGCAATACTTTTCTGAACTCCTGCAAGTTTTGTTTATCTTGTTCAATGGATTCTAAAAGCCTCGAGAATTGTGAGTCCGCCAAATCAGAGAGCTCATTCTCTGCGCCCGCGCCTTCAATTACTGTACCGTCTAGCAAGCCTGCTGTCGCCGCTCTAACGCCGATCCTTACACCCACTCTACCGAAGGTCTTTATTGCTGAAACAGCCTTTTTCTTGAATTCCAATTGAAATTTTTTATCATCATCCTGTCCTAGAAGTGAGTATACCTCTCCAACCAAGGCCAAAAATGGATCTTCGAGAAAGTCGTTACTATACGCATCGAAATATATGCTTTCGATTTGTTTTTCACGAAGCATTCCACGCCACATTTTTACGAACGTGGTTTTACCCTCTCCCCATGGAGCATTCAAAGCTATGACAAGTTCATCACTATTGGTGATCACCAACTTGCTGAGCTCTTCAGCAAATGCACTCCGGCGGAAAATATCCTTCTCCGGAGTGAATCCTTCATACTGTTCGATTTCAATTGGCGTGGGCGTTAATTTCATTTGCCGCTCAATCAAAACACTCCAACCAAACATGCCGAAACAAACAACTTACGTCACCACTTGCTTGATCTTTCTTAATGCAATTGGCGTGAATATCAACCTATATTATGTATAGGGGAGCGAAATGCAATCTCGGCGGCTCACCACGCTTCCAAGCCCCTCCCTACTGACAAGGTCTCTTTGCATCGCCTAGCTTGTTTTTTGCAGATTGAGAGCCCTCCATTGGCCTTATTCGCAGTCATTCCGAGAGTTATCCGGTCGGAGTGTCGTAATTTGTAGATCGTGAATTGTGCTGCCCGATTTGGTGAGCTCATGCGGCGAGTTTCGGCCGTTTGCTAAAGCATTAAGGAAATGGCTCAATGGGGCTGGCACCGATTTGCTGAGGAGAGTGCACTTGACCAATGGTGCGAGACCAAGTTTCCCCGGCGGTTCGCGACAGCGGGTGACCAGAGCGGGTATTCACGTTCGTGAAGACACCGCAACTGAGGATGACCTCGCGGTAATAGATACGTGGCGCGAGGCTCATAGGCACGTAATTAATTCATTTCAGGCGTTCCTACGCAACCGTACTCGCGACAAAAACATCGTTGTGGCACAGAGACATAAGCGTAAGCGTACTATATTTGATAAACTCAATCGCTTCCCAAAAATGCAGCTTGGTCGCATGGACGATGTGGCGGGATGTCGTTTGGTCTTTGAATCAATAGACGAGCTTCGTGACTTTCGGGGGGCGATCCACGGGGCACGGTTCAATCACAAACCTAAGAACGATCAGGATAAGTATGATTACATCGCTCACCCAAAGGACAGCGGGTACCGCGGCATCCATGATGTTTATGCTTACGACGTGAAATCGGAGATTGGTCGTGATCGCAAGGGACTTCTAATCGAGCTTCAGTATCGCACTATCTATCAGCATGCATGGGCAACGTGTGTCGAGGTGGTCGGATTTCTGACAGAAAATCAGCCAAAGTTTAATCGGGGTGACGTTCGGATTAGAAGAATTTTGAGATTGGCCAGTGAGATCATATCGCGCGCATTTGAAAATATGACGTCGAGCTTGCCCGATCTGGGCGACGAAGCGGTTGTTGAGCAATTCGTTGCACTTGATCAAGAGTTGGATTTTATGAGGATGTTGCGCGGGTTGAATGCCGCAGATCGCGAGATATCGACCAATAAAAATATCATATTGATCTTCAAAGAAGACGCCAAAGATGAAAGCGGATTAGAAGTCCGCTCTTATCCATATGCGACGGCTGCGCTACGTGACTTATTTGCACTCGAACAGAAGCACCCAGGATTGGACATCGTACTCGTCAAGGGCGACAAGCCGGGGGATGTTCGTGAGGCTTTCAAGAATTACTTTTCGGATGCCCGGCAGTTTATCGATTTAATTGAGGTAGGGAGCGCTAGGTTATTGGGCAACCGAGTTGTTGATGCGAAGGTTTTCACTCATGGAAACATCTGACAAACATGCCCAAGAGCGCAGGGACCAATTGCGCCTAAAACCATTGAATACATCAACACAGCCGCGCCCGAAGAGTGAACCAAGTGTTCAGGTGCACGAAGGGATGAAAGGCGCGGTAGTCGCGGGGCTCGGCCAAGCGGGGCGTTCCTTCTGGTGGACGGAATGGTTCCGCGAGTCTAGCCGGGCCGATAACGGGGAACAAGCGAGGGGGCGACAGATTCCCCTGCCCCCTCTGTCGCGGACTCCCTCCTCGACGTGTTAGAACGTCTGCGAGCCGCGGCCGAACTCGGGATAGGCCTCCAGGCCCAGCTCCAGGCGGTCGAGGCCGAGCGCCTCGCCCTCGTCGTCGACCCGAATTCCGACCGTGGCCTTCAGGGCCATCCAGACCAGACCGCTCGAGACGATGACGAAGGCGGCCACGGCCAGGATGCCGATGACCTGGGTGACCAGGTTGCCGGCGCCGAAGATGCCGACCGCCAGGGTGCCCCAGATGCCCGCCACCAGATGGACCGGGATCGCGCCCACCACATCGTCGATCTTCAAGCGGTCGAGCAGCGGCACCGAGAGCACCGCCAACAGGCCGCCGATGGCGCCGACGATGATCGCGTGGAGATGGTTCTGCAGATCCGGGCCGGCGGTGATCGCCACCAGGCCGGCCAGGGCGCCGTTCAGGGCCATGGTCAGGTCGAGCTTCCTGTAGAGCACCTGGGTCAGGCCCATCGCCGCCAGCACGCCGCCCGCCGCGGCCAGATTCGTGTTGACGTAGACGATCGCCATGGCGCTGACATCCAGGGCCGAGCCCAGCGCAAGCTGCGAGCCGCCGTTGAAACCGAACCAGCCCATCCAAAGGACGAAGGTGCCGAGCGTCGCCAGCGGCAGGTTGGCGCCCGGCAGGGGCAGCACCCGGCCCTGGGCATCGTACTTGCCGCGCCGGGGACCCAGCACCAGGGCGCCGACCAGGGCGGCCCAGCCGCCGACCGAATGGACGATGGTCGATCCGGCGAAATCCGAAAAGCCCATGGTCGCGAGCCAGCCCTGACCCCAGGTCCAGGAGGCCTGGATCGGGTAGATGAAGGCGGTAAGGACCGCGATGAAGACCAGGAAGGGCATCACCTTGATGCGCTCGGCCAGGGTGCCGGACACGATCGAGGCGGTGGTCGCGACGAAGACCATCTGGAAGAACCAGTCCGACATCGAGGCATAACCACCGGCCGTGGCGGCGGCGATCAATTCGTCGCTGGCCTCTTGCGCGTTGATCAAGGCGAGTTCGGCCTCGGCGGGGTTGTAGAGCAGCGAAAAGGTCCCGATAACCCCGTCGGGGGACACGTCCAGGTACATCAGATTGTAGCCGACCAGATAAAAGGCGATGCCGGCCAGGGCATAGAGGGCGATGTTCTTGAGGCAGATGGTCGCGGTGTTCTTGGCTCGGACCAGGCCGGCCTCCAGCATCGCGAAGCCGGCCGCCATGAACATGACCAGCACGCCATGGATCAGAAAGGCGAATGAGTTGAAGACGAAGGCGGTCTCTTGCGACAGCGCCGCGGCTGCCGGGCCCGCCGATAGAGCCTGGATTGCCGCGACGATGGGAGCCGCGGGGGCCGCGGCCCGTAGAATTCGATATATCGACATGGTTTTCCCCCGCGGGCTTGCCTGTGGTTTTGGTTCGACGGTTCGGGGACTAAGAATTCAAGAACCATGCCACTTCTGTTGCACCGCAATGATATAATAGATATCAGTTAGTTAAAGATGCTTTGCCGAAATCATGAAGAGCTGGGCGGACTGATTATGTCTAATTATTAGGCTGCCGGATTGTCCTGCTCAAAAATTCATCATTTGATCGAAAGGCTGGACAGGGCCGCACCGGCGACCGATCTTGTCATCATGACGACCACCAAGGAGCGGCAGGCGAGCGTGACCGATAGCGGTGCCCTTCCGGATCAAACCCTGAGTACCGAAGTCCTCATCGTCGGCGGCGGTCTCGTCGGGCTGTCCCTGGCCACCGCCCTGGCAGACGCCGGGCTGGCGGTGGTGCTGGTCGACCGGGACGACCCGACCCAGACGACGGCGGCGGCCTACGACGGGCGGACTTCGGCCATCTCCCGGGGTTCCCAGCGCATACTCGACAGCCTGGGCATCTGGTCGCGGGCGACGGACCAGGCCCAGCCCATCGAAGAGATCCGTGTTTCCGACGGCCGCCCCGCGGCCCTGGGCGAAGCGGCACGGGCCGCGCCCTTCTTCCTGCACTACGGGCCGGCGGACATTGGCGAGCCGGGTGCCGCCGAGGGCGCAAGCGGCGCCGCCGCCATGGGCGCGATTGTCGAGAATCGGGTTCTGCGCCAGGCCTGTCTGGCTCGGGTCGCGGAGCTGCCGAACCTTCGTTTTCTGGCGCCCTGCCGAGCCGGTGAGATCACTCGTGAGCGGGGCCGGGTCTTGGCGCGGCTCGAGGGCGGCGGCGCGGTGACGGCGCAGCTTCTCGTCGCCGCCGACGGGCGCTTTTCGCCGCTGCGCGAGGCCGCCGGGATCGCGGTCAATCGCTGGGACTATCCCCAGGTCGGCATCGTCGCCACGGTCGCTCACGAACAGCCCCACGGCGCGGTGGCCCATGAGCATTTCCTGCCGGCCGGCCCCTTTGCCCTCCTGCCCATGGTGGATGGGCCCCTGGAGGCGGGCGGGCCGACGCGGCATCGCTCGTCGCTGGTCTGGACCGAGCGCCGGGACCTGGCGCCGCAAATGATGGCGCTGGACGATACCGACTTCGCCGCCGAGATGACCCGTTGCTTCGGCGACTCGCTGGGTGCGCTTCAGGTCGCCGGACGACGCTGGAGCTATCCACTTTCCCTGGTGCACGCCCAGCGCTACAGCGGCCACCGTCTGGCGCTGATCGGCGACGCCGCCCACGCGATCCATCCGATCGCGGGACAGGGTTTGAACCTGGGCATCCGCGACGTCGCCGCCTTGGCGGAGGCTATCGTCGACGCCCGCCGGCTCGGCCTCGACATCGGCGCCAGCGACCTGCTGGAGCGTTATGAACGCTGGCGGCGCTTCGACAATACCGCACTGGTCGCCGCGACGGATCTGCTGAACCGGCTCTTTTCCAATGATTCGAAGCCATTGCGCCTGGCCCGCGATTTGGGTCTGGCGGCGGTCAACCGCCTGCCGCCTCTCAAGCGGGTGTTCGTGCAGCATGCGATGGGTACCCTGGGCGACCTGCCGCGCCTGGCCCGGGGAAAGTCGCTCTAACCGCCGTCACGGCCTAGTTGTCGGACTCCATCATGGTGTCTTCCAGGCGACAGGCCTCGTCGATGATCGTGGCGTAGAGGCCGCGGACGAATTCGGGATCGAGACCAAGCCGCGAGCCGCGCGCGGCATTGCGCGCGCAGACCTCTTCGATACGGTCCGGCAGGCGCGCCGGGATGCCTTCTCGCCCTTTCAGCGCCGCGACCTCCCGCACCACGGCAAAGCGCGTGCCAAGCAGTTCCACGATCTGGTCGTCGAGTTGATCGATACGACGACGATGTTCGTCAAGCCGGCCTTGCTCCATCCCGGCGCCACTCCCTCATAAAAGATGGCTAAAAATCGACACAGATACCCTTGCGCTCCCAGTCGCCATAGCGGGTCGGCTCGGGACCGCTGGGGCCGCCGATCTCCTGCTTTGGCTTGGGGGCCGTGGTCTCGGTCTTGGCCTGCCCCCCGGCCGCCGGGGTGGTTCCCTGTGGCGGCTGCGCGCGGGACATCGCCGGCTTGGCGCGGGCCGTTGGCGCGGCGGCGGGCTGGTGGGCGGTAAACTTTCGGTCCATGCTAGTACCGACTATCACAGTAGGATGCATCGTCTGATCGTCTCGGCGTTCGATCCGGGAAGGAAGCGTCGCGACAGCGATGCCAGCCATCGGTGAGCGGCGTTGACGCACCCGGTCGGGCGCCGAGGCGACCCGAAGGGCGACTTGGCGAGGCTTTCGGCCCCCGTGGCTTTGGGCGGCAGACCGGGCCGCTCGTGATGCAGGGCATCATCTCGCCCCCCCGTTCTTTGCCGAAAACCTTGCCAAGTCGTCATACGACGCATCCTACTGTGATAGTCGGTACAAGATATGGCACGCAGGCCCTGGCCCGCCAAGGCTTGATCGCCCTCGATTCGTGCTTACCTCAGCATCATGAATACACTCCGCACCTTCCTTCTGCTGGCCGCCATGACGGCGATCTTCCTGGGCGCCGGATTCCTCCTGGGTGGCGAGGCTGGCATGGCCATTGCTTTCGTCATCGCCCTGGCGATGAACGCCTATGCCTACTGGAATTCCGACAAGGTCGTCTTGCGGCTCTACAAGGCGCGCCAGGTCGACGAGGCCGGCGCGCCGGAATTCTATCGTCTGGTGGCCGCGCTCGCCCAGCGCGCTGGCCTGCCCATGCCCAAGGTCTATATCATCGACAATCCACAGCCCAACGCCTTTGCCACCGGCCGCAACCCCGAGAACGCGGCGGTCGCCGCGACCACCGGCCTGATGGCGCGCCTGACCCGGGACGAGCTGGCCGGCGTCATGGCCCATGAGCTGGCCCACGTGCGCAATCGCGACACCTTGACCATGACCGTCACCGCGACGCTTGCCGGCGCGATTTCGATGCTGGCCAACTTCGCGCTCTTTTTCGGCGGCAACCGCAACAACCCCCTGGGCTTCATCGGCACCCTGGCGATGATGATCCTGGCGCCGCTGGCGGCGATGGTGGTGCAGATGGCGATTTCGCGCAGCCGGGAGTACGCCGCCGACCGCGGCGGCGCCGAGATCTCCGGCCAACCCCTGGCCCTGGCCTCGGCGCTGCGCAAGATCGAGCAGATCGCCCGGGGCAGCGACTACCGCGAGGCCGAGGCCAACCCGGCCACGGCACACCTCTTCATCATCAACCCCCTGCATGCCAGCAAGGTCGACGGCCTCTTCACCACCCACCCCTCGACCGCCAAGCGGATCGCCCGGCTGGAGGAAATGGCCGGCCTGGTCCACGCCGACCGCAGCCATGCGCGCCACGCCGAGGCGCAGACCGTGAACCGCGGACGCGGCCCGATCCGGCCCACCGTCTCGAAGTTCGCGGAGGAAGCGCCTTCCGCCACGGACAAGATGTCCGCGCCCTCCGGCGGCCAGATCCGGCGCCGCGGCGAGAAACCGGGGCGGCGCGGCCCCTGGGGCTAACTTTCGCCTGCCTTGCAGTGTCCTACCGGGCGTCCTAGACAAGACGGCACGCCAGACAATGCGGCACGACCGCAGTAAGCAGCCGGGGCGCGGGATTAGCATGGCAACCGAACAAGACGCGCGACGGCCCGCGGCCGGCTTTACCCGGGCCTACCTGCTGCTCGCCTTCACCGCGCTCTGCTGGGCCGGCAACACGATTTCAGGCCGGCTTGCGGTGGGCGAGATCTCGCCGATGGTGCTGGTCAGCCTGCGCTGGCTCGGGGCCCTGCTGCTGCTTGCGGTCTTCGCCCGTGGATCGATGCGCAAGGACTGGCCGGTCCTGCGCCGGCACCTGGGCTTCGCGGTCGCTCTGGGCGCGGTCGGCTTTACGCTCTTCAACGCGATTTTTTATGTCGCCGCGCACTCCACGACAGCGGTCAATATGGGGATAATTCAGGGCGCGATTCCGATCTTTGTCCTGCTCGGGGCCTACACCGCCTATCGCACCCCGGTGACGGGCATGCAGGCGGCCGGTGTGGTCCTGACGGTCCTGGGCGTGGTCATTGTCGGCTCGGGTGGCAGTTGGGCCCGCCTCCTGGACCTGGCGCTGAACGCCGGCGACCTCCTGATGCTCGCCGCCGCCTTCTGCTACGCCGGCTACACGGTCGCCCTGCGCAAGCGCCCGCCGGTCGACGCACTCAGCCTCTTCACGATCATGGCCGGTGCCGCTTTCGTGGCCTCGATCCCCCTGACCGTGACCGAGGCGGCGCTGGGGGCCCTGCAGTGGCCCTCCGCCAAGGGCTGGATCGTGGTCGTGGTTGTCGCGGTCTTTCCTTCCTTCCTGGCGCAGATCTTCTTTGTCCAGGGAGTGACGATGATCGGACCGGGGCGGGCCGGGGTTTTCGTCAATCTGGTCCCGGTCTTCGCCGCGGTCCTCGCGGTGGCGATTCTCGGCGAGCCCTTCGAGACCTATCATGCCATTGCCCTGGGCCTTGTCCTCGGCGGAATCTGGATCTCGGAGCGCGGCCGCCCGAAGTAGCGCGCACCAAGGGCGGACCTGGCGCGCCTTTCTCCTCCCCTTCGCTCCGGGCCCGTGCTACACCGCGCCGCCACCACCGGGGACCAACATGACCAAGGCACCGAACAAGGGCGGCGACCCCCGCCGCGTCGCGCTGGCCGTGCTCCGCACGGTGCTGCGCCAGCGCCGTCACCTCGATGCCGCCATCGAGGGAAACCAGGCATGGCAAAGCCTGGAGACCCGGGACCGGGCCTTCGCGCGTTTGCTGGTCGGCGCGCTGCTGCGCCACCTGGGCACGCTCGACAGTGTCATCGCGCACTGTCTGGAGCGGCCGCTGAAGGAGCGCGACGGCGACCTGAAGGATCTTCTGCGCCTGGGCGCGGTGCAACTGCTCCAGCTCGGCACGCCGGCTCACGCGGCGATCAGCACGACCATGAAGCTGGCCGAACGCACGCCGCGCCTGAAGGGCCAGAAGCGCCTTCTGAACGGGGTTCTGGCCCGACTCTCGCGCGAGGGAGAGACCCTGCTGGCCGAGATCGACAGTCCCCGCCTCAATAGCCCGGACTGGCTCTATCAGCGCTGGCAGAAGACCTATGGCGAGACCACGGCCCAGGCGATCGCGGTCGCGAACCAGCGCGAAGCGCCGCTCGACATCACCGTGAAGGGCGACCGGGCTGCCGTCCAGTCCGCCTTCGCGGCGGCAGGCATCGACGCGGCCCCGCTGTTCCGGCGCAGCCTGCGCCTGACCGGGGTCAAGGGCGACCCCACGGCCCTGCCGGGTTTCGATGCCGGGGCCTGGTGGGTCCAGGACGCCGCGGCGGCGCTGACCTGCGATCTGCTCTATCTGGAGCCCGGCCAGACCGTGGTCGACCTCTGCGCCGCCCCCGGCGGCAAGACCGCCGGCCTGGCCGCCGGTGGCGCCCAGGTGATCGCCGTGGAACGCGCCGCGGGCCGTATCGCCCGCCTGAGGGCCAATCTGAAACGCCTCGGGCTGACCGCCCGGGTGGTAGAGGCCGACGCGACCACCTGGCGTCCGGATAGCCCGGTTTCGACCCTGCTGCTCGATGCGCCCTGTAGCGGCACCGGCACGCTGCGCCGCCATCCCGACATCGCCCGGCTGCGCCGCGAATCGGAGCTGGCCGACCTGACCGCCCTGCAGGACCGCCTGCTCGACGCCGCCGCCGAGATGCTGGCCCCCGAGGGCCGACTGCTCTACGTGGTCTGTTCCCTGGAAGCCGAGGAGGGCCCCGAGCGCATCGCCGCGCTGCTGGCGCGCCGCGGCGACTTGGTCCGCAGCCCGGTCGACCGCCTCGAACTGGACGGAGAGGACGCGTTCATTACCGCGGAGGGAGATCTACGCACCCTGCCTTGCCATCTGCCCGACCAGGGCGGACTCGACGGGTTCTACGCCTGCCGTCTGGTCAAACACTGAGGTGTCGCCAAGGGCCCTGTGGAGATCCCTTACCTCTGTCGGACTTGCGGGGCGATTCGCGACTTGATACCAAGGTGTCACACAACAGCCCGAGTCCCTGCCGAGAGGTTCCTCCTTCATGCAACAAGCCGTCCGGATCGCGCCTTCGATTCTCGCGTCGGATTTTGCGCGCCTGGGCGACGAGGTGCGGGCCGTCACCTCGGCCGGGGCCGACTATATTCACGTCGATGTCATGGACGGCCACTACGTACCCAACATCACCATCGGCCCCGATGTGATCAAGGCCCTGCGCCCGCACAGCGACCGGGTCTTCGACGTGCACCTGATGATCGCGCCGGTCGATCCCTACATCCAGGCTTTCGCCGCGGCCGGCGCCGATATCATCACGCTCCATGCCGAGGCCGGCCCGCATCTCCATTCCTCGCTGCAGCAGGTCAAGGCCCTGGGCAAGAAGGCCGGGGTGGCGCTCAACCCGGCCACGCCGGTCGAGGCGGTGCGCCACGTCCTGGAAGTTCTCGATCTGATCCTGGTGATGTCGGTCAATCCGGGCTTCGGCGGCCAGAGCTTCATTCCCTCCGCCCTGGACAAGCTGCGCGCGCTGCGCGCCATGATCGACGCCAGCGGGCGGACCATCGACCTGGAGGTCGACGGCGGCATCAACGGGCAGACCGCGCCTCAGGTGGTTGGCGCCGGCGCCGATGTCCTGGTCGCGGGTTCGGCGGTCTTCAAGGGCGGCGCCGAAGCCTATGCGGACAACATTCGCCTGCTGCGCGGCGGAGGCTGACCCATGGCGACGAGCCTGTTCGACAAGCAGTTGGACAGTCAAATCCTTCGCGCCCGCACCCGCGCGGCCAGCGGAGGCGGGCCTCTGGCACGCCTGAAAGCCCTGCGACGGTTGCCGCAGGATCTCGCCTGGGCGCGCATCGCCTACGCCCTGAAGGCGCCGCTGCTCGCTTTGGCACCGCCGGGCTCGCTGACTGGCAGCCGCGCCGGCCAGGGCCTGCTGGTGGTGCCGAGCGATCCCTGGCCCGGCGACGCGACCCGGGGTGCCGCCCTGCTGGAGGGGCGCTTTTGTTTTGCCGGCCTCAGCCTCGACGACCCCGATCCGCTGTGGCTGCCGCATCAGGCCGACAACGCCTGGCTGCGCGGTCTGCACGACTTTTCCTGGCTGAGCGACCTGCGCGCCCTGGGCGGCGACACGGCGCGGCGCGGCGCCCGCGATCTGACCGAGTCCTGGCTCGCCGCGCGCTGCTATCGCCATCCGGTGGCCCGCGAGCCAATGGTCCTGTCGCGGCGCATCACCCACTGGCTGCAGCTCCATGATTTCTTCATCGCCCCGGCCGACCCGGTTCTGCGCCAGAAGGTCCTGACCTCCCTGGCCCAGCAGGCCGCGCTGCTGGCCCGTCTGCTGCCGGCCGGCCTCTGCGGCAGCGAACTGATCGCCGCAATTCGGGGACTGGTCACCGCCGGCTGTTGTCTGCCGGCCGGCGAGGCCTGGCTCGAAAAGGGCCTCGCCTTGCTGGAGAAGGCCTTGCAGGATCAGGTTCTGGGCGACGGCGGCCAGGCCGAGCGCAGTCCCGGCGCGCTCTTTTCGGTGCTGCGCGACCTGGTCGGCCTGCGCGCCCTGCTGATGGCCCGCAAGATCGACCCGCCGGCCATCCTGGCCGACGCGGTCGGGGCCATGGGCCCCTGCCTGCGCCTGTTCCAGCACGGCGACGGCGACCTCGCGCTCTTCAACGGCACCCGGCTCGGCCAGGTGCTCGAGCTCGAGATGCTGCTGCAACGCTGTCCGGGCCCGAAGCGCCCAATCATGAGCGCGCCGGACTGCGGCTTCCAGCGTCTGCAGGCCGGCCGCAGCCTCTTGATCGTCGATGCCGGCACCCCGCCGCCGGCGGGCCTCGACACCCATAGCCACGCCGGTCCCCTGGCCTTCGAGTTTTCGGTCGGCCGCGAGCGGTTGGTGGTCAACTGCGGCGCACGGCCCTGGGACCCCGACTGGTCCGCCGCGCTGCGCGCCACGGCGGCCCACTCCACGGTGACGATCGACGATACCAATGCCGCCGAACTCCTGCCGCAGGGCGGCCTCGGGCGGCGGCCAACCCAGGTCCGGTGCCGCCGCGAGGAGCAGGACGGCTGCGGTCTCCTCGACCTGAGCCACGACGGCTATGACCGCCCCTTCGGGCTGATCCACCACCGGCGGCTTTACCTGGCGGCGGGGGGCGACGATCTGCGCGGCGAGGACCGTCTGGCCTACAGCCGCGGTTCGGCACCGCCGCGCCCCTTCAAGCTGCGCTTCCATCTGCACCCCGAGGTGCGCGTCAGCCTCGCCACCGGGGGCGAGCAGGTCATCATCACGACCCGGAAATCCGGCGCCTGGATTCTGCGCGCCAACGGCGCCGTCTTCGGCCTGGAGCCCAGCGTCTATCTCGGCGCCGAGGGCGAGATTCGCCGCGCCCAGCAGGTCGTCCTCAGCGGCGAGACCCAAGAGAGCGTGACCACAATCAAGTGGGCCCTGCGTCGCGAGGCTACCCGGGCGGGCTAGCGCCCGAGCCCGGAGTCCCTGCACTGAGCCGGAGTCCCTGCACTGAGAATGACAATGCACAGATCGCTATTCGGATGATGGGGCCCTTGGCGTTTTCCGCCGGACTGGCCTTTCTGATCGTCGCCCTGGGCACCGGCCTTTTGATCCCGATTTTGAAGCGCTTTCGGGTCTTCGACCGGCCGAACGAACGGAGCAGTCACAAGGTCAGCACGCCGCGTGGCGGGGGTGTCCTGGTGGTCGCCGCGGTTCTGCTCGTCTGGCTGGTCTCCTGGTCGGCCGGCAACGCTTCCGTCCTGGTGACAGCGGCGACATTCAAGACAATGGTCGTCGCGGCCGGACTGCTCGCCGCGATCTCCTGGATCGACGACCTGCGCGGACTGCCGGCCCTGGTCCGGTTGCTCGCCCACGGCGCCGCGGCCGCCGCGCTGCTCTGGAGCTGGCCAGCCGATACAATGGTGTTCCAGGGCCTCTTGCCGCTCTGGGTCGACCGGCTCTTTGCCGGCCTGCTGCTGGTCTGGTTCATAAACCTCTACAACTTCATGGATGGCATCGACGGCCTGACAGCGGCGCAAACGCTGTTCATGGGTCTCGGCCTTGCCGGCCTGTTCAGCCTCGGATCCGGCGAGACGGTCACGCCCCGGCTGGCCCTGGCCCTGGCCGGCGCGGCCTTCGGGTTCTGGGTCTGGAACCGCGAGCCGGCGCGGGTTTTCCTGGGCGACGTGGGCTCGATTCCGCTCGGATTCCTGCTCGGCGGCCTGCTGCTGCTCGCCGCCGCCCACGGCGCCTGGGCATCGGCGCTGATCCTGCCGCTCTATTACCTCGCCGATTCCGGCATCACCCTGACGCGCCGCCTGCTGCGCGGCGAAAGAATCTGGCAGGCCCACCGGGAGCACTTCTACCAGCGGCCGATCCAGGCCGGATGCAGCCACAGGCGCGTGGTCGCGGCGGTCGCGCTGTGCAACCTCGCCCTGCTGGTCCTGAGCATGACCGCCCTGCTGCCTGGTTTCGCCCCGGCCAGCCTGATCGCTGCGGTGGGCGTGGTGGCCCTGCTGCTGGTTTGCCTGCGGCGCTGGGCGGTGCCCCGCGCATGACCGCCGAAACCGAGCGCGGCCTGTGCGCGGGCGCGGGCGCATGCTATTGTCGGGCGGCGCAAAGATGACCAGGAAAGCCTGACCGACACCATGGATACCCGCCGCCATCTCCTGCCCCGGCCGGCCGTCGCTTTTCTGCACGACCTGGTGATGGCCGCCCTATCCTTCGTCATCGCCCTGGCACTGCGGCGGGGCGAAACGGCGCTCGCCTATCTCGGCGACCATCTCCTGCCGACCTGGGCTCTCTTCGTCGCCGTCTCGGCGGTGGCCTTCATGGTGACCGGCCTCTATCGCGGCCTGTGGCGTTACGCCTCGATGAACGATCTCGTGGGCATCCTCAAGGCCGCGACCCTGGCCATCCTGCTCTTCATGGTCGCCGCCTTCATCATGACCCGGCTCCAGGGACTGCCGCGGACCTCCTTCGTCATCAACTGGTTCGTGCTGGTCTTTCTGCTGGGCGGCCCGCGCATGCTCTACCGCGTGTTCAAGGACCGCAGCCTGGGCCATTTGCTGGAAAAAGATATCCACCTGCGCGTGCCGGTTCTCCTGATCGGTGCCAGCGACGCGGCCGAGGTCTTCATCCGCGAGATGGCCCGCGATCGCGACGCGCCGTACGAGGTGCTCGGGATCATCGACGAGAAGGGCACGCGGATCGGCAGAGACATCCACGCCGTCCCGGTGGCCGGCCATCTCGGCGACCTGGCGGCGGTCGTCGAGCGCCTGGCCGCGGGCAGCCGCCGGCCCCAGCGCATCGTGCTGACCAAAAGGCTCGAGCGGGAGGACATGGCGCAGCTCCTCGAGATCGCGGAGTCGCTCGGCTGCGGCGTTGCCAGCCTGCCCCGTCTGTCCGACTTCAGCGCCGGCGACGCGCGGGCCAGCGAAGTCCGACCGGTGGCGATCGAAGATATTCTCGGACGTCCCCAACAGCCGCTCGACCAGGCCGCCATGCGGGCCCTGATCGCGGGCCGCCGGGTGTTGATTACCGGCGCCGGCGGGTCCATCGGATCGGAGCTGGCGCGTCAGGTCGCGGCCTTCCAGCCGGCGCACCTGAGCCTGCTCGACGTCAGTGAATCCCTGCTCTACGCCATCGACCTGGAGGTTAGCGAAAAGGCGCCGCAGGTGGCCCGCCGATCCCTTCTGGCCGACGTGCGCGACGCGGGGCGCCTGGAGCGGGTCTTCGCCCGCGAGGCGCCCGAACTGGTCCTGCACGCCGCCGCCCTGAAGCACGTCCCGATCGTCGAAGCGCAGCCGATGGAAGGCCTGCTGACCAACGTGATCGGCACCCGCAACGTGGCCCAGGCCTGTCGCAAGCAGGGCGTCGCGACGATGATCCAGATCTCGACCGACAAGGCGGTCAACCCGCCCAACGTCATGGGTGCCAGCAAGCGCCTGGCCGAGATGATCTGTCAGGCCTTCGACATCGAGGCGCGCAAGAACGACGGCTCCCTGGACGCCGGCCGCGGCCGGGAGGGGGCCCGACGCGGGGGCACCCGCTTCTTTACCGTGCGCTTCGGCAACGTCCTGGGATCGACCGGCTCGGTGGTCCAGCTCTTCCAGCGGCAGCTCGATCACGGCGGGCCGCTGACCGTGACCGATCCCGCCATGACCCGCTACTTCATGACGATCCGCGAAGCGGTGCAGTTGATCCTCCAGGCCGCCGCCCTGGGCGCGGCCGCGAACGGCGAGGACGCCGGTACGATCTTCGTTCTGGAGATGGGCGAGCCGGTCCGCATCATCGACCTGGCGCAGCAGATGATCCGTTTGACCGGCCGCACGCCAGGCGAGGAGATCGCCATCGAGATCATCGGCCCACGCCCCGGCGAAAAGCTGGAGGAGGAACTGTTCCACCAGGACGAGCCGCTGCGCCCGACCGGCCATGGCGCGGTCAAGGTGGCCGCCCCCCGCGCGGCCAATGCCCTGCTGCTGGAAAAGCAGATCGCCGATCTCGAGGCCCTGGCCCGGGAAGGCCGGCGGGCCGAGGCCCTGGATCTGCTCGCCCGTCTGGTCCCCGAGTACCGCCGCGCCCGGCCGGAGGCGCAGAACCCCGCCGCCGTCTCTTGACTCTCTGAGACATAGGCTTACTAAGGCGGGCCGTTTCCAGCCGGGGAAAAGACCCATGTCCGATCAGACTGCGCCGGCGGTTCGCCGCGCGCTCATTTCGGTTTCCGACAAGACCGGGCTCGCCGAGCTCGCCGGGTTTCTGGCCGGCCAAGGGGTCGAAATCCTGTCGACCGGCGGGTCGGCCCGGGCCATGACCGAGGCCAGGATCCCGGTGACCGAGGTCTCCGACCACACCGGCTTTCCCGAGATCATGGACGGCCGGGTCAAGACCCTGCATCCGAAGATCCACGGCGGCATCCTGGCCCGGCGCGACAGCGAAAGCCATCGCCAGGCCCTGGCCGACCACGGTATCGCGCCGATCGACCTGGTGGTCTCCAATCTCTATCCCTTCGAGGCGACGGTGGCCGGCGGTGCCGACTTCGCGACCTGCGTGGAGAACATCGATATCGGCGGACCGGCCCTGATCCGCGCCTCGGCCAAGAACCACGACTTCGTGGCCATCGTCACCGACCCGGCCGACTACGGCGTCGTGATCGAGGCCCTGAGCGCCAACGACGGCGCCTTGCCGGAGGATCTGCGCCGACGGCTGGCCGCCGCCGCCTTCGCCCACACCGCCGCCTATGACGCCATGATCGCGGCCTGGTTCGCGGCCCAGAATGGCGAGATCTTCCCGACGGCCCTGACCGTCTCGGGCCAGCGGGCGGAGCTGCTGCGCTATGGCGAGAACCCCCATCAGGAGGCCGCCTTCTACCGGACCGCCGGGCCCGGCTCGGCCCGCCCCGGCGTGGCGAGCAGCGTCCAGCGCCAGGGCAAGGCGCTCAGCTACAACAATCTGAACGACACCAATGCCGCGATCGAACTGGTCGCCGAATTCTCCGAGCCCAGCGTCGCCATCATCAAGCACGCCAACCCCTGTGGCGTGGCCAGCGCGGCCAGCGTACTCGAGGCCTATCGGCGCGCCCTGGCTTGCGATCCGGTGAGCGCCTTTGGCGGCATCATCGCGATCAACCGGCCGCTCGATGCCGAGACCGCCGCCGAGATCGCCAAGCTCTTCGTCGAGGTGGTGGTCGCGCCCGGCGCCAGCGCCGAGGCCGAGGCCGTCCTGGCCGGCAAGGCCAACCTGCGCCTGCTGTTGCTCGAGGCGCTGCCCGACCCGGCCGCCGCCGGTCTGGTGCTGAGCCCGGTCGCCGGCGGATTCCTGGCCCAGACCCGCGACAACGGACGGGTCGCGCGCGCCGACGTGACCTGCGTCACCCAGCGCCAGCCCAGCCCCGGCGAGCTCGACGATCTGCTCTTCGCCTTCCGGGTCGCCAAACACGTGAAGTCGAACGCCATCGTCTACGCCAAGGACGGCGCCACCGTGGGGATCGGCGCCGGCCAGATGAGCCGCGTCGACTCGGCCCGCACCGCGGCGCGCAAGGCGCTCGATGCCGCCGAGGCGGCGGGCTCGCCCGAGCCCTTGACCCGGGGATCCGCGGTCGCCTCGGATGCCTTCTTTCCCTTCGCCGACGGCCTGCTGGCCGCGGTCGAGGCCGGCGCCACCTCGGTGATCCAGCCCGGCGGCTCCAAGCGCGACGACGAGGTCATCGCCGCCGCCGACGCGGCCGGCCTGGCCATGGTCCTGACCGGAATGCGCCACTTCCGCCATTGAGCGGCCGAGTCGATCCCGACCCTCAGATGCGATGCGGTTCGCCCAGCACCGCCGTTTTCAGCAGCGTCGTGTCCTCGGTATGCTCGCCGCCCTCGGGGACCGCGGGCATGACGTCGCTGTAGCGCGATTCCAGCACGACGTGGGGATCGTGGCCCTCGACCCAGCCGAGGAAGGACCCGTGCAGGGCATAGCCGATCAGGTGTTGGACATTCTCCGGCAGGTCCTTGGCGACCTCGGGCGGCACGGCGAGGTACTGATTTTCCTCCTGGCGCAGCCAGCCCAGGGAGTAGCCGCAGATCATGCCGATGCGCCAATCGTCGGCGGTCGCGTTGGCGCCGCCGCCGTGCCAGACCGAGCCGACGTAGATCAGACAGGACCCCTTGGGCATGACCGCCCGGGCGACCTCGTCGTCCGGCCCGGGCAGGCGGCCGTCGTCCCACCTATGGCTGCCCGGGATCACGTGGGTCGCCCCGTTCGGCTCGGTGAAATCGGTCAGCGCCCACATGGTGTTGCAGAGCGCCTGGGGCCCGGGATGGACGAAGGGCAGCAGCCCGTCGTCGCGGTGCAGGATCTGCGGTTTTTCCGCGGGGCCGATGTTGACCGCCTGGGTTACGTGGAGCTGGTAGCGCTCGCAGCGCGGCCCGAGGAGCCGATCCATCACCGCGAGGATCGTCGGGTGGGGCGCGACCTGCTCGGCGAAGGTCCCCGACTTGGCAACCAGGGCGGCGACGCGCTTGGTCTTGTAGCCCCAGAAATCGCCCTCGCCCAGATAGGAGCGGACGAGGTAGGGATCGAGGTCGGCACGGACCCGGTCGATCGTCGCCGCGTCCAGCAGGTTGCGGTAGATCACCGCGCCGTCGCGTTCGAGGATCGCCATGGCCTCGTCGGCCGAAGCGGTCGGTTCGATGGTCTCCAAGGTCGCCATCTCGTCCCCCCTGTCTTTTTTGGTTCGAAGGCAAGACTAGCCGATCCGGCGCAGTCCCGGAAGCGGACTTGGACGATCAGTTGGCGGGGGTGATCAGTTGGCGGGCGGGAGCGCCGCTGGGGCTTTCTTTTTCCCGGTGGCCTTGGGGCCACAGGCCGACGGCCGGGTCTTCGTTCCTCTCAGTTCGGGCGGCACCTTGCAATCGTTGACCCGCTGTTCATCGGTAGCCTTGCCGTTGAGCCGCTCCTTGCCGGTCAGCACCTGGAGGCGCGGGGTATCGGTAGAGGTCGCGTTGAGGGCCGGGGCGGGAGCCGCCGCCCAAAGCAAGGGGACAGAAACAGCAAGGAGCAATGTGGATTTGATAGCCATGGCCTAGCGGGCGTCGTGACAGATGATGCCCAGCGTGCAGCGCGAGCCGGAGCGCAGCCGGCTGACGCCGTGGCGCAGCTTGGCGCGGTAGTATCCGCGCTGGCCCTGGACCGGCCGTTCGGCGACGGCGAAGATGACGGCCTCGCCGCGCCGCAAGGGAATCACCTCGGCGCGCGATTGCTGGCGCGGCCGCTGTTCGGTCAGCACGAACTCGCCGCCGGTGAAGTCCTCGCCCGGCTCGTTCAGCAGGATCGCGACCTGGAGGGGGAAGACCACCTCGCCATAGAGGTCCTGATGCAGGCAGTTGTAGTCCCCTTCCCGGTAGCGAAGGATCAGGGGCGTCGGCCGGGTCTGGCCGGCCGCGCGGCAATGGTCCAGGAAGGCGACATGGTCCGAGGGATAGATCGGCGCCAGACCCAGGGCCTGCCGCCAGCGGTCGGCAACCGGCGCCAGGGCCGTGTAGAAGGATCGGCGCAGCGTCTGGATCAGGTCGGGGAGCGGATAGGCGTAGTAGCTGTACTCGCCCTGTCCGAAACCGTGACGCGCCATGACGATGCGGCTGCGGTAACGCGCGTCTTCGTCGTAGGCGGCGATCAGGGCCTCGCAGGCCTGGTCCGACAACAGGCGTCCGGCCAAGCCATAGCCGCGCGCGTCGAGATCGGCGCCAAGACGGGTCCAGTCGAGCCCGGCGACGCGGCCGGCCGTCTCGCAGACCTCCGCGGCCGCGAACTCCAAGGGCACCGGGGTCGCGGATACAGAAACGGTCATGGCGTCAGCTATCCTCGTGGCTGTGGCCTCTCACGGGGCCAGCAAGGAACAATGGCAAATATGTCGATGGCGGGACCATCGTCACCACTATGAGGAAAGCCGCACGGCTTGGCTGCCCGATCCTTGCGATCAGGAGCGGATGGATTGCAGGTCCTGCCCGCCTGTTGGATAGATCAGCCGCCGACCATCGACTTTAACTGCCGGTTGGCAACGGCCAGCATGGCAAAGTCCGGGGTCCCGGCGCTTTTCAGCTCGGCCAGCAGTTGATCGTTACGGGCGACCAAGGGCGTGCGCTGGGCCGACCAACCCTCGATCAGCGCCTGGGCGCTGTCCTTTTTCCCCTTGGGCTTGCCTTTGGACTTGCCCTTGGCTTGCTGACTCAGCATGCCGCCGGTCAGGTCCGCCTGATGCCCGAAGAGGTCGTCGACGACTGCCGTGACCGCCAGCTTGTCCCAGGCCGTGTCCGAGGGCAGCTGTCCGGCGGCCCGGCGCAGCCAGTGCAGGCCGAAGCGCTCGCCGATGGCGAAGTAGAGCTCGGCGGCCTGTTCGACCGGCAGTTTGCCCTGCTGGGCGATGCGCACGATATCGCAGGCCGGGGCAAGGTGCTGCAGACTGGCGATACGGCGGGCCAGGGCGCGGGATGCACCCTGTTCCATATAGCCCTGGGTGCGCTCGGCCATGAGTTTCTGGTCGGACGCACCGAGGAAGGTCTCGATGCGGTCCATCACGACCCGCACGCCGGGACCGTAGTCGGCCACCATCTTGTCGATACGCAGCGGCGCGCCGCCCTCGCGCAGGAACCAGACCGTTTCGCGTTCGATCAGCCGGCCGCACTCCACCAGCATGGTCGACTGCAGCATGGCCGGCGCCTTGTTATCCAATGCCTCGATCTCGGCCCAGATCTGGCGCATGCCGAAAATCTCGCGGGTGATGGTGTAGGCCTTGGTGATCTCAGCCGCCGAGAGGCCGGTCTTCTCGCGCACCTCGTAGATGAAGTTGATACCGACGCGATTGACCAGATCGTTGGTCACCACCGTTGCGACGATTTCGCGGCGCAGCCGGTGTTTGGAGATTTCCGTGGCGTACTTCTTGCGCAGGGCACTGGGAAAGTATTCGATCAGATCGTCGAGAAAATAGGGGTCGTCGGGCAGGGACGACGCCAGGATTTCGTCATAGAGCACGATTTTCGAGTACGACAGAAGCACGGCGACTTCCGGCCGTGCCAGGCCGATGCCCTGCTTCATACGCTCGTTGATGACCTCGTCGTCGGGCAGAAACTCGATCGCACGATCGAGCTGTCGGTTCTTTTCCAAGGCGCGCATGAAACGCGCAAAGCGGTCGAGCAGGTGAGCGCCCAGGTCGTGGGTCACGGTGATCGACTGGGTTTGCAGGTAGTTGTCGCGCAGGCACTGTTCGCCGACCTCGTCGGTCATGCGTTCCAACAGCTTGTCGCGCTGGGCCCGCTTGAGCCCACCGGCCTCCTCGACGGCGCCCAGCAGGATCTTGATATTGACTTCGTGGTCCGAGCAGTCGACGCCGGCCGAGTTGTCGATCGAATCGGTGTTGCCACGCCCGCCGGCCTGGCAGAACTCGATACGGCCGCGCTGGGTCATGCCGAGGTTCGCCCCCTCGCCGACGACCTTGCCGCCAACCTCGCGGCCATCGATGCGCAGGGCGTCGTTGGCGCGGTCGCCGACATCGGCATCGGTCTCCTCGCGCGCCTTCACATAGGTGCCGATCCCGCCGAACCAAAGCAACTCCACCTCGGCTTTCAGCATCGCCTTGATCAACTCGTTGGGCGTGACGCTGTCCACGTCGATCGCAAAAAGCGCCTTGACCTCGGGACTGAGTTTGATCGCCTTGGCCTTGCGGTCGAAGATGCCGCCGCCCTTGGAGATCAGCTTGGCATTGTAGTCGGTCCAGGCCGAACGGGGCAGGTCGAAGAGACGCTTGCGCTCGCGCCAGCTGCGCGCCGAGTCGGGCGTGGGATCGATGAAGATGTGCATGTGATTGAAGGCGCCAACCAGCTTGATGTGCTTGGACAGCAGCATGCCGTTGCCGAAGACGTCGCCGGCCATGTCGCCGCAGCCGACGCAGGTAAAGTCCTCGTTCTGGATATCCTTGCCGATCTCCCGGAAGTGGCGCTTGACGCCTTCCCAGGCACCCTTGGCGGTAATGCCCATTTTCTTATGGTCGTAACCGGCCGAGCCGCCGGACGCAAAGGCATCGTCCAGCCAGTGGCCGTACTCGATGGAGACCCCGTTGGCGATATCGGAGAAGGTCGCCGTGCCCTTGTCGGCCGCCACCACCAGGTAGGGATCGTCGCCGTCGTAGCGCTGCACCGATTGCGGCGGCACTACCTTGGGGCCCTTGAGGTTATCGGTGACATCGAGCAGGGCGCGGATGAATATCTTGTAGCAGGCAATGCCCTCGGCCTGGAACGCGTCGCGCCCGGCCTCGGGCGGCGGCGGATTCTTCAGGACGAAACCGCCCTTGGAGCCGACCGGCACGATCACCGCGTTCTTGACCTGCTGTGCCTTCACCAACCCCAGGATCTCGGTACGGAAATCCTCGCGCCGGTCGGACCAGCGCAGACCCCCGCGGGCAACCATGCCGAAGCGTAGATGAACGCCTTCGACGCGCGGCGAATAGACGAAGATCTCGCGGAAGGGCCGCGGCCGCGGCAGTTCGTCGATCAATTGGCAGTCGAACTTGAAGGACGCGTGACCCTTGATCTCGCCGTCCTCGCCGGGCTGGTAGAAATTGGTCCGGATGGTGGCCTCGATGATGTTGAGGTAGCGCCGGATGATGCGGTCCTCATCGAGGTTGCTGACGTCGTCGAGCAGTTGATTGATGGCGTTCTTGATGACCCCGATACGCTTGTCGGACCCCTTTGCCTTGGCCGGGTCGAAGCGTGCCTCGAAGAGGTCGACCAGGTACCGGGTGATCTCGGGGTTGTCGGCCAGGGTCCGTTCCATGTAGCGCTGACTGAAGGGTATGCGCGCCTGGCGCAGATACTTGCAGTAGGCGCGCAGCATGGTGACCTGGCGTGCGCTCAAGCCGGCGTAGAGCACCAGTCGGTTGAACCCGTCGTTTTCCGCGGCACCGGTCCAGACCGCACGGAAGGCATCGTGGAAAAGATCGCGCACCTGCGGCAGGTCGATGACCCCGGCCTGCAGGCTGCGCATCTCGAAGTCGTGAATCCAGACCGATCCGTCATGGCCCAGAGGGGTAATCTGGAAGGGCACTTCGCCCATCACCTTGAGGCCCATGTTCTCCAGCATCGGCAGCACGTCCGACAGCGGTACCGGGCTGCCGGCGATGTAGAGCCTGAAGAACAGGATGTCGTCGCTTTCCGGCCCCGGGTCGTAGAGATTGAGTGCCAGGCCGCTGCGGTCCAGGGCCTCTTCCAGGCAGGCGACATCGACCAGGACTTCGCCGGGCTTGACCGCCTCTTGATAACTCGCCGGAAAAGCGCGCTCGAAGCGCCGGAAGGAGCGCAGCCCGACCTCCTCGCCATGGGCGGTGACCAGAGCCTCTTCCATGTGATCGGCCCAGGACCGCGCGGCCTCGGTCAGGGCCGCCTCCACCGTCTCGTGGGCGACCTCCGGGATGCGTTCGTCCCTGGTCTTGATGATGACGTGGACCTGGGCCAGGGCGGCATCGGTCAGGCGGGTGGAATAGTGATCGACCGCGCCCTCGTAGGTCTCTTCGAGAATAGCGGTCAGGCGCCGGCGAAGGCTGTTGTCGTAGCGGTCGCGCGGCACATAGATCATGCAGGAGACGAAACGCCCGAAGGGATCGAGACGCAGGAACAGCGACGTCCGCTGGCGTTCCTGGAGATGCAGCACGCCCATGGCGATCTCGCCGAGATCGCTGTCGGAGATTTCGAACAGCTCATCGCGCGGATAGTGTTCGAGGATGTGCATCAAGGCCTTGCCGTCATGGCTGCCGGGGCGAAAGCCCGAGCGCCGCAGGACCGAGGCGACTTTCTCCCGCAGGATCGGGATTTCCCGCGGGCTGCGCGAGTAGGCCACGGACGTGAAGAGGCCGATGAAGAGGCGCTCGCCCACCACCTTGCCCCCGTCGTCGAACAGCTTCACCGCGACGGTATCCATATGGGTCCGGCGGTGCACGGTGCTGCGCCGATTCGCCTTGGTGGTGCGCACCAGGGTCGGCGCCTTGACGAAAGCGCGCACGTCGGGCGGCAGCTTGCCGAGATTTCGCAGACCCTCGAAGACCCGAAAACCGGGATCGCGCAAGATACCGAGGCCCGAGCGCGGGTCGATCTTGGAATAGGCCTTGGCGCCGCGCCCCTCGAATCGGTACTCGCGGTAGCCGAGATAGGTAAAGTGATCGTCGTCCATCCACTTGAGGAAAGCCGAGGCCTCCGCGATTTCAGCGTGGGCGACCTTGGGCGGATTGTCCTCGAGGTCGGCGATCACCGCACGACACTGCTCGCGCATGGCCGGCCAGTCTTCGACGCTGCATCTGACATCGGCGAGAACCCGGGACAGCTCCGCGACGATGGCCTCGTGCTCTTCCTCCTGCCGCTCGCTGATCTGCAGGTGCATGACCGATTCGCCGATCGCACCCGACGCGCGCTTTTCGTCGACGATTTCGGCCAGGCGGCCCTTGGCGCTGCGCCGCACCAGCATGATCGGGTGGATTACCAGCAGTACCTCGGCACCCAGGCCGTTCAGCGCCGTGGTGGTGGAATCCACCAAGAAGGGCATGTCGTCGTTGACGATCTCGACGATGGTGTGGGGCGAATGCCAGCCGTCGCGCGCCTCGCGCGGGTTGAAGACGCGGATCCGCACCTCGCCGGCCAACCTCTGTTGCATCGTCTGCCAGAGCGACAGGGCCGCCCCGGCCACGTCTGCCGCCGCGACACCGCGCAGATCGCCGGGCGGCACATTGGCGTAGAAGCGGCGACAGAAGTCCTCGACCTGATCGCTCTTGCCTTTGCGACCAACCTTACGTCGGATTTCCTTGGCCGCGGCGTCGACCAGCTCGGTTAGACGTTGGTTGACTGCTGATGCCATGGATGCCCCCCAATGATTTATTGAGCGCTATCATGGCCACCCTGAACCGGGCCTCTAGGGCCATGATATCGCAATCACCGAACTCGACACCTGCCTGAGCAGGCGCAGCGAGTCGGTCCCGGAAGAAGACTAGGCGCAACCATTTGAAATGACCAGAGAGCTTAGTACTGGATTTCCAAGGCGGGCGATTGAATGTCGCCACCAGAGGTTTTGCAGGCCGCGGTTCGAAGCCCTATCGGCCCTGCTCCAACACAATTGCCAATGCGCCGGGGCGAAGGGCGCCAATCTCTTGACGCCGCCTTGCGCCAGATCAAGGAGCGCCGCGGTCACCGCCGGCAAAAGGAACCACCATGAACAAGACCGACCAAGACAAGGACCAAGACCGGGGTCAAGACCGGGGTCAAGACCGGGGCCAAGACTGGGGCAAGGCACTGGATGCCTACAGCCCAGGCCAGATGGCCGAGCGCATCGAGGCCGCCGGTGTTGCCAAGACCCAACTGTCGGCGGTCCAGACCGTGACCTTGGGGCTTCTCGCGGGCGCTTTCATCGCCCTCGGCGCGATGCTCTACACCCTGGTGATGACCGGCGCCGATCCGGCTTCCGGGCTCGATCGGCTCATCGGCGGCATCGCCTTTGCGCTCGGGCTGGTGTTGGTGGTGGTTGCCGGCGCGGAGCTTTTCACCGGCAACAACCTGATCGTCATTGCCTGGGCCGACCGCCGGATCACCGGCGCCGCGCTGCTGCGCAACTGGGGCCTGGTCTATCTGGGCAACTTTATCGGTGCCACCGCCCTGGTCTTGCTTGCCGATCGAGCCGGCGTCCCCGACCTTTTGGGCGGTGCGGTCGGCGCGACCGCCGCCAGGATCGCCGAGGCCAAACTGGCACTGCCCTTGGAGCGCGCCTTCATCAGCGGCATCCTCTGCAATGTCCTGGTCTGCCTGGCGGTCTGGATGTGCGCCTCGGCCCATCACATCGCCGGCAAGGTGCTCTGTATCGTCTTTCCGATCAGCGCCTTCGTCGCCCTCGGTTTCGAGCACTCGGTGGCCAACATGTACCTGATCCCGGCCGGCATGCTGGCCGGCCAGACGTTCGATCCGGGCGGCTTCCTCGGCAACCTGGCGGCGGTGACCGCCGGCAACATGGTGGGCGGCGGCCTCCTGGTCGCGGGGGTCTACTGGCTGATCTATCGACGCGGCGCCTGACGTCCCGAAAACTTCGTCGTAGCCTCATTCGCCGCTCTCACTCGTCCCCCTCACTCACCATCGTAGGCGATGCGGTAGATTGCGCCGGCGTGGTCGTCGGAGACCAGGATCGAACCGTCCCAATACTCGATGACATCGACGGGCCGGCCGCGGTAGTCGCCGGTTGCGGCGTCGAGCCAGCCTTCGGCGAAGACCACGGTTGCGCCGGCCGACCCGTCGGCCTTCACAGCG
>JAJFGK010000039.1 GCA_021776195.1 Kiloniellaceae bacterium | reverse complement strand
TAATACCAATGAGCGTAAATAGGAACCCATATGACCGCGAAGATTTTACCCGCTGGCAAGGCGCGTGGTGCGCCGTGGTGCTTGCGCACCACAAGCAGCGCGGAACGCAGCCAGCGGGTAAAAGATCGCGGCCTCCGGTGGGGAAAATCAGTCCCAGGGGTGCGTTCCGCTGCTTGCCCGATGCTTTAGCATCGCGCCGCACAGCGCGCCTTCCCGAATGATCGCCTATGACCCATCAAATGTTTCCATGTAACAAAGAAGTACTCTAGTAACCCCGTCTTCGATCGACGACGTTGATTAAAGCTTCGCCCTGCTGGTGGCGGCGGATGTTGTCGGCCACCGCCTTGGCCGCCGTGGCGACGGTCAGGTTGGCGGCGACATGGGGGGTGACGACGACCCGGGGATGTGCCCAGAGCGGGCTTTCCGCCGGCAAGGGCTCGACCTCGAAGACATCGAGGCTGGCACCGCCAAGCTGGCCGCTCTCCAGGGCCGCCAGGATGTCGGCCTCGACCTGCTGGGCGCCGCGCCCGGCGGTGATCAGGGTCGCGCCTCGCGGCAGCTGAGACAAGGTCTTGCCGTTCAGGATACCGCGGGTCTCGTCGGTCAGCGGCAGGATCGTCACCAGCATGTCCGAGCGCGCGAGAAAGGCCGGCAGTTGGTCCCAGCCGTGGTAGCAGGTAAGTCCCTCGACCGCCTTGGGGCCGCGCGACCAGCCGGCCAGGTCGAAACCGAAGGGCCGCAGCCGTTCCGCCGCCGCCTGGCCCAGATGGCCGAGACCGAGGATGCCGACGCGGCGGCCGGCCGGGTCGACCGGCGGGCGGTCCTCCCAGCGCTTGGCGCGCTGCTGGGCCTGGTAGTCGAGCATCTCCTTATGGTGGAACAGCACCGACATCACGACGAAGGCCGTCATGTCCTTGGTCAGGCCGGGCTCGACCATGCGCACCAGCGGTACAGCGGCGGGCACTTCCGGATCGGCCAGGATCGCGTCGACCCCGGCGCCGATGGAAAAGATGGCCTTAAGACCGGTCAGGCGCGGAAAAACCCCCGTGGGCAGCTTCCAGACCAGGAGGTAGTCGATGGCCGCCAGATCGCCGTCGTAGGGCCAGTCGTGAATGACCAGGTCCGGCAGTGCCGCCTGCAGCACATCGCGCCATTCCCGGTCGCCGTCGAAGATCGGTCGGAGAAGCAGTTGCATGGTTGGGACTCGCTACATCGAGACGACGCCGGTCTCGACCGCTTCGATCTCGAAGGCGGCCTTCATCAGCGCCTGGGTGTAGGGGTGTTCGGGCCGGTCGAAGATCGCCGCGGCATTGCCCTGCTCGACGACCCGGCCCTGGCGCATGACCATGACCTCGTCGGCCAGGGCGCGCACCACCTTCAGGTCGTGGCTGATGAACAGGTAGGCCAGGTTGTGCCGGTCCTGCAGGTCGCGCAGCAGGTCGACGATCTGGGCCTGGACCGACATGTCGAGCGCCGAGGTCGGCTCGTCCAGCACCAGGAACTTGGGCTTCAGCACCATGGCCCGGGCAATGGCGATGCGCTGGCGTTGGCCGCCGGAGAACTCGTGCGGGTAGCGGTGCCGGGCCTCGGCATCGAGGCCGACCTCGGCCAGCGCCTCGAGGATCAGGGCCTCGCGGCCGGCCCGGTCGCCGCCCAGGCCGTGCACCTTCAGGCCCTCCTCGACGATCTGCCCGATCGAAAGGCGCGGGCTGAGCGAGCCATAGGGGTCCTGAAAGACGACCTGCATCTGGCGCCGCAGGGGGCGCAGTTCCTTGGACCCGAGACCCTGGATGGCGGCGCCGCGAAAGCTGATCGCGCCCTGGGACGAGATCAGGCGCAACAGAGCCAGGCCCAGGGTGGTCTTGCCCGAGCCGCTTTCGCCGACCACCCCCACCGTGTGGCCCTCGCGTACCGTGACCGAGATGCCGTCGACCGCCTTGACGTGGTCCACGGTGCGCTTCAACAGGCCCTGCTTGATCGGGAAGTAGACCTTGACCGCCTCGCCGGTCATGACGGTCTCGGCATCGGGCCGCGGCGGCAGCGGGTCGCCCTTGGGCTCGGCGGCCAGCAGCTTCTTCGTGTAGGCGTGCCGCGGGCGCTCGAAGATATCCTCGGTGGCGCCGGCCTCGACGATCTCGCCGTCGGTCATGACGCAGATCTTGTCGGCCATCTTGCGCACGATACCCAGGTCGTGGGTGATCAGCAGCAGGGCCATGCCCATCTCGCGCTGCAGCTCCTTCAACAGCTTGAGGATCTGCGCCTGGATCGTCACGTCCAGCGCCGTGGTCGGTTCGTCGGCGATCAAGAGGTCGGGCTCGTTGGCCAGGGCCATGGCGATCATCACGCGCTGGCGCTGGCCGCCCGAGAGTTCGTGGGGATAGGCCGAGAGGCGCTTGGCGGCATCGTCGATGCCGACCAGCTTCAGCAGCTCCAGGGTCCGCAGGCGGGCGGCGTCGCGCGACAGGCCCTTGTGCAGGAAGAGGGTTTCGTTGATCTGCTTTTCCACCGTGTGCAGCGGGTTCAGCGAGGTCATGGGCTCCTGGAAGATCATCGAGATCTCGTTGCCGCGCACCTTGCGCAGCACCGGCTCGTCGGCGCCGACCAACTCCTCGCCGCGAAAGCGGACCGACGAGCCGGCCGGGTGGCTCGCCTGCGGGTAGGGCAGGAGCTGCAGGATCGACAGCGCCGATACCGACTTGCCCGAGCCGCTCTCGCCGACCAGGGCCAGGGTCTCGCCCTTCTCCAGGCTGAAGGAGACGCCCCGGACGGCCTCGACCGCGCCGCCCGGCGCGCGAAAGGCGACGCCCAGGTTCTCGATCTGCAGCAGACTGCTCACGCGGCGTCCTCCTTGGCTTGCTCCGTCGCGGGTTCCGGCACTGTCGGCTCGGGCGGCGGCGACCCGGCGAAGAGCTTTCGCGGGTCGAAGGCGTCGCGCACCGCCTCGCCGATGAAGACCAGCAGGCTCAACATGATGGCGAGCGAGAAGAACCCGGTGAGCCCGAGCCAGGGGGCCTCCAGGTTGCTCTTGCCCTGCTTCAGGAGCTCGCCCAGGGAAGCCGAGCCCGGCGGCAGGCCGAAACCGAGGAAATCCAGGCTGGTGAGGGTGGTGACCGCCCCGGTCAGAATGAAGGGGAGAAAGGTCAAGGTCGCGACCATGGCATTGGGCAGGACGTGGCGGACCATGATCATTCTATCGCTGACCCCCAGGGCCCTGGCCGCGCGCACATAGTCGAAATTTCGCGCGCGTAGAAACTCGGCCCTCACCACACCCACGAGCGCGCTCCAGGAGAAAAGCAGCAATAGGCAAAGGAGCGTGTAAAAGCCCGGCACAATTATGGAAGACATGATGAGGAGGAGATAGAGGAACGGCATCCCATTCCATACCTCGATGAATCTTTGGAACACGAGATCGATCAGACCGCCAAAGTAACCTTGGACCGCTCCAGCTAGAACACCGATGATCGAAGAGAAGAATGTAAGAAGCAGACCAAAGATCACCGAGACTCGAAAGCCATAGATCAAGCGTGCCACGACGTCGCGGCCCTGGTCATCGGTCCCAAGCCAGTTGTCCGTGCTTGGGCGTGTGGGAGGAGACGACGGCAGATCGAAAATGATCGTGTCATAGGCATAGGGGATTGGCGGCCAGACGACCCAACCTTTTTCTTCGATCAGCTCTTGGACGAATGGATCCTTGTAGTCAGCCTCTAGCTCGAACTCCCCGCCGAACACCGTTTCCTGGTAGAGAAAAAGCACGGGATAATAGAGCCCGCCATCGTAGGAGACGATCAGAGGCTTGTCGTTGGCGATCAGCTCGGAGAAAAGCGATAGTGAGAAGATAGCGAGGAATATCCAGAAGGACCAATAGCCACGTTTGTTGCGCTTGAAGTTCTCAATTCGACGCTGGGTGATTGGTGAGACCGACAGGCCGAAGAGTCGAGTGGTCGGCGCTTTTCCGCTCCTCGCGTTTTCTGCCGTCACCGGTCAGGCCTCCCGCTTCTCGAAGTCGATTCGAGGGTCGACCAGCATGTAGGTGATGTCGGTGATAAGGTGAATCAGGAGCCCCACCAGTGTAAATATATAGAGCGTACCGAAGACGATAGGATAGTCCCGCTTGATGATCGACTCGAAGCCCAGGAGACCCAGACCATCCAATGAGAAGATGACTTCAATCAGGAGGGCGCCTGTGAAAAGGACGCCAATGAAGGCGCCTGGGAACCCGGCGATGACGATGAGCATGGCGTTGCGGAAGACGTGCCCATAGAGAACCTGCTTTTCGCCAAGACCCTTGGCTCTGGCGGTCTGGACATACTGCATGTTGACCTGGTCGACGAAGGAGTTTTTCGTGAGCATGGTGAGGCCCGCGAAGCCGGTGATGACCATGGCGAACACCGGCATGGCCATGTGCCAAAGGTAATCGAGGATCTGCTGCCACCAGGGAAGTGTGTCCCAACCGTCCGACACCATGCCCCGGAGTGGAAACCAATCCAGATAGCGCCCACCGGCAAAGACCACAATCAACAAGATGGCGAAGAGGAACGAAGGGATCGAGTTTCCGGCGATGATGACGCCACTGGTCCAAACGTCGAAGTTCGATCCGTCTCGAACAGCTTTGCGAATCCCGAGGGGGATGGAGACAAGGTAGACAAAGAGCGTGGTCCAAATCCCCAAGGAGATCGAAACCGGCATTTTCTCGAGCACGATGTCGACAACGGATCTGTCTCTAAAATAGCTGTCGCCAAAGTCGAACCGGGCATAGTTCCAGATCATCGTGAAGAAACGTTCATGAACCGGCTTGTCGAAACCGAACATTCGCTCGATTTCCTTGACGATTTCGGGGTCAAGACCCTCGGCGCCACGGTACTTGCTGGTGCTGCTGTGAGAACGCTGCCCCGTCCCGGCACCTTGCGGTTCTCCCTGACCACCCGAAACGCGACTGGTCGCCTCGACGCCCTCGCCCTGGATCTGGGCGATTAGCTGCTCGACGGGACCGCCGGGGGCGAATTGAACGATCACGAAGTTGAGCAGCATGATCCCGAAGAGTGTCGGGATGACCAAGAACAGCCGGCGGACGATGTAGGCAAGCATGGGACCCTCTATCGGCTCCGGGCTGCCCGTCGGCGGTGCTTCGCGACGATGCTAGTTGTCATTCAACGACGCCTCCAGGGCGTCATCGATCCACCAGGTTTCAGGAAAGCCGCTGGTGTACTTGGGCTTTCGCCCCGGGAAGACGAACTTGTTCCAATAGGCCAACCACAGTTCATTGCGGAAGTAGATCGGGACGGCGTTGTAATTCCAGATCACGACACGGTCGAGGGCCCGGGTCATGGCCTTCAGCTCATCCAAATCTTCGGCCTCCGAGATCCTTGCTATGAGAGCGTCGGCCACAGGGTCGGAATAGCCGGAACGATTTCCGGACTTGGGGACGTTGGGGTCGGGCGACCCAAACCAGGTGCGGAGTTCCCGACCCGGTGGGGGAAAGAAGGTGTTGCGTGCCGCATAGGCGTCATAGTCTTGGTTGTCGATGCGATTCCGCCATTGCGCCGGGTCGACCAGGCGCAGATTCGCGTCGATACCCGCTCGCCGCAGATTGTTGATGTAAGGGAGCCCCAGCCGCTCGCTCTCCGGTGAAGCGATCAGAATTTCAATGCTGAACTGCTCGCCCGTATCGACATTCAGAAGCTTGCCTTCCTTGAGGTGCCAGCCCGACTCCTTGAAGAGCCTGAGTGCGGTGCGAAGATGACCGCGAATGTTGCCGCTGGCGTCCGTCTTTGGCGGCTCATAGGCCTTGGTTAGCACCTCGGGATGAAGTTGGTCTCTGAAGGGCTCCAAAACTGCCAGTTCTTCGGCCGTCGGCAGACCCGAAGCGCCATAGTCCGTATTGGGAAAGTTGCTGTTGACTCGCTCAAAGTAGCCATAGAGCAAGGTCTTCTGAATGCTCTCGAAATCATAGAGCTCGATCAGCGCCTGGCGCACCTTTCGATCGGCGAATTGCGCGCGTCTTAGATTGAAGAAATAGCCGCCGAAGCCCTGTGGTGCATTACTGGGGAGAATGAGCTTGACCACCCGGCCTTTCTCGACCGCGTCGATTTCGTAGCCGGTGGACCAGCGTTTGGGTGAAGATTCAGAGCGAAAATCGATCTTGCCGGCTTTGAAAGCTTCGAATTGGACCTCTGGGTCATGATAAAAATCGTACTTGATTTCGTCAAAGTTGTTGAGGCCCTTGTTAATCGGCAGATCGGCGGCCCAGTGGTCTTTGACCCGCTCGTAGACGATCCATCGTCCAGGCTCCAGATCTTTGATCCGGTAAGCGCCAGCTTGCACGGGAGGTTCCAGCGTCGTCTTGGTTAGATCGCGGCCCTCGGCTTCCCAATAGTGTTTGGCCAGCGGTCCGAATCCAGCAGCCTGGACCAACGGCTTCATCAAGCCGCGAGTGCGCATTTTATACTTGATGCGCAGTGGCGACAGGATTTCGGCTTCCTCGATGTCCTCAATGAAGGACTTAAGGAAGGGGCGGGCATTCTGTTTCATATTGTCGAAAGCGAACTTGAAATCTTCGGCCTGAATTGGGTGCCCATCGTGAAAACGCGCTTCCGGCCTGATATTGAAGATGATCCAACTCTTGTCCTCGGGATACTCGGCGGTCTCTGCAATCGAGCCATAGTAGGACAGGAGTTCATCGTCCGAGGATACCATCAGCGCGTCGTAGGTAAGGCCGATGGAGGAAGGAAACTCTCCCTTCAAAATCAAAGGGTTCAGCGAATCGAAGGTACCGAACTCGGCCAGCACGATACTGCCGCCCTTGGGCGCATCCGGGTTGGCGTAGGGCCAGTGTTCGATGCCGTCCTTGTAGAGCGGTTCGCCGAACTCGGAGATCGCCCAGGTCTTGGTGATTTTCTGGTCCTCGGCGGCCTGGGCCGGGGCCTGGGACAGGGCCGGGAGTATCAGGAGGGTCAGGAGCAGGAGCGCGGCGCGCGATGGAAGGAATAGCAAACGAAGACGGAGCATTGCCATGCTGGGCTTCCCTGAGCGATCAAAGAACAACGGCGTCGCCTGCGGGCCGGGCGCCACCTGAAGGGAGAGTCTGGGGGCGCGGCCCGGCCTTCGCAAGCCACTTCACCGGATTCTGACGAAAAGTTAATCCGATTGCAAAAGTTCCAGTGCGCGCGCGTGGCAGGCCGGATCGCCGGCGGCGATCACCCGGTGGTCCGACTCGAGGCCGAGCGGCTGGCCGCGCCAATCGCTGATGGCGCCGCCGGCCTCTTCGACGATGGCGACGTGGGACAGGTAGTCGTAGACCCCCATGTCGGCCTCGATGACGATATCGGCCATGCCGCTGGCTAGCAGGCCGTAGGCGTAGCATTCGCCGCCAAAAAGCGGGAAGTGGACCGCGTCGGCGAGGCGCTGGAAGGCCGCCGCGTCTGGCCCGACGAACATCGCGGGCGCGGTGGTGTAGAGCGCCGCGTCGCCGATCGCCGGGCAGGCCCGGCAGCGCGCCGGCCGGCTGTCGCCGTTCTTGATGAAGCGGGTGCCCAGCCCCCTGGCGCCCAGCCAGCGCTCGTCGAGGGCCGGGGTGTCGATCACGCCGAGGATAGGCCGGCCGTCGCGCAGCAGGGCGATCAGGGTGCCGAACAGCGGGTTGCCGGTGATGAACTTCTTGGTGCCGTCGATCGGGTCGATCACCCAGACGTGGCTGGCCCCGGCCTGGTGCGGACCTTCCTCCTCGCCGATCACGCCGTGCTCGGGGAATGCCTTGGCAATCTCCTCGCGCATCATGGCTTCGATGCCGCGGTCGGCGACGGTGACCGGCGTGGTGTCGCTCTTGCGTTCGACCGCGAGCGGCTGGCGGAAATGGGCCAGGCTGATGGTCCGGGCCGCGTCGGCCAGCGCACTGGCCAGATCGACGAAGCTTTCCTCGCAGGCGCGGCTCATGGCGATGCTGGCCCTCTTGCTGCTTGCTGGATGTCACAAAAACGGCGGGTCAGGCCCGCCGTTTTCTCGAGTGGCACCCCTGGCCGGTGTTCAGGGCAAGGGTGCGGGGCTGCCGCTCAGGCTGCGCAGGTAGGCCACCAGGTTGGCGCGGTCTTCGACCTTCTTCAGGCCGCCGAAGGACATCTTGGTGCCCTCGATCATGACCTTGGGCTTGAACAGGAAGCCATTCAGCATGGCATAGTCCCAGGTCTTGTCGGACATACCGGACATTGCGGCGGAGTAGGAGTAGCCCTCGCCACCGCCGATCGGCCGGTTCACGATGTTCCACAGGTTCGGGCCGATCTTGTTGGCCTCGCCCTCGCCCAGGGTGTGGCAGGCAGTGCACTTCTTGATCAGTTTCTCGCCCGCCGCCGGGTCGGCCGCGGCGAGCAGCGCATCGATCGGCTCATAGGCCGGCCCGCTCGCGGCGGCGGTGGCGGCGCCGGCTTCGGGAACCACGGCGGCCACGGTGTAGACGTTCTGCTCCAGATCCTTGGGATGGTAAACCAACTCGGCGATAAAACCGCTGGTCATTGCGATGACGCCGGCGGTGAGAACGGCGGCGGCGATCTTGTTGCCTTCCAGGGATGATGACATGCGGAGTCCTTGCCTGCTGGCCGGTTGCGAATCGTGGCGGACCATAGCGCCGGGATGCGGCCACTTCAAGTACCACAAAGGTGTGAATTTCGGACGTAAGGGGCTTTTTTTGTGGGCTTTTCAACGGCAGTGTGAATCCCCCGCGAGGCCCCGGTCCAGGGGATTGCCGCCGGCGATCAGCCGCACCGTCGAGGAGGAAGCATGGCCGCCGATCTTTTACCCATTGTCCTGATCCCGGCCCGTATGGCCTCGACCAGGCTGCCCGGCAAGCCACTCGCCGATATCGCCGGCCAGCCGATGATCGTTCACTGTCTCAGGCGGGCCGAGGAAGCCGCCATCGGTCCGGTTGTCGTGGCCGCCGGCGAGACCGAGATCGTCGCCGCGGTCGAGACGGCCGGCGGCCGCGCGGTGCCGACTCGGCCGGATCACCCCTCGGGCTCCGATCGGATCTTCGAGGCGCTGGAAAGTCTCGACCCCGACGGCCGGCACGACGTCGTGGTCAACCTGCAGGGCGACCTGCCGACCATCGACCCGGAGTTGATCCGACAGACGCTGCGGCCCCTGGCCGATCCGGCGGTCGACATCGCGACCCTGGTGGTGCAGATCACCGATCCCTCCGAGGGTCCCAATTCCAACGTCAACAAGGTGGCGGTGGTCTTCCCGCCAGGTCAGGACATTGCCCGGGCGCTCTACTTCAGCCGCATGCCGATCCCCTGGACCGGACCGGACGGCAACCTGCCGCTCTACCACCACATCGGGATTTACGCTTACCGCCGGGCGGCGCTGGCCCGCTTCGTTGCCCTGCCGCCGGCCGCCATCGAGCAGCGCGAGAAGCTGGAACAGCTGCGGGCGCTGCAGGCCGGCATGCGGATCGACGCGGTGCGCGTTGACACCCTTCCCCTCGGTGTCGATACTCCCGCCGACCTGGAACGGGCGCGGACAATCCTGGCAAGCCGTTAGCCCCCTTTTTTGGGAATCTCCAGCGTTCTCAGCCTTTAAGGAGTTGCCGCGCCATGGCCGCGCCGTCTTCAACGGACCACACGATCGCTTTCCAAGGCGCGCAGGGGGCCTATTCCGACATGGCCTGCCGCGCCGCCTTTCCGGCCATGGCGACGCTGCCCTGTGCGTCCTTCGACGACACCTTTGCCGCGGTCCGCGACGGTCAGGCGCGGCTGGCCATGATCCCGATCGACAATTCGGTGGCCGGGCGGGTCGCCGACATCCATCACCTGCTGCCCGGCTCGGGCCTGCATATCGTGGGCGAGCACTTCCAGCGCGTCGACCACATGCTGCTCGGCACCGCCGGGGCGACCCTGGAGACCATCAAGCAGGTCCACAGCCACGTCCATGCTCTGCCGCAGTGTCGGCGCTATCTGCGCGACCGGGGCTATGAGCCGGTGGTCCATGCCGACACCGCCGGCGCCGCGGCCGAGGTCGCGGCCCGCAAGGACCCCACCCAGGGCGCCCTGGCCTCGGCCCTGGCGGCCGAGATCTACCGCCTGGAGGTGCTCGACGACGACGTGCAGGACGCCGCCCACAACACCACGCGCTTCGTGATCATGGCCGAGGAACCGGTCAACCCCGATCCCGCGGCCGGGCCGATCATCACCTCCTTCGTCTTTCGCGTCCGCTCGGTGCCGGCGGCGCTCTACAAGGCGCTGGGCGGCTTCGCCACCAACGGCGTGAACATCACCAAACTGGAAAGCTATATCCTCGACGAGCGCTTCACCGTGGCGCAGTTCTACGCCGACCTCGACGGCCACACCGACAACAAGTCGGTCCAGATGGCCCTCGAGGAACTCAGCTTCTTCTCCCGTGAGGTCAAGATCCTGGGTGTCTACCCGGCCAGCGACTTCCGCCTGACGGATCGTTAGCGTACTGGCGGCAGTTCGGGACCGGCTCACTTTCCGAAGGAAAAGGGGACAGTCCCCTTTATTGCGCTGCCCGCGACCTAGTCGCCGCTCGCCAGCCAGTCGTTGACCAGATGGCGGGCGATGGAATCGCGCCGGGGCAGGCGGAAGGTCTCGTCCTCGGGCGAGGCGCGCAGCTGGGCGCGGCTGTACCAGGCGGCGTCGGCCAGTTCCGTCTTGTTGATAATCAAGGGCTGGTGCGGGCAGTAGGCCTGGAAGCCCACCATCAGGGAGCCGGGGAAGGGCCAGGGCTGCGAGGAGTGATAGTGCACGTCGGTCGGATCGACGACGATGCCGACCTCCTCATAGAGCTCGCGGGCGACGGTTTCCTCCAGGCTTTCGCCAGGCTCGAGGAAGCCCGCGAGGACCGAGTGCATGCCGCCCGGCCAGTTTTTCTGGCGCCCCAGGATACAGCTCCCCTCGCCATCGTGGAGCAGCATGATGACCGCTGGATCGGTGCGCGGAAAATGCATCGCCGCGCAGTCGGCGTTGCGGCAGCGCCGCACATGGCCATGGTCGATCGATTCGGTCGGGCCGCCGCAGACCCCGCAAAAACGGTGGCGTTGGTGCCAGTAGAGCAGGCCGCGGGCATAGGCCAGCACCGCGCCGACGTCGCGGGCCAGCAGGGGGCCGAACTCGCGTAGGTCGCGGAATTGCCCCCGCCCGGCGATGGCCGGATGGTCTTCCGGCGCTTCCAGGGCGCTCAGGTCCAGCGCCACCAGGGGCACCTCGGCCTGCAATCCGAGAAAGACGCTCTGGTGCCCTGCCTCGACCCAACTCTGCGCCTCGTGGGCCTCGAGCCACAGCGGTTCGTCCTCGCCGACCACCAGATGCCGCGAGCGCCAGAGGGTGATACAGCGCACCAGCCCGCTGTCCCACTGGGCCCGGTGCCAGTCGGTATCGCGGCGCAGGTGTTCGGCCCGGTCGAGCCCGGCGCCGCTATAGAAGTTGACCTTGGATTTCACCCGAATTGTCATGGCGGGAAGGCTCGCACAGCGGCCCTCTCAGGGCAATCGGCTCGGCGCAAGCCAGCCTGGCCGCCTTGCCTCGGCCAAGGCCTTTTGTCAGGCTGGCTCGATGACTGGCTCGCATGGACTCATGCCCGGCCTGGGACGGCGCGGATTCCTCTCCCTCCTGGCCGGGTTCGCGCTACCCGCGGCCGCGGTGGAGCCCGCCTCGGCCTTCTGCGAGATTTTTCCACGCGCCGGCGAGCGCCGCTTTCAGGTGCTGGCCCGGGATCAGGTGGTGGGCGAACATCGTTTCGTTTTTTCCCACCGGGACAATGCCTTTGTGGTCCGGGTCGATGCGGCCTTTGCCCTCGGGCCGGCGGCGGCGCCGCTCTATCGCTACGAACACCACAGCGAGGAGATCTGGCGCGACGGCTGGCTGCAGGCCGTGGTCTCCGACACCGACCGCGACGGCGCGCGCTGGCGGCTGCGAATGGAGCGTCTGGCGCCGGCGCTGGGCGGCGCCATGAGCGGCCAGGTAAACGGCCGGGACATGACCGTGGCCGGCTATCTCGTGCCGACCAGCTTGTGGCACCACGACACGCCAGCCAGCGATGTCCTGTTCAGCGTCGTCGACGGTTTTCCCAAGCTGATTACCCGCCGCGCCCTGGGCTCGCGGGTGGTGCCCTTTGCCGGGGCGACCCTGTCGGCCCAGGGGTTTCGCATCGGAGGCCAGCTTCGCGCCGATGTCTGGTACGATTCGCACTGCCGTCTGGTGCGCGCCGCGATCCCGGTCTTCGATGGGAGCGACGTGATCCTGGAGGCGCCCTGACGACCGGTTGGCGGTGCCCAGATGAATCCGCCGGGATCGCATCCCGAGAGGCGGCAAGGGTCTTGCTCCGGGCGCCCTCTTGGCCGATAACAGATCTCGGAAGGTTGGCTGCGGACGAGCTCCTCGCCAACCCGGTCAGGTCCGGAAGGAAGCAGCCGTAACGAGATTCGGTTCGGGTCGCCGGTCCAGCCTTCCACCGCTCCCAACAGGCAGACAGACCGGGCCTAGGCCGGGGCAGGCACCAACAGATCGGTGGGGTCGCGGCGGAGACAACGTGGCGAAGGTGGCATCACAGAAACGAGCGGGGCGATGACGGTGCCACAAGACGGGACCGGTAGCGCGCCATACCGGGTTCTCGCGCGCAAGTATCGCCCGGAGCGCTTCGCCGACCTGATCGGCCAGGAGGCGCTGGTTCGCACCCTGGGCAATGCGATCCGCACCGGTCGGGTCGCCCAGGCTTTCATCTTCACCGGCGTGCGCGGGGTCGGCAAGACCACCACCGCGCGGATCATTGCCCGGGCGCTCAACTGTATCGGCCCCGAGGGCGATCTGGAGCAGCCCGCCGAAGAGCCCTGCGGCCTTTGCGAGCATTGCTTGGCGATTGCCGAGGACCGACATGTCGATGTCATCGAGATGGACGCGGCCAGCCGCACCGGTATCGACGATGTCCGCGAAATCATCGAATCCGTGCGCTACCGCCCGGTCCAGGCGCGGCGCAAGGTCTACATCATCGACGAAGTCCATATGCTCTCCCGGCAGGCCTTCAACGGGCTCTTGAAGACCCTGGAAGAGCCGCCCGAGCACGTCGTCTTCATCTTCGCCACCACGGAGATTCGCAAGGTTCCGGTCACGGTCCTGTCGCGCTGTCAGCGCTTCGACCTGCGCCGGGTCGCCCAGGACGAACTGGAAGGCCACTTCACCCGGGTCTGCGAGAAGGAGGGCGTGGAGGCCGAGACCGAGGGTTTGGTCCTGATCGCGCGGGCCGCCGATGGCTCGGTGCGCGATGGCCTGTCGCTGCTCGACCAGGCGGTCGCGCTGGGCAACGGGAAGGTCCAGGCCGATCAGGTCCAGGCCATGCTGGGCCTGGCCGACCGCGGCCGCGTGCTCGACCTGTTGGATCACCTGCTGGCCGGGCGTCTGCCCGAGGCCCTGGCGCTACTCGACACGCTCTACGCCGCCGGTGCCGATCCCGCGGTGGTGCTGCAGGACCTCTTGGAACTGACCCACGAGACGAGCCGCGTGAAGGTGGAGCCGGCCAACCTGGAGAGCCTGCCGATCGGCTGGCGCCAACGCCTTGCCGGCATGGCGGAGAAGCTTTCCGTCGCCGACCTCACGCGCTGCTGGCAGATCTTGCTGAAGGGCTACGGTGAAACCCAGCGCGCGCCGCGTGCCCGGGAAGCCGCAGAGATGACCCTGATCCGCCTGGGCTATGCCAGCCGCCTGCCGACCCCCGGCGATCTGGTGCGCCGTCTGGAGGGGGCCGCCGGCAAAGCCGAACCCGTCGCCAAAGCCGAACTCGGCGCCAAATCCGAACTCGGCGCTAAAGCCGAACCCGCCGGCACGGCCAGTGGGCCGGGTCCGACGGATCGGGCGCCGCCGGCCGGGCCCGCCGCGCACCAGGAGCCGGGCCCCGCCGCGCCGTCGCGAAACAGTCCAACGAGCGGCGTGGGCGCCCTGGCCCTGGCGGCAGCACCCGATATGCAGGCGCCCGAAACACGGATGCCCGAAACACGGATGCCCGAAATACGGATGCCCGAATCGCCGCCGGACCAGGCCGTTTCGGTAAAGACCGTTGGTCCGCAGCCGGAAGATCAATCCGATCCCGCGCTCGACCCCGAGGCGCAGCCTACAGAACCGGAAACGACTCCAGCCCAGCCCTCTCCAGCCGGGGCGGCATCGCCCCTTGACCTGACGGCGGTCGAGGCGCTGGCCCGGGACGCCGGGGCGATGCGTCTGGCCAACCACATCCGCCGCGATTTGCATTTGGTTCGCTTCGAACCCGGACGCCTCGAGTTCCGCCCGGGTCCCGACGCACCGGCCCAGCTCGCCGGCCAGATCGCCCGCTTGCTGGAGGATATGACCGGCCGGCGCTGGATGGTCAGCGTTTCCTCCGACCCGGGCGCGGCCTCGCTGCATGAGCAGGGGCTCGCGGTCGAAGAGGCCAAGCGCGAGGCCGTGCTGCAACATCCCCTGGTGCTGGCCACCATCGAGACCTTTCCCGAGGCCCGTTTCGTGGCCCGCCGGGACAAACAGGCCGTTGTTTTACCGCCGGATCCTGATCAGGACCCGAATCTAGAGGCCCCGAACCAAGAGGAAGATCCGCTATGAAGAACCTCGGCCAAATGCTCAAGCAGGCCCAGGAAATGCAGTCCAAGATGGCCGAGATGCAGGAACGTCTGGCGGCGCTGGAGGTCGAAGGCCAGTCCGGCGGCGGCATGGTACGCGTGACCATGACCGCCAAGGGACAGATGAAGACGGTCAAGCTCGATCCCGCCCTGGTCGATCCCGGCGATGTCGAGGTTTTGGAGGACCTGATCGTGGCCGCCGTCAACGACGCCAAGGCCAAGGGCGACGTGCTCATGGCCGAAGAAATGCAAAAGCTGACCGGCGGACTGCAGCTGCCGCCCGGCATGCAGTTGCCCTTCTAACTTGCGGACGACCCAGGTTCCGTGGCCCTGACCGAGATCGACCGCCTGGTCCAGATGCTGGCCCGCCTGCCGGGCCTGGGGCCGCGCTCGGCGCGCCGCGCCGCGCTGCATCTGTTGAACAAGCGCGAGGGCTTCATGCTGCCCCTGGCCGAGGCGCTGCGCCGCGCCGCGGAAAGCGTGACGCCCTGTTCCACCTGCGGCAATTTCGACAGCGCCGATCCTTGCGGCCTGTGTCGGGATCCCGAACGCGAGGCCGGTGCGATCTGCGTCGTGGAGGAGGTCGGCGATCTTTGGGCTCTGGAGCGCTCGGGCGCCTTTCGCGGCCTCTATCATGTGCTCGGCGGCACGCTTTCGGCCATCGATGGCCGGGGCCCCGATCAACTGCGCGTCGAGGCCCTGGTGCAGCGGGTGCGCGAGGGGGACGTCGCCGAAGTCATCCTGGCGCTCTCCGCCACGGTCGACGGTCAGACCACGGCTCACTATCTGAGCGAACGGCTGGCCGGCAGCGGCGCCGCCATTTCTCGTCTTGCCCACGGCGTTCCCGTGGGCGGCGAACTGGACTATCTGGACGATGGAACCCTGACCGCCGCGCTCAAGGCGCGACGCCCGATGGAGTAAATTAATCGAAAACGTATTAATAATAATATTATAATTGTTTACCAGATAGTTACGCTGTGTGTCTTGTGTCGTCATCCCGGCCTTGAGCCGGAATCCACTTCACCTCAAGCACGGGGCAATGGGCCCCGGATCAGGTCCGGGGCGACGGCCGCGCTCGGCCGCCCCGACCGTGAACGTCCGAAAGGGACAGAGCTGTCTGTTGTAACGCGCTAGCCCGCCTCGCGTTTCGGCGCGATGTTGGTGACCGGCGGCGGTAGGGCGTCCTCGGCGGCGACCTCCTCGCCCAGTTCATGTTCGACGATCTTCTCGCCCTTGCTGGTGATCTTGGCGGTCGAGATGCGGATGTTCGCGACATCCCTTTGCGCCTGATCGAAGTGGGTCTCCAGACTGCCGACCCGCTTGTCGAGGCGCTCCACGTCTTCCAGCATGCGCCCCACCTCGGTCTGGATCAGGCTGGCCTGTTCGCGCATTCGCACGTCCTTCAGGACCGCCCGCACGGTGTTCAGGGTGGCCATCATGGTGGTCGGCGAGACGATGAAGACCCGCGCCTTGTAGGACAGCTCGACCACCTCGCGGAAGTTGGCGTGCAGTTCGGCGTAGACTGCCTCGGAGGGCAGAAACAGCAGCGCCGATTCGGCGGTCTCGCCGGTTACGATGTAACGCGCGGCGATATCCTCGATATGCTTGCGGACATCGGCGGCGAAGGCGCGCTTGGCCTGGGTCTGGGCGAGGACCTCTTCGGCGTCGCGCAGGGTCTGATAGCTCTCCAGGGGAAACTTTGAATCGACCGCGATCGGCCCCGGCGGGTTGGGCAGACGCAGCAGACAGTCGGCGCGCTTACCGTTGCTCAGGGTGACCTGGAACTCATAGGCGGAGGGCGGCAGGACGGCCTCCACGATATCGCGCAGCTGGACTTCGCCGAATGCGCCGCGGGCCTGCTTGTTGGACAGGATCTCGCGCAGACCGACCATCTCGACGGAGAGCGCGTTCAGGTTCTGCTGCGCCTTGTCGATCACCGCCAGGCGTTCGCGCAGGTCGGTCAGGGTGGTGGTGCTCTGCTGGCTGGACTGCTGGAGGCGGTCGCCGACGGACTTGGTCATGGCGCCGAAGCGCTCTTCCAGCGCCTTGGCCAGGGAGCGTTCCTGGGCCTGAAGCTGGTCGTGCAGGCGGGACTGTTGGGCGGCCTGGCTCTCGGCCATCTGCGCCAGGCGCCCGCGCAGTTCGTCGATCCCAGGGTCGGACCCGGCCGTAGGCTCGACCCGCTGCCGGACCAGCAGGAAAATCAGCCCGCCCCCGAGAGCGAGACCCGCCGCCAGGGCGAATATTACCGATAACTCCATAACCTCGGATCGATCCTTCCGCTGTCGCTTCGTCAACCGTCACTTCGTCAGCCGCCGCGAGGCCGCGACCGGGGTCCAGCGATAGCACAGCCTGCCGAGTCGCCGACGGGCCGCGCGGATCCCTGGAATCGGCGCGGGACACTTGACGGCCCTGATCCGTCACCATACCTAAGGGCCTGAGTTAATTGCGATCAAGGCGAGCCCATGGCCCTCTTGCCGATTATCACCGCGCCGGACCCCCGGCTCAAGAAACACTGCAAGCCTGTCGGGACGGTGGACGACGCCGTGCGACGCCTGATGGACGACATGTTGGAGACCATGTATGCCGCGCCCGGTATCGGCCTGGCGGCGCCCCAGGTCGGCGTCCTGACACGGGTCATCGTGGTCGACGTGGCGCGCGAGGGCGAGGCGCCCAACCCGCTGAAAATCGCCGATCCGGAACTGGTCTGGGTCTCCGATCACGACGGGACCCACGAGGAGGGGTGCCTGTCCCTGCCGGAGGAATATGCCGAGGTGGTGCGTCCGGCGGAGATCCGCCTGCGCTACCTCGACTACGAGGGCAAGCGGCGGGAACTGGAGGCGGACGGCCTGTCGGCGACCTGCATTCAGCATGAGATGGACCATCTCGACGGCATTCTCTTCGTCGACCACATCTCGGCCCTGAAACGCAACATGATCCTGCGCCGCCTCTTGAAGGCCAAGCGCGCCGACCGTCCCATCGCCAAGTACGCGACGGCCTGAGCTTGTCGCGACCCGACAGCAGGACAAGAGCCTAGAGCCTTCTTTGATCTTATGGGATCATTTGATGGGTCATAGACGATCATTCGGGAAGGCGCGCTGGGCTGATCGATGCCCCCGGTCTTGGAGATTGGGCATCGGGCAAGCAGCGGAACGCACCCCCAGTGGGAGAGGGGGATCGTCTATGGCTCACCGAAGGCCGGGTTCTTTTGCCTTCTGGCTGCGTTCCGCCTCTCGACCGATGCAAGGCATCGCTCGTCGAAGCGCGCCTTGCCAGAAGACAAATTAGTCCCGGTCAAATGCTTCCATGAGATCAAAGAAGGCTCTAGCAATGCGGCCGCTCCGCGTCATCTTCATGGGAACGCCGGACTTCGCGGTTCCGGCCCTGGTCGCCATCGCCGGGGCGGGGCACGTCATAGCCGCGGTCTATTGCCAGCCGCCGCGGCCGGCGGGACGGGGCCAGAAAGCGCGAAACTGTCCGGTGCAGGAGGTGGCGGTGGCGCGCGGCTGGCCGGTGGCGACGCCGGGCAACTTTAAAGATCCGGCGGTCCAGGCCGCCTTCGCCGCCTTCGACGCCGATGTTGCCGTGGTCGCGGCCTATGGCCTGATCCTGCCAGCCAGGGTGTTGAGCGCGCCGCACCACGGCTGTCTCAATATCCACGCCTCTCTGTTGCCGCGCTGGCGCGGCGCGGCGCCGATTCAACGCGCGCTCCTGTCGGGGGACGATCGTACCGGCATCACGATCATGCAGATGGCCGCGGGGCTCGACAGCGGTCCCCTGCTGGCTCAGGACGCCATCCCCATCGCCGCCGATGACACCGCCGGCAGCCTGCACGACGCCCTGGCCGCCATGGGCGCGCGGATGATCGTCCAAAGCCTGGCCGCGCTGGCTGGGGGCCACCCGCCTGCCGCCCGCCCGCAAGACGAGAGCCTGGTAACCTACGCCGCCAAGCTGGACAAGGCCGAGGCGCGCATCGACTGGGGCGCCGAGGCGGCGGCGGTCTCGCGCCAGATCCGCGCCTTCGCGCCCTGGCCCGGGGCCTGGTTCGACCTCGAGGGCGAGCGGATCAAGACGCTGATGGCCCAGGAGGTCGCCCTGGATCGAGGGGGACCCGGGACGCCGGGCCTGATCCTCGACGATCGGCTGACGGTCGCCTGCGGCAGCGGCGCGGTCCGCCTGACCCGGCTACAGCGCGCCGGCAAGGGCGCCCTGTCGGCCGAGGACTTCCTGCGCGGCTTTCCGCTCGCCCCGGGCCGGCGTCTGGCATGACCCGCTACAAGCTGACCCTGGAGTACGACGGCACGCCCTTCGTCGGCTGGCAGCGCCAGGACAACGGACCCTCGGTCCAGGCCGCCCTGGAGGCCGCCGTGGCCGCCTTCTGCGGCGAGACCGCAACCCTGCAGGTCGCCGGGCGGACCGACGCCGGGGTCCATGCCCTGGGCCAGGTCGCCCACCTGGATCTGGCCCGTGCGACCGCCACGGACACCCTGCGCGACGCCCTGAACTTTCACCTGAAGCCGCTGCCGGTCGCGGTGCTGGCGGCCCAGGATGTGTCGGACGACTTTCATGCCCGTTTCTCCGCCACCCGGCGCCACTACCGCTACCGCATCGTCAATCGCCGCGCGCCGCTGGCCCTGGAGCGCGAACGGGCCTGGTTCGTGCCCCAGCCGCTCGACGAAGACCGCATGGCCGAGGCCGCCGGTCATCTTCTGGGGCACCATGACTTCAGCGCCTTTCGCGCCGCCGGCTGTCAGGCCAAGAGCCCGCTCAAGACCCTGGACCGGCTGGCGGTCGAGCGGCGCGGCGAGACGGTCACGGTCGAGACCGACTCGCGCTCCTTCCTGCATCACCAGGTGCGCAACATAGTGGGGTCCCTGGCCGAAGTCGGCCGCGGCCGCCGGCCGCCGGACTGGATCGCCGAGGTCCTGGCCGCGCGGGACCGCCGCCAGGCCGGCCCCTCCGCGCCGGCCTGCGGCCTCTACCTGGTGGCGGTGGACTACGAATGAGCGGCGATTTGTGCTAGTGTCGCTGCCATGTTGTTCCGACTCTCCCGCTGCTTTCTTGCAGGCCTGCTGTTGGTGCTTGCGGCGGGGCCGCTTGCCGCCTTCGAGCTGGTCTACGAAGCGGCTTCGCCGTCGCTCTACGGCAAGCCGCACGACCTGGTCCTGTCGCCGGACGGGCGCCAGCTCTATGTCGCCGACAACGAAAACGACCGCATCGCCGTGCTCGACCCGGCGACGCTCGCTTTGCTGGGGACCTTCGGCGAGAACGAGGTCGGCTCACCGCACGATGTGGTTTTCGACGGCGCCGGCCGCCTGCTGGTGGCCGACACGGACAACAGCCGGATCGCCATCTACCGGGTGGCCGGGACCAGCGGCACGCTGGTCGGCGAACTGCGCGGCTCGATTCGCCGGCCCGAGGGCGTCGCCCTGCATCCGAACGGCTGGGTCTATGCGACCGGCGCGGCCTCGGGCAACATCGTAGCCTTCGAGAAGGCCGCGACGGTGGCCGAACAGGATGGCCTGGCGGCGCCCCATGACGTGGCGGTGGCAGGGGACGGCACTCTTTGGGTCGCCGATGCCAACAACGACCGCCTGGTGCAGATGGGACCGGACCTGGCGATGCTGCGCGTCGTCGAAGGCGCGCCCTACGATTTCGACGGTCCGCGCTATCTCGATTTCGACGCCGCGGGACGGCTCTACGTGGCCGACAAGTATGCCAACCAAATCAAGGTGCTGGATCCCGATGGCGGCCTGTTGCTGGTTCTCGGCCAAAGCGCAGCCGGCAAGGGCCCCGGGCTGTTCAATCGGCCCGAGGGAATTGCCATCCTGGGCGACCGGGTCTGGTTCTCCGACACCTACAACGACCGCATCGTGCGATACCGGATCGTCGACTAGGGTTCTTTGCCGCCTCACCCCGCCGGGAAGAAATAGCTCTCCAGGATCTTTTCGTAGATGCCGCTCAGCGCCTCCAGGTGGGCGAGCGGGACCTGCTCGTCGACCTTGTGGGCGTAGCCGTTCAGGAGGCCGAACTCGGCCACCGGGCAGTGGTC
>JAJFGK010000038.1 GCA_021776195.1 Kiloniellaceae bacterium | reverse complement strand
TCGCTTGCGTAGCGAAGCCCATCGCGCCGATAATCCCGGCGAGTGATTTCAGTCCATGGCATCGTGATCTCCATCGTTGTCTAGCAACGCGACGGAATCACATCCTTCTGAAATCACTCAACTCTTTTTCGGTCAGGCTCTTAGGTACAAACTGTTACCCATGTCTCCGGGTCGGACAGTGTGAGCGGTGGCGGACCCGGCAGGATTCGAACCTGCGACCTGCGGATTAGAAGTCCGCTGCTCTATCCAGCTGAGCTACGGGCCCGTTGTTCTAGCCTCTCGCTTGGCGCCTCTCGCTTTGCGCCTCTCGCGGCCGCTCGCGCGCGCCCAACTCTCTTCCTACTGCCAGGCACGGTCTTGAGTACCATTCACCTTTGGCCGCGATCGGTGGCCAAAGGTGCGTTCATGCGCCACTCTGGCTTTCGTCCGCTTCGCGGCGGATCGTGGCCTTCGCCAAGATCAGGGCCGTTCGTGGCCGCCTGGGTCCACCCGGCCATGAATGGCCCTAGTGGGTCCAGCGGCCGCGCCGGGTAACCGCGAAGTTGTCGCCGTAGGCCTTGGGCCTGACGGCGCGCTGGCGCGGCTCCTCGACGCTGTACATCAGGCCCTTGCGCTGGGCGTAGGCGATGGCTTCTTCCTTGCTGTCGAACCAGAGCCGGAGCTGGGCGCGGGTGTCGCCCGAGGAGGTCCAGCCCATCAGCGGCTCGACCTCGCGGGCGCTCGCCGGCTCGTGCTCCAGCAGCCAGCGCCGGGTGCCGGCGCGGCCCGACTGCATGGCCGTCTTGGGGGGCTGGAAAATCCGGACCTGCATGGGCGCTCCTTCCGGCTGGCGGTCTCACTACTCGATCTGGCCGCGTTTTGGGCCGATCCGGCGATCATACTGGTCGGGGAGACTGGATTCGAACCAGCGACATCCTGCTCCCAAAGCAGGCACTCTACCAGGCTGAGCTACTCCCCGAGTCTTGCGCGAACCTAGGGAATCCCGCGGCCGGGCGCAAGAGGCGCCGGCCCCTGGGCACAAGGATTTGTCAACCAATTGCTAGGACACTGGCCGACTCCCAGAGGTCAAAGGTCCCGGAGGGACGCAACCCATGACTGAACGCCGCCTGCACCGCCGCTATCCCTACAGCGATGACGCCGAGATCGTCCTGGAGGGCGAGCACTATACGTGCGTGGTCCTGAACATATCCGCCGGCGGCGCCGCCTTCTCCAGCACCTGGCGGCCCGAGGTCGGGACCCGGATCTCGGTCCGGCTCGACGACATCGAGCCGATGGAGGCCGAGGTCACGCGCCACCTGAACGAGGGCTTCGCCATCGCCTTCGATCTCACCGGCGAGAACGGCGCGACCATCGCCGACCAGCTGAACTACCTGTCCGACAAGCGCCAGTTCCTGGGCTAAGAGCCGAAAATCTAGGTCCCTCCCGGCGGCAACCCCGTTGACAGCATCCTTCCGGACCCCGCTTCGGCCCAAATTTTCGATCTGGCCGTCGAAGCGAGGTATCCGGAATCTCGGCCAAGCCGGCGAGACCGCTTGCACCGGCGGCAGTCGAGGCCGGCCACCATCTCGATCCGGTTCGGGCCGAGCGCTATCGGAGACCGGGTGGCGCCATCGACAGCAGCGGCGTTTTCCGCTAAGAGGCGGCCACCCCGCCATCGCACTCCCAATGGGCAACCCCCAACAGCCCCCCAGGCAGCGAAGATCGATCGACAGTCCATGACCCCCTTGCAAGACGCCGTCCAGCGGCGACGCACCTTCGCCATCATCTCGCATCCCGATGCGGGCAAGACGACGCTGACCGAAAAGCTGTTGCTGTTCGGCGGCGCGATCCAGTTGGCCGGCGCGGTCAAGGCCCGGGGCGAGATGCGCCGCGCCCGCTCCGACTGGATGAAGGTCGAGCAGGAGCGCGGCATTTCCGTTGCTTCTTCAGTCATGACATACGAATACGACAATAAGACCTTCAATTTGCTCGATACGCCGGGCCACGAAGATTTCTCCGAGGACACCTACCGCACCCTGACGGCGGTCGATTCGGCGATCATGGTGCTGGATTCCGCCAAGGGCATCGAGGCCCAGACCCGCAAGCTCTTCGAGGTCTGCCGCCTGCGCGACATCCCCATCACCACCTTCATCAACAAGCTCGACCGCGACGGACTCGATCCCTTCGAGCTGCTGGACGAGGTCGAACAGTCGCTCCAGCTCGAGGTGACCCCGGCGAGCTGGCCCATCGGCATGGGCCGCTACTTCCTCGGCTGCTACGACCTGATCCACGACCGCCTGCTGCTGGTCAGCCGCTCCAAGGAGGGCAAGGGCGAGGAGGGCGAGGCCTGCGAGGGCCTGGACGACCCCAAGCTGGACGCGCTGCTGCCCGACCACGCGGTGGCCAAGCTGCGCGAGGATGTCGAGATGGTGCGCGGGCTGTGCCAGCCCTTCGACCGCGAGGCCTATCTGGCCGGCAACCAGACGCCGGTCTATTTTGGCAGCGCGATCAACAACTTCGGCGTCCGCGAGCTGCTCCGGGGCCTGGCCGCCGTGGCCCCCTCGCCGCGCGGCCAGCCCGGGCGCGAGCGCGACGTGGCGCCGGACGAGAACAAGGTCACCGGGTTCATCTTCAAGATCCAGGCCAACATGGACCCCAACCACCGCGACCGCATCGCCTTCCTGCGGCTCTGCTCTGGCCATTTCAAGCGCGGCATGAAGCTGAAGCACGTGCGCTCGGGCAAGACCCTGACGATCCACAATCCGGTGCTGTTCCTGGCCCGGGATCGCGGCCTGGCGGAAGAGGCCTGGCCCGGCGACATCATCGGTCTGCCCAACCACGGCAACCTGAATATCGGCGACACCCTGAGCGAAGGCGAGATCATCAACTTCACCGGCATCCCGGCCTTCGCCCCGGAACACCTGCGCCGGGTCCGCCCGGAAGACCCCATGAAAGCCAAGCACCTGGGCCGGGCCCTGACCCAACTGGCCGAGGAAGGCGCGGCGCGGGTCTTCAAGCCGCTGATGGGCGCCGACTGGATCGTCGGCGTGGTCGGGCCGCTGCAGTTCGAGGTCCTGGCCGACCGCATCCGCACCGAATACGCCGTGCCGGTGCGCTTCGAGACCACCGAGATCATGACCGCGCGCTGGCTCGAGGCCGACGAGGCGCGGATCCTCAAGGACTTCCAGGACAAGAACCGCGGCGCCATCGCCCAGGACCACACCGAGGCGCCGGTCTTTCTCGCGCGCAACGCCTGGCACCTGGACCGGGCCGCCGAGGACTTTCCCGAGGTCCGCTTCCTGAAAACCAAGGAATAGCGCCCGCCATGGACGACCGCCTGCCCAGCGAACTGTGGATCAAGGGTCACCTGCGGCGCTGCTTTGCCGAGGGGGTGCCGGCCACGGTGCTGCACCGGGGCGAAAAGATGGGCGGCCTGCTGCTCTTGAAGCTGCTGCTGCGCGACGGCGGCTGCCGGCTCCTGAACCAGACCCGCGACCTGGAGGGTGCCCTGGCCTGGTTCCCCGCCTTCAAGGGCGAGGTCGTGCCAGAGGCCGAGGCCGGGGCCTACATCGAAAAGGCCGTGCAGCGCGACCCCGACCTCTGGGTGGTCGAAATCGAACACGCCGAGGGCTGGCACCCCTTCGAGGGCAAGGTTCTCTAGGGTCCTTGGGCTCAGTCGCCAGCGATCCGACGTCATCCCTGACAAGGCAAAGCCCCGAGCCGGGATCTCGTGGGGGAAAACCACGGCCCGAGACCCCGGCTCGGTCCCCGGCCCGGCGGCCGGGTTCCGTCCGGGGCGACGCCCATTTGTCCACGAACCCGAACCCGAGAGTGACAAGGCGGCGGGGACGCGCCACTGTTGCGACTCCTGCCCCGCCCGCACCCACAGCGAAACGAAAGTCGACCATGGCCAGAAAATACAAGACCATCGAACTGGATGACCGCCTCTACGACTACATTCTGTCGAACAGCCTGCGCGAGCCCGAGGTCCTGGGCCGCCTGCGCGCGGAAACCGCGGCGCACCCCATGTCCGGCATGCAGATCGCCCCGGACCAGGGCCAGTTCATGCAGCTCCTGGTCCAGTTGACCGGCGCCAAGCGCTGTATCGAGGTCGGCACCTTCACCGGCTACAGCTCGACCGCCGTGGCCCTGGCCCTGCCCGAGGACGGCAGCATCGTCGCCTGCGACGTCAGCGAGGAGTACACCGCGGTGGCGCGGCGCTATTGGGCCGAAGCCGGGGTCGCCGACAAGATCACCCTGGTTCTGGCGCCGGCCACCGAGACCCTGCCCGGCCTGATCGCCGACGGTCAGGCCGGGACCTACGACCTGGCCTTCATCGACGCCGACAAGGAGAACTACGACAGCTACTACGAAAGCTGCCTGGAGTTGCTCCGGCCCGGCGGCCTGATCCTGATCGACAACGTGCTCTGGTCCGGCGCCGTCGCCGATCCCGCCCGCACCGACACCGACACCAGCGCGCTGCGGGCGCTCAACGCCAAGCTCAAGGACGACCAGCGGGTGACGATCTCGATGATCCCGATCAGCGACGGCGTGACCCTGGCCCTGAAGCGTTCGGGGCCCTGATCCGCCCCCTATCCTGGGCCGCCATTGGTGCTTGGTCGGTCCCGATGTCATTACCGGACTTGATCCTGCAAGCCCGGGATAGCCGCAACCGCGCCTGACGGCAGCACCAAACCCGCGCCGGCGGGCTGGCAGCGCGATCCGGGACTGGCTCGTTTTCCGAAGGAAAAGGTGCCTGTCCCGGGCCAGGCTCCGCACTCGCCGCCGCATCTGTCCGGACGCTGTTCCTAACGGCAGACCGCAGGGTCGCCGCCGGCCGCGGCCTCGCGCGTCGCGTCGCAGGCCGCCGAAGCGCGGCCCGTGATCCAGGACCGCAGGGCGCCGAACAGCCGACGAGCCTCCCGGGCGCGCTCGATATGGCCGCGGGCGATGTAGGCCTGCAGGGTCTCGTGATCGATTCCCTTGACCGGGTCATAGGTGGCGCACGGGTCGAAGGTCGGGCTGGGGTCGTTGCTGGCTGTGTGGCGGGTCATGGCACAATCCTCTACTTTTTTGTGGTCTTCACGTTGATTTTGTTTGTTGGTGGTTTTCTTGACAGGTTGTCGTTAGACCCTACTTAAGGGCTTTTCAGCGTGTTTCCTAACGAGTAGTTTTCGACTTCGCATAAGCTTTCTTATCTTGAAGGATTTCCGTTGCCGCGCCTGCCCCCGCTCAACGCCCTGCGCGCCTTCGAGGCCGTCGCCCGCCACATGAGCTTCCAGAAGGCGGCAGGGGAGCTGGCCGTGACGCCGGCGGCGGTCAGCTATCAGGTGCGCCAGTTGGAAGACCACCTGGGGCTGGAGTTGTTCGTGCGGATGAACCGGGCCATCGCCCTGACCGATGCCGGCGAGGTCTACTATCCCGCCCTGGCCGACGGATTTGCCCGTCTCTCCCAGGCCCAGCGGACCTTGGAACGCTTCAAGGAGGGCGACGCCCTGGTCATCTCGGTCGGCCCGGCCTTCACCGCCAAGTGGCTGGCGCCCCGGCTCTGGCGCTTCCTGGAGGCCAATCCCACGATCGACGCCCGCATTGCCGCGAATCTGCGCCTGTCGGACTTCGCCGCCGACGGCATCGACGCCGCGATCCGCTTTGGGTCGGGCCACTACGAGGGGGTCCACTGGGAGTCGCTGATCGGCGATGCCCTGATTCCGCTCTGCAGCCCCGATTACCGCGACCGCATGGCCATCTCGGCGCCCGGCGACCTGGCGCGCTGTACCCTGGTCCACGACACCTCGCTGGAGGCCCTGAGGGATTCGGCCCGCTTTGCCGATGGCCGGCCGGCCAACTGGGCCGGGTGGCTAGAGCGGGAGGGCGTTCAAGGGGCCGACGCCAGCCACGGCCCCCGGTTCAACCACGCCGACCACGGCATCGACGCCGCCGTGGAGGGCGCCGGTGTGGTCCTGGGGCGGCTCGTCCTGGCCGCCGCCGACTTGAGATCGGGCCGCCTGGTGGCCCCGCTGGGCGGCGCCCTGCCGATCGATCTCGGGTTCTTCTTCGTCTGCCCACAGCCGGCGCTGCGGCGCCCGGCGGTCTCAGCCTTCCGGGATTGGCTGCTCGAAGAAGTGCAGTGTTATCAGCGGGAAATTATGGCCTGCCAGGCCTCGCCGAGGCGATCGGTCGGGAAGACTTTTGATTGTTAAGTTCTTCTGAATTCTCCTAAATTTCACCACCCCCTGTTCATTCAATTTTATCCTTCCAGGACTAGCTTGGCCGGTCACTGAGTAAAAGCGGTAACTGTGCTGAAATGCAGGGCATGCGCGCAGACATCATGGTCTACAACGGACTAGCCAATCGCTCGGCGGCGCTGATCGGCGCTTTGGGCCAGTCCTTCAATATCGCCATGCGGGACCTGGAGGCCCAACCGGCCGCGGCGCCCGCGGGCGCGCGCCTGTCGATCTTCTTCGCCAATCTGGCATCTTCCCAGACCTTCCGCCGGGTCAAGGCTCACAGCGCCACGCTCGATGGCCACAAGATCTTCGTTCTGCCGACCCACAACCGCGACAACCTGGAAAAGCTGCGCGACCTGGGCGCCAATGACCATTTCGTCTTCCCGCTCGAGCCCGAACAGTTGCGCGGCGCGGCCAAGGCCGCGATCAACCGCGACGTAGAGGCCTCCTGGGATCTCTTGAGCAGCGGTCAGAGAACCGCCCTGAAAGCCAGCTTGAGCTGTTTTACCGATTGCTTCGAGAAGTCGCGCCGCGGCGAGGCCCTGCCCATGGAGTCGATCCAGGACACCTGTCATACGATTAGCCAATCGGCCGAGACCGGCAAGCTGTCCGACTGGCTGACCGGGCTGCACGACCACCACGACTACAGCTTCCGGCATTCGATGTTCGTCTGCGGCTCCCTCACCTACTTCGCCAATGCCATCGGTTTCAGTGCCAGCGATCTCCATCTTGTGACCGTCGGCGGACTGATCCACGACGTGGGGAAGTCGCAGGTGCCCTTGGAAATCCTCGACAAGCCCGGCAAGCTCGAGCCGCCGGAGTGGGAGATCATGCGCAAACACCCGGAGCATTCCCGGGAAATTCTGCTGCGCGAGGTCGGTCTGGACCCGGCCGCCATCGCCATGGCGGTCCAGCACCACGAAAAGCTCGATGGCGGCGGCTATCCCGACGGCCTGAGCGGCGCCCAGATCAACGATCACGTCCGGCTGACGGCGATCAGCGATGTCTTCTCCGCCCTGATCGACAAGCGCTCCTACAAGGAGCCGATGAGCAGCGAAGCCGCCCTGGAATTGATGAGCGGCTTCAAGGGGCATCTCGATCTGGACCTGCTGCGCGCCTTTCGCGAATTTGTCCTCGATAGCGAACAAACTCTACATCCGGCGATGCGATCTTAGACAAAACCATCGTCTGTAAGATGTATTGATGGCAGGATGCCACTGCCTAAAGCCTTGGCCTGACGACGCTTTTGCACAGGGTGGTAACGAAAGATCTAATTTTTTGAGTTAAGAGATAATTAAACTCCTCTTAAGTCGTTGTTGAGGTCCGCCATGGGAGCATTTCAATGCCTACCAACGGAGTCGTTGGTACTTCTGGAACTGCCCAAGAGGCACGGCTATGTGGAAAAAACTTTTACTTGGTACGGGTTTCGCTCTTGTCGCGACCAGCGCAATGGCGGCCCCGCAGTGTGACGAGCGGACCAATGTCCTCCAGCTCCTATCGGACAAGTACAAAGAGGCACCGGTCGCCATCGGCGTGACCAACAATGGCGGCCTGGTCGAGGTTCTCAGTACCGGGAACGGCGGCACCTGGTCGATCATCGTGACCACGCCCCAGGGCATGTCCTGTTTGGTCGCCGCCGGCGAAGGCTGGAAGAGCATCCAGCAGCTCGCCCAGGATGGGCCCGAAGCCTAGGCTTTAGGGGCCGTCGCGGCCGGCGCCGCGAACAGACCTAGGGTGCCTGGCCGAAGGCCGGGTGCAGCACCCTGTCGCCAGCCCTGATCCCGAGGCGGGCGACGGTTCCCGAATTGAACTCGACCACGCCGCGCGCCTTGCCGTTCGCGGCGATCGTCTTCAAGGAATGAGGCACGGCCCGTTCCGCGACGCTGACGACGATCCCCCGGGCATCGACAAAGACCAAATCGAGCGGGATATAGGTATTCTTCATCCACATCGTGATCAAATGGTCGGTCTCATAAACGAAGAGCATGCCATGATCGGCCGCCATGGAACGGCGGTACATCAGCCCCTGCCGGCGTTGACCGGGCGTCAGCGCCATCTCGACAACGAAGGAATGGCGCTCGCCCGAGGCCGTCTCGATGGTCAATTCCTCGGTTTCGAAGGTCTCCAGAGCCGCCAAAGGCACGGCAAGGCCGACCTGCAAGGCGACCAGCGCCACGATCAGTCCCCAAAGTCTCATCGCTTTTCCTTGAACTCTCTGCCTCACGGGGACCCATTTTCCACCAAGGGCTCGGCCATGACCAGCCTCACGATCTGCCGGACCTCCGCGCGGACGGCTTGGGGCGGCGTCGGATCGGCCAGGGATTCGAACCAGTGAGCGGGCGGTGTGCGCCCCAGCCGATGACGCCAGGCAATCTGCCGCAGCAGCGACACGGCGGGTTCCGGCAGCCGTTCCGGGATCGGATGGCCGGCCAGGGTCGCCCAGACACCGGCCCAGCAACGCGCCACGGACCAGGGATTGTAGCCGCCGCCACCCAATACCAGTAGGCGCGGCGCTCGCGCCTTGACCGCCGCCACGACCCGCCAGAGGGCACGGTTGGACAGGGCCAGCTTGCTCATGGGATCGTCGGCCAGGCCATCGGCTCCGCACTGCAGGACCACGGCCGCGGGATCGAAGCTCTCGAGAGTGGGCAGGATGGCCTGCTCCAAAACCAGATCCATCTCGGCATCGTTGAACCCCGGCGGCACCGGCAGATTGCGCGCCCGGCCGCCGCCGCGGTCTTCGGCGGCCCCGAGGGCTTTGGATCCATCGCGTGGGCCCATGGGCCAGCGCCCCGCCTCGTGGACCGAGAGGGTCGCGACCCGCGGATGGTCCTGCAGGGCGATTTGGACGCCGTCGCCGTGGTGGGCATCGACATCGAGATAGAAGACCCGCTCCAGGCCCCGGTCGAGCAGCGTCAGAATCGCCAGGACGGGGTCGTTGAAGTAGCAAAAGCCGCTAGCCCGGTCGCACTGCCCGTGATGGGTGCCGCCGGCCGGGCTAAAAACGATTGTCGGGCCCCCGGCGGATGGCGTCCCTGCCCCGGCCAGTAACTCCCCCGCCAGGATCGAGGCACCGCAGGCTGTGGCCGGCCGGCGGAAGATCTCGGGAAAGACCGGGTTGCCGTTCAGGCCGATGTTGAAGCGCGCCTTGACCGCCTCCGAGGCCCGCTGCTCGCGCTCGGCGGTGATGACGGCGGCGACATAGTCCGGGTCGTGGAAGCGCGCCAGTTGCGCGGGCGTGGCGCGCGGCGAGTCGATATAGCTCTCGTCCGGCAGCCATCCGAGCAGCCGGCAAAGGTCGATCACGGTCGAGACCCGGGGGATCGCCAGGGGGTGGCGGCTCCCGTAGCTCGAGGCGCGATAGATCTCGCTGCCGATGAAACGCGGCCCACTGGGTGCGGCTTGGGTCATGGACGATAACTTAGGCAGTTGAACGGGGCCGAAAAAGGCCTATAACGCCGGCCATGACCACCCAGGACTTGCAAGTTAGGGCTCTGTCAGCCAGCGACGCCACTGCCGTGTTGGCGATCTACGGTGAAGGTCTGGACACCGGCCAGGCCAGCTTTCAGAGCGAAACGCCGGACTGGCCCGCCTGGGACCGGGGCCACCGCGCGGACTGCCGGCTGGTGGCCACCGACGGAGAAGAGATTCTGGGTTTCGCTGCGCTGTCGCCGACCAGCGCCAGGACGGTCTATGCCGGGGTCTGCGAGGTCAGCCTCTACGTGGCACGGGCGGCACGCGGCCGGGGCGTCGGGCGCCTTCTTCTCGCGGCACTGATCGAGGCCTCCGAGACGGCTGGGGTCTGGACCCTGCAAGCCGGCATCTTTCCGGAAAACCGGGCCAGCATCGCCCTTCACGAAACCCTCGGCTTTCGCCAGGTCGGGCGTCGCGAACGCCTCGGCTTGATGAGCCACGGCCCCCTCGCCGGGCGCTGGCGCGATGTCCTGCTGTTGGAGCGGCGCAGCGACCGGGTCGGCTGAAAGCGAAACCTGGGCGTCAGATCACGGCGGATCGACGCAGAGCACGTTGTTCCTGAAGTCGACCGACTGGATCAGGATCCGCCGGGCGATCGGGTCCAGTTCAGTGGAATCGCAAGCAAACAGCCCGCAGGCCTTGAAGTGGGCCCGGTAGTCCGCCGAGCGGCCGACGAACTTCCACACCACCGGCGCGGCGAAGGGATTTCGCTGGTGCGACGAGGTGGCGCCGAAGGTCAGTCCGGATAGATAGGTCAGCTTGCGCCGGTAGGACGGAAACAACGTCGTCTCGGCAATGGAATCCGCGCTCAGGGACTCAAACTCAGTGACGAAAATCTTGCCTCCCAGGAGGCTGGCGAGCCCTTCGTATTTGGAAAAGCGGTAGACCTGTCCGCTCTCGCGCGAGCGCTCGAACGACTTTGTGAAAAACCGCCCCTGGTCTTCGTAAAGACAGACGAACCCCCGCCTTATCACCGCCTCCTTCGCCGGCACGGTAAAGTGGGTCTGATAGAACCCGACGTGCTTTCTCAAGGCTGGGCGATCGCCTGGAAAGGCCCGGCTGAGCAAGGCGGACAGCTTGTCGCGGCTGCCCTTCGCCGGCCCCAGCAGAGGCGCCGCCTGTTCGGCCAGGAAGTCCGCCGGCGGCTTTTCCAGGTCCAGGTTGGAGACCCCGAAGTAGCTGCAGATTCTTTGCAGGTTGTGGGTCGAAGGGCGCGAGGAGCCGTTCAGATAGCTGTTGAACTGCTGCCGATTGATGCCGATCTCGCGGCAGATCAGGGAGATGGATCGGTGCCGCCCGCAAAGCTGGCGAAGGTTCTGTGAGAAGGATTCGTTTGCCATGGAGTTCGCTTGTCAGGGGGCTCGCTTGTCAGGGGGCTCGCTTGTCCGGGGGGCTCGGCGATCCAGTTCGGTCTTGCCCGAAATCCTAGATCATTTCTTTCGTGATCTTAAGCGAAATCGCATAAATTCACGTAAACCCATGAATCCCGGCGAAATTGACCTCGCCAGCCCGATGCGCGAACCTGACTGGCAAGGACCCTTCATCGGGGCCCGCAGGCGGCTATTCGCCGTATGACGCAACGGGGCATTGGGAGGACATGATGAGCAACGACTTCAATCGGTCGCAATTGGTCTGGTGGCAGAGCCGCCTGACCCAGGGCAAAATTTCCAGGCGCGAGTTCATGGGCCGCACCATGGCTCTCGGCGTGACCACGGCGCTGGCCTCCTCGCTGGCGACGCAGGCGGCACAGGCGGCCGGCCCGAAGCAGGGCGGCGTGATGAAGCTCGCCATGGGCCATGGCTCGACCGCCGACACCTACAATCCCGCGATCATCGAGAATGGCTACCAGTGGGTCCTGGTCCATGGCTTCGCCAATACCCTGACCGAGGTCGCACCGAACGGCACGCTGGTCCCCAGCCTGGCGGAAAGCTGGGAGCCCTCGGCCGACGCCGCGACCTGGACCTTCAAGCTGCGCAAGGGCGTCGAGTTCCACAACGGCAAGACCATGACCGCCAAGGACGTGGTGGCCTCGATCGACTACCATCGCAACGACGAGTCCAAGTCGGCTGGCAAACCCTTGGTGGCATCGGTGGAATCGATCAAGGCGGACGACGACCATACGGTGGTGATGTCTCTCACCGGCGGCAACGCGGACTTCCCCTTCAACTTCGACGCGGCCTTCTTCACTATCTTTCCGGCCAAGGAGGAAGGCGGTATCGCATGGGAGGAGGCGAACGGCACCGGCGCCTACAAGCTCCTATCCTACGATCCCGGCGTCTCGGCCGTCTTGGAGCGCAATCCGAACTACTGGAAGGAGGGCCGCGCCCACGCCGACCGCGTGGAACTGCTGACCATCGCCGACCCAGCCGCGCGCAGCAACGCCCTGGTAACCGGGGAAGTCCACGCCATCGATCAGGTCGACCTCAAGACCGTCAGCCGGCTCGCCAAGCAGCCTGGCGTGGTGATCGAGGAGCAAACCGGACCGCTGCACTATACCCTTCCCATGCGCACCTCCATGGCGCCTTTCGATAATATCCATGTCCGCCAGGCCCTGAAATTCGCCATCGACCGCGAGGAGTTGGTGCAGAAGATTCTTTTGGGTCATGGTGCCGTCGGCAACGACACGCCGATCGGCCCCTCCTACCGCTACTACGCGGCGGACCTGGAGCAGAACAGCTACGACCCGGAAAAGGCCAAGTTTCATCTGAAGCAGGCCGGGCTGGACAGCCTCAGTCTCCCGCTCAGTGCCGCCGACGCGGCCTTTGCCGGGGCGGTCGACGCCGCCACGCTCTATCGCGAGCATGCCGCCAAGGCGGGGATCGATATTCAGGTCGTGCGCGAGCCCAACGACGGCTATTGGTCCAATGTCTGGATGAAGAAGCCCTGGTGCGCCTGCTATTGGGGTGGCTACACGACCGAGGACGCGATGTTCTCGACCGGCTATGCCCCCGGCGCAGCCTGGAACGACACGGACTGGGACCACGAGGCCTTCAACAAGCTGATGATCGAGGCCCGGGCCGAACTCGACGAAGGCAAGCGCAGCGGTATGTACCACGAGATGCAACGCATCATGCGCGACGAAGGCGGCGTGGTTGTACCCATGTTCGCCAACGCCGTGGTCGGCCGCAGCGAGGATATCGCCCATGGCGAGGACGTCTCCGCGCTGAAACCCTTCGACGGACGGCGGATCATCGAGCGCTGGTGGCTCGTTTAACCGTAGAGCGCCATCCGGGGAGCCATGATCGGCTCCCCGGGAACCCTATCGATCAATAGTCCTGACGGCCGACCAGTTCGCCGAAGGGCCGCATGATCTGTGCGCGGTAGGCCGGGCGGCTCGCGAGCCGTTCATACCAGGCGCGGACATGGGGCACCTCGGGCCGGTCGATCTCCATCTCGAAGTAGCGGTAGAGCGAGGTCCCGGCCGGAATGTCGGCCAGGGTAAAGTCCGCCCCGGCAAGCCAGTCGCGCTGGCTCAGTTCGCCGTCGAGCAGCCGAAAATGGGCGGCGCAATTGGCGGTCGCGCGGTCGATGGCCGCGCCGTCGCGCCGGGCCACGGGGGTGCGCACGAAGCCCCAGAATAGATCCATGAAATCGCGTTGCAGGGCGGTCTGGGACCAGTCCATCCAGCGCTCGGCCAGGGCGCGGACGGCCGGATTTTCAGACCAGAAGCGGCCGGCGCCATAACGCGCCGCCAGGTAGCGCAGGATGCTGTGCGATTCCCAGACCACGGTCCCGCCGTCGTCGATCACCGGGACCCGGCCGTGGGGATTCATCGCGAGAAAGGCCGGGTCGTCGAGACCGCCGGCAGCGCCCCCGGCCTCGATGTGTCGGTGCTCGAGACCCAGCTCGTCGATCAGCCACAGGACCTTCTGCACATTGAAGGCGCTGCGCCGGCCCCAGATTTTCAACATCGCCGGAAATCTCGTCAGAAGTAATAGAGAATGAGCATCGACCCCAAGAGCACCGCGACCCAGATAGTCGAGGGGCCGGGGGCGTGGGTGCGGGCCAGGTAGCCGGCCGGCCCGTGGACCCGGAACACCTGGGCGACGAAGCGCTCGAGCCGGCGTTCGGCCTGGCCCACGCTGCCGCGGCGCAGGCTGTCCACCAGGGCGCCCAGGGCCCGCACCAGGCGCGGCAGGGCACGGCGATAGATCCAGTCGCTGTTGAGAACCGTCGAGCGCAGCTCGGCCGGATAGAGCCCCAGGCGATAGAGCAGCGCGAAGGCGAGGATGGCGAACATCAAGAGCTGCAACTGGGCGACCACGTGCCCAACCGTGTAGGGATTGTAGGTCACCGCATAGGGCAGGATATCGTAAAGCGGCCAGGGATAGACCCCGATCGCGATGCAGAGAAAGGCCGTGATCCCCATCGCCACCAGCATGTGCGGCGGCGCTTCCTTGACCCGCATGCCGTTGTCGTGGGCGAAGAAGGCGAAATAGGGAATCTTGATGCCGGAGTGCTCGAGCACGCCCGCCGACGCGAAGACCAGGACAAACCAGACCACGACATGACCGGTATCGGCTGTCGCCGAGAGCGTCAGCGACTTGGCGATAAACCCGGAGAAGAGCGGAAAGGCCGAGATCGACATGGCGCCGACGATGCAAAAGGCCGCGGTCCAGGGCATGGACCTGAAGAGCCCGCCCAGCTCGGAGGCCTTGCAGGTCCCGGCGCGGAACAGCACCGCGCCCATCGCCATGAAGAGCAGGGCCTTATAGAGGATGTGGGCGAAGGCGTGCGAGACCGTGCCGTTGAGCGCCATTTCGGTGCCCACGCCGATGCCCACCACCATGAAGCCGAGCTGGTTGTTCAGGCTGTAGGCCAGGACCCGGCGCAGGTCGTTCTCGATCACCGCGAAGAAGACCGGGAAGGCGGTCATGACGGCGCCGATGTAGATCAAGATCTCGGTGCCGGCAAAGGAGCGCGCCAGGACATAGACCGCCAGCTTGGTGGTGAAGGCCGAAAGGATCACAGTGCCGGTAACGGTCGCCTCGGGATAGGCGTCCTGCAGCCAATTGTGCAGCAGCGGAAAGGCGCACTTGATACCAAAGGCAAGGAAAATCAGCAGGGTGGCCAAGTCGAAATCCAGGATGTCCCTGCCCTGCCCCAGATCGCCGAAAGCGATCGAACCGGTCTCCGCCGCCCGCAGAATGACCCCGGCAAGCAAAAGGACGCCCGAGCCGACCTGGATGATCAGATAACGCATTCCCGTGCTGTAGGCCCGCTCGCTGCGGCGCGCCCAGATCAGGAAGACGGACGAAATCGCCGTCGCCTCCCAATAGATAAAGAGCGTGATCATGTCGCCGGCAAAGAGCGCCCCGATGGCGGCGCCGGGATAGACCAGGGCCGCGATCTGCTGCACCGGGTCGCGCACGTGCATGGCATAGACCAGGCCCAGGCAGGCGGCGATGTGAAAGATCAGGCCGAATACGAAGCTGAGCTGGTCGTGCTGAACCAGGATCAGCTGATAGTCGAAGACCGTGACCAGTCCGGCGGATCCCTGGTCGAGGGCCAGCAAATGCGCCAGGCTGACCAGCGGAAGCGCCAACATATAGAGCTGCCGGGCCCGGCCCTGGGCCAGGAGCGGCACCAGCAGGGCGCCGAGAATGATCACGATGCCGGGCGGGATGTTAGCGATCATAGTAGTCCTCGTCGCGCATCACGAGGCCGCGCAGCCACTTGCCGACATAGACGATGAAGACGAAGCAGACGAACCCGAAAATCCCATAGGCGACCGGCCAGGTCTCGACGCTGTAGTGACCGTGCTTTTCATAGAAGAGGTCGGCCAGGGCCAGCAGCGCGCAGATCAGACAGATCGCCCAGAAGACCCGCTTGGGCCGGTCATAGGCCAGGGCGAAGACGCGGGCCAGGCCGCGCGGCGGGGTTTCGTCGTGCTGCGTCGTCGGATCGGTCATGTCGGTCCCTGCGCCACCAAGGGCAGCAGCAGCTCATGGAGTGGATCGGCGAAGAAGAACAACAGGATGCAGCCGAAGGCCGTGGCGCAGAGTGCCACCACGCACCAGAGCGGCGCCTCCTGGATGCCGGCGGTCCTGGGACTGGCCGCCGCGCCCACCGCCTGGGGCTGTGGTTCCTCCGGGGCGGGCAGGAAAAAGCCCCGGGCCACCACCGGCAGCAGATAGGCGATATTGAGCAGCGAGGAGATCATCAGCACCAGGATCATGATCTGGTGCTGGCTCTCGGCCGCCCCCATCATGAGGTACCATTTCGTCCAGGAGCCTCCCATGGGGGGCAGGCCGATGATCGAGAGCGCGCCGATGAAAAAGGCGCCGAAGGTAAAGGGCATGACCCGGCCCAGGCCCTGCATGTCGCTGATCTCGGTCTTGTGGGTGGCGACGTAGATCGCGCCGGCGCAGAAGAAGAGCGTGATCTTGCCCACCGCGTGCGTGGCGATCTGAAAGGCCCCGCCCATGATACCCAGCGAGGTCGCCAGGGCCGCACCCAACACCACATAGGAAAGCTGGCTAATGGTCGAGTAAGCCAGCCGGGCCTTCAGGTTGTCCTTGGTCATCGCCACCAGGGAAGAGGCCAGAATGGTGAAGGCGGCGACCCAGACCAGCCAGTCCGAGGATCCGCTTTCGGCCAGAAAATCGACGCCGAAGATATAGATCACCACCTTCAAGACCGTGAAGACGCCGGCCTTCACCACCGCGACCGCATGGAGCAGGGCGGAAACCGGCGTCGGTGCCACCATGGCCGCCGGCAGCCAGCGGTGGAAGGGCATCAAGGCCGCCTTGCCGATGCCGAACATGTAGAGCGCCAGCAGTACCCCCACCAGGGGCCCTTCGGCCTTGCCGCTGAGAATGCCGCCGGCGGTGAAGTCGAGGGTCCCCGTCAGGGTCCAGGTCCAGACGATGGCGACCAACTGCAAGCCAATCGAGGTGCCGATCAGGATGCCCAGATAGGTGCGCCCTCCGGCGCGCGCCGCATCGGTGCCCTTGTGGGTGACCAGGGGATAGGTCGAAAGCGTCAGCACCTCATAGAAGATGAAGAGCGTGAACATGTTGGCGGCGAAAGCGATGCCCATGGCACTGGCGATGGCGATGGCGAAACAGACATAGAACTGGGTCTGGTTGGACTCGTTGTTGCCGCGCATGTAGCCAATGGAGTAGATCGAATTTACGATCCAGAGCCCCGAGGCCACCAGGCCGAAAAGCATTCCCAGGGGCTCGACCGACAAGGCCAGGGGCAGACCGGGCACGACCTCGAACAGCGAGACCTCGACCGGCACGCCGCTTCGGTGCAGCACCAGGATGTGTAACACCACGCCGAACAGCAGCACCGCCGTGGTCAGCGTCACGGTTTCGCGCAGGTTCGGCTGCATGCCCGCCAGGGCGATCATCACGGCGCCCAGACAGGGCACCGCCAAGCTCAGGAAAAGTGCGATCTCGCCGCTCATGGCCGGCCTCCCAGGAGCGCCCGGGCAGCACTGTCGGCGACCGAGGTGGTCAAGTCGGCGTCGATCCCAAAGTAGATGTTGGCGGCGACCAGGACCCAGAGCGGAATCAACATGGTCAAGGGTGCCTCGGCGACCGCTTCACGGCCCTCGGGGGCCGGCTTGAAATAGGCCGCCTCGACAATTTTCCAGACATAGATCACCGCGAGCAGCGAGGATGCGACGATCAGCAGGCCGACCCACCACCAACCGCGCTCGAAGGCGCCAGAGATCAGGTACCACTTGGAAATAAAGCCGACGGTCAGGGGCACGCCGATCAGGCTGAGGCCGCCGGCGGCAAAGGCGCCCATGGTCCAGGGCATCTCGCGCCCCAGGCCGCGCACGCTCTCCAGCGTGGCGCCGCCGACCCGCAGCACGACGCAGCCCAGCGCCATGAAGAGCGCGCCCTTCATCAGCGCGTGGTTGAACAGGTGGATCAGGGTCGCCGACAGCCCGGTCACGCTGGCAAAGGAGACGCCGAGCAGCATGTAGCCGATCTGGGCGATGGAAGAATAGGCCAGGAGGCGTTTCAGGTTGACCTGAAAGATTGCCACCAACGAGGCGGCGAACATCGCCACCACGCCGAGCGGCAGGAAGACCCAGGTCAGGGTCACGGCGCCCAGCGGGAAGTCGTTGCCGAAGACCGTGAAGAGGAAGCGCAGCAGGACATAGACCGCGACTTTGGTGGCCGTCGCCGCCAGGAAGGTGGTGACCGCCGAGGGCGCGAAGGCATAGGCGTTGGGCAGCCACATGTGGAGCGGGAACATGGCGAGCTTCAGGCCGACGCCGACAACGATGAACCCATAGGCGACATGCAGCGTTCTGTGGTCGTAGAGCGACGGAAGGTCGCCGGTGCCGGCGATGCGCTGGGCAATGTCGGCCATGTTGAGCGAGCCGGTCAGCATGTAGATCAGGCCGACGCCGATGACGAAGAAGGTGGCGCCGATGGTGCCCAGGACCAGATAGGTGAAGGCGGCGGTCAAGGCGCGGCGGTCGCGATTTGCGCCCATGGCCACCAGCACGTAGGTCGAGAGCGACGAGATCTCCAAAAAGACGAAGAGATTGAAGGCGTCGCCGGTGATGGTCACGCCAAGCAGCCCGGCGAAGCAGAGCAGATAACAGGTGTAGAAGAGCGCGTGCTGCTCTTCGGGGATTTCGGCTTCCACGCTGGCACGGGCGTAGGGCAGGACGATGGCCCCGATGGCGGCCACGATCAGCAGGACGAAGGCGTTCAACACATCGACGCGGTACTCGATGCCCCAAGGCGGCGCCCAACTGCCCAGCGCGTAGCTGATCTCGCCGCTGCCCAGCGTCCGGGTCAAAAGGGCGATGGCGATGAAGAGCGACAGCCAAGCCACCACCAAGGCCAGCACCCAGGCCCAGGTACCGCGCCGGAGAAGGACGCACACCGGGGCGGCAATGAGCGGCAGAATGACCTGCAGGATGGGAAGGTGGATGATCATCTTGGCGGCCCGGCCTCGGCTGCCTCGCTCTCATGATCGAACTCGAGAATCTCGTCTTCCTCGATGGTGCCGTAACCTTCGCGGATCCGCACCACCAGGGCCAGGCCCAGCGCCGTCGTGGCGACCCCGACCACGATGGCGGTCAGGATCAGGACGTGCGGCAGCGGGTTGGAGAAGACCTCCGGCTTGCCGGTCAGGATCGGCGCGGTGCCGCCGGCCACCTTGCCCATGGAGATGTAGAGCAGGAAGACCGACACCTGGAAGATATTCAAGCCGACGACCTTCTTCACCAGGTTGCCGCGCGACACGACGATGTAGAGCCCGGTCATCATGAGGAAGATGACGACCCAATAGTTGTAGTGGCCGAGGATCAGGTCCATGGCGCTACCACTCTTCGTCTTTGATCGTGGGCGGACGCCCGGCGAAGCTGAAGAAAATTGCCACCATGACCGCCGAGACGGTGATCCCCACGCCGAGCTCGATCAACAGGATGCCGAGATGCTGGCCGGCCTTAGGGTCGGCCGCGAGCACGCCGTAGTCGAGGAAGTTTCCGCCCAGCAGCATCCCGACGACGCCGACCCCGGCGTAGAGCAACACGCCGCCCGCGATCAGTGTCCGCAGCGCGCCGATCGGGACCACCCGGCGCGCCTTGCGCAGGCCAAAAACGATGGCATAGAGGATGAAGGCCGCGCCGAAGATCACCCCGGCCTGAAAACCGCCGCCGGGACCGAAATCGCCGTGGAACTGAACGTAAAGCGCAAAGAGCAGGATCGGCGGTGTCAACAGCTTGGTGACCGCGCGCAGGACCAGATGATGTCTCATGCCTGGCCTCCGTCCGGGGGCGTAGGTTCCCTGCCCGTTCCGGCCGCCATATCCTTTTCCTGACGCCGGGTTCCCGCGGCGCCGCCACCGCTCAGGAGGACCAGGACGCCGATACCGGCGGTGAAGACCACGCAGACTTCACCCAGGGTATCGAAGCCGCGGTAGCTGGCCAGAACCGCGGTCACGATGTTGGGCAGGCCGATTTCGGTCTCCGAGCCCTCGATGTAGCGCGGCACGACATGGTTATGAATCGGCGCGTCGGGGTCGCCGAAACTCGGCATGTCCAAGGTGCCGTAGACCAGTGCCGCGCCAGTCACGGCGACGACGATCAGCGGGATAACGGGGCTGTGGGTCTGCGGCTTTTCCCGCCGCGACGTCAGGGCCATGGTGCCCAGCATCAGCACCGTCGAGATGCCGGCGCCGACCGCGGCCTCGGTAAAAGCCACATCGACCGCATCGAGCATGACCAGAAGACCCGCCGAAAGCAGGCTGAACACGCCGGTCAGCATGACCACGGCAAAGAGGTGGCGCAGCCGCACCACGAAATAGGCGGTCAGGCACAGGAAGGTCAGCAAGACGATGTTGATCAACTGCTCGATGACGCGCCCTCCCCGGCTTCGGTCCCGCCCGGTCCAACCCCCGGTCCAACCCCCGGCCCATCCGCCGCGGCGTCACCCGGTCCGTCGTCGACGTCATGCGGCGCCAGCCCGGCGGTGTAGGCGGCATTGGCCACGGCATGGGTCGAGGTCGGGCTGGTGAAAAAAAGAAACAGGCCGATCAGGATCAGCTTCACCGTGACCCAGGAGAAGCCGGCCTGGAGCATCATGGCGAAGAGGATCAACTCGGCGCCGGCCGTGTCGGTGACACCGGCGGCATGGAGGCGGCTATAGAAGTCCGGCAGGCGGATCAGTCCGACTCCGCCGACGATCAGGAAGAAGGCGCCACCCAGCACCAGGACGGCCGAGAGGATATCCAGGACGATCGACATCACTCGCCACCGCCACTGGGCTGCGTCGCCCCTTCGTCCGTATCGGCCAGGGTGCGGTAGCGGAAGAACTTCAGAATCGCGATGGTGCCGATAAAGTTGATCAGGGCATAGGCCAGGGACACATCGAGGAACTCGGGCCGTTCCGTCAGAAATCCGAGAACGCCGATCAGCAGCACGGTCTTGGTGCCGAAGGAGTTTGCCGCCAGCGCCCGATCATAAAGCGTCGGCCCGGCAAAAAGCCGCACCAGGGCCAGCAGCATGGTGACCAGCAGGGCGATGGCGGCCACGGCGAAGATGATCACGGCGGTCGACATGACAATCCGTTCCCGTTCCTAAAGCGCCGTCACGCGCCGGTCGATCGAGCCCTCGAGGGTGCCCTCGGCGGCTTCCTGCGAGATCGCGTGAACCAGGATCTCGTCTTTCTCGATTTCCACCGATACCGTGCCCGGCGTCAGGGTGATCGAGTTGGCATGAATGACGCGGCCGTAGTCTGTGGTCTGGGTCGCCTTGACCCGGATCATGCGCGGCGAAATCGGCAACTTGGGATCGAGGATCAAACGCGCGACCTGCCAGTTCGACTTGGCGATCTCCTTGGCCAGCCAGATCCAATAGAACAGGATCTTGGCAGCCAGATGGACCGGCACGCCCTCGCGGTCGATTACATCCATGCGAAAGGCGATGAAAAGGACCAGGACGACCGAGCAGATCCCGAGGACGAGGACCAGCCGGTGGTCGAGGCTGAAGGGTCCGGACAGCAACATCCAAAGAGCCATAAGGGCCAGCCCTAAGCTGATTGCACGCGCCATCTTGGTGATTGCCCCCTTGTCGCTACCCTGATGATAATGTGACGGGCATAGAGCCATTCTGCAACAATTGATCGGCGAGTCTGCGACGTCGCTTTGTGACAAACCGAGAATTGGTTCATTAAGGCCACCAGAGCAGAGGCCGGAAGGAGCAGACCATGACCGACCAGACCAGCAGCGACCACGAACCGGGCCAGGATCACGCGCATCATGGGCAGGCCGACCATGGGCACACCGACCACGGACCCTCTCATCCGGTCGAGGTCGACAACAGCGACGTGGGCGCCGGCGCCGCCACCGGCATCTGGGTCACGGGCCTGCTCTGTGTCGTCCTACTGTTGCTGGCGTTCTTCGCGATTTAGGCAGCGGCGATGCGTGTCGGATTACCGCTTCTTGCCCGAGCGCGCGACCAACCTTTCCTTGTCACCCCGGCCTTGAGCCGGGGTCCAAGTGTCACTGCGCACCGATGAATGGTCCCGGCTCAGGGCCGGGACGACGGCTGCATCAATGGACGCTGTGCCGCACCCTCGCGACGAACCTCCGGCCGGCGCCTCCTACTTCGTGTCGTAGGCGCAGGCGATGTAGGCCTCGGCAATGCGGTTGGGTTGCTGCATCAGGCGCTCTTTCCAAACGCCCAGATGGACCTTGGTCTGGATCAGGCCGCGCAGCACGCCGACCTGATCGGTCCGCCCCAGGCAGAGCGCGCCGATCATCACGTCGCCGTCGAAGGCCAGGCGGGTGTAGCGGAAGGTCTCCGGGTCGGCCTGGGTGACCGCGTCCTCGCCGTCCCAGGCGCCGAAGGAGGCGGTGACCAGGCCGGCGGTGTCGAGCACGTTCATGTTGAGGCTGCCGCCGAAGGCCGCGTTTTGCCCGGCCATGTTGAGCGCCGCGGTGCGGCCGTGGTCGGTCGCGGTCGGCTGGATCGCGTGGACCGCCCAGCCGCCGGTCGAAAAGTCGGGTCCCTGGGCGCAATCGCCGGCCGCATAGATGTCGGCGACCGAGGATTCCAGGCGCTCGTTCACGATGATGCCGTCCTCGACCTTGACCCCGCTGCCCTCGAGAAAGCCGGTGTTCGACTTCACCCCGGCCGCCACCACCACCAGCTTGGCCTCGGCCGTGGCGCCGTTGTTCATGGTGACCCGCAGCAGGCCGCCGCCGGCGTCCTCGACGCCGGTCACCATGGTCGAGGTGTGGACCGTCACGCCCTTGTTCTCGCACCAGGACTTGATCATGTTGCCGGCGGTCTGGTCGGCCATGCGCGGCACCATGCGGTCGAGCGCCTCGACCACGGTCAGGTCGACGCCGCGCGAGAGGATCGACTCGAGAATGATGCAGGCGATGAAGCCGGCGCCGATCATCAGGACCGGATCGCCCTGTTGCGCCAGGGAGGCGATGTGACGGGCATCCTCCAGGGTCCAGCAGTGGTGCACGCCGGGCAGGTCGAGGCCGCTCACCGGCGGTTTGATCGGGCTGGCGCCGGTCGCGATCAGCAGCTTGTCGTAGCCCTGTGAGGAACCATCGGACAGAGTGACGGTCTTACCGGCGGCATCGACCGAGGCGACCTCGCCCTGGCGGTACTGAATACCCGCATCGTCGTAGTGACCTTCGGTCTTGCGCAGGTAGGTGCCCTGCTCCTGGATCATGCCGGTCAGGACATAGGGGATCGCCATGCGCGAATAGGGCGGCTCGGCCTCGGCGCCGATCAGCAAGACATCCTGGGCCGGATCGGCCTTGCGAAGGGTCTCCGCGGCGGTCACGCCCGCTGGTCCCGCACCGACGACGACGTAGGTCATAACCTTCTCTCCCCTCGGGTCTGTTTGTTCTTTTGTGTTCTTATGCCGTGCGTTCTGAAGACGGTCTTGGCAAGAATCGGAGGCCACGAAGGGCCCCCGACATCTCTAGCAGGGAGAGGAGAACCCCCTCTCCCATCGCCAATCCTAGACTCCCAGACGCGCCAGCGTCTCGTTGCTCGGCACGCCCTCGGGGGTCCAGCCGCGCACCTCGTAGTATTCCGGCAGCATCTTGTCGAGGCCGTTGGTCAGGCCTTCGGCCGGGCCGGTCTTGGCGGCGTCTTTCATCAGGCGCTGCGGCAGATTGTCGTCGGCCGCGGTGAAGCCCGCATCGTTGTTGTACTTGCGCTCCAGGTTCCAGACCCGCTCACCGATCTCCAGCAGGCGGTCGGCCGACCAGTCGCCCTCGAGGGCGGCATCGATCTGCGGCGCGACGTCCTCCAGGGTCCAGGCAAAGGAGGTGAAGATGCACAGGCCAGCCGAATCGAAGGCCGCCGTGGCGTCCTGGAAAGCCTTGACCAGCCCCGCCTTGCCGTCGGTCACCAGGGGATCGGTCTTCTCGGGGATGCCGAGGATTTCGGAGGCCACGGTGTAGCTGCGCAGGTGGCAGGCACCGCGGTTGGAGGTCGCATAGGTCAGGCCCATGCCCTGAATGCCGCGGCTGTCGTAGGCCGGGAACTCCTGGCCCTTGACCGACAT
>JAJFGK010000037.1 GCA_021776195.1 Kiloniellaceae bacterium | reverse complement strand
TGCGCAAGCAGGATGAGAGCCGGCAGGCGATCATCGAGAATATCTAGGGCGCTTGCCTTGGTAGCCGGTTTTCCCCGCGTCAAGGCGTCGCCCCAGAGACCACGTCATCCCGGACCGCCCGAAAGGGCGGAGCCGGGATCTAGAGCACTTCTTTGTTACATGGAAACATTTGATGGGTCATAGGCGATCATTCGGGAAGGCGCGCTGTGCGGCGCGATGCCCCCGGTCTTGGAGATTGGGCATCGGGCAAGCAGCGGAACGCACCCCCATTGGGAGAGGGGGATCGCCTAGGACCCACCGAAGGCCGGGTTCTTTTGTCTTCTGGCCGTGTTCCGCTTCTCGACCGATACGCGTATCGCTCTTCGAAGCGCGCCTTGCCAGAAGACAAAATAATCCCGGTCAAATGCTTCCATGTAACAAAGAAGTGCTCTAGGGCCACCTGATCTTCCATGACAAGACCCCGGATAAACCCTGGGGGATTCTCCGGGATGACGCGCGTGGAAACGACGCCCCGAGGCCAGGGCCAAAGTCCTGTTCGGGCTAATGCCGGATGAAGCGGGCCCTCGCGCCGCGTTCGATGGCGGCGGCGGGCAGGCGGCCGACCGGCAGGCGGTGGCGCAGCTGCTCCAGAAGCTCCAGTTCCTCCTGGCTGACCCGACCGTCGGCGGCGGCGACGTCGCAGGCCAGGGCGTAGGCGGTCTCGCGCAGCTTCTCCGGCAGCGCTTCCTGGATCACGGTCAACACCACGTCGAAGCCATTCTCCTCGGACAGCAGGTCGGCGCAGTCGGACGAGATCTGGACCAACCGGTTGCCGTCGAAATTCTCGAAGGCCGGCAGGACGCGGACGATATCGCCAATCATGCGAAGCTCGGCGTCGGTCATCTCGCGGTCGGCGGCGGATACCATGACCATGGCATAGACGAGGGCGGCGTGGTGGTCGATCATCGTAAGGGGGATCCTTGGATCTGAAGGTGCAACGCCACTAGATAGAAACCGGACCGGGCAAGGTCAAGGTGCGTCGCCCGCCCCCGCCCGTTCCGCCAGGAAGGCGCGGGTGCCGGCGACCGCTTCGGCCAGGCCGCAGCGGGTGATTTCGACGCCGGGCGGAAAGGCGCCGAGCAGGCGGGTCGGGACCATCGAATCGAGAATCGCGAAGACCCCGTGGTCCTCGGCGCGGCGGATCAGGCGGCCGAAGGCCTGCTTCAGGCGCAGGCGGGTCAGGGCCTCGTCATAGGCCCGGCTGCCGAAGGCCTTGCGCCGGGCCTTGTGGCACAGTGTCGGGCGCGGCCAGGGCACCCGGTCGAAAACGATCAGGCGCAGCGCCTGGCCCGGCACGTCGACCCCGTCGCGCACCGCGTCGGTGCCGAGCAGGCAGGAATCGCGCTCGGCCTTGAAGATCTCCACCAGGGTCGCGGTGTCGAGCCCGTCCACGTGCTGGCTGTAGAGCGCGATACCCTGTTCCTCCAGGGCCGGACCCAGGCCGGCCTGGACGGCGCGCAGCCGGGCGATGGCGGTGAAGAGGCCGAGCGCCCCGCCGCCGGCCGCCAGGAACAGGGCCTCGTAGGCCTTGGCGAGCTGGCCCAGGTCGCCGCGCGCCAGATCGCCGACGATGTAGACACGGGTCTGGCGCGGATAGTCGAAGGGCGAGCTGTGGCGGCTGCAGAGTGCCGGCGCACTCAGGTGAACGGCGCCGCTGCGGGCCCGCGCGCCGTGCCAATCGCTGTCCTCGTCGCCGGCCCCGTCGGTCAGGGTGGCCGAGGTGATGACCGCGCCCTGGGCGGGCAGCAGCAGGGTCTCGGCGAAGGGCTTGGTCGGGTCGACCCAATGGCGGTAGTAGCCGAAGTCGACCTCATGGCCGGCGCTGCGCTCCACGCCGAACCAGTCGACATAGTCCTCCGGCGTATCGCCCTCCAGGTTCAGCAGCATCGAGCGCCAGGCCGCCAGGGGCCCTAGGGCGCGGCGCTCCAGGCCGCGGGCGGCGGCGTCGATACGCCGTCGCGCCTCGCTCTCCAAATCGGCGGATTCGTCCTCCAGCTTGGCCGTCAGGCGCCCGCGCAGGGCGCGCAAGGGCGTGATAATGCGCGCCAGGGCCTCGGCCAGACGGGTCGCCGCCTCGGCCAGGCCCGGCCCCGGCGGTCCCGGCGTGCACTCCAGGGAGTAGCCGCCGCGGGCGTTGGGATCGCGCGCCAGCACCTGTTCGCGCAAAATGGCGAGGAAGGCCTCGCAGGCGCCGCGCGGCTGGCCCTCGCCGATGCGCCCGCGCCAGCCCTCGCCGGGCAGCACCCGCGCCGCGGTCAGGGCCTCCTCCAGCTCGGCCATGGCGGCCTCTTCGCCGTTGATCAGGTCCTCCAGGCGGCGCGACAGGCCGCGCAGCCGCGAGGCCGTGCCGATCCCGCCGGCTCCTGTCGCCCGGCCCTCGCCGCCGAGCAGCCAGCGGCGCAGCTCGCGGGCCTCCAGGCCGGTCAGGTGGGCGGCAAAGGCACTGTCGGCGGCATCGAAGATGTGGTGGCCCTCGTCGAAGATCATGTGGCTCGGCTGCTGGCCCTCCTCGCCGCCCTCCAGGGCCGCGCGGATCATCACCAGGGCATGGTTGGCGACCACGATGCGGGCGTGCTGGGCCTGGCGCTGGGAGCGCTCGATGAAGCAGCGGCCGTAGTGCTGGCAGGCCGAATAGATGCACTCGCCACGGCGGTCGGCGAGCCCCAGGGTCGGCGCGCGGCCGACCAGACCCGGCAGCCAGCCGGGAAAGTCGCCGCCCACCATGTCGCCGTCGCGCGAGCGCGCCACCCAGCGGGCCATAAGGCCCAGGGCGATGGCGTTTTGTTTTTGTGCGCCGAGACGCTGGGCGGCTTCCTGATAGTTCAACAGGCAGAGATAGTTCTCCCGGCCCTTGCGGATCACCACCTTTTCCTTGCGCTCGGCGGGATTGGGGTAGAGCCGGGCCAGCTCGCCGTCGATCTGGTGTTGCAGGTTGCGGGTGAAGGTGGAGATCCAGACCGGCGCCTCGTTGATCTCGCTCCAGAGGCTGGCCGGGGCGATGTAGCCCAGGGTCTTGCCGATTCCCGTGCCGGCCTCGGCCAGCAGAACCCGGGGTTCGCCCTCGCGGTCGCGCGGCGCGAAGGCGGCGGCGACGGCCTCGCTGTAGTCGGCCTGCTGCGGCCGGCTCTCGGACTCCTCGTCGAGCAGCGAGGCCAGGCGGCGGCGGGCCTCGGCCGGGTCCACCGGCTGATTGCCCGGCGGCGGCGGCGGGCCCTCGTCGTGCCAGTCGGGCAGGGCCTCCCAGACATCGAAGCCGGCGCCGGCGCGCGGCGCGCGGCCGCCCGGCCGGGTGAACTCCAGGGCCGCCAGGACCGCCGGTCCCCAGAGCCAGCCGGCCTGGGCCATGGTCCAGGCGATGGCGCTGGTGCCGTCGCCCTCGCCGCGCGCGGCCAGCTCGCGCAGCAGGCCCTGGGCGGCGCGCTGCAGCGTTATTGCCGCGGCTTCGGGGTCCTCGGGTAGCGGCAGGCCGAAGGCCAGGGCGAGGCCGACCGGGGTCGGCACGCAAAAGGCCGCCGGCCGCACGAAGGCGAAGAGCTCGAGGATGTCGTAGGCCGCAAAGGGCGGGCAGCCAAGCCGGGCGGCCACCGCCTTGCCGTGGCAGAGCAGCGGCGGGCTGGCCTGGGCCCGCCGGGCCGCCGCCTCTGCCGGCAGGGTCAGGATCTCGCCCTCCTGACTGAGCCAGACCGCCGCGCCGAAGCCCGGCACCAGGACCGGCGGCGGGCTGGTCGAGGGGCTTGGCTGCTCATCATCCGCGACGGCGCTATGAGGGGGTTGGTCCACCATGGACCCGCACTATAGGCAGGTCGCCCAAGCCGGGTCACCTGCCAGGACGGCAAGGACAGTCTTGCTGGCGAGATTCGCCCTTCTCCTGTAGGAGAAGCACCGATGCAGACCTCGAACGCGGATAGCTGGGACAAGAAAGCCTGGAGCGACCTGCTGGCCGGCGGCAAGGCGGCCTGGGACCGTTTCGTGGTTCAGCACGCGGCGATCATCTTCGCCGCGGTGCGCCGTAAGCTGGTCCAGGCGGGTTACCTGGAGGATGCCGAGGACGTGGTCCAGGATGTCTTCCTCAAGCTCTGCGCCCGGGACCGGGCGGTGTTGCGCAGCTATGACCCGCAAAAGGCCAAGCTTTCCACCTTCCTGACCGTGGTGGCGGCCTCGGTCACGATCGATCATCTGCGCCGCCGCCGGATGCGCAGCGTGAGCCTGGAGGCCGCGCCGCCGGAAGAGCTCTCCCAGGATCCGGTCGAGCCCTCCTGGCTGACCATCCCCGAGGGTCTGCTCTCGGCGCGCCAGGCCCTGGTCCTGGAACTGCTCTACAAGCGCGACCTGGACCCCGCCGAAGCGGCGGAAATCCTGGGCGTGGATCCCCAGACGGTGCGGTCCATGCACCACAAGGCGCTGACCAAGCTGCGGGCCCATTTCGCCGAGGAAGAGGCCGATACCGATAAAGCCGGGAATAATCCGCAGGCGCGGGGATGAACCCCGGGTGTGCCCCGTATAACCAGGGGAAAGGACGAGATTGAGCCATGACCGCTTGGGACGACAAGGATAGCGAAGGCAGGGCGCTCTGGAACAAGAGCCGCGCCGCCTTCCTGCGCGATACAGGCGAGTCCGGCCCTGAAACAGGGCCCGGTCTCGACCAGCTGGTCGATCCCATGATCATGGCCGCCTATCTGGAGGGCCGCCTTCCTATCGGCGAGAGCGAGGCGCTGGAAGCCTCCCTGGCCGGCTCCGAGGCCAGCCTCGATCTGTTAATCGCCAGCCGGGAGGCACTGGCGCTTGCGCCCGATCCGGTTTCCGACCGGGTCCTGCGCCGCGCCCAGTCCCTGACGGGCTTTGAGTTGAGGACGGAAAAACAAGGCTTCTTCGCGTTGCTCTTCGGCGGATCGCTGCTGCAGTCCCTGGCGGGCGCCGGGTCCTTTGCCGCCTTTCTTCTTATCTGCGTCTTTTCCTTCAATCTCGGCCAGGGCGAAGGCGTCGCCTTAGCCGGTCTCGACGAGGGTCGGGTCCAGATGGATCTCGACGAAGACTTCATTATCCCTGGCTTCGGTGACGAATTCGTCGTGGCCGGTCTCGGGGCCGATCCCGGGGCCGATCCCGGGGCCGATACCGCGGGCGAGCGCGGCGCAGACCCGCTCTGGGACCTCGATATCGAGGATGTGCTTTAGGAGGTGACCGTTATGCAATCGAAACTCGCCTGGCTCGGCTTTGGGGCCTCCATCATGCTCAATCTGGTCTTCATCGCCGGGGTGGCCTTCGGCTGGTCTCATCACCTGGGCGGCGGCGGATACCGCGGACACCACGGCTGGGGCGACAAGGGCGGCCAATCCATGGTCGAGCGCTTGTCGCTGAACGACGCGCAGACCGCGGGCCTCGAGGCCCTGCGCGACTCCCTGCGCGAACGGCGCAAGGCGGTCTGGGGCGAGGGCGGCAGCCGCCAGGCCATGCGCCAGGCGATGCTGGCCGAACTGCAGAAGCCGACCTTCGATCCCGAACAGGCCATGACGGTGGTTGCCGAGGCCTCCCAAGATCGTCACGCCTTCTTTGTCGAGATGGCCGGCGAGCTTCACGGTTACCTGCAGACCCTCTCGCCGGAACAGCGCGCGACCTTCTTCGAACTGGCCGCCGAACGCGGCTTCCTGCGCAGTCTCCTCGGCCGTCGTGGGCGCGGCCATCACCGCGGCTAGTCGGGAAACCGCAGAGCCGGCGGGCGTTGACGCCCCGATGCCCCCGGCCTAGAACTCGGGCCGACCGACCGGCAGCGACCCAGGGGCGATCCAGATGACCGACGAGCGCACACTGGCTGGGGCCTCCAAGGCCTGGCCCTTCGAAGAGGCCCGCAGGCTGCTGGCGCGGCTTGGCGGCAAGGCGCCGGAGAAGGGTTACCTGCTGTTCGAGACCGGCTACGGCCCCTCGGGCCTGCCCCACATCGGCACCTTCGGCGAGGTGGTTCGCACCACCATGGTGCGTCAGGCCTTCCAGCGCCTTTCCGATATCCCGACCAAGCTCTTTTGCTTCTCCGATGACATGGACGGGCTGCGGAAGGTGCCGGATAACATCCCCAACAAGGAGATGGTGACCCAGCACCTGGGCAAGCCCTTGACCCGGATTCCCGATCCCTTCGGCACCCACGAATCCTTCGGGCACCACAACAACGCGCGCCTGCGTGCTTTTCTCGACGACTTCGGCTTCGACTACGAGTTCGTCTCCTCCAGCGACTGCTACGCCTCGGGGCGCTTCGACGACGCGCTGCTGCGGGTGCTGCGGTGCTACGACGAGATCCAAGCGATCATGCTGCCCAGCCTCGGCGAGGAGCGGCGCCAGAGCTACAGCCCCTTCCTGCCGGTCAGCCCGACCAGCGGGCGGGTGCTTCAGGTCCCGATCGAGGAGATCAAGATCGAGGCCGGCACCGTGGTCTTCCGCGACGAGGACGGCCAGTTGGTCGAACAGCCGGTGACAGGCGGGCTCTGCAAGCTGCAGTGGAAGCCAGACTGGGGCATGCGCTGGTATGCCCTGGGCGTCGACTACGAGATGGCGGGCAAGGATCTGATCGATTCGGTCAAGCTCTCCAGCCGCATCACCAAGGCGCTGGGCGGCCGCCCGCCCGAGGGCTTCAACTACGAGCTTTTCCTCGACGAGAACGGCGAGAAGATCTCCAAGTCCCGGGGCAACGGCCTGTCGGTCGAGGAGTGGCTGACCTACGCGCCGCCCGAGAGCCTCGCCTACTACATGTACCAGAAGCCGCGCGCCGCCAAGAAGCTCTTCTTCGATGTCATCCCGCGCGCCGTGGACGAGTACCTGGCCCACCGCCAGAACTTCAGCGGCCAGGACGACAAGCGCCTGGAAAACCCAGCCTGGCATGTTCATGACGGGCGCCCGCCGGTCGATGCGGTGCCGCTCACCTTCAATGTCCTGCTCAATCTGGCCAGCGTCTGCAACAGCGAGGACCCGGCCGTGCTCTGGGGTTTCATCAGCCGCTACGTGCCCGAGGCCGACCCCGCCGCCATGACGACCCTCGACCGCCTGGTCGGCTTCGCCATCGCCTACTACCGCGACTTCGTGAAGCCCAAGAAGGCCTACCGCGCCCCGGCCCCCGACGAGCGGGCGGCGTTGGAGGACCTGTTGTCCGAACTGGAAGCGCTGCCGCCCGAGGCCGACGGCGAGGCCATCCAGTCCGCGGTCTACGAGGTCGGCAAGCGCCACGACTTCGAGAACCTGCGGGCCTGGTTCAAGGCGCTCTACGAGATTCTGCTGGGCCAGGAACAGGGCCCGCGCATGGGCTCCTTCATGGCGCTCTACGGCTTGGCGGAATCCAAGACCCTGCTGCGCCAGGCCCTGGCCGGCGACCTCGCCAAATCAGCTTAGTATCTCCAAATTTTGGGTGCTAACCTTTCCCTAGGAGAGGAGGGCGCAGCCATGGAGGACACGGTCGAGCGGGCCCTTGCGCGGCCGATCGCGGCGCGGGACCTGACGGCGGTGCTGAGCGAGCAGGCGGCGCGGACGCCGAACGGCGCCTGGATCATCGCCGGCGACTCCCGTCTGACCTTCGGGCAGGCCGCGGCCCGTTCCACGGATCTGGCGGCGCGCCTGGCGGCCTTGGGTCTGAAGGCCGGCGAGACCGTCCTCATCATGCTGCCCAACTGCGTCGAGTTCGTCGTCGCCTGGTGCGCCCTGGCCCGTATCGGCGCCCTGGAGGTGCCGCTGAACACCCAGTTGAAGGGCCGCGTCCTGGCTCATCAGGTCGGCGATTCCCGGGCCCGCATCGCGGTCGTGGCGGCGGCGCTTCTCGACGATTTCCTGAACGCCAACCGGGACGAGGGGGCGGTGGAGCAGGTCCTTCTGTTGGGCCCGCGCCCCGCCGGCCTCAAGGCCGGTGGGGTTGAAATTATCGCCTGGGAGGATCTGCTGGCCGGCCCGCCGCCGCCGCCCGTCGAGCGGCCGCCGCCCTGCTACAAGGATCTGATCGCGGTCATGTACACCTCGGGCACCACCGGGCCCTCCAAGGGCTGCATGATCACCCATGCCCATGCCTACGAGTACGCCAACTGCCTGCTCGACCTGGCCGACCTGCGATCCGGCGACGTGCACTACTGCGTGCTGCCGCTGTTCCATATCGCCGGGCAGTGGGCCGGAGTCTACGCCTGTCTGCAGGCCGGCATTCCCTGCGTCCTGGCCGAGCGCTTCAGCGCCACCGGTTTCTGGGACGAGGCCCGCGCCCGGGGTGCCACGACCTCTTTTCTGCTCGGCGCCATGGCGCATTTCCTGAACGTCCAGGAACCGCGCCCCGACGATGCCGACAACCCGCTGGAGCGGGTGCTGGTGGTGCCGCTCATTCCCGACATCGAAGGCTTCAAGAGGCGTTTTGGCGTGCAGGTCTCGGCCACCTGGGGCTCGACCGAGGTGAACGTGCCGCTGCGCTCGGGCTTCGACCTGCCCGACGCCGAGACCTGCGGTTATGTCGCCGAGGACCGCTACGAGGTCCGCATCGTCGACGAGAACGACTTCGAGGTGCCCGACGGCCGGCCGGGCGAGGCGGTGGTGCGGGCCAAGCAGCCCTGGACCGTCATGGCCGGCTACTGGGGCCGGCCCGAGGCAACCCGCGAGGCCTGGCGCAATCTCTGGCTCCACTCCGGCGACATCATGAAGCGCGGCGCCAACGGCTGGTTCTACTTCGTGGACCGCAAGAGCGACTCGATCCGCCGGCGCGGCGAGAACATCTCCTCGGTCGAGGTCGAAAACGAGATCAACGCCCACCCGGCGGTGGCGGCCTCGGCGGTTTATCCGATCAAGGCCGCGGCCAGCGAGGACGAGGTCATGGCCAGCGTGGTGCTCCGCCCCGGCCAGAGCCTGACGCCCGAGGCCCTGACCGCCTTTCTGGCCGCCCGCCTGGCGCGCTTCCAGCAGCCCCGCTACCTGGCCTTTCTCGATGACCTGCCCAAGACCCCGACCGGCAAGATCCAGAAGTATTTGCTGCGCGACATTGGCGTGACGCCCGACACCTGGGACCGGGAGGCCGGGGAGCTGTAGGGTGCGCGCAACGTCCCTGCTTGTGGTCCCACCCCCATCCTAACCTTCCCCCATCGAGGGGGAAGGGACGCGCTGGCACGGAGAACTAACCTCGCCTCCCCCTTGATGGTGGAGGTCGCGAGCTGAGCGAGCGGGTGGGGGTGGGGCCGCTTGCATTCGGCTGCGCCGCGCGACAGCATGGCGGCCGGCGATAGGGTAGGGGAGGCAGGGCGATGAGCGAGCAGATCCGTGTCGAAAAAGACGGCCACCTGGCCTGGCTGATCTTCAATCGGCCCGACCGGTTGAACGCCATGACCATCGACGCCTGGTTCGAGATGGACGAGAAGCTGGCCGAGCTCGACAAGGACCGGGAGATCCGTTGCCTGATCCTGCGCGGCGAGGGGCGGGCCTTTCTGGCCGGGCACGATGTGAACGAAATCCGCGAGCACGCCGAGCAGATCGCCGCCGGCGAGCTGATCCCGGCGCAACTGCGCGAATGGCAAAAGTCGCTGCAGAACTCGACCAAGCTGATCCGCGCCGTGCGCTTTCCGGTGATCGCCGCGGTTCAGGGCTATGCGGTGGGGGCCGGCTGCGAGGTGGTCGCGGCCTGCGACCTGGTGGTGGCGGCCGAGGGCGCGCTCTTTGGCTTTCCCGAGGTCAACATCGGCGTCACCATCACCAACGGCGGCACCTTCTTCCTGCCGCGCAAGCTGGGCCTCGCCAAGGCCCGCGAGCTGGCCTACACCGGCGAGTTCGTCGAGGCCGGCGAGGCCGAGCGCATCGGCCTGGTCAACCGGGTGGTGCCGGCGGACCGGCTGCTGGCCGAGGCCGAGGCCCTGGCCCGGCGCATCGCCAGCCGGGCGCCGGTCGCGGTGCAGCTCCACAAGGTGATGCTCGACAAGGGCCAGGAAGCCTCTCTGGACACCATGCTGAACATGGAGACCGAGGCCCTGGTCATGACCGCCATGACCAAGGACAACATCGAGGGCACCCGGGCCTTTTTCGAGAAGCGCGAGCCGCGCTTCACGGGCAACTGATGGCCGGACCCGGCGACCTCGCGGATCCCGCCGAACCCCTCTGGTTGCCGCTGGCCCGCGAGCTCCAGGCCATGGCGCAGACCGGCCTGACCTACGCGCGCGATCCCTATGACCTCGAGCGTTACGGCCGGCTCGGCATCATCGCCGCGGAACTGTTGGGCGCCGGCTTTGCCCTCGACCCGGTTGAATTGGCCGCGGCCCTGCCGTCCCAGACCGGCTATGCGACGCCGCAGATCGACGTGCGCGGTGCGATCTTCGAGGCCGGCCGGGTGCTGCTGGTGCGCGAAAAGACCGATGGCCGTTGGGCGCTGCCCGGCGGCTGGGCCGACGTGAACCTGAGCGCGGCGCAAAACGTGGTCAAGGAGATCGCGGAGGAGGCCGGCATCGAGGCCCGGGTGCTGCGGCTCGCCGGCTGCTACGACCGCAGACGGCATCCCTACCATCCGCCCGAGCCGCGCCATTGCTACAAGCTCTACTTCCTCTGCGAACGGCTGACCGGCGAACCCCGGGCCGGCGACGAAACCAGCGAGGCCGCCTTCTTCCCGCTCGACGCCCTGCCGGACCTCTCCGAGACCCGGGTCATCGCCGCTCACATCCACAGCGCTCATGGCCACCTCCTCGATCCCGGCCGCGCGGTGGAATTCGATTGAGCAGGCGATGCGCTGCGTCTCGTCCCTGTCTTTCAAAACGAATCGGCGTAGGGTGTGATCATGACCTTCGTAGTTGTTATCGCGTTCGTCGTTGCCGCCCTGGTCGCTGGGGTCGGACTCCTGGCCTTTCGCGGGCGTCCCTGGATCGGCGGGCTGGCCGGCGGGGTGACGCTGGTGGCGCTGCTCTTCTGGTTTCTCCACCCGGTCTGCACGCCGATCGCCGAGACGGAGTTGGCGAATTTCGACCCGCCGATCGAGACCCGGGCCGAGACCAACATGATCGGTCAGCGGTCGTTTATCGAGCGCGACGGCCATTGGGTCCACTGCAAGACCTGGATCGCCCGCCAGTTCTTTTTCTGAGACCGGTTCTTCTTCTGAAACAAGCGAGCCCGGCACGCTCTTGTCGCACCAAGGCGCTCTGTGGTCCTCTCGGGCCATGCGAATTTTCCTGACAGGCGCGAACGGCTTCATCGGCGCGGCCCTGCTGGTCGCCCTGCGCGATGCCGGCCACGAGGTGGTGGCGGCGGTGCGCCGGCCCGAGGCCCTGCGGCGGCGCTTCCCCGACTTGACCGCCGTCGAGGCCGATCTCAACCATCTGCTGCGGGCCGAGGACTGGGCGCCGCTGATCGCCGGCTGCGATGCCGTGATCAACTGCGCCGGCATCCTGCAGAGCCGGCGCGGCCAGTCTGTCGCGCGAGTTCACGACCGGGCGCCCCGGGCGCTGTTCGACGCGGCCCAGGCGGCGGGCATCGCCAAGGTGGTGCAGATCTCGGCGGTCAGCCTGGGGGCCGAGACGGACTACGCCGCCAGCAAGAAGGCCGCCGACGACCACTTGATGGGACTCGACCTTGCCTGGGTCGTGCTGCGGCCCTCGCTGGTCTACAGCGCCGGCGGATCCTATGGCGGCACCTCGGTCCTGCGCGCCCAGGCGGCGACGCCCTTCGTCCTGCCGGTGATCGGCGCGGGCGATCAGGTCTTCCAGCCGATTGCCCTGGAGGATCTGGCCCAGCTCGTGCGCCGTGCGGTCGAGAGCGACAGCCTGGATCGCCGCGTGCTGGAGCCCTGTGGGCCCGAGCGCCTCACCACGGCGCAGATCGTGACCCGGCTGCGCGCCTGGCTCGGCCTGGCGCCCGCGCCGCTGCTGCGGGTCCCCCTGCCGCTGGTCCGCCTGGCCTGCCGGCTGGGCGACTGGTTCGGCAGCGGGCCGATCACCACGACCTCGTTGGTCCAGTTGCTGCACGGCAACGCCGCCGACTACCAGGCCTATCGCGACGCCAGCGGTCTGGAGGCCCGGCCCATGGCGCGGGTGCTGGCGGGCCGGCCGGCGCAGACCCAGGACCTCTGGCACGCCAGGCTCGCTTTGCTGCGTCCGCTGCTGCGGGGCGTGCTGATCCTGCTGTGGCTGGTCTCGGGGCTCTATGGCCTGCTGCTGCCGGCCGCGGTCCTGGTCGCGCCCATTGCCGCCCTGGGTCTGCCGGACACCCTGGCGCTGCTCGGCGCGCGGGCCTTCGGTCTGCTCGACCTGGCCATCGCCGCGCTGCTGCTTTGGCGAATCCGACCGCGCGCCACCGGCCTGTTGCAGCTCGCGCTGGTCGCCGGCTACACGGTCCTGCTGAGCGCGACCGCGCCGGGACTTTGGCTCGAGCCTCTGGGGCCCTTGCTGAAGAATCTGCCGATCATGGCTCTGATCGTATGCTGGATGGTCCTGGAGGAGGAGCGGTGAGCGACCCCTTCCTCTGGATCAAGTGGCTCCATATCCTGAGCGCCACGGTGCTGTTCGGCACCGGGTTGGGCACCGCCTTTCACCTCTGGATGGCCCATCGCAGCGACGACCCCGCCGCCATCGCCGTGGTCGCGCGCAACACGGTCCGGGCCGACTGGCTCTTCACCGCCACGGCGGCGGTAGTGCAGCCGGCGACCGGGGCGCTGCTGATCGTCCTGGCCGGCTATGACTGGACCGAACCCTGGCTGCTGGCGACCTACGGACTCTATCTCTTGATCGGCGCCTGCTGGCTGCCGGTGGTCTGGATTCAGATCGAGCTGCGCCTCATGGCCGCCGAGGCAGCGCGCCGCCGCCAGCCCCTGCCGCCCCGCTACCGCCGCTTCATGCGGGTCTGGTTCGCGCTGGGCTGGCCCGCCTTCCTCGCCATGCTGGCGATCTTCGCGCTGATGGTCTTCAAGCCGGACCTGGCTTGAGGGCCGGGCCGCCGATGAGGCCTGGGGCTCTTGCCGGACCCTGCGCCAGCAAGGCAAAATACCCCGAGTACGGTGAAAGGGGAACTGGGTCATGGCGGCAGACGCACACGCGGAGCATCTCTATCAAGAAACCATCAAGCTGTTCGGCTCGCACCCGGAGCCGGCCTTCGAAAGCACGGCCCGCCAGGAGGCGATCTGGGGCCGGGTCTGGGGCTGCGACAACGATGTCGGGCAGATCCGCGTCGTCCTGGTGCACCGGCCGGGCCCCGAGATGGCGGTGATCGACCCGGCCAAGCGCATCGAGGCGTTGGGCTCCTTCGGCGATCTGGAAGAGGGTTGGTACTGGCAGAGCGACAACATCCCGCCGGTCGCCGCCATGCAGGACCAGCACGATGCCCTGGTCGCTGCGCTGCGCGCCGAAGGCGCCGAGGTGGTCTTCCTGGACGAGGTGGACAAACCGCATCTCAAGGCCTGCTACACCCGCGATTCGGTGATCGCGGTGAAGGGCGGCGCGGTGGTCTGCCGCATGGCCCCGCGCATCCGCCAGGGCGAGGAATCGATCGCGACCCGGACCCTGGCCAAGCTCGGCATGCCGATCCTAAGGACCATTCACGGCTGCGGCATGATCGAGGGCGGCTCCTTTGCCTGGATCAACCCCGAGACGGCGGTGATCGGCCGCTCGATCCGGGTCAACGACGAGGGCATCGGCCAGCTCGACGAGGTCCTGCGCCGCCAGGGGGTCGAGCTGCTGGTGGTCGACCTCTGCGGCTATCTGATCCACATCGACGGCGCCTTCGTGATGATCGACCATGATGTGGCGTTGGTCGATCCGACCCAGCTGCCTTTCTGGTTCCTCGAAAAGCTGAAGGCCCTGGGCGTGCGCACGATCGAGACTAGCCCCGCCGACAACGGCTGGATCGTGAACTGCCTGGCGGTCCGGCCCGGCCGGGTCATCATGCCGCCGGGCGGCTCCAACCGGACCCTCGATGCGCTGGACCGGGCCGGCGTCGAGATCGTCAGCCTGGACTACGACAAGATGCAGCTCAACGGCGGCGGCATCCACTGCTCGACCAGCCCGCTGGTGCGGGACTCGCTGGGGTAGAGAGACCGCAGGGCCGAGCGGCCCCGAGCCGTCATACCGGATAGAGGCGCAGCCTCTACCCGGTATCTCGTCCGCTGTTAAGAAACAGGATTGAGCACTGATTTTGGGACTATGGCTGCCAAGATTGCGGCGATGATTTTGCACAAAATTTTCCTCAGCCATTTGAGGATGAGGCGCAGGTTGTAGCCGACGGCGCTCATGACGGCGTTGATTTGGTCGCCGAGCCGGCCCTTGAGGAAGTTGCGGGCGAGATGGCCGTCGGTCTTGCAGTGTCCGATGACGGCCTCGATGGCGGATCGTCGGCGCAGTTCCTTCTTGATCTGGCCGTGGAC
>JAJFGK010000036.1 GCA_021776195.1 Kiloniellaceae bacterium | reverse complement strand
GATCGCGAAGTCCTTTTCTGGCAAACCGTGAAGGACAGCGACAAGCCGGGTGACTTTGAGGACTACTTGAAGCGCTGGCCCAAGGGGACCTTCGCCGGCATAGCCAGCAGACGCCGGCGCGACTTGGAACAACAGATGACTGCCTTGGTGGTTCCACAGGAGCCGAAATGGACAATCCGCGAGATCGATGATGTCTTTATCGCCGTCAAGCGCGCGAACCTTCGAGCCGGGCCGGGAACCAATTTCGAGAAAATCGGTCGACTGTTATCCGGCGATTTGGTCGAGGTAACTGGCAAGGTCGAGGGCAGGGCTTGGATGCGAGTAAAAATGAGCGATGGGCGCAGGGCCTTTGTCTATGAGCCATTGTTGGCACCTGAGTCACTGCTTCCATCAGCGAAGCGCCCCGAAGCACCAGAACCGACCATCAGCACACCGAATCAGACGAAAGCCGCGACTCAGTCAAGCCCTTCGCCCAAACCAGTCGCGGAGCCCCAACAAACTGCGAAACTGACATGGGAAAGCCCGGACGAGCTCAGAGCCTGGATCCGGGATACCAGCAACGTCGCCTTGCTTGAAACTTACCTCGCGCAGAACCCGGGGGATGGCTACACGACGCTTGTACAGCAAAAGATTTACGCCTTGAAAGCCAAGAAGCGATTGGAATCCCAAAGGGCAGCAGTGGAGAGTATTGATCCTAACGGGGTCTGGAGCGGAAAAATCGAGATATACGAAACATCCCCTCTGAGGTTGATCAACGATTGCCAACTGCGGGTTTCCATAGAGACCGGAAGGTTCAAGCAGTATTTCGGGTGCTCCCGCGACAGCCAAAGTAACTCCTGGGTGTTCCAGGGCTCTGTAAGGGAAGATGGACGACTTCGATCTGGCACGACACTATGGACGACAACACAGCAAACAGTGTTTCAGTTGCAAGGGACTCTGAGCAAATTTGTGGCAACTCGTAAGGCCAAGGGTGGCAACAAGATGTACCGTATTGTGGGTGAACTATTGAAAGCCGAATAGTGGATCGGCCTGGGCCATGATTTCTCCCATAATCCTCTATCCTTCGGTCATCGCCATGGCGATGCTGCGATGCTCGCGTCCATCGCGATCTGCGACCGCCTAAGGCAGAAAGATGATCTACAAGGCGCCCAGGTCTGGCGGGAGGTCTTCTGGGAGTTATGGGAACACCATACTTATCTTATGGACTAACTCAGCGCGTGTGTCATTCCAGGTGACCTAAGCCAGCCAATTAAGTCCTGTGTCCTGAGAACTCTATCTACCGCCCCCCTTTGGTTCGAAGATTGTTCGATCCGATACCATTCAGCGCTTTATAGAGCTCACGTGCATCTCGGTTCGAGACCGGCCGATCAGTGCCTCGCTGGCCAGGAAATACTTTTCCAGTGCTGATGTCGACGCGGCGGGCGTTTACGGCCGCGCTTGTTTTTCGATCAACGCCTGGCTGGTGGTCACCACTGTTGCACCCGAATTCGTTCAATCCATGTGAACGTGGTATTGATTTTGGCAATATCTGGCAACAAGACAAAAAGAAAGCGGCATCGGCGTTTCCGCCAACACCGCTAACTCTTTAACACGTAGGGCCTTTATTGGTCGGGGAGAGAGGATTCGAACCTCCGGCCCCTACGTCCCGAACGTAGTGCTCTACCAGGCTGAGCTACTCCCCGATAATGGGTCGCCCCAATTCCGCCGCGGCGGGAGGCGGCGTTATAGCGAAGCGGCGCGGCCTTGGCAACGGCTCTTCACGGGACGGCAGGGCGCGCCAGCTAGCGCCGGGGCGTACGAATTTCGACCGCGCCTTCGGCGCCCAGGCGGATGGCGGCGAGGCTGCGGTCGGCATGGTTCATGCGCCAGCTCAGCATCTTCTGGGCGTAGGCCAGGACCGGCTCGCGGTAGGCCGGATCCTCGGCCCGGTTGACGAACTCGCCGGGGTCGTCCGCCAGGTCGAAGAAGAGCGGCGGCAGGCCGGTGAAGTGGACGTACTTGTAGCGCTCGTCGAAGATCGCCGCCATGGCACAGAGGTCGGGCTGCAGCCCCAGGGGGTGGCGTCCCGCACTGTCTCGCCAGTCGCGGAAATCGTGCTCCCAGTGACCCTCTTCGCGCCAATCGGCTGGCGTCTCGCCACGGCCGAAGGGCAGCAGCGACGAGCCGTCGCAGGCGAGCGGCACCTCGCCGCCCAACCACTCGAGGATCGTCGGCATGACATCCACGCTCTCGCTGAAGGCCGAGATCTCGCCGCCGCGTGCGGCATCGGCCGTTGCATCGGGATCGCGCAGGATCAGTGGGATGTGGATGGTTTGGGCCTGGAAACCGTACTTGTTGAATTGCCAGTGATCGCCCAGCTGCTCGCCGTGGTCCGAGGTAAAGACGATCAGGGTGCTGTCATAGAGATCCATGGCCTTCAGAGCGTCGATCAGGCGGCCGACCTGGTCGTCGATTTGGGCGATCATGCCGCAGTAGGTGGCCCGTGCCTGGGCGATATCGGCGGCGCCGAAATCGTTGAAGACCTGGCCGCGGGTGCCCTCGTCGTAGCCCGACCCGCGCGGATGGGCCATCAGCGCGGCCAGATAGGGATGCAGCGCGCCCTCGGCTTCGCGGCTGGACGCCCGCAGGGGCGCCGCCATCGCCTCTGGATCGTAGAGCGCGTGGTAGGGCTGTGGCGCAATGAAGGGCGGATGCGGAGCGAGGTAGGAGATATGGACGAACCAGGGCATCCCGTCGCGCACCGAAAGATACTTGATGGCCTCCCCGGTGAGAAAGGCCGAATCGCTGTCCTCGGCCCGGTAGCGGGCCGGGGCGAAGGTCGGACCGCGCTCGGCGGCACCCGGCACCGTCTCGTCGCGGGCAAAGAAATGGGCGCCCTTGGGCCCCAAATCATAGCCCTTGGCCAGCAGGTCGGCGCGCCAGGCCCGCTGGTCGCCGCCGAGGTAGACCATCGGCGTCATCCCCGGCAGCACGCTCTCGTAGGTGGTCAGCACGGGATCGCCGGGATGGTGGCGACGCGGGTCGGCGCCGATGTCGGTGTAGCCGAACACCACCGGGTCGTAGCCCAGCTTGCGCGCCTCCAGGGCAACGTTGCTGTGGCGCCTGTCGAGCGGGGTGCCGTTGGTCACGGCGCGGTGGTTCATCAGGTAGAGCCCGGTCAGAAGCGACGCCCGCGACGGCCCGCAGGGCGTGGTCTGGGCCGAATGGCGGCGGAACAGCAGCCCGTCGGCCGCCAGGCGGTCGAGATTGGGAGTCTTCAGCACCGGGTGACCCATGGCCGCCAGGTAATCGCCGCGCCACTGATCGGCGGTGATGAAAAGCACGTTGCGCGCTTCGGTCATGGAAGGATCCCTTTGGTTTCGGCGTCAAGAGCGACAGCGCCGCCAGCCTGACCCGAACGATACCCAGTCCCGGAAGCGATTCGAAACCCAATTGCATCTTGTCGCGTCTGGCTCACGCGAAAAGAACGCGGCCGGCGCGTGGCTGCAGGGTCAGCCGCCGGCCGCTGGTCAGGACCTGGCATGCGGGTTGGGCGAAGTCGTGCATGATCGGCAGGCCGGCAAAGAGCGCGCCCTGGACGAATATCGGGCTGGCGCGCTCGAAGATCAAGCCGAGCGGCGCCAGGTCGCGCTGTACCAGGTCGGCCAGGGTCCAGGAGGCCGCCACCCCGCCCTTGGGGGCGAGAAAGACCAGGATCTTTCCGGCGATCGACTGGCCGTAGAGATCGTGATCCCGGTTCGAGATGACCGCCGTGGCCGGATCGAGGTCGTAGCGCACGCCGAAGCCCTGTTGCGAGACCAGGACTTCGCCTTCGACATCCGGGCCGACCCCTCGGCCGCCGGACAGGGCCACCTTGTCATTCATCGGGGCCGCCATCAGAAACTCAACCGCCCGGTGGCCGCCGCTTCGAGGCAGCCGTCGAGCCGCCGCAGGGCGGTCACATAACCCGCCGAGGCGAGGGTGTTCACCAGCTTGGCCGAATTGGTCACGACCCTCTTCCAGCCGGTTCGCTGCTTCATCAATGGGGCCTCGGAGTAAAAGCAGGTCCCGGTCAGGAACTCGCCGCCACAGTCATGGAGACGCCGGGCGATCCCGGCGTGCTCGGCATGGGCCCGGACCTGAAGATCGACGGCCAGCAAAAGTGTCGTGTTGTCATGGACCCGGCGCCCCTCCATTCGGTCGACGATGGCGGCGACCTCGTCGATGGACAGCTGCGGCGCGGCGAAGACGACGACATCGACCTCGGGCCGGTCGAGGCTATAGTGGTCATAGACCTTGGCGATCTCGGCCTTGCCGCAGATATGTTGCTCCGCCGGCATCGCGCCGCCGAATGCGGCCTCCAGGCTGGGCGCTTCGGGCGTCGCGCCCACCAGATGGAACAGGGCGTGGCTGCCGTGGCTGGCCAGCGCCACGGCGAGCTGCTTGAGCATATCGAAGGTCGGCGGCGCGAAGGCGCCGTGAAAGACCGGGACGGTGTCGTAGCCGGTGGCGATGCCGCCGGCCCAGATGGCGATCGCGCCCCAGTCGGCGATTTCCGAAGGCGCCGAGTCGATAAGGATCCGCAGCGTTCCGCGCCGATTGTCCGGCAGGTGGAACCCGTAGGCCGGAGTCGCGCCCAGCAGCGCCGAGGCCAGGGCCGAGGGCCCGCCCTCGAAGTTCGTGCGGGCGCCGAAAATGCCGTTGGCGGCAATCGCAGCGCCGGTGTCGCCCCAGGCAAGATGTGCGCCGAACCGCGGCGGCGAGACGGTCTGATAGTTGATGCAGGTCTGGCTTGGCAGAAAGCCGAGCTCCCGACAGATCTTCAATCCCTCCCTGTCGTGCTCGACCAGGCCCGGCGGCAGGCCGTAGTCGGCGATCATCTCCGCTTCGCGCGTGAAGTCCACCGCGCAGGGGTCGAGGGTGGCGGGAACCCGGATCCGGGCTTTGTCGGCCTTCAGGCGCGCCAGGAGCGCCCGGCCCGGCGCCCCCATGAGGCGGGCGTCCATGGCGAAGTGGGCCGATTCGATGGCAACCATATCGGGGGCATCGTAGAAATGCCCCAGCGCTTCGTTGAATTGCATGGCCCATTGCAGGGAAGCCCCCCGCTCGCCGTCCAGGCAGGCCCGTTGCTCATCGGTCAGCCGCACTGCCGTTTTCCTCGCGCCGCGGAAGATTGAAGACTAGGCCGCTGGAATCGGTCGGACAATCCGTGTTTGGATACCGCCATGAGGCGCGACCGAGAGTCAGGTCAGGCGCAGCGGCCGTGCTGTCGCATGACCTCCACCAACCGCTGATGGTCAATGGCCCGGCAAACCAGGCCGGCCGGGCGCAGGGTGGTCATGTCCTCGGCCGCCACCAGGGCGTTCAGCACCGCTTCCTCGACCGCCTCGACGGCGGCAAGATAGACGTCGTCGAAGACCTCGTCGTTGAGGCAGTCCAGGGTCAGGCGCTGTGGGGCGACATCCATGAGCGGCATCGGGTTGGCCACCGAAAAGGCGAGGAAGATATCGCCGGAGTTGTTGCCGCCCGGCGTCCCGCCGCGCCCGATACCGATGCTGGCGCGGCGCGCGAGGCGCTGCAGCTGGTGCGGCAGCAGCGGCGCGTCGGTCCCCAGCACGACGATGATCGAGCCCTGCTCCTTGCCCTGGATCAGCCGGTCCTCGACCAGGTGTCGCCCCACGGGAACGCCCAGCGCGGTGAACCAGGGCCGCATGCCGTGATTGGCCTGAACCAATGCCCCCATCGTGTAGCGCGCGCCCGCGACTTCCAGCCGGCGCGAGGCACTGCCGGTGCCGCCCTTGAACTCGTAGCAGACCATGCCGGTGCCGCCGCCGACATTGCCCTCGGCCAGGGCGCCATCTTGCGCGCCATCGATGGCCGCCAGGGCGTCGGCCTCGGTCACGTGCTGGCCGTTGATATCGTTCAACAGACCGTCATAGGTCTCGGCCACCACCGGCATGGCCCAGAGGTGCCGCGACTGCCAGGCCGCGCCGTAGGTCCGGATCATCCACTTCGCCGCGGCGTGGTGGACCATGCCGACGCCATGGGTGTTGGTGATGCAGATCGGCCCGAGCAGATAGCCGCCGTCGCGCACCCAGTGCGAGCCGGTCATCTCGCCGTTGCCGTTCAGCGCATGAATGCCGGCCCAGACCGGCTGCGGCTCGCCGCCCTTGCCGCGCGGCAGGATGGCGGTGACCCCGGTGCGCACCGGCCCCTGCCCCGGCACCAGCGGCCCGTCACCCTCGATCCGCGTGGTGGCGCCCACGAGGACGCCGGGAACATCCGTGATGGCGTTCAGCGCGCCCGTCGCGCCCTGGAAATCCAGCCCCAGATCACGCGCTCTTGGCTTTGCGGTCATCGCTTCTCTTTCTCCTGGTTCTCGGGCTTCAACGGGTCGACCGTGAACGGAAGTAGAGCCCGGCCGATGCCACCACCAGCGAAAAGAGGATCATCAGCGAGGCGATGGCGTTGATCTCCGGTTTGATGCCCCGGCGCAGCATGCCGTAAATGAAGACCGGCAGTGTCGTGGAGTCCACGCCGGCGATGAAGTAGGTGATCACCAGGTCGTCCATCGAGATGATGAAGGCCAGGAGGGCGCCGCCCACCACACCGGGCGCGATGAGCGGCAGGGTGATGCGGCGAAAGGTCACAAGAGGGCCCGCCCCCAGGTCCGACGAGGCCTCCTCGAAAGTCTGATCCATGCCGGCGAGCCGGGCGCTCACAACGATGAAGACATAGCTGCCCAGAAAGGTGCAGTGCCCGATGATGATGGAGGTCAGTCCCAGGGTCATACCGAAGGTCACGAAATAGATCAGCAGCGCCAGGCCCAGCACGATGTCCGGTATGATCATCGGCATGAAGACGAGGAGGCGGTACAGAGGCTTGAGGCGAAAGCGATAGCGCGCCATGGCCAGGGCCGTCATGGTGCCGATGATGGTGGAGACCGTGGTCGTGGTCAGGGCGACGATCAGGCTGTTGCCGACCGCCGCCGTCAACTGTTCGGTGGATTCCACATAGAGGGTCTGTTCGGTCAGCTTGTTCGAGAGGCCGAAGATCGTGCGATACCAATCGAAGGTGAAACCCGACCAGGACATCATGTTGACCGGGTTCGCGTTGAAGGAATAGATCAGCACGATCAGCATCGGCGCGTAGACGAAGGCGAAGAACAACAGCGCGTAAAAGAACAGGGTGCGCCGGCTCAGGCCACGAATGAAAGCGACGAGACTGGGAGACATGATCAGGTGCCCCGCGGTTCTTGCATGGCATCGGCCCGGCCGATCATCGACACATAGATCAGCAGGAAGGCCAGCACGGCGGCCATGATCATCATCGCCAGGGCGGCGCCGAAGGGCCAGTTGCGGGCCTGTAAAAACTGCTGTTCGACCAGGTTGCCGATCATCAACACCTTGGCGCCGCCGAGCAGGTCGGGAACGATGAAGTTTCCGAGGCTCGGGATGAAGACGATGATCGAGCCGCCGACGATGCCCGGCAGCGACAGCGGCAGGACCACGCGCCGGAAGGTCTGCAAGCGACTCGCGCCGAGATCGCTCGACGCCTCCAGCAGGCTGCGGTCGAGCTTTTCCAGGCTGGCGTAGAGCGGCAGGAACATGAAGGGAATGAAAATGTAGATCATCCCCAGCACCACCGCGCCTTCGGTGTAGAGCATATCGAAGGGGCTGGAGATCAGCTGGAGCGATACCAGCGTCTGGTTGATCCAGCCGCTCGGTTTGAGGATCAGGATCCAGGCGAAGAGCCGGACCACGAGACTGGCGAAGAACGGCAGGGTGATCAGGAACAGACAGAGGGTCTTCCAGCGGTCGGGCAGGCGACTGACCCAGAGCGCGGCGGGATAGCAGACCAGCAGGCAGCCGATCACGGTGGTCAGCGCCAGGCGGAAGGACCGCAAGAAGATGGCGTAGTAGACGGGATCGAACTCCTCGAACTCGCCATCGGACCAGCCCAGCATGCGGCCGAAGTTGTCATGGTAGAAGGTCCACTCGACGCCGCCATAGAGACCCGGCTCGAGAAAGGCGTAGACGAAGAGGATCGAAAGCGGCGCCAGAAAGAATATCGCCAAGACCAAGGTAATCGGCGTGAGCAGGCCGGCGAGCCGCACCGCGCCCCGGCGTCGCGCCAGGCCGGTCACGCGTCCTCTCCCGTCGGCAGGACCCGCGGCGCATCGCCGCGATAGTGAAAGGACAGAGCCGCGCCCGGTTTCAGCCGCGCCGCCAGGCTGCGCGACGGATCGCGGATGGTCGCCTGCAGGGGATGACCTTCCAAGGTTTCGGCGACGAGCTGGAAATCGGAGCCGACGAAGACGACTTGGGACAACCGCGCCTCGATGACGCCATGACCGGCCGGCGCCGCCGCGCCGTCGTCGAGCAGCTCCAGGTCTTCCGGCCGGATCAGTGCGCTGGCCCGGCCGCCCGGCGCCGCCGCACCGGCCATCCGGCTCTCCTGGTCGCTCAGGGGGATGACCGGGCCATGATCGGCCTGCAGGGCCAGACCATCGCCGATCGCCATCAATCGGCCTTCGAAGAAATTACTCTCGCCGATGAACTGGGCGACGAACTTGGAGACCGGATGATCGTAGATCGCCGTGGGCGTGCCGATCTGCTGGACCCGGCCGTGATCCATGACGACGATCCGGTCGGACATGGTCAAGGCCTCCTCCTGATCGTGGGTCACGAAGACGAAGGCGATGCCCAGTTCGTTCTGGATGTTCTTCAGTTCGAGCTGCATCGAAACGCGCAGCTTGCGGTCGAGCGCCGAAAGAGGCTCGTCGAGCAACAGCAGCTTGGGCCGGTTGACGATGGCGCGGGCCAGCGCGACCCGCTGCTGCTGACCGCCGGAGAGCTGCCGCGGCTTGCGCCGCTCGAAGCCGGTCAGCCCGACCAGCTCCAGCGCCGCCGCCACCCGCCGATCGCGCTCGGCTCGGGCGCAGCCGGTGACGTCCAGTCCATAGCCGATGTTGTCGCCGACCGAGAGGTGCGGAAAGAGCGCGTAGTTCTGGAACACCGTGTTGACCGGGCGGCGGTGAGGCGGCACCTGCGACATCGGTTGCCCGTCGATCGAAATGCTGCCGGAGTCGAGATCCTCGAAGCCGCTGAGGGTCCGCAGCAGGGTCGTCTTGCCACAGCCGGAGGGCCCGAGCAGGGTGATAAACTCCCGGCCCCCGACCTCCAGGGATACCGAATCCAGCGCCGTGACATGCCCGCCTTCCGGCGCCGCGAAGCGCTTGGTCGCCTCGGAGACAACAACAATACTGGAACCCTTCACCGGCACGACCGACCGACCCCCCGCACCACTGTCTCGACCCGCCCCCGGCAGAAACCGGGCGCACCGGTTCCTGCCGCGCGACCGCTGTTACTGGGTCCGTATTTTGGTCCAGACCCGGTCGTACTTCTTGAGGTCTTTGCCGAGGTCCTCGAAAATCTGCAGCTTGGACATCACCTTCGCCGAGGGATTCATGCCGGGATGGGTCTTGAATTTCTCTGGCAGCGCCGCGCGGGCCGCCTTGTTGGGCGTGCCGTTCATCTGCTGTTCGACGTTCAGCACCGGGATCTCCGGGCGCAGGTAGAACTCCATGAAGAGCTTGGCGTTCTCCTTGTTGGGCGCCGACTTGAGGACGCAGATGTCCTCCTGGTACATCGTCGCGCCTTCTTCCGGCACCACATAGGCCATGGTGTCGGGGTCCTGGAACACGGTGTACATCGCCCCGACGTACCAATGGGACGCGGCGATATCGCCTGACTGGACCAGCGGCAGCACGTCGTAGGTGAAGGCGGAAATCCGCTCCTTGCGCGCCAGGATGTAGTCTTTGGCCTTGTCCAACTCGGCCGGGTCGCGGCTGTTGACGGAATAGCCGTTCATGATCAGGCCGACGCCGATGGTCTCGCGCAGATCGTCCAGCATGGTGATCTTCTCGCCGTGCTTTTCGGGAATGGCGAAGAAGTCATCCCAGCTGGTGATCTCAGGGACCTTGGTCTTGTTGTAGACGATCCCGACCGTGCCCCAGGCGTAGGGCAGGCACCAGGAGGCCTCTGGGTCGGTCTGCGCCCGAATGAACTCAGGGTCGATGTTCTCGAAACCGGGGCTCTCGTTGATGTTGCTTTCCCACAGCAGGTCCAGCTTGTGCATGATGTCGTGCATGTGGACCGAGGGGAACACCAGGTCGTATCCCGTGGCACCGGCTTGAATCTTGGCCAGCATCTCCTCGTTCGTGCCATAGGTGTCGAGGTTGACCTTGATGCCGGTCTCCGACTCGAAACGTTTCAGAACCTCCGGGTTGATGTAGTCGCCCCAGTTGTAGAGGTTCAACTCTCCCGCGGCCTGGGCCGACGGTGCGGTCCCGCCGGCGAAGGCGGTCACCACGGCACCGGCGAGCGCCACGGCGACAACGGATCGCGCGGTCGCACGCAGTCGCGATCGGACTGATTTCAGCATTGTCCTACTCCCTGTTCCAAGCCGCCCTGCAGGGTTCCTTTGCGGAACGGGCGGACCCGAGTTTCGTTGATCGACACTAGTTTCGGTGATCGACACTAGGATTGCATCGGACATTACGTTATGAAAGATTAGTTACAGTGTCAATATTCGAAAGATCGCTTTCATGAAGGGTGCGTTCTCGTCCCATCCACAAGCCGCCGCGCCGCCCTTCGTCGGCAAGATCGAGGAGATCATCTCGGCACTGCCGAAACAGGAGGCCCGCGTCGCGCAGTACCTCCTGCTCAACAGCCAAGACCTGAGCTTTCAGACCGGCGCCTCGATCGCCAAGAAGGCCGGCACCAGCGAAGTGACGGTCAGCCGCCTGCTGCACCGGCTCGGCTACCGCGGCATGCCGGGGCTCAAGCGAGAGATCCAGGCGGAACGGCACGCGCGCCTGCCGGGCAACGAACTGAGCCAGGGTAGGGCCGTTCACGACAGCCCCTTGAAGGAGGTCTTCGACGCCGAGGTGCGCGCCCTGATCGACGTTTTCGAACAGTTCCATGGGGCCACCTGGGAACGGCTGGTGTCGGCAGTCCGGGACGCCGACACTGTCTACGTCACCGGGTTCCAGACCGTGCGCGGCGCCGCCGAGGACTTCGTTCGGCGGCTGTCCCTGGCCCGTGACAACGTGCGTTTCCTCCATGCCCACGACGGCATGCTGACGGAATGGATCGGCGCGGCCGGGACAAGAAGCGGCGGCCAAGACTGCATGGTCATCATCGACATGGTGCCCTACGCCCACGAGGCGCCGCTGCTGTCGGAGATCGCGAGCACCACGGGCCGCGACCTGGTGGTGGTGACCGACGAGCTCTGCCACTGGGCGCAGGACTACACGGATCTCGTCATTCACGCGCCCTCGCGCAGCGGCCTTTTTCTCGAATCGACCGGCGCCCTGGTCGGCGCCCTGAACATGCTGGTGCATGAAGTGGCCGAAAGCGACCCCGCTGCGACCCGCGTCCGCCTGGCAGAGTGGCAGGCCCTGACCCGCCGGCTGAATGTCTTCTGACCGGCGCCGGGACGTCGGCTCGGCAGGGCTATCTAGTGCGGCCGGTCGCCTTCGATCGTGACCCGGTGCATGACACGGCGATAGCCGGTGTTGCCGCGCGCGGCAAAGAAGTCGGTCATGGCGTTGTGCAGCACCGAGCGGTTGTCCCACAGGACCACGGTCTTTGCCGCCCAGCGCACCCGGCAGGTAAACTCGGGCCGCGTCGCGTGGGCGAGCAGACCGGCCAGCAGCGGCTTGGCCTCGGCCTCCTCCAGGTCTTCGATTCTCTCGGTGAAGATCGGGTTGACGAAGAGGATCTTGCGGCCGGTTTCGGGATGGGTCCGGACCACGGGATGGCTGGTCCGGCGGGCATCGTTCTGGCGCGGGCGCATGCTGCGATAGCTGTCCGCGTAGCGCTCCGGCTTACCCGAGCGGTGGATCGCCGTCAGGCCCGCGATCCGTTCCTTGGTCTCGGCCGGCAGGGTCTCGTAGGCCAACTCCATGTTGGCAAAGAGAGTATCGCCGCCGAAGGGCGGGATCTCCTTGGCGTGCAGCAATGACCCGAGCGAGGGCCGTTCCTCGAAGCTGACGTCGGAATGCCAACCGGCGCCCCAGGCGTTGGCCTCTTCGGGCTCCTTGACGATTTCGATGACCTCGGGGTGATCGGGCAAGCCCTCGACGTAGGGGTGAATGTGCAGCTCGCCGAACTGTCGGGCAACGGCCGTCTGGGCTTCCGGGTCGAGATCCTGGTCGCGAAAGACCAGTACCAGATGCTCGTTCCAGGCCCGGCGCAGGGCGGTGAACTGCTGTGCGTCCAAGCCGCGGGCCAGGTCGATGCCGGCAATCTCCGCGCCGAGTGCGCCGGTCAGGGGTTCGACAGCAAACATGACGCCCTCCCAAATCAAATCCAGGGAGACTATGGCAGCAAACGGTCAGCCGGGGCAACGACTCCGGACCAATGGTCCGGCGAAGGGCTCAGCCCTTGACGACGATTGGATAGTCGGGCGTCGGGTTCAGCGGGCAGGAAAAGACATACTCGCCCTCTTCCAGCACGATTTCATAGTCGAGCGTCTTGCCGGTGGTCATGCCGCCGCCCGAAATGCTGGGCAGCGTTGCCCGTGCCACGAGCCCGTCGCCGCGCAGCCAGAAACCCAGTGGGTAGGGCACATCGCGGTTGGTGACCCGAAAGATGTACTTGCCGGGCTTCAGCTCCAGCGGCACGGCACCGGCCAGTCTCGCCTCGCCGGTCTCGTCGTTGATGGCCTCGCAATCGGCTTTTTGGGTGGTCTTGAACCTATGGTCGACACCACCCTCGGTCTCGATGAACTGACAGGCGGTCTGGGTCAGCTCGATGACCGTGGTCTCTTCCGCCGCCTGTAGACTGGACCCGGCGGCAAGCAGGGACGCGGCGGCAAAAGCCATGGCGGAAACGCTTCGCGTGAGGTTCATAGTCGTGGCTCCCCTGACTGCGCGGATCGGGTACGGACCATCTGGCCGTACCTCAAATGGACACCGTGGAGACCGGGTCTCCAGTTCATGAGGGGTAGGTGGGGCCGCGGCAGGGGGTTCGTCAAGCGGGCCGATTTAAAGATTTTGTTGCGATCGCTCACATTTTCGCCAGCACCGGTCGGAACGGCACCCGCTTGGCCTGGCAGTGTCCGATCAAAGGTAACCGTGATCGCGCCAGATCTTATTCTTGTCGCGGAAGGCCGAAAAGGAGTCCCAGACCTTCTTGAAGTTGCTGTTCTTGGACGACAGGTCGGCCGCCACCTCGAGCCAGGCGGCTTCCATGGCCTTGAGGATCACCGGCGACCAGCGATGCAAGGTGACGCCACGCGCTTCCAGGTCATGCAGGACCTCCGCCTGGGTCGCCTCTCCCTCGGCCAGTCCCTCGCGAAAATTGTCGCCGCAGGAAATCTCGATCTGGGCCCGTTGCGTGTCGCTGAGCGCGTCCCATTTTTCGCGGTTCATCATGAGTTCCAAGAGACTCGCTTGCTGATGCCAGCCCGGAAAGTAGTAGTGCTTGGCGACTTCGTAGAATCCCAGGGTGCGGTCGATCGCCGGGATGTTGAACTCCGTGGCGTCGATGCGGCCGCGGGCCAGGGCCAGATAGATATCGCCGCCGCGAAGCACTTGGACCGCGACGCCCAGGCGGTCCATGACCTTGGCGCCGAGTCCGAAGAAGCGCATTTTCAGTCCTTGAAAATCCTCCAGCACGTTGACTTCCTCGCGGAACCAGCCGGAAGCCTCCGGCGCCGCGACGCCGCAAATGAGGGACTTGATGCCATGCTGGGCATAGATTTCGTCCATGAGCTCGTAGCCACCGCCATAGTAGAGCCAGGCGGCGTACTCTCCCGCGCGCGGGCCGAAGGGCACTGACGAGAATATTGCCAGGGCCTCGTCCTTGCCGACCCAGTGACTGGGCGTCGACCAGGCGGCATCGAGCGCACCGATCGCCACCGCGTCGAACATTTCCAGCGGCGCAATCAAGCTGTTCGGCTCGGCGAACTCGACCTGAATGTTCCCGCCCGAGACACGCCCCAGACTCTCGGTGAGGCGAAGTGCCAGGCTGCCGAACTGAGGGAGTTTACTGGAAAAGGCACTGGCCATGGTCCAGGCCACGGGCTCGTCGGCGCGGCCGCTGCTTGGGCCGGCCAGCGTCAGCAAGCCCGCCAACAGCAGGGTAGCAGGGCCGGCAATCGCGCCACCAACATTCGCCAATCGGGTCATCTTTCCTCCCGTCGTCCTTGGCCTGCGCCATGGCCCCGTTCAAACCACCCAGGCCGGACCAGAGCCCCGCCTCTCCCGCAACCAGGGCGAAGACAGGAACAAATTACAAACGAAGGCCTAATGTCACCCTAACAACCTTATCCAGGGGAAAAAAGGCAGGGAGGCGCCCGCCGTGCCTTCAATCCCCTGGTCCGCCAGAAGACGGGGTAGTGTGAAGTCAACCTCACCCGAAATTATGGCAAGATGACCGCAATGGCCGCTATACTTGCCGATGGCGAGGTGGGGCGGATAGTACGGTGATCACGAGGATCCCGCCGCGAGGGGACCCATCGGGACACCTGAGGGATAGGTGAAATGGCGCAGGGCGATTTTGGCGGACCGGCGGACAACGGGCCTGATGACTTCGACGGCGGCGATTTTCGCGCCACCATCGAGCATGCGCCAACCGGAGTCTTTCGAACCAGCCTGGACGGCCGCATCCTCTACTGCAATCCCGCCTTCGCGCGGATCTTCGGTTACGCCGATCCCGCGGAGATGAAGACCCACGTCGACAATGTCGGAGCGCAGCTCTATCGCAACGAAGACCTGCGCCAACTCCTGGCCGAAAACTGGCAGGCCTCGGCCAAGGTCGAGGGCCTCGAGACCCGGCTCTACCGCAAGGACGGTTCGGCGATCTGGATCTCCGAAGACACCCGGACGGTCTATGACGAGGCCGGCCAGCCGCTTTACTTCGAGGGCTTCGTCCAGGAGATAACCGCGCGCAAGCAAACCGAGGATGCGCTGCGGGAAAGCGAGGCCTGGATGGCCGCGCTGACCGACCACTCGCCGACGATCATCGCCATGAAGGATGTCCAGGGGCGCTATCTCTTCACCAACCGCCGCTTCGAAGAGCTTCACGGTCTGACCCGCGAGGCGATCGTCGGCAGGACCTCCGAGGAGCTTTTCTCGGGTCCGATGGCCGGCGGCCCGAGCAGCCACGACCAGGAGGTCTTGAGGACGCGCCAGGTGGTCGAGCGCGAGCAGATTGTCGAGAGTTCGACGGGGCCGCTGATTTTCAAAGTGTTGAAGTTTCCAATTCTCGACAAGAACGGCCAGATCATCGCCATCGGCATCATATCGACCGATGTCAGCGAAGGCCGCGCCACGGTCGCCGCCCTGGATGCCAGCGAGACCCGCTATCGTTCGCTGGTCGACACCATGAACGAGGGACTGCGGGTCATCGAGGACGGCAAGCACACCTACGTGAATCGAAGGTTTTGCGAACTGACCGGCTACAGCGCCGAGGAAATCATCGGCCAGCCCGGCGACTTTCTGTTCGATCGGGAAAACCGCGCCATCATCGCCGAACACCAGAAGCTGCGCCAGCAGGGAAAGGCCAGTTCCTATGAGGTCTCCCTGACCCGCAAGGACGGCGAACAGGTCGCGGTGACGCTGTCGGCCTGCCCGGTCGAAAGCCCCGATGGCAAGTTCCGCGGCTCGCTCGGCGTTTTCACCGACGTCACCGAGCGCCGGAAGGTTCTGGAAGATCTGCGCGAGAGCCGGCAGCGTCTGGTCGACGCCATCGAGAGCATCTCCGAGGGCTTCGCCCTCTACGACGGCGAAGACCGCCTGGTGCTCTGCAACAACAACTACCTCGATTTCTACGGCGGTTTGACCGATCTGGCCGAGCCGGGAGCCTCCTTCGAGGAAATCTGCCGGGCCGCGGTCGCCCGCGGTATCATTCAGTTCGAGGAGACGGATGCCGAGGCCTGGATTCAGTGGCGCCTCGCCAATCACCGCAATCCCGACACGCCCCACATGCAAAAGCTCGCCGATGGCCGTTGGGTCAGGATCACCGAGCGCAAGACGGCCGACGGATGGAGCGTGGCGGTCTTCAGCGACCTGACGGAGCTCAAGGCCCGCGAGGCCGAGTTGGCGGAAAAGTCGGCGGTGCTGGAGGCCACGCTGGACAACATGAGCCAGGGCATCGCGATGATCGACGACGATCTGAACGTCATCGCCCTGAACACGCGGTTTCTCGAGATTCACGACATACCGGGCGACCGCTTGAAGCTCGGCAAGCCCTGGGAGGATGTGCTTCGCTACACCAGCGAGCGCGGCGAATTCGGCGACGAGGACGTCGAGGCGGCTGTGCAGCGCCGGCTGCGTGTCGCAGAGAGCGGCGAGCCCTTCCTTCACGAACGCACGCGCGCCGACGGCACCGTCCTGGAGGTTGTCGGCAAGCCGGTCGAGGGTGGCGGCCTGGTGATGGCCTATAGCGACATCACCGAGCGCAAGCAGGCCGAGAACTCGCTGCGCGATAGCGAGTCGTTGAAGCGGGCGATCCTCGAGAGCGCCATCGATTGCGTCATCTCGATCAACGAAACAGGAGAAATCGTCGAGTTCAACCATGCCGCCGAACAGACCTTCGGCTATCGGCGCGAGGAGGTCCTCGGCCAGTCGATGGCGGAACTGATGATTCCGGAGGGCGAGAGGGCCGCGCACTACGCCGGTGTCGCGCGATTCCTCGAGTCGGGACAGGGCAAGCTGATGGGCCAGCGCATCGAGCGTCCCGCCATGCGTCGCGACGGAACCAGCTTTCCGGCCGAGATTGCCATCACCAGCAGCCAGGTCGACGGCAGGTTCATCTTCACAGCCTACCTTCGCGACATCACACCCAGACTGGCAGCCGAGGCTTCGCTTCGGGATAGCGAAGCGCTCAAGCGCTCGATCCTGGAGAGCGCTCTGGACTGTGTCATCACCATCGACGCCGAGGGGCGCATCCTGGAATTCAATCCCGCGGCGGAGCGGACCTTCAACTACAAACGCGAGGCGGTTCTCGGAAAACAGCTTGTCGATCTGATTATCCCCGAGCGCTTCCGCGCCGCTCACCGGGCCGGGGTCGAGCGCTATCTGAGGACGCGGCGTTCCGACGTGATCGGCCGCCGCATCGAGTTGGAGGCGATGCGGGCGAACGGCAGCACCTTCCCGGTGGAAGTGGCGATCACCGAAGGCGAAATCATGGGCGAGCCCTGCTTTACCGCCTACCTGCGCGACATCACCCGTCGGGTGCAAACCGAAGCCGCGCTGAAGACCAGCGAGGAACGCTACGCCCTGGCCATGCAGGGCACCAACGACGGCCTTTGGGATTGGGACTTCCAGACCGAACGGATCCATGTCTCGCCACGGTTCAAAGCCATCATCGGCATCACCTCCGCCGGCGAAACCATGCTGCCGGAAGACCTCCGGAAAAAGATCCTGCCCGAGGACCAGGAACAGATGGTGACGGCATTCCGCGACCACCTGCGTGGCGTCACCCGGTTCCTCAGCTTCGAGATGCGCCTCCTCACTTCCGGCGACGAGCCCCGCTGGGTCGCGGTCAGCGGCTTGGGCCTGCGCGATGAGACCGGTCGGGTCTACCGCATGGCTGGTTCGATCAGCGATATCACCGACCGCAAGAGCGCGGAGCTCGCGTTGCGCCGGGCTAAGGAAGAAGCGGAAGTCGCGACCCTGGCAAAGAGCCAGTTCCTCGCCAACATGAGCCATGAACTGCGCACGCCGATGAACGCGATCATCGGCTTCACCCGCCTGGTCCTGCGCAAATCCAAGGACGATCTCCCGGACAAGCAGTACGAGAACCTGGAAAAAATCCTCATCAGCGCCGATCATCTGCTCTCGCTGATCAACTCGGTTCTCGATCTCGCCAAGGTCGAGGCTGGCCAGACCAAGCTGCGGCTCAGCCATGCGGATATCGCCGCGGTGGTCGACGAGGCGGTCAAGACGGTTGAACCGATGGCGGCCCAAAAGCGCCTTTCGGTCGCCAAGGAGATTGACGAGACCCTGCGGCCGGTCGTCACCGATTCGGAGAAACTGAAACAGATTCTTCTGAACCTGCTCAGCAATGCGGTGAAGTTCACGGAACAGGGCGGGGTGACAATCCGGGTTGGCTGTGCCGAAGACGCGGTCTGCATCGCGGTCCAGGATACCGGCATCGGCATCGACGCCGAGGATCAGGGACGAATTTTCGAAGCCTTCCACCAGGTCGACTCCAGCTCGACCCGCGAGTATGGCGGGACCGGGCTCGGTCTATCCATCACCCGGGAATTCGTGAAACTGATCGGCGGGACGATCACGGTTCATAGCGAGCCCGGACAGGGCGCCGTCTTTACCGTCACCCTGCCCCTCGACCAGAAATCCGCCCTACTCGCACCCCATATGGGTGACCGCGAGTCCCAAGTGCTGACCCATCCCGGGCCGGAAAACCTGCTCTTGGCGATCGACGACGATCCCAACACCATCGAGCTTCTGCGGGAAAATCTCGCCGACCAGGGTTACCGGGTCGTCGGCGCCAGCAACGGATCCCAGGGACTGGATATGGCGCGACGGCTGCGGCCGCTCGCCATCACGCTGGATATTTTGATGCCGAACAAGGATGGCTGGCAGGTTCTCAGCGAACTGAAACTGGATCCCACCACCCGCGATATCCCCGTCATCTTGCTATCGATCCTGGAAGACCGCGAACGCGGATTCCGCCTCGGCGCCGACGGCTACCTGGTAAAACCCCTGGAACACGATGCCGTGTTTCACACCTTGCGGCAGGTCGCGCCGCTGCGCGGCCGCATTCTGGTTGCCGACGACGACCCCCTGGTTCCCGACATGATCGGCCAGTTGCTCGAAAACGATGGTTACGAGTTGGAGACCGCCTTGGATGGCAAGGACGCCCTTCAGATCATCGACGAGCGCCTTCCCGATGTGCTCCTGCTCGATCTCCTGATGCCAAGACTCGATGGCTTTGCCGTTCTCGATGTGCTTGAAGAACGGGGGCTCGCCGGTCGTTTGCCGGTGATCGTCCTGACGGCGAAGTCATTGAGCAATGAAGAGGAAGAACAGTTGAGGTCTCGCGCCATGGCGATCATTCACAAGCAAGGCCTCAGCCGCGAAGAGCTTCTCGCTGAAGTCCGTCGGGCCCTGGCCGCCTGCCGCAGCAACGCTGCGAGCGAGGTGGCATCGTGAAGAAGATACTGGTGGTCGAAGACGTCGCCTTCAATCGGGACCTTCTGGTCCAGCTTCTGGAAGAACGCTACAGCGTCATCACCGCCGAGGACGGCGAACGCGGTATCGAGGCCGCCAGGCATGACCGGCCGGATCTGATCCTCATGGATCTATCCCTGCCGGCGATGGATGGCTGGGAGGCGGCACGCCGGCTCAAGGAAGACGAGAAGCTTCGAGACGTCCCGATCATCGCGGTCACGGCGCACGCGATGCGCGGCGACCGCGAGCGCGCCCTGGACGCTGGATGCGAGGACTACATCACCAAACCGATCGACGAGGACGTCCTCTTTGCCAAGATCGAACGCTATCTCGGGCGGGCCGCGCCCGCCGGGGCCGGCAACGACGGACCTTCGGAGCCATGACCGAGAAGGCCACAATCCTGATCGTCGATGACGAGCCCTTCAATCGGGATATCCTGGAACAGGAACTCGAGGCCCTGGGCTATGCGACGCAATCGGCCGAGAACGGCGCGAGAGCCTTGGAGCGGGTCGCCGAAGACCGGCCCGATTTGATTCTGCTCGATGTCATGATGCCGGTCATGGACGGATTCGAGGCCTGCCGCCGGCTCAAGGAAGACGACGATGCCCGGCTCACCCCGGTAATCATCATGACCGCATTGGATGGCTTCGAAGATCGGATCAGAGGTATCGAGGCCGGCGCCGACGACTTTCTGACCAAGCCGGTCAACGAGCGCGAGTTGCAGGCTCGCATCAAGACCGCGCTGCGCCAGAAGCAAGCCATCGATGCCAAGGTCGGCCGGCTCACCAGGATCAAGGACCACTTGGAGAAGTTCGTGCCGGAGACGGTCAGGCGGCGAGTCACGGCCAACCCGGAGGCGCCTGACCTGGGACTTCAGGAAACCGACGTGACGGTCCTCTTTCTCGACATCAGCGGCTACGCCCGACTTTGCGAGGAGATCGACTCCGATATCGTCAACACCCTGGTCGAGCAATATTTCGCCGGGTATCTCGACCGCATTCACGCAGGCGGCGGCGATGTCAGCCAAACCATGGGCGACGGCATGATGGCGATTTTTCAGGCGCCCACGCCGATTGCGCACTGTCACAGCGCGGTCGAGGCGGCGCTCCAGCTTTTCGAGGTCACGACGCAACTGAACCAAGAAATCGGCGCGCACCCGCTGAGTCTTCATATGGGATTGAACAGCGGGCCCGCACTGGTGGGCTCGAGCCGGCTCGAGGGCGCCAAGGGGTCGCGCTGGATCTTTAGTGCGACCGGGCCGGTCATCAATCTCGCCGCGCGCCTGGCAGGAATCGCCGCCGACAACAATATTCTGGTTGGGGCGAAGACGGCGGAGCGGCTTCAAGGCGCCTACGCCACCGAAAGCGCCGGCGAGCATAATCTGAAGAATTTAAAGGAACCGGTTCAGGCCTTCACCGTCTTGGGCCGTATCGGGGCCTGATAATCGAACTGACGAAAAGAGAAAGGCCCTCCAAATGGAGGGCCTTTTCGAAGGGTCCTTCCGATCGATCCGTTCGGTCAGGCGGCAATGTTCTCCAGCTTGGCCATCAGGAACTGAACCTCCTCGGGCTCGACTTCACAGCCGGGCTCGTCGAACTGGGTCAAGAGACGCTCGATCAGTTTTTGGACGAAGCGCTCGCGATCTTGCGCACCGCAGTCGTAGTCGGTCTCCTCGATCAGCTTGATGCCGGCCCGATAGGCCGGGAAAAGGCGCTCGTCGAGACCGGCCCGGCTGTAGAGCGATTCCATGCCGAGCTTGCCTTGATCGTGGATCAAGATACGCGCGTTGCGCAGCGGAACCTTGGCCAGGCGGGCCATGGCCGCCTCGAAGAAAGCCATATCGCCGACGCAGAGCGAGCGCAGGATCAGGGATCCCGTGAGCTTGCCGTTGACTTGAAGCTGATAGACCATCTCCTCCAGTTCGTCATCGGCCGAGCCGTTTTCTTTCAAGCTCGCCGTCACCCGCTCGCGGGTCTGCAGGACCAGGTTGCTGGCGACGTCGGGGGAGAGATCGTGCTTGTTGACCAAAAAGTCTTCCAGCTTGGCGCTCAGCGCGCTCACCAGTTTCTCCGACACCTTGGTTGGAAGCGAGGGGCGGCGCGCCAGTGAATCGGCAACCGACTCGCTGCTGCTGTACTCGTCCAGGACCCGGTCGTAGTGGCTCTCGGCCAACTCCGCGCCTTCGTTTGCGACGAGCCGAGCCACGGCGGACTCGTTGCCGGTATCGATCAATGCGGAGGCGATTGTACCGGAGACCTTGTCGCGCTGGGCGACGGCTGTCTGCTTGGCCGCACTCTCGCTTTTGACGATCTTCAGCAAGTCCTCTTCGCTCAAAACCTCGGAGAATTTGATCATCGGCAGCGAGACCGAGTCGACATCCGCGGCCAATGCCATCGCGACGTCGTGGGGCAGGTCCTTGGCCGTCTTCAGCTGGGACGCCATCGCCTCGCGAACCATGACCTCGGCGTCTTGGGCAAAGACCCGAAAAATCTCCTCGGCGATTTGCCGCTCACTGTCCGACATTTCGGCGCAGACTTCCTCGTACTGCGCGGCGAGCTTGCTTGCCGTTTCGCTACGAACCGCGGTGGAGGGATCCGCCATCAGCTTGGCGACATCGTCTTGCGTCAGGGTGGTTTTCTTCTTTTCCATGGTCAGGGTCGTCCATCACTTGCCGTTAGGGTTCCACCAAAAGCGAACCGGGCGGTGTGCTTAAGCATCCAGGATTATGCCTCTGGGTCGTTAAGTGATGCTTAAAGGACCCAGCAATATCGCCCCCCCCCGGAAACCGCCCGATGACCCCGCGGCGGGGCCTCAGGTGGGCCGAATCTGTCCGTGAAATCAAATCTTTGAGCCCCACGAAGGGGCACGACCGGGAGGTCGGAGCGAACCGTCGCGCAAATATTCCCAAAAACCTCCCTGAATTAACCGATCGTTTCATGTTTTCGCTGAGTTTCTTTCAAGTCATTGCGTGTAATGGGAGCGAATGTCGGATTCCGGCCAGTCGCCGACGCCGTCGGACGGCAGGTTCTGCCTCATCCTGGTCACATTCTCAGTGTTGAATTGCTCCCACACGCAGCTATGACTCGATCGTTCCGGCGCCCTTGGCGACTCTGCGGTCTCCTTGCCAGCGACTGTCTGGCCGCACACTGAGGAACGGAGAAGTCCGAATGTCCGAGGCGCGGGCTCATCGTCACATCGCCACGCTGAAAGAACAGCTCATCGATGGCCGAATCGCGCGCCGCGAGTTTTTGCGCTACGCGACCTTGTTGGGCCTTTCCTCGGCTGCCGCCTATGGTTTCGTCGGCCAGGTCACCGGCGAGGCCCCGATCCCCGCGGCCAGGGCGCAGCCGAACGGCGGCACCCTCAAGATGGCGATGCGCGTCCAGGATGTCAGCAACCCCCACACCTTTTCCTGGGTGCGCGATTCCAATGTGGCCCGTCAGGTCTGCGAGTACCTGACGCGGACCGGACACGACAACGTCACGCGGCCCTATCTGGTCAAGAGCTGGGAAGCCAGCGATGACTTGAAGACCTGGACCTTGACGCTCCGCGACGAGGTCAAATGGCATTCGGGACGGGCCTTCACGGCGGAAGATGTCGCCGCCAACCTGCGCCATGCCCTGACCCCGGAAAACGGATCATCGGTCCTCGGCCTCATGAAGGGCTACATGATGGACGACACCGGAGGCGCCTTGTGGTCGCGCAAGGCGATCCAAGTTCTGGGCGACCATCGCCTGCGATTGAATCTCAGGGTTCCCCAGGTCGCGGTACCCGAGCACCTCTTTCACTATCCCCTGCTCATCCTGGACCCCGCGGAAGGCTTCAAGTTCGGACCGGGATCCAACGGCACGGGCGCCTTCGAGCTGATCGAACACGAGGTCGGCATCAAGTCGATCTTGCAGGCGCGCGACGACTATTGGGGCGAGGGCCCCTTCTTGCAGCAGATCACCTTTGTCGACATGGGCGACGATCCCTCCGCCGCCATCGGCGCCCTGGCATCGGGCCAGGTCGATGCCATCGACGAGGGCGATATCAGTCAGATCGATATCCTGAAGGTCATCCCCGATGTGCGGATCCACTCGGCCGAAACCGCGCAAACCGCGGTCGCCCGGGTGCAGGTCGACCTGCCCGAGTTTGCCGACCCGCGCGTGCGCCAGGCCCTGCGGCTTGCCATCGACCCGGATCGCGTCCTCGACATCGCCCATCGCGGCATCGGCCGGCCGGCCGAGCATCATCACGTCTGCCCGATCCATCCCGACTATTACCCGCTGGCGCCCTTCCGTCGCGACCTGGCCAAGGCCAAAACGCTGCTGGCAGATGCCGGCGCCAGCGGCCTGAAGACGACAATCGTCTGCAAGAAGGACCCGCCCTGGGAACTCGCCGCGGTCCAGGCCATGGTCGAGATGTGGAAGGACGCCGATATCGAGGTCGAGATCGAACTCCTGCCGTCATCGCAGTTCTGGGATCGGTGGGACAAGGTGCCCTTCGGCTTCACCGCCTGGACCCATCGCCCCCTGGGCTTCATGGTCTTGAGTCTGGCCTATCGCAGCGATGTGCCCTGGAACGAGTCGCACTACTCGAACGCGGACTTCGACGCCCGCCTGACCGACGCCGAGGGCACGCTGAACATCGATGACCGCAAGGCGATCATGATGGAGCTTGAGACGATCCTGCAAGAAGACGGCCCGATCGTACAGCCGCTCTGGCGGTCGGTCTTCGCGGTCGCCAAGAGTTCCGTGCAGGGCTTTTCCATGCACCCCACCTCTTACATCTTCGGCGAGGAGATCTGGCTGGGCTGAGGGTTACTCGGCGGCGAGCTGCCGGGTCTCGTTCTCGCTTGCCGACAATGAAGCCACCGCCGCCTCGACGCCACCGCTCTCGTGGGGCACGCCAAGCACCTTGAGGCTCAACTCCACGGTGCCCAGGGCTCCGAGAAGCGTCGCTTCGTTGACCCAGCCCATGTGCCCGATCCGAAAAGCGCGGCCGTCCATCTTGCCCAGTCCACCGCCCAGGGCGACATCGTAGCGATCGCGGCAGAGGCGACGGATGCCATGGGCATCGACGTCATCGGCGACACGAACCGTCGTCACGGCGTTGGCGCGGTCTCCCGGGACCAGGGCGTTGAGCTCAAGCGCGCCTGCCCGGCCCCAGACCTCGACCGCCCGATGGACGGCGGCGGCCAGGCGGGCATGGCGGCGGGCGCAGGCGTCCAGCCCCTCTTCCATGATCAGATCGATGGCTTCGCGCAGGCCGAAGATCAATAGTTCGGCGGCGGTGCCGCAGAAGCGCTTGTAGAAATGGTCGGTGTCATAGCGCAGACGCCAATCCCAATAGCGACGCGGCGTTGTCGCCACCTGGCTTGCCTCCAGTCCACGCGGACCGACCGCGGTGAAAGACAGGCCGGGGGGCATCATCAGGCCTTTCTGACAAGCGGCCACCGTCACGTCCACGCCCCAATCGTCCATCCGGTAGTCGGTCGTGGTCAGCGAGGCGATGGTATCGACCATCAACAGCGCCGGGTGTCCCAGCTCGTCCAGCACGCGGCGCAGGCCCGGGATGTCGCTGGTCACGCCGCTGGCGGTATCGGTATGGACCGCCAGGACGGCCTTGATCGCGTGGCTGCTATCGGCCGCCAGGCGCTCGCGAACCAGTTCCAAATCGAAGGCATGTCGCCAATCGCCGGGCACGATCTCGACCTCGGCGCCCAGGGCTTCGGCCATCTCGGCCCAACTCAGAGCGAAGACCCCACATTCCGGCCCCAGCACCTTGTCGCCGGGGGAAAGCGTATTGCAGAGCGCGGCTTCCCAAGCGCCGTGCCCGTTGGCCGAATAGACGAAAACCGGGCTTTCGGTGCGAAAGAGCTGGGGCAAATCGTCGAGACACCCCGTCGCGATCTTCATGAATTCAGGCCCCGAATAATCAATCGGCTGCCGGTTCATGGCATTCATGATGCGCTCCGGCACCGGGGTTGGTCCTGGGGTTTGCAAAAAGCGGTGACCGCGCGTGACCGTCATGGTGTCCGACGTCCCTGTACCGATAAGAGGAGTGCTGCAAATTTGTCTTTAGCCGGTTCGGCAACGATATTCCAGTTAAAAAGGGAACAGTCCGGCCAGGGCCGGGGGAGGCCCGCCCGGCTATCGAGATCGCGACAGCGGCAGGACGAACTTGGCATCGCTTGGCAGATGTTCAAGGATCGCCGATGCTGGCTACCGCATTGGTTCAACAACGACTTATACCAATGAGCGTGAATAGGAACCCATAGGATGGGTTCCTATTCACGCTCATTGGTTCTTTACATAAAGCTGCTGCGTCAAGCTCGATTTGAGCCCTTTGATTGAATTTCTGCCTGCGGTCCTGGTTCTTTTCGGCGTCCGGTTCCAGGGTTCCCCCGGGGGCCGGCGTCCATCATCCGGTGCCTTGCAGG
>JAJFGK010000035.1 GCA_021776195.1 Kiloniellaceae bacterium | reverse complement strand
CTTGTTCAGAGACGAGGGTCGCCTCGGTCCGCTTTGGCGGCCGATGACGTGCCAGTTGTGTTCCTGATCGACCGACGGAGAAGTCACTTGATCAACGTCATTGCCTATTCCGGTCTTGGCCTCGGCGGCCTGATCGGCCTTTTTCTGGCCTCCGGCGCCCACGACCCGGGGCTTTATGCGCATGCGCTGTTGCTGTTCCTGTTCTGCATTGCCGGCATCTTCTGGGTGCTGCGGCGTGGCGGTGATACCGGCGGCCGCGTCGGCGGCGTGCCGGAAGGTGGCGTGCATTACAACGATGCGGTGATCCGTGCCGCCCTGGTAGCAACCGTGTTCTGGGGTCTGGTCGGGTTTTCGGCAGGGCTCTTCATCGCGTTGCAATTGGCCTTTCCGGTGCTCAATCTGGACCTGCCCTGGACCACATTCGGCCGTCTCAGGCCGCTGCATACGTCGGCCGTGATCTTCGCCTTCGGCGGTAATGCGCTGCTGATGACGTCGTTCCACGTGGTTCAGCGCACCTGCCAGGCGCGCCTCGTCGGCGGCTGGGCGCCCTGGTTCGTGTTCTGGGGCTATCAGCTGTTCCTGGTCATGGCCGCGTCGGGCTATGTCCTCGGCATTACCCAGTCGAAGGAGTACGCCGAGCCCGAATGGTACGTGGATATTTGGCTGACCTTGGTCTGGGTGACCTACCTGCTGGTTTTCCTGGGCACGCTGGCGCGCCGCAAGGAGCCGCACATCTACGTCGCCAACTGGTTCTTCCTGGCCTTCATCGTCACCGTGGCCCTGCTGCACGTGATCAACAACCTGACCATCCCGGTCAGCATCTTCGGCACCAAGAGCTATATTCTCTGGTCCGGCGTTCAGGACGCCCTGATCCAGTGGTGGTACGGCCACAACGCCGTCGGCTTCTTCCTGACGGCAGGGTTCCTTGGCATCATGTACTACTACGTGCCGAAGCAGGCCAAACGGCCGATCTATTCCTACCGGCTTTCCATCGTCCACTTCTGGAGCCTGATCTTCCTCTACATCTGGGCCGGACCGCACCACCTGCACTACACCGCCCTGCCTGACTGGGCGCAGACCCTCGGCATGACGTTCTCCATCATGCTCTGGATGCCCAGTTGGGGCGGCATGATCAATGGCCTGATGACGCTGTCGGGCGCCTGGGACAAGCTGCGCACCGATCCGGTGCTGCGCATGATGGCCATCTCCATCGCTTTCTACGGCATGAGCACCTTCGAAGGCCCGCTGATGTCCATCAAGGCGGTGAACGGCCTCAGCCACTTCACCGACTGGACCATCGGCCACGTGCATTCAGGTGCCTTGGGCTGGGTCGGCATGGTCAGCTTCGGCGCCGTCTACTTCCTGGCGCCACGCATGTGGGGCCGCGAACGGCTGTATTCGCTGAACCTGGTGTCCGCGCATTTCTGGTTGGCGACGTTGGGTATCGTCATTTACGCCGCCGCCATGTGGGTGTCGGGCATCATGCAGGGCCTGATGTGGCGCGCCTATGACGCCCTCGGTTTCCTTGAGTACTCCTTCGCCGAGACCGTGGAGGCCATGCATCCGTTCTACGTCATCCGTGCCTTCGGTGGCTTTCTTTACGTCATCGGCGCGGCCGTGATGGCCTACAACGTCTGGCGCACGGCACGCGGCGACCTGCGCACCGAAGCGGCCATCGTTCCCGCTCCCACCGCGCCTACGAGCACCGAAGGAGCCGCGTCATGATCGACCACAAGCGATTCGAAACCAACTCGATCCTGATGACGGTGGGCATCCTGGTCGTCGTCGCTATCGGCGGCATCGTCGAGATCGCCCCACTGTTCTATCTCGAAAGCACCATCGAGAAGGTCAAGGGCATGCGGCCCTATACGCCACTGGAACTGGCCGGGCGCAACATCTACATCCGCGAAGGCTGCTACAACTGCCATAGCCAGATGGTGCGGCCGTTCCGGGACGAGATCGAGCGTTACGGCCACTACAGCCTGGCCGCCGAGAGTATGTACGACCATCCCTTCCAGTGGGGCTCCAAACGCACCGGACCGGATCTGGCGCGCGTTGGCGGTAAGTACTCCGACGAATGGCACGTCACCCACATGATCGATCCGCGTTCCGTGGTACCGGAATCGGTCATGCCGGGATATCCGTTCCTGGCCAAGACACCGCTCAGGACGGACGACATCGCCGATCATCTGAAGGCCAACCGCACCGTCGGCGTACCCTATTCGGACGACATGTTGGCCAAGGCCGCCGACGACTTGGCGTCGCAACTGGATCCGGATGCCGACGGCGCCGAGGCCTTGGTCGAGCGCTACCCCGGCGCCAGCGTCCGAAACTTCGATCGCCAGGACGGCGAACCGACCGAAATGGATGCCCTGGTTGCCTACCTGCAGGTGCTCGGCACCATGGTCGATTTCTCCGTCTACAAGGCGGAAGAGAATTACCGATAGGAGGCCCCAATGAGCTTCGAAACCACATCCGCCTTCGCCCAGACTTGGGGTCTCCTCTACCTGGTGGCCCTGTTCATCGCCGTCCTCGTCTACGCACTCAGGCCGGCCAACCGCAAAACCTTCGAAGCCGCCGCTCGGCGCCCGTTGGAGGACGATTGAACCATGGCCGATACTTCACACGTCGACGAGCTTTCCGGCATCGAGACCACCGGCCACGAGTGGGACGGCATCCGCGAACTGGACAATCCCCTGCCCCGCTGGTGGCTGTGGATTTTCTGGGCCACGGTCATCTGGTCCGTGGGCTACTGGATCGTCTACCCGGCTTGGCCGCTGATCTCCAGCCACACCACCGGCGTCATCGGGTATAGCTCGCGCGCGGAAGTCGCCGAGGCCCTGACCGAGGCCCGCGCCGCCCAGAAGGGCATGCGCGAGCAGATCGATGCGTCGTCGCTAGAAAAAATCCGCACCGACCCGGCCCTGCTGGAATTCGCCATGGCCGGCGGCCGGTCGGCCTTCAACGTCAACTGCTCCCAGTGTCACGGTTCAGGAGCCCAAGGCTTCAAGGGCTATCCCAACCTGAACGACGACGAATGGCTGTGGGGCGGCACCGTGGACGCCATCCACACCACGATCACCCACGGCATCCGCAATGCCGAAAGCGACGACGCCCGCGTTTCCGACATGCCCGCCTTCGGTCGCGATGAACTGCTGACGGCGGCGCAGATTGATGACGTGGCCGAGCACGTGCTGGCGCTTTCGGGCCAGAAGGCCGATGCCGACGCCGCCGGGCGCGGCAAGGCAGTGTTCGCCGAGCAGTGCGCCGCCTGCCACGGCAAGGAGGGCCAGGGTCTCGCCGAGTTCGGTGCACCCGCCCTGAACAACGCCGTCTGGCTTTACGGCGGCGACAAGGCGACACTGGTGGAGACCATTTCAAAGAGCCGCAGCGGCGTCATGCCGGCCTGGGGCAAACACTTGGACACGGTGACCGTGAAGCAGCTCGCGATCTACGTGCACTCGTTGGGCGGCGGTCGCTAGCGCGCGACCCCTGCCTCGGAGGGTGACCGAGGCCATGGACGAAACCCAGGCAGCCCCCGTCGTCGAGATCGCCGACGTCGAGGCGGTCAACAAGAAGGAGACGCGCCCGCCGCTCTACGCGGCACGGGTGCCGATTCACCCCAAGCGAGCCCGCGGCACTTACCGCAGCCTCAAATGGTGGATCATGATCGTCACGCTGGGCATCTACTACGTGACGCCGTGGATCCGCTGGGATCGCGGGCCGGGGGCGCCGGACCAGGCGGTGCTGATAGATTTTCCGGGCCGGCGTTTCTATTTCTTCTTCATCGAGATCTGGCCGCAGGAGGTCTATTACATCGCCGGCCTCTTGATCATGGCCGGCATCGGGTTGTTCTTCGTCACCTCGCTGGTCGGGCGTGCCTGGTGCGGCTACGCCTGTCCGCAGACCGTCTGGACGGATCTGTTCATCGCCGTCGAGCGCTGGATCGAGGGCGACCGGGCGGCCCGCATCCGGCTCGACAAAATGCCCATGTCCAGTGCCAAGCTGACCAAGCGGCTGAGCAAGTATGTTCTCTGGCTGCTGATCTCCGCCGGCACTGGCGGTGCCTGGGTGTTCTACTTCGCCGACGCGCCGACGCTGGCGTTTGATCTGGCCCGCATGCAGGCCAGTACAGTGGCCTACGCCACCATCGGGGTTCTCACCTTCACTACGTTCACGCTGGGCGGTCTCATGCGCGAGCAGGTGTGCACCTACATGTGCCCCTGGCCGCGCATCCAGGGCGCCATGATGGACGAGGAATCGGTCGCCGTTCACTACCACTTCGAGCGCGGCGAGCCGCGCGGCGTACAGCGCAAGGGCGAATCCTGGGAAAGCCGCGGCGACTGCGTCGACTGCAATCAGTGCGTTGCCGTCTGCCCCATGGGCATCGACATCCGCGACGGTCAGCAGCTGGAATGCATCACCTGCGCGCTTTGCATCGACGCCTGCGACGATGTCATGGCCAAGGTCGGCCGTCCCGCCGGTCTGATCGGATACGCTTCGCCGGCCGGCGAGGCACGACGGCAGCAAGGGGAATCGGCCGGTATTCGCATGTTTCGCTGGCGCACCTTCGTCTATCTGGCCCTGCTGGCCGTTGTCGGCGGCATCATGCTGGCGACCCTGGTGACGCGGTCGGACCTGGACATCAACGTGCTGCGCGACCGCAACCCGTTGTTCGTCAAGTTGACCGACGGCCGCATCCGCAACGGCTATACCTTCAAGATCCTCAACAAGGCGCGCCTGCAGCGCACCTTGATGCTCAGCGTCCAGGGTTTGGCCGGCGTGCGGCTGAAGGTGGTGGGATCCGAGGACATCGGTGAATCGGCGACCCCCTACTTCACCGTCAAACCTGACCGCCTGACCAGCTTCCGCCTGTTGCTTTCCGCGCCGGCGGAGGTTCTGGTCGACGAGAGCCACGACGTCCGCTTCGTGCTGACCGAGATCAACACCCGCCAGCGCGCCCACTACGACAGTCTGTTCCGGGGACCGAAGAAGTGACAACGATGACCGAGCCGCGCCAACCCCGCATCATCACCGGACGCATCGTACTAATCGGCATGCTCGCCTTCTTCGGCGTCATCATCGCGGTCAACGCGGCCTTCGTCTATTTTGCGCTCGAAAGTTGGCCCGGCCTCTCGACCGAAAATGCCTACCGGGAAGGCCTGCAGTACAATCGCACCCTGGCCGATGCCGAACGCCAGGCGAAAATCGGATGGACCAGTACCGTCGCCATCGAAGCCAAGGGCTCGCGGCTCGTTGCGGAGTTGGTCGCGCCAGGCGACACACCGGTCAGCGGCGTCAGCCTGACCGCGGTCCTCAGCCGGCCGCTCGGCGATGCGACGGAAACACGCCTGACACTCGCGGAAACCACCGCCGGCACCTATATCGCCCCGCTCGCCGGCTTGGCCGCCGGCCGCTGGCGCGCCGAAATCGTCGCCCGCGACGATACCGGCGTCCGCTACCGCATGGTCCACACGCTGATGGTGGTGCCATGAATGTCGTCTCGGCCGCTTGCTGCCCCACCGCCGGACTGGTCGAGGACGCGGTAACTTCGACCGTCGCAGTGGCAGATGATGGAGCCGCACTGGCCGACCCCGCCGCCTTCGCCGTTGAAACCGGCGATGGCCGGAGCTCGCTTCACCTAATGGTCCAGAACCTGCACTGCGCCGCCTGCATCGCCAAGATCGAGACGGCGTTGAAAGCGCTTCCCGGAATGGAAACTGCGCGGGTCAACATGTCGACCCGGCGCCTCGTCGCGACTTGGATTGGCGACGACACATCCGCTGCCGGGGTCCTGGCGACCGTGGCCAGGCTAGGTTATCCCGCGCGGCCCTACGATCCATCGCAGGTCGCCGGACTGGCCGACGACGAAGGCCGGCGCCTACTCTCGGCCATGGCCGTCGCCGGTTTCGCCGCCGCCAATGTCATGCTGCTTTCTGTCGCCGTCTGGGCTGGGCACGGCGGTGGCATGGGCGACGGCACGCGCACCTTGTTCCATTGGATTTCGGCGCTCATCGCGCTGCCCGCCGTGGCCTTCGCCGGCCGGCCGTTCTTCGCCAGTGCCTGGGGGGCGCTCAGGGTCCGCGCGCTGAACATGGACGTGCCGATTTCGCTGGCCGTCATCCTGGCCGCCGGCATGAGCGTCCACCAAACTTGGACGAGAGCCGAGCACGCGTACTTCGACGCCTCGGTGACGCTGCTGTTCTTCCTACTGGTCGGCCGCTACCTCGATCGCCGTGCACGGTCGCGCGCGCGTTCGGCGGCGGAACAAATGCTGGGCCTGCAGGCACGAGCCGCCGTGGTGGTCGATGCCGACGGGTGCCATCGGTCTCTGCCCCTGACCATGATCGAACCCGACATGATCCTCGCCGTCGCTGCCGGCGAGCGCATCCCCGCCGATGGCGCCCTGCTGTCCGGCAACACCGATGTGGACACCAGCCTGGTCACCGGCGAGAGCCTGCCCCGCACCGTCAGCCCGGGCGACCCGGTCCACGCCGGCATGGTCAACCTCGCCGCCCCCATCCTGATGCGCGTCACCGCCGCCGGCGAGGCGACTTTGCTGGCCGAGATCGTCAGGCTGATGGAGGCCGCGGAACAAGGCCGCGCGCGCTACGTCCGGCTCGCTGACCGCATTGCGCGGTTCTACGCGCCGGCGGTTCACATCCTGGCGGCCGCGACCTTCCTCGGCTGGTGGGCGCTCGCCGGCGCCGGTTGGCAGGTCTCCCTGATGGCCGCCATCGCCGTTCTCATCATCACCTGCCCCTGCGCCCTCGGCCTGGCCGTGCCGGTGGTGCAAGTTGTAGCGACGGGGCGATTGTTCCGGGCCGGCATCCTGATCAAATCCGCCGATGCGCTGGAGCGCCTGGCCCAGGTCGACCACGTGGTCTTCGACAAGACCGGCACCCTAACGACCGGACAGTTACGGCTGGTCGGCAACTACGGCGACACCGATTTGGCGACGGCCGCCGCCCTGGCGCGCCAAAGCCGCCATCCACTCTCGCGCGCCCTGGCTGCAGCGGCTGGACCACTGCCCGCTCCAACCGCGACTGACATCGAGGAGCACCCGGGAGCCGGCCTTCAGGGGATGATCGACGGCCGCACACTGCGGATCGGCAGTGCCGCCTGGTGTGGCGTCGAGCCGACCGCCGGCAAGGACGACGGCCAGCCGAAACTCTGGATGCAGTCGGGTGACGATGAACCGGTCCGTTTCACCTTCGAGGACACATTGCGACCCGACGCCGGCGCCGTTATCGATCACCTACGCCGCCGCGGCGTCGGCGTCACCCTGCTTTCTGGTGATCGTGAGCCTCCGGTCGAAAGAGTTGGCCAAGCTCTGGGCATCGATGACCGGTACGCGCACTGTACACCGGCGGACAAACTGGCGCACCTGGCTTCGCTCGACGCCTGCGGCCGCCGGGTGCTGATGGTCGGCGATGGATTGAACGACGCGCCGGCGCTCGCCGCCGGCTTCGTATCCATGTCGCCAGCGAGCGCGGCCGATGTCAGCCAGACAGCCGCCGACGTGGTGTTCCAGGGGGAGGGCCTGGGCGCCGTGACCGAAGCGCTGGCGACGGCCCGCGCCGCCGGCCGCCTGGTGCGCCAGAACCTGGGTCTCGCTTTCCTTTACAATGCCATCGCCGTCCCGGTGGCCATGGCCGGGCTGGCAACACCACTGATCGCCGCCATCGCCATGTCGTCCAGTTCCGTCGCCGTGACGCTGAACGCGCTCAGGCTGCGGCTCGGGCGAACAGGGAGCTAGCGCCGCCATGGACGTGCTCGGTCTGCTCATCCCCGCCGCCCTGGTTTTGGGTGGCCTCGGCCTCGCCGCCTTCTTCTGGGCGCTCAAGCGCGGCCAGTTCGAGGATCTGGACGGCGCCGCCATGCGCATTCTCAACGATGACGACGAAGGACCCCCACCCGATGGCCGAGAACGCCCCGCCGACCGTTAACGTCGACGCCTACGCTCCCGCCGAGATCGCCCGCCGGGTCGAAACGGCCGGCGTCAACAAGGCCGGCTTGCCCGCGCTTTCGACCCTGGTGCTGGCTGCGTTGGCCGGCGCTCACATCAGCTTCGGTGCCATGTTTTTCGAACTGGTGATCACCGAAAGCGGACTGGGATTCGGCCCCAACCGTCTGCTGGGCGGGCTCGCCTTCTCGCTCGGCCTGGTTCTGGTTGTGGTCGGCGGCGCCGAACTGTTCACCGGCAATAACTTGATCGTCATGGCCTGGGCGGACCGGTTGATCACGACGCGATCACTGTTGCGGAACTGGGGCCTGGTCTACCTCGGCAACATGGCAGGCGCCTTCGCCATGGTCGTCGCAGCACAGCTTTCCGGCATGCTCGATCTCGGCGGCGGAGCGGTCGCTCAGACAGCGGTCAAGATCGCCGCCGGCAAGGTGGCGCTCGACCCGCTGCAGGCCTTCATCCGCGGCATCCTGTGCAATGCGCTGGTCTGCCTGGCCATCTGGCTCTGCTTCGCCGCGCATACGGTGAGCGGCAAGATCCTGGCCATCCTGCTGCCCATCTCGGCCTTCGTGGCGCTCGGCTTCGAGCACTCGGTGGCCAACATGTACTTGATCCCGGCCGGCATGCTGACCGGCCAGACCTTCGATCCGAGCGGCTTCCTCGGCAATCTGGCGGTGGTGACCGCCGGCAACATGGTGGGCGGCGGCCTCCTTGTCGCGGGGGTCTACTGGCTGGTCTACCGACGCCGCGCCTGAAACCTCGTCTCAGCCCCGCGCGACGTTCTCATTCGCCATCGTAGGCAATGCGGTAGATCGCACCGGCATGGTCGTCGGAGACGAGGAGCGAACCGTCCCAGTACTCGATGACATCGACCGGGCGTCCGCGATAGTCGCCGGTCGCCGGATCGAGCCAGCCCTCGGCGAAGACCTCGGTCGCGCCGGGCGATCCGTCGGTCTTTACTGCGGTGAAGAGGACCCGGGCGCCGATGGGGTCGCTACGGTCCCAGGAGCCATGCTGGGCGGAAAAGAATCCGCCCCGGTACTTCGCCGGGAAGCTGTCGCCGCTGTAAAAGGTCATGCCAAGATCGGTGGCATGGGCATCGGTCTGCACAGCCGGAAAGACCAGGCCGGGGGGCAGCATGTCATGGCGGTACTCGTCGGTGCGGGTCGCACCGCCGCCATACCAGGGAAAACCGAAGTGCTGGCCGGGCCCGGTGCTGCGGTTGATCTCGCCCGGCGGAATCAGGTCGCCCATGCCGTCGACCTGGTTATCGGTGAACCAGAGCTCGCCATTGGCCGGATTGAAGGCCATCCCAACCGAGTTTCGGATGCCTCTGGCATAGACCTCCCAATCGGTACCGTCCCAGCGGTTCATGCGCACGATGCCCCCGACCCCGGCCTGGTCGTAGAGCGCCAGCTTTTCGCGCGGCGCCACGTTGTGGGGCTGGCCCTGGGTGATGTAGATCTTTTCGTCGGCCCCCACGGCGCAGGTCCTCATGCCGTGCCCCGGCGAGGCCTCGCGCGGCGGCACCAAAGGCGCCTTCACCACGCCAATTCGCACCTCCATCCCTTCGTCGTCCATCCCCCTGTCGGCCAGCCCTTCGTCGGCCACCCCTTCGCCGGCGGCGTCCGTACCGGAGACGATCAAGAGGCGGTTCAGTTCGGCGATATAGAGGTGGCCGTCCGGCGCGAAACAGACCCCGTTGGCAAAGGTCAACGATAGTCCTGGCGCGAACTGGCGTACGAAATCGGCACGGCTGTCGCGGTTGCGGTCGCCGACGGCAAAAACCCGGTCGCCCCTGGTCCCGACAAAGAGCCGTTGCGACCGGGGGCCCAGCGCCATGTGACGGGCCTGCGGCAGGCGGGCGAAGAGCCTGACCGAAAAGCCCGGCGGCACCGAGATCCGCGCCGCGACCGCATGCAAGGCGTCGGCTTCCGGTCCCTCTTGGGCATAGGCGCCGCCCAGGACCGGCCGATCCGGCGCGCCCAGGGTCACGGCCCAGGCAACGTCGGCGGCGCTGCCGGCTCGCACCGGCACAGGGGACACCGCGAAAGCCAGACAAGCGGCTGCCAACATCGGGAGGATCAGAGGCCGGGTCATGGCGGCCATCTTGGCCGAAGGGCCGGGCCCGGCCAAGTCCCGCGCAGGACCTACCCACGCCCTATCCTCCGCACCCCTATCCTCCGCACCCCCATCCTCCGCACCCCATCCTCCGCACCCCCATCCTCCGCACATTGACGGCGGTAGCCCGGAACAGCCAAAGTGCGGGCGCAGATACTGGGAGGGCCGCTGGCCATGCAAACCACCGTCAAGGCCCTGGAGGGCGCGCGCCAAATCCACTTCATCGACGGCCAGTGGAGCGCGCCGTCCGAGGGCCGCTGGCTGGCCAGCTACGATCCGACCTGCGGCGAGCCCTGGCATGAGATCGCCGAGGGGTCGGCCGCCGATGTCGACCGCGCCGTGGCGGCCGCGACCCGGGCCCTGAAGGACCCGGCCTGGCGGCGTCTCACCCAGACCCAAAGAGCCGGCATGATGCGCCGCCTGGCCGGGCTGATTGCGGAGAACGCCGACGATCTTTCCGCCATCGAGACCCGCGACAACGGCAAGCTCCTGAAAGAAATGCGCGCCCAGGCCCGCTCCCTGCCCGAGACCTATCACTACTTCGCCGGCATGGCCGACAAACTGCAGGGCGACACGATCCCCGTGAACAAGCTGGACATGTTGAACTTCACCCTGCGCGAGCCGCTCGGGGTGATCGGCGTGATCGTGCCCTGGAACTCGCCGCTCTACCTCCTGACCCATGTGCTGGCGCCCTCGCTGGCGATTGGCAACACGGTGGTCGCCAAGCCCTCGGAGCACACCTCCGCCTCGGCCCTGGCCATGGCCGAACTGGTCATGGAGGCCGGTTTCCCGGCCGGTGTGTTCAACGTCGTGACCGGCAGCGGCGAAAGCGCCGGCGATGCCCTCGCCAAACACCCCGGTATCGCCAAGATCGCCTTTACCGGCGGTACCGAGACCGGCCGCATCGTCGCCGCCAACGCGGCCCAACACCTGGCGCCCTGCGTCATGGAACTGGGCGGCAAGTCGCCCCACGTGGTCTTCGACGACGCCGATCCCGAGCGTGCCGCCAACGGCGTGGTGGCCGGCGTCTTCGCGGCGGCCGGCCAGACCTGCATCGCCGGGTCGCGCTGCTTCGTCCAGGAGAAGATCTATGACGAGATCCTCGACCGCCTGACGGTCAAGGCCGGCGAGATCCGCATTGGCCACCCGGCCGATGACGAGACCGAGCTTGGGCCGATTGCCCTGAAGGAACAGCTGGCGCGGGTTCAGCACTATGTTGCCGCGGGAATTGAAGACGGCGCCCGTCTCGCGGCCGGCGGCAAGCAGCCGCAACGCGCCGATCTGGCCGGCGGCTGGTACCACGAACCCACGGTCTTCGCCGAGGTCGACAACGACATGCGGATCTGCCGCGAGGAGATCTTCGGCCCCGTGGTGGGGGTCATGTCCTTCAAGGACGAGGGCGAACTGATCGAGAAGGCCAACGACACCGACTATGGCCTGGCCGCCGGAATCTGGACCCAGGACATCGACCGCGCCCTGCGCTTTGCCCGCGAGGTCGACGCCGGCACGGTCTGGATCAACACCTATCGCAGCGCATCCTTCATGTCGCCCTCGGGCGGCTTCAAGATGAGCGGCTATGGCAAACAGAACGGCTTCGAGGCCATGCGCGAGTATTCCCGCCTGAAGAACGTGGTCATCGACTATTCCGGGGCCAGCCAGAACCCCTTCGTCATGCGCATGAAGTAGCAACGTGGCCGCCGATAGCACCGTGACTGGGGACCGCTTCCACCAGGGCGCCATCGTGCTGCGCTATCGCGTGGAGGGCAGGGGTCCGGCCCTGGCTTTGGTGCACGGCGTCAGCAGCCGCCTGGAGACCTGGGACCCGATTGTCGCGCGGCTTCGCGACCGCTTCACCCTGCTGCGCTTCGATCTGCGCGGTCACGGCGAGAGCGGCAAGCCGCCGGGCCCCTATAGTCTCGAGGATTTCGTCGCCGACCTGGCCGGCCTGTTGGACGACCTCGAGTGGGAGCGCTGTCACCTGGCGGGCTTCTCCTTGGGCGGCCTGGTGGCGCAGGGCTTCGCGCTCGCTCATCCGGGCCGGCTCGACCGGCTTGCCCTGATCAGCACCGTGTCCGGCCGCACGGCGGTGGAAAAAGCGCGGGTCATGGCGCGGCTCGCGACCGTCGCCCAGGGCACCTCCGGCGAACATTTCCAGAAGTCGGTCGATCGCTGGTTCACGCCGGCCTTCCAGCGCGACCATCCCGAGCTCATCGCCCTGCAGGCCGCGCGCAACAAGCAGAACGATCCCGAGGCTTACGCTGCCGCCTACCGCGTGTTGGCGGAAACCGACCTGGCGGACCGCCTCACTGGCATCGCCGCCCCCACTCTGGTGATGACCGGCGAAGAGGACATCGGCTCGAACCCGCGCATGGCCCGGCTTATGGCCGAGCGTATCCCGCGGGCCCGGTTGGAGATCCTGGCCGGCCTGCGGCATTCCATTCTGGTCGAGGCGTCCGACCTGGTGGCAGAGAAATTGGGCGAGTTTTTCAATCTCAAAGAGTAAACGGTTACCGAATTCTTGCCTTGAAGGCCCCACTATGCTGCACTGCCAAATGGAAGCGCGGCCCGCGTCCGTGCGACGAAGAAGAAGGGGATCTTCATGGATTTTCGGCGCTCGATTTACGCAATCCTCGTCTTCGGCTTGCTGGTTCTGCTCGCGCCGGCCGATGCGCGGGCCCAAGCCTCGGCCATCGCCCAGGTCAAGACGCTTTCCGGAACCGCCATCCTGATTCGCGGCGGGACGCCCATGCCCCTGGCCATTGGGGACGACCTCTTCGTCGCCGATGTGCTGCGGACCGAGGCCGAATCGGCCCTTGGCATCTCCTTCACCGACCACACCGCGGTCTCGCTGGGCAGCAACTCCGAGCTCGAACTGACGATCTTCGAGTTCGATCCCGGCCATGACAAACTGGCCTTTCTGACCCGATTGCTCCAGGGCACCCTGCTTTACGTCTCGGGCATCATCGCCAAGCTGTCGCCGGAAGATGTGCGGATCGAGACGCCGGTCGCCTCGGTCGCGGTGCGCGGCACGCGCATGCTGGTCCGAGCCAAGTAGGGAGCCGGTGGCCATGATTTCACGATTCTTCTTCCTGAGCGGCCGCGCGCTGCCCTTCGTCCTGGTTCTTCTGCTGTCGGCTTGCGGCGGCCTGCAGGACAACATTTTCGTTCTGCTGCCCGAGGCCGACGGGACCGTCGGTTCCATCGAGGTCAGCAACGCCCAGGGCTCTCAGGTCCTCGATCAGCCCAACCAGGTGGTCGGCGTGACAGCCGATGCCGCGCCGCAGCCGCCCGAGCCGATTGCCGACGAAGACCGCGACCGAATCTTCGGACGGGCCCTGGAGGCCGAACCCGAACCGCCGGTGACCTTCGTGCTCTATTTCCAGACCGGCGGGACCGATCTGACCGACGAATCCTTCCAGCAGGTGCCCAGTATTCTCGCGACGGTCTCGCTGCGACAGTCACCCGATGTCGCGGTGGTCGGCCATACCGACCGGGTCGGCGCGGCCGATTTCAACGCGGCGCTGGCCCTTGAGCGAGCCACGGAGATGCGCAACCTCCTGGTCGATGCGGGAGTCGATTCCGGCGTCATTGAGGTCACCTCTCATGGCGAGGGCAATCCCCTGATCGCCACTGCCGACGAGGTCGCGGAGCCGCGCAATCGACGGGTCGAGATCACGGTTCGCTAGCGCGTGTTTCGCCGGGGGGCCGGGTTGCCCGGGGTCGGTTCGCCCGGGGTCGGTTCGCCCGGAGTCTGATCGGCCGTAGTCGGCACTCTTGCGTCGGGCTCGCTTTCTGACCGCGGCGGGCGGTCCGGCGTGTGCAGGGTAAAACGAAAGGCGGCACCACCCAGGGAACTATCGACCGCCGTGAGGCCGCCGCCGTGGGCCGCGGCAATGGCCCGGCAGATCGAAAGGCCGAGCCCCGTGCCGTCCGGCTTGGTGGTCAGGAAGGGCTGAAAGAGGTTATCGCGCACCTCCGCCGACAGGCCGGGGCCGGCATCGCTGACCGTAAAGGCGACCCTGCCCTCGCCAGCCGCCTCCGTTGTCATCCGCAGGGTCGTGCCGCTTTCGCCCCGCATCGCCTCCGCCGCGTTCTGGATCAGGTTGACCAGAACCTGATGGATCTGCACCGAGCTGGCAGCGACTGCCGGAAGGTCTGGGGCCAAATCGAGTTCCACCGTGAGACCCTGCATCGAGGGCAGGTCCCGACAGAGCGCGAGCGCCTCGCGGACCAGGGCGTTGGCGTCCGTCGGCTCCAGGTGGAGTTCGCCGCGGTCGAGCACATCGCGCATACCCTGCAGGATATCGCTGCTCCGTCGGGTCTGGCCCAGTGCCTTCTCCAGGAGCCCATCGAGCCGCTCCGTCCCGGCGGCTCCCGTCTTGGCGGCCAAGCGCCGGGAGGCCTGGAGAAAATTGTGAATGGCCGCCAGCGGCTGGTTCAGCTCGTGAGAAAGCACGGCCGAGAGTTGACCGGCCGAACTGCGCCGCGCGCTGCGCAGCAGTTCGCCTTGCAGAGCGCGGATCCGCGCCTCGCTTTTCTGCTCCAGATCGGCGGCCTCACGGGCTGCGATCCGCCGCGCCCGCTCCTCTTCCACCAGACCCAGCGAGACCACGCAGGAATAGAGCAAGGTGGTGGCAATTATCGCAAAGGAGGCATCGAGCAACCAACCGAGACCCAGGAACGCGAGGCAGGAGAAAACCGCCATGGCCACCAGGAGCCCGGCAAAGAGCAGGAAGGTCGAGCGCGCACGGGCCCGCCGCCGGGCGGCGATCAGGGTCAGCCCGGCGGCGGCGAAGAGCAGCAGTTCGACAAGGGCGGTTTCGGGCGGACGGACCAATATGCGGTTCATGAGGATGGATTCCAGCGCCTCGGCGTGAACCAAGAGGCCCGGTCGCGCCCGGCCGATTGTCGTCGGCACATAATCGGCAACCCCCGCGGCCGTCACGCCTAACAGCACGATGCGCCCCGCGAGGTCGGGCAACACCGTGTCGTCCCGGAGAACGTCGCCGGCCGAGAACCGCGTGGCCGGGCCGCTCAGGGAAAAGTTCATCCAGAGCTTGCCATCCGACGAGACCGGGATCGACCGTTGGCCGACGCGCAGCGCCTTGGCCCCCCAAGGGCCAGCCACCAAGGTCATCTGGTCGACACCCTCGGCGATCCGAAGAACTTCCAGTGTCAAGGATGGTAGCAGGGTTTCGCCAACCCTTGCCACCAGGGCGACCTGACGCATCACGCCGTCCGGATCGAATGCCAAATTGGTGACGCCGCGGCCACTTGCGGCTGCCTCCAGCGGTGCCAGGCTGTGCAGGAGGCGGCGGTAATCGGGAATTGCCTCGACGACGCCCGCGTCGCTGGGGATGATCGAGGTCGGCAAGGCATCGACACCGATCCCCTTATCGCCAAACCCCGCAACCAATGCCGTGACAATCGGCCGGTCGGCAAAGGATTGAGCCAGAATGTCGTCATTCGAGGGGAGGCCAGCCAAAGCCTCGCGCAGGGCCGGTGCGAGTTCGGGATGGGCTTGGGCAATGCGCGCGGGCGACAAACGGTCGGCTTCGCCGAGCAGAATGTCCAGTCCCACCGCGGCCGGGCTTCGGGCGGCAATGCGGTCGACCAAAGCGGCCAGACGATTGCGCGGCCAGGGCCACTGCCCCTGTGCCGCCAAACTGGCATCGTCGATCTCCACCACCACGACTGCGCCTTCGGCCGCGGGGCCCGATCCGATGGCCGCGCCGGGGAAAAGTTGCTGCAGGCTGTCGAAGACCCGCAGGCGAAGACCCTCGACCTCCCAGGGGTCCGCCAGGCGCAGCAGAACCAGCGCGACAAGCAGAGCAAAGCTCAATCGCTGGCCGCCAAAAACCGCGGCTCCCCCCCGAACAAGCGGCAAAGCGCGCTTCCTTCTTCCAGTTTCCCACGCCTTAATAAGATACTTTCAGCGATTGCAAAACCGATGGCTGGAAAATCGACAGCGGGCCCCAGCTTTGCTATGCCTATCGGGACGGGGAACCGAAGGTCGTAACTTGGCGGGGATCTAAGGCAGCATGAATGATGGAACGGTCGTCTATGTGGTGGACGACGACACGGCGGTGCGCGAATCCCTGGTTGCTTTGCTCGAGGCTGCCGAGACCGAGGCCCGGATCGAGTGCTTTGCCGCAGGAACGGATTTTCTCGAGGCCTGCGATCCCAGCGCGAACGGCTGCGTCCTGCTGGACGTGCGCATGCCAGCCATGGGCGGCCTGGAAGTGCAAAGCCGGTTGCAAGCCCTGGAGAGCAGCCTTTCGGTCATCGTCATCACCGGCCACGGCGATGTGCCCATGGCGGTCAAGGCAATGCGGGCCGGCGCTTTCCATTTCATCGAGAAGCCTTTCTCCAACGACGACCTCATGGAAGCCGTCTGCGGCGCCATCGCCAACAGTCGCGCAACCCAAAAAGAGCAGGTGTCGCGGCGCGAGGCGACCGAATGCCTCGATCGCCTGACCGCCCGGGAACGTGACGTCTTGCGCCACCTGGTCGCCGGCCGGCTGAACAAGGTTATTGCCTACGAACTGGGAATCAGCGCCAGGACAGTCGAGGTGCACCGGGCCCGGGTCATGGAAAAACTTCAGGTGCGCAGCCTCTCCCAAGCGGTCCGCCTCGCGCTGGCGGCCAAGGCCGAGGACCTTGTTCCGTCCTAAAATCGCCGCGTCTCTCGGTGAGCAAAGTCGATGGCCAGACAGGCCGAACTAGGTAGTTCTCCCAACTGTCTAAGGCCTCGCGGCGCGCCCATCCTCTCCAGGATGACAAATCACGATGTCCTTTGCGGGCCGAAAACGCCGGGAACCCTCGCCCTCGGCACGGTTGTCATCGTCGACGACAATAGGATGTTTCGAGAATCGCTACAGATCCTGCTGGAGACGATGGGCTTCGAGGTTCGTGGTTTTGCCACCGGCGGCGCCATGCTGCGCAGCGACGACTTGCCCGAATTGGCCTGTTTCCTCCTCGACTATCATCTGCCCGACGGAACCGGCCTTGACGTGATGGCCGCGCTCAACAGCAGATCGCCAAACCCGCGGATGGTCCTGATCAGCGGCAATGCCGGCCCCGCGATCAAGCAGCGGGCCCATGACCAGGGCGCCATCGCCGCGCTGGATAAGCCGATCGACGACGCGCGTCTGTTCGCCATTCTGGCGACCGCGTTCGCCGCCTAGAGGGTCAGGATTACAACCAGGATCAGGGTTATCACCTATGTAGTAAACCGAATGATGCCCGAGGCGCAGGCCCGATAAGGTTACGCTCACCGGGGACAACACCTGCCGCAGCGTTCCGACCGCCAGGAACGGGCTCAACCAGGAGAGCCCACGCGGCAGGGGCGGCGCAAGCCGCCGAGGGCGCCCGCGAAGCGCGGGCGCCCTTCCTTTTTTGACAACGAACGAGGTACGAGCCGTGACGGGACGAACCGCTATTCGACGATCGCGCGCGCCCCTTATGATCGCCCTGGCAGCGGCGCTCCTCCTCGCCACGGTCTCCTACGCCGCCGTGGCCCAAACCCAGGACAACGGCCCAGCCGAAGATTTGCAGGCCTTCGCCAACGGCATCATTGTCGCGCTCGATGGCGCGCCGGAACCGCGCAGCGATCAGCCCAGCGCCGTACGCCGGGTTCTGGCCCAAGGCGTCGACCTGGACGCCATTGCCGGCTTTGTCCTGGGCGATCATGAGACCGGGGCCAGTCCGGCGCAACTCGATCGCTATCGGTCCGTCTACAACCGATACCTATTGAACATGTTGTCGAACCTGCTGCTCGACAAACACGCCAAGAACCTGAAGGTGATCGGCAGCCATCCCCAGGATAACGGCACCTCTGTGCTGTCCGAAGTCGAGCTGGCATCCGGAGAGATCCTCGAATGGCGCTGGCTCTTACACAGGGATGGTCCGAGTCACCGGGTCATCGACCTGCAAACCCACGGCGTCTCACTCGCGGCGATGCTCAGATACGAGGCCGATTCGGTGATTCGGCGAATGGGCTTCAATAAATTCCTGGATGAGTTACAAGGGAAACTATAAACGCTATCCGGGCAGAACCACACTTCGGGAGGCAACACAATGGAACAGGATTCACAGGAAATGATGGGCAGTACAATGGCCTTTGTAACCGGCTACGGAATCAACGTTCTCATCGCGATCGCCATACTGATCGTCGGTTGGATGGTCGCCAGTTGGGCCAGGGGCGCGGTGATCAAGGGCCTGAGCCGGGTCAAGAGCGTCGATGAGACCCTGCGCGGTTTCTTCGGCAGCCTCGCCAAGTATGTTGTCATCATCGTCACCGTCATCGCGGTTCTCAACCGCTTCGGCGTCGAGACCACCTCGCTGGTGGCCCTGGTCGGTGCCGCCGGCCTGGCGATCGGTTTGGCCCTGCAGGGCACTCTCAGCAACGTCGCCGCCGGCGTCATGCTGCTGCTCTTCCGCCCCTTCAAGGCCGGCGATTTCATCGACGCGGCCGGTCTGTCCGGCACGGTCAAGTCCATCTCCCTCTTCGTCACCGAGATGGCGACCCCCGACAATGTCCAGATCATCGCCCCCAATTCACAGCTCTGGGGCGCGGCCATCAAGAACTTCAGCTTTCATGAGAACCGCCGTCTCGATCTGGTCATGGGCATTGCCTACGAGGACGACATGAACAAGGCGATGGCCGCGATTTACGACGTGGTTCGCGCCGACGCCCGCAGCCAGGTCGATCCCGAGCCCTTTGTCGCAGTTGCCGAGCTGGCCGACAGTTCGGTCAACTTCACGGTCCGCGTCTGGTGCAAGGGCAGCGACTACTGGCCGCTGAAGTTCGATCTGACCAAGGCCTTGAAGGAGCGCTTCGACGCCGACGGGATCTCCATTCCCTATCCGCAGCACCAGATCCATATGGCGGCCCAGGCCAGCTAGGCGACGGTACCGGTCTTTCTCTTCCTTTTCATGATCTTTCGGCGGGAGCCAGGACGGCTCCCGCCACTGCCGGCGATTCCCCGCCGTGGACAGGACTACCCCTGGCCGGATAGCCTCTAGCCCGCTAGCCTCTGGCCCGCTAGCCTCTGGCCGGCAAAGCAAGGGGGGGCCATGTCGACCAAACAACCCGATATCGGCGCCATGTTCGGCGCCAGCGGTTCCGGGACCGCCTTCCTCGGTTTCCCGGCAGGCGATCTCCAAGGGCCGCTCGAGGCCGACATCGCCATCGTCGGTGCCCCCTGCGCCACACCCTATCCGGTGGTGGGGCCATACTGTGCCGAGGCGCCCGCGGCGATACGCGCCGGGGTCGCTGGTTACGGCGCCTCTCGTCACCACCAGGACTTCGACTTCGGCGAGCCCCTCTTGGGCGAGACCGGAGCGCGGGTGGTCGATTGCGGCGATCTGCCTTACGACCCGGAGGACAGCCCGGGCAACCGGGCCCGGATCCGAACGGCCGTCGAGGCCATGCTGGCCCAGAACGCCGTTCCCCTGGTGCTTGGCGGCGACGATTCGATCCCGATACCGGTCTTTCAGGCCTTCGAAGGCCGCGGGCCCCTCACCCTGCTTCAGGTCGACGCCCACATCGACTGGCGCGACGAGGTGCGGGGCGAGCGCTTCGGTCTTTCCAGCACCATGCGGCGCGCCTCGGAGATGGTCTGGATCAAGCGCATGGTCCAGGTCGGCGCGCGCGCCAGCGGCAGCGCCCGGCCCCAGGATTTTGCCGACGCCCAGGCCTGGGGGGTCGATTTCTTCCTGGCCCGGGAGGTCGCATCGAAGGGCATCGGTCCGGCGATCGATGCCGTGCCCGCCGGCGCCGAGGTCCTGGTCTCGATCGACGTGGATGGCCTCGATCCCTCGATCATGCCGGCCGTGATCGGCCCCTCGCCGGGGGGCTTGAGCTACTGGCAGACCGTGGAGCTGCTGCAGGGGGTCGCCGCGAAGGCCCGTATCGCCGGCTTTTGCATCGTCGAGTTCATGCCGGCCCGCGACCTGTTGGGGCTCGGCGCCCTGACCGCCGGGCGGCTGGTCTGCAATGCCATCGGGCTGATCGCCCGCCAGGCGGCGCCGCGCTAGCGGCACGTCGTCCCAGAGGGGCTGAGACGGGGGAATCGGGGAACGCATGGCCGGAACATTCGATGGAATCGTGATCGGCGGCGGCCACAACGGCCTGGTCGCCGCCCATTACCTGGCCGCTGCCGGCCTGAAAGTGGCGGTGCTGGAGCGCCGGCCGGTCTTCGGCGGCATCTGCGGGCCGCTGCAGCCCTTTCCCGGCTACCGCTGCGCCATCTCCAACTCGCCGGGCTCGGTGGAGCCCAAGATCATCGAGGACATGGCGCTGACCGACCATGGGCTGGCGTGGGTCAAGCCCGACCCGACCCTGGTGATGCCCTTTCCCTGCGGGCGCGCCTTCGTCGGCTGGCGGGACCCGGCCAAGGCGGCGGAATCCTTCGGCCTCTTCTCGCCCCGGGACGCCCAGGGCTACCGCGATTTCATCGGCTTTTTCGACTCCTTCGCCCAGCGCCTCGGCCTGTCGCTCTTCGAGCCGGCGCCAAGCTTCGCCGAGCTCGAAGCGCGCATGACCACGGCCGAGGACAAGGCCGACTTCGAGGCCATCTTCCGAGGCTCGGTGCGCGATATCCTGGACCGCTACATCGAGTCCGAGGAGATTAAGGCCGTGGCCGGCATGCTCAGCCTTTCGAACTGCAACTCAGGCCCCTCGACGGTCGGCACACCGCTTTCCATGATCATGCGGCCGTTGTCGCTCTACTCCAACAGCGTGGTCGCCGAGCACGACCCACGCCGCCAACCCCTGCGCGGCTCCACCGGTCTGCCCCTGGGCGGCATGGGCTCGATCCCCGAGGCCATGGCGCGCTCCCTGCGCGCGCGCGGCGTGACCTTGCGCAACCATGCGGGGGTCACGGCAATCCACGTCGGGCCCGACGGCGCCGTGCGCGGCGTGGCGCTGGACAGCGGCGAGGAGATGGAGGCGGGTATCGTCGTCTCCAACGTCAACCCCAAGACCACGCTGCTCGGGCTGTTGGAGCCGGGTCACCTGCCGGCCGAGGTTGCCGCCGCCATGACGGCCCTGCCGATGAACGGCCAGGCCTTCAAGCTGGTCCTGGCGCTGGGCGACCTGCCGCGCTTCGCCGCGGCACCGCCGGGGATGGAGGAGACCTACGCCTCTTGCCAGTTCCGCATCGCCCCCAGTCTCGACTACCTGGAGGCCTGCTGGGCCGACGGCCAGGCGGGGCGGCCGGCGCGCGGCCCGATGTTCTGGGGCCTGGTGCCGAGCGTCACCGACCCGACCATGGCGCCGCCGGGCAAGCATCTGATGAGCCTCAATATCTGGTACGCGCCCTACCATCTGACCGAGGGCAACTGGGACCAGGAAAAGCCGCGTTTCGTGCGGCGTTGCATCGAAATTTTGGCGCGCTACATCCCCAACCTGCCCGACATCGTCGAGGACATCTGGGCCTTGAGCCCGGTGGAGCTGGAAGCCGAGTTCGGCCTTTTGGAAGGCCACCAGCTGCACGGCGATATGTCGCCCGAGCGCATGTTCGGCGACCGGCCGATCCCAGGCCTCGGCCATTATCGCACGCCCGTCGAGGGGCTCTACCTTTCGGGTTCCGGCACCTGGCCCGGCGGCTTCGTCACCGGCATTCCCGGCCACAACGCGGCGCAACAGGCCCTGGCGGACCTGGCGGCCAAGAGGTGAAACCTATGTTAGCGGTCAGGGGACGTGCAGTTCCTTGGTCAGCGACAGCGGGACGTCGCCGACCGCCAGGGGGCTGTGATCGTTGGCGGTCAACGTCACGGTCACCTGAGTCATGCCGGACGGCAACGACCCGATGTGAAACCAAGGGCCGTAGATACGCGCGATCTTTGTGCCGTTGACATAAAGATGCGCGTGGCCTTCGCCAGCATGATGATGCTGGTTGACCTTCTCCGGCGCAAAACGAAAGTTGGTGGTGCGGATTTCGAGGTTCCAGCCACCGACCTCGTCCTTTGCTATCGCCATGTCCAGCGTCGGTGCGTCCGGGCCCGCCGGCAGGGCGATCGCCTTGTCATGGGAGTGCGCGGTCGCTTTCTGGCCATGCTGGCCGTGCTCGCCGCCCGCCGCGGCCTGCTTGGCGCTGGCACTCAAAACCGCCACGTCGATTTCGACCTGCCCGGCCCTTTCGAAGGTCAGGGTCATGGGGATGGTGTCGCCAGGTTTCAGGGGATCGTGCAGTCCCATCAGCATGACGTGGAAACCGCCGGGCTCCAGCACCGCCGAACCCTGCGCGGCGACGGGGATCGCTTCCACCGGGCGCATCTTCATGACGCCCTCTTCCATGAGATGGGTGTGCAGGCCGGCCACCTTCGCCGCCGATGTCGCGACCGCCACCAAGCGGTCGTCCTTCCCGCCGTGGTTCATTACCGTCATGTAGGCGACTCCGACCTTTTGCTGGCCGATGGTTGCGCGCGCCCAAGGCTTCTCGACCATCAAGTCGCCCGCCGCCAGGAGGCTGGCCGAGAAGATGCCGATCATGAATGCCAATGTTAGACCCCTTGCCATCGCTCTCTTCGCCATCAACTGCCACCTTCTGTTTGAGGTACGTTTCCAGTTGTTGCTGCCTAGCATGACGTGTGCCGGGGCCGAAAGAGGGCGCGTTGTCGCAGCAAGCCGGACGAGGCCGCGCGGTTGCGGGTCTCATCATCTTGTGAAGCAATCGCCCCCCTATCCGTGGTAAAAAGGTGTGATGATCGACAAGGATCCGACATTCAGCCGGCGTAGCCTCTTCACGGCGCTGGCCGCGCTCGGCCTGGTCGCGCCGACCGTCGGGCTGCGAGCTCAGCCGACCCTGACCAAGGCCATTCCGGCGAGTGGAGAGACGCTGCCGGTGATTGGCATGGGGTCCTGGATCACCTTCAACGTGGGCGACGACGAGGCCTTACGGCAGGCGCGACTGGCGGTGTTGCAAGCCTTCTTCGATCATGGTGGCGGTCTGGTCGATTCCTCACCGATGTATGGATCGTCGGAGGCGGTGATCGGCCATTGCCTGGCCCGGATCGCCAACAAGGAACGGCTTTTCGCCGCGACCAAGGTCTGGACCCCGACCCGTTGGCTTGGGGTCAAACAAATGAAGCAATCGGAAGAGCTGTGGGGGACGCGGCCATTCGATCTCTTGCAGATCCACAACATGCTGGACTGGGAGACCCACCTGGAGACGCTCTTGGAGTGGAAGGCGGCCAGGCGGGTCCGCTACATCGGCATCACCACCTCCCATGGCCGCCGGCACGAAGCCCTGGAACAGGTTATGGCCAAGGAACCCTTCGACTTCGTCCAGTTCACCTACAACGCCCTGGACCGCGAGGCCGAGGCACGCCTGCTGCCGCTGGCCGCGGAGCGGGGCCTGGCGGTGATCGTCAATCGGCCCTTCCGGCGTGGCGCCCTCTTCGACCGGGTGGCCGGCCGGCCGCTGCCGGCCTGGGCAGCGGAGATTGACTGCGCCAACTGGGCCCAGGTTTTCCTGAAGTTCGTGGTCTCCCATCCGGCCGTCACCTGCGCCATTCCGGCGACCAGCCGGGTCGACCACATGCTGGAGAACATGGGCGCGGCCCGAGGCCGTCTGCCCGACGCGGATCTGCGCCGGCGCATGGCCGCCGACTTCGAAACCCTTTGAAAAAGGACCGGACACTCTCGTCCGATCTCCCCTGGACTGATCGCGGAAGACTTGCCATCGCGCCCCCATCGGGCGACCGTTGCCGGCTGCGAGGCACCCTGGCAAAAAGGATCGCGACGTGGCCCACCTGACCGCCTTGGATCACCGCGCGCTCGAGCTGCAGCGTCTTGCCCGGACCCAGGCGGCCATCCGGGCAGCCGGCTGCGACGGCGCCCTGCTGCTCAACCAGTTGAACCTGCTCTACGCCACCGGGACCGCCCGCTCGACGCTCTACAACCTGCATGAGCCGACCCGCTATGGCTTCATCCCGTGTGAGGGCCTGGCCACGCTGTTCGACAACATGAGCGCCCGGCACCATCACGGCGACAAGGCGGCGGTGGCTGACTACCGGCCGTCGGCCATGCCCAACTACTGGGTCGATGGGCCGCGCTTCGCGGAACGGGCCCGGCTCTGCGCCGCCGAGGTCGCGGCCCTGCTGCGCGGCGGTACCGGCGGCACGCGTCTGGCAGTGGACCGACTCGACCCGGCCCTGTCGGCGGCCTTGGAGCACGAGGGCCTCACCCTGGTGGCGGCCGGCCCCATCGTGGAGCGGGCCCGGGCGATCAAGACACCCGGCGAGATCGCCCTACTGCGCGCCGCCATGGCGGTCTGCGATCAGGCGATCGCGGCCTTGCGCGACAACCTGGCCCCCGGCATCACCGAGCGCGATCTCTGGGCCCGGCTCTACGGGGCCGGGCTGGCGGGCGGCGCGCTCTGGCAAGAGACCCGCCTGCTGTCCTCCGGGCCGCGGACCAACCCCTGGTACCAGGAGGTCAGCGACCGCGTCATCGAGCCCGGCGACCTGGTGGCCTTCGACACCGACATGATCGGGCCCTTCGGCTATCTCTCCGATATCTCCCGGACCCTGCTCTGCGGCGACGGCAAGCCCAGTGGCGCACAGCGCGAGCTTTACGGACTGGCCCATGAGCAGCTCCAGCACAATTTGGCCCTGATCCGGCCCGGCGCCACGACCCGGGAGGTCATGGAAAAGGCCTGGATTCTGCCGGCGCGCTTCGAAAAGAACCGTTATCTCGCAATCGCCCACGGGGCGGGGCTGTGCAACGAGTACCCCAACATCGTCTTTCCCGATCGCTTTCAGGACGCCGGATACGACGTGGTCCTTGAGGATAACATGGTGCTCTGCATAGAGAGCTACCTGGGCGCCGAAGACGGCCAAGAAGGCGTCAAGCTGGAAGAACAGGTCGTGGTGACGGCGGGCGGCGCCGAAGTCCTGTCCCACACCGGCTTCGACGATCGCCTCTTGGCCTGATCCCGGCCGCCGACAAGTCCCACCGAATCCGGGAAGATTCTAGAAACTGCCGATTCCGTGGATCTTCATCTTCTTCTTTTTGCGCGAGCCGCCGGCGCGGTGCTTGGCCTTCTGGAATTTGATCTTGCCACGCGAGTGTTGACCGCCGCGCCTGATCTGAATGCCCCGCTTAGTCGGCTTGGCATCGGGCTCGGCGTCAGCCGGCGCCTCTGCCGCGTCGTCGATACCGACCAATTCATCCTCGGTGGCAACCTCTTCCTCTTCGGTTGTCGTCGGCTTGAAATTCAGCTCCAGATCGGTTCCTCTGTAGACACGCGGGGTGCCGTGATCCTGCAGCAGGAACTTGCTCTTGCCGTCATTCGGATCGTGGCTCGCGGCCGGCAGAATAGTGAGACCGAGGCTCAAACCGAGCAGCATGGCCAACAGGCTGATTGTCCGGCTCAAGACACGCGGCATGCTGTCCTCCCAAGAATTGCACTCGAAACGGCCCAACCCACCGCCCCGATGCCGGTGACTTTATCACGCGGGCGCGGCGGAATCGAGTGCGTCGAGAGTAAGTGCGGCGGGGGCGTCACCGGGCCGCCAAGGTCACGCTGTCGAAGCGGTAGCGCAGCGGATCGACGGGCTCGCCGCGAACCCACAACTCGAAATGGAGGTGGGGCCCGGTGGTGCGACCGGTACTGCCGGACCGGGCAATCACGGCGCCCCGCGGCAAGCGCCTGCCGGGCCGCAATCCGGGCGCAAGGCTGCCAAGATGGGCATAGAGGCTCTGGTGGGCGTCGTCGTGGCGGACCAGCACGAAGAGGCCGAGACCCCGGCGGCGTCCGGCCCGCTCGACGAAGCCGTCGGCGATGGCGCGAACCTCGGTGCCGCGCCGGGCCGCGAAGTCGACCCCGGCATGGAAATCAGCCTTGCCGTGGAGCGGATCGCGCCGGCGGCCATAGTTAGAGGTGACGCGCTGTTCGGTCTCGTCGCCAAATATCCGGGCGGCCAGGTCATCGGCGGCAAAGGCGAAGGCGACGGCACCCGCCGGGCTCACGACGATGCTCGACAGAGCGGCTGGTGGTGGCGTTCCCGTCTGCTTGGCGCGCAGGATGACGATGCGCTGGAGACGCCCGTCCGGCGCGTGAATCAACACATGGCCCAGCCCATCGAGCAGCGCCGTGAGTTGATTCCGCTCGCGCGCCAGCCCCAGCGCCGGGCCGCTGACCTTGTGCAGACCCTTGATTTCGACATCCTGGGCCGCGGCGGCGGCGGCCAACTGGTCGGCCCGGGATCCGAAATCGGCAAGGACCTGCGTGTCGCTGGCGAGAGCCGGGCCGGTTCCGGCCAGCAGACAAGCCAAGGCGCCGACCGCGAAACAGGTCCGCCAACCACCGCCGTTGCAGATTGTCCGGTCCCGTCCCATTTCGCCTGTCGCTGTGGATTGCCGACGCCAGGCGGCAACATAATCACTTTTGGAGCCGCCCGCATCCCCTTGCCTACGTCCGTCGACAATAGCAGGATTTGCGCATCGCCTTTGCCGGCGAAGTCGGCTAATTTTCGCCGCGCGGCGCGACGACAGGAGAATTGCGACATGACAGCCGATCAAACCTTCTACCAGGAGACTCCCGTGGACCTGGGGCGCTATCCCTTGGTTGCCATGGCGTCGCCGGCGGGCGAAAAGCTGGTGGCCGAGAGCCGCGCGGCCTACCTCGAAACCGGTGTCTGTCTGCTGCCCAACTTCATCCGTGATGATGCCCTGGCGATCATGCGCAAAGAGGCGACGGCGGCGATGGGCGACGCCTACTTCTGCCGCAGCGAGCACACCGTCTACCTGGAGCAGGCCGCCGGGCCGCAGCCCCATCGCCGCCTGCTGGCGACCGATGTCGGCTCGGTGCCCTACGACCGCATCGGCCGCGACACGCTGCTGCGGCACCTTTACGAATGGGATCCCCTGATGGAATTCATCCAGGCGGTGGTCGGCAAGGCGCGGCTCTATCGCTTCGCCGATCCCCTGGGGGCCTGCTCGATCAATGTGTTCCGCGAAGGCGGCGAGCACGGCTGGCACTTCGATGAGAGCGAGTTCACCGTCACCCTGATGCTCCAGGACGCGGAGGAGGGCGGCGACTTCGAAGCGGTGGCCGGTCTGCGCAGCGGCGACAGCCGGGAGGGCGACGCCATCGTCGAGATCCTCGACGGCGCGCGCGATCGGGTCGTGCGCTTGCCCTTCACGCCCGGGTCGCTCTTTATCTTCGCCGGGCGTCAGTCGCTGCACCGGGTGAGCCCGATGCGCGGCGCGCGGCCCCGTCTGGTGCCGGTGCTCTGCTATTGCGAGACGCCTGACAAGACCAACAGCGAAGAGGTGCGCCGCTTCTTCTGGGGCCGGAGCGGGTCCGAGGCGGCCTGACCGCAAGTCTAGTGGATAGAATCAAACATATGGTACCCCTACGACGTCTTGCCGCGCTCACTCGGCAAGGCGCGCGGGGCGCCCTGATGCGCGCATCACAAGTCTCGCGGAACGCTGCCGATGATCGCGGCAAGCCGCCCTTCGGGTCGCGTATCCTGGCTTCTCGGCGCGTAGAGCCCCCTTGCCGATGCTTCGGCATCGCCTGCGAGTTCTCTCCTTCCGAGAAACCAGGATACGCGATCGTAGGGGTATCATATGTTTGATTTTATCCACTAGGAGGCGTGGATCGATGTATGAGGCCCTGCTCCAACCCTTCCAACTGCGCCATCTGACCCTGCGCAACCGGGTGGTCTCCACGCCCCACGCTCCGGCCTATGCCGATGATGGCGTGCCGGGCGAGCGTTACCAACGCTACCACGAAGAAAAGGCCAAGGGCGGCACCGGGCTTGTGATGTTCGGCGGCTCCTCGACCGTCGGCCTGGACTGTCCGGCGACCTTCGGCCAGATCGATGTCTCCGACGACCGGGTGGTGCCCCATTTTCAAAGCTTTTCCGAGCGCATCCACCGCCACGGCGCGCCCCTGATCTGCCAGATCAGCCATATGGGCCGGCGCACCCGTTGGGACCAGGGCAACTGGCTGCCGCCAATCGCGCCCTCCAGCATGCGCGAGCCCGAACATCGCTCCTTTCCCAAGGCCATGGAGGACTGGGACTTCGAGCGGGTGATCGACGACTTTTCCCAGGCGGCGCGGCGCTGTCGCGACGGCGGTCTGGATGGCGTCGAGATCTCGATCAACGGCCTGCACCTGATCTCGCAGTTCTTCTCGCCCAGCGTCAATAAGCGCGAGGACGCCTACGGCGGGTCGCTGGACAATCGCCTGCGTTTCGGCATCGAGATCTTCGAGGCCGTGCGCCGCCAGGTCGGCGACGACTACATCGTCGGCGCGCGCTTTTCCGTGGACGAACTGTTGGCCGACGGTCTGTCGGACCTCGATTGCCGCGAGATCGCGATCCGCCTGGCCGGCACCGGGATGATCGACTTCATCAACACCCAAGGGGGCCAGCCCAGCAGCCATGCCTCGGTGGCGATCAATATGGCCGGCATGGCCTTTCCCATCGCCCCCTTCCTGCACCTGGCCAGCGCGATCAAGGCCGAGGTCGACATTCCCGTGCTCCAGGCCCACCGGATCAACGACGTGGCGACCGCGACCCGGGCCATCGAAGAGGGCCACCTGGATCTGGTCGGCCTGACCCGACCCCAGATGGCCGATCCCTATCTGGTGCAAAAACTGATGGAGGGTCGCCCCGAGGACATACGGCAATGTGTCGGCGCCAACTACTGCATCGACCGCATCTATGTCGGAAGCGAGGCGCTCTGCATCCAGAACGCGGCAACCGGCCGGGAATATCTCGGCCTGCCCCAGATCATCGCCAGGGCCGACCAACAGCGACGGGCCGTGGTGGTCGGCGCCGGCCCCGCCGGGCTGGAAGCCGCCCGGGTCCTGGCCGAGCGCGGTCATGCGGTCACCCTCTTCGAGGCCGAGGAGGAGACCGGCGGCCAGGTGCGCCTCGCCGCCAAGGGCACCTGGCGCGAGGCGCTGTCCGGCATACCGCGCTGGCTCGATGCCCAGGTGCGCAAGCTGGGCGTCGAGCTGCGGCTTGGTGCCAGGGCTGGCGTGAACGACATTCTCGAATCCGGCGCCGACCTGGTGGTGGTGGCGACCGGCGGCCGGCCCAACCGGGGCGCGATCAAGGGGAGCGAGCTGATTCAGACCAGTTGGGACCTCATCGCCGGCAAGATCGAGCCCGCCGGGAGCCTGTTGATCTTCGACGATCAGGGCGACCACCAGGCCCTGGTCGCGGCCGAGATCGCCGCGGCGCGCGGTGCCGAGGTCGAGATCGTCACCCCGGAACGGGCCATCGGCCCCGAAATGGGCGCCACCAACTTCGCGATCCACCTGCGAGAACTCTACAAGAAGGGCGTGATCCTGTCGCCGGACCTGAAGCTCAAGGAGGTCTACCGCGAGGGAAACCGTCTGGTGGCGGTGCTGGAGAACGAATACACCCAGGAGGAAGAAGAGCGGCTGGTCGAGCAGATCGTCGCCGAACATGGCACTCTGCCGGAAGACACGCTCTACTTCGAACTCAAGCCCCATTCCAGCAATCTGGGGGCGGTCGACTATCCCGCCCTGGTCGCCGGCCGGCCGCAGGACCAGGTGCGAAACCCGGCGGGCAGGTTCCAGCTCTTCCGGGTCGGCGACGCCATCGCCAGCCGCAACATCCACGCCGCCATTTACGATTCGCTGCGGCTCTGCAAGGATCTGTGAAAATCGTTGCGGCAGGGGGGAATGGATAGTGGCCGAGGAATTTTCTTTTGACATTGTGATCGCCGGCGGCGGCTCGGCCGGCTGCGTCCTGGCCAGTCGCCTCTCCGAGGATCCTGGTCGCCGCGTGCTCTTGATCGAGATGGGCCGCGACACGCCCCCGGACCAGGTGGACGCCGAGATTCTGGCGAGCTATCCCCGGGTCGCCTACTTCAACCCGCGCAACACCTGGGACGACCTCAGGGTCTATCTGCGGCCGATCCCCCATAACGCGCCCGATGAAAAGCCGCCGATCCGGCGCTACGAGCAGGCCCGCATCATGGGCGGCGGCTCGTCGATCAACGATATGCAGGCGATCCGCGGCCTGCCCAGCGACTACAACAACTGGCAGGCCATGGGGGCTGCCGGCTGGGGCTGGGACGATGTCCTGCCCTATTTCAAGAAGCTCGAGCGCGACCAGGACTACGATGGCCCGCTCCACGGCAAGGACGGTCGCATCCCGGTGCGCCGCATCATGCGCAATGCCTGGCCCGGCTTCAGCCACACCGCCGAGGCGGCCATGGCCGAGGCCGGATTTCGCGACATCGAGGACCAGAACGGCTGTTTCGAGGATGGCTATTTTCCCATGGCCATCACCAACCTTTACGACCGCCGCGTCTCGGCTGCGATCGGATACCTCGACAACGCCGTGCGGCGACGCCCGAACCTGGCGATCTGGGACAAGACCCGGGTCTTGAGCCTCGACCTCGAAGGCAAGCGGGTCGTCGGGCTACGGGCTCAGCGCGAGAGCGGCGAGGTCACCGTCAAGGCCGGCCAGGTGATCCTCTCCTCCGGTGCGCTGCACAGTCCCGGTCACCTGATGCGCGCCGGCATCGGACCCGGCGCCCATCTGCGAGACCTCGGCATCGACGTAGTGGCGGACCGCCCCGGGGTCGGGCAGAACCTGCAGGAACACCCGACGACTTCGGTCTCGGCCTACCTGGACGCACAGGGACGGATCGCCGACCCGAACGGCCGCCATATCCACCTCGGCCTACGTTACAGCTCCGGCCTGGAAGGCTGCCCGCCGGGCGACATGTACATGGTGGCCCTGACCAAGACCGGCTGGCATCCGGTGGGCAAGCGCATCTGTTCCCTCGTCACCTGGGTCAACAAGTCCTATTCCAGGGGCTGGGTGAAGCTGCAGAGCGCCAATCCACTCCGAGAGCCCGAAGTCGCCTTCAACATGCTGGCCGACCAGCGCGACGCCGAGCGCCTGAAGGGCGGCTTTCGCATGGCCGCCAAGCTGTTCGACCAACCCGCCTTGAAGGCGCAGACCCACGACCCCTTCCCAACCAGCTACAGCGAGCGCATCCGCGACCTGGGTCAGGTCAACCTCAAGAACAAGATCCTGACCGGCATCATGGCGAAACTAATGGACGGTCCGCCGGCCCTGCGCCGGCTGCTGATCGACCGGGTGATCACCGAGGGCGCGCCCTTGCGAACCCTGCTGGCCGACGACGGCGCACTCGAGAGCTTCGTGCGCGAGACCGTGCACGGTGTCTGGCACGCCTCGGGGACCTGCCGCATGGGTGCCGCGGACAACCCCGAATCGGTCGTCGACACCGAAGGCCGGGTGATCGGCATCGAGGGCCTGCGCGTGGTCGACGGCTCGGTCATTCCCGAGGTGCCCTGTGCCAACACCAACCTGCCGATCATCATGATCGCCGAAAAGATGGCCGACGCGATCAAACAGGCTTGAGCGAACACCGCGGCGCCAAGGGCCGCTTCAAGCCGGCAGGCCGCGGTAGGTTTCCGGCGAGGGGTTCATCAGATCGCGGACCGTGGTCTCGGGGAAGACCATGCCGGGGCGTTCGCTGTAACTAAAGAGCGCGATCAGGCGCGGCCGCGCGGTGGGGCCCACCGGCGTGACCCGGTGGCAGGAGCGCCGGCCCTTGAAAAGGGCGAAGGTGCCTGGCGTCAGGCCCGGGCGCCGCGCGAGCCCCGGTTCATCGGCGAAGAGCCGGGCCATCTGCGGATAGGCCTCGTCTTCCTCGGCCCGAATGTAGGGGGCGTACTCGAAGTGGCCGCCCTCTTCGGGTTGCTGCAGCAGCAGCGAGACCACGCCGTCGTTGGTGTCGAAATGCCAGCCGAACCGATCGCCCTCGTTTTGGACACCGAGATTGAGCGAGAGGTGCGGACAGGCGCTGCGGTAGAGCGTCGCGCAGCCCAGGGCCTCGCGGACGAAATCGGTCAGCGGGTCCCACCTGAAGAGTTCCTCGATCGGGCCGTCGCCGGGAAACTGATCGGCCATGACGTAACCGCTGCGATTGCGGAAGACCTGAGAGCGCGGATGGTCGGGCGGGAAGCCCTTGTTGCACATCCAGCCGTAGGGCGTGCGAAGATTGTCGTTCCGGTAGGCTGTCCGCGCCAGCGCCTGTGCCTCGGCGGCCAAGGACGGCAACTCGCCGGGCCGGATAAAGTCCGGCAACAGGCAAAGCGCCGATTGGTCGAGATCCCGGCGGCAGCGTTCCACCAGGGCGCGGGCCGGGGCCGAATCGAGATCGGCAAGGGGGTAGCGGTCCAGGTCCACGAACTGACTGGCATCCATCCTCTTCCCTCCCGTCTTTGGGGTAATCCGATGTCTAGGATAACGCGTCGGCGATCGTCGTCCACTCCTCGGTGAGCGACGTTTCGCAGCGGTCCTTCCCGGCGCGGCCGTACCAGTGGCCGGCGTTCTTGAGATCGCCCTCGACTCGGTGCAGGTAAGCATGCACCCAGGCCGACTCACGGGTTTCCTCGGTCTGGGAGATCCGGTGCGCCCGGTCCCAGTCGCCCTTGGCGGCGTACCACAGGGCCCGGAGTGGCGCGGACAGCCCGGCGGGAGGCTCATCGCCGTCGAGCGTGGCGCGCAGATCCTCGGCGGTCATCGCGCCCGTCCTCCTCCTAGGTGAGCCTTCTTGCACAAACCCCTGAACCTCTCACAATTCCGGCCGGCGACCGGACCAGGGCCGCAGCTGTTCCAACGCCGCGCCGCAGGCAAAGACCGTCCGATCGTCAAAGGGACGGCCGACGACCTGCAGGCTGGTCGGCAGCCCATTGTCGGTGAAGCCGGACGGCAGGGCAAGGACCGGACAGCGGCTGAACATGTTGAAAACTTGCGTCAGGGTGCACTCGTGATCGGCCAGCAGGCGGCCATTGCAGGCCAAGGTAGCGTCCCAGGGTTTCTGTTCGGCGGGAATCGCGGGCTGGCCCACGGTCGGACAGGCGAAGAGATCGTGACGCTGGAAAAGCGGGCCCAGGCGCGCGGCCCAGATTTGTCCCGCCAATGTCATGGCGCGGCGAAAATCCGCCGGCCGGACCTGCCGGTTCTGCTGCTCGAAGTAACGGGTGTAGTCGCACACCAGATCGGGATGGCCGCGCACCGCCTTGGTCATGGCATCGGCGTAGATCAGATCGCCGTGATGCCCGGAAGCCTCGATCGCCGCCGCCGCCCAGGGCGTGGCGACCTCCTCCAGGATCGCGCCGGTCCCGGCAAGGGCCTGGAGCGCAGCCAGGGTTTCGCGTCGCACCTCGGGGTCGATCGCCCGGCAGTCGAGATCCAGGGAGTAGGCAATCTTCAAACCCTTGATGCTTTTCGGCCGCACCGGCAAGCGCAGCTTGGGCCTGACCGTCGCGTGGTCCGCCGGATGGGGGCCGGCCATGACATTCTGCATCAAGACGGCATCGCCGAGGGTCCGGGTCATGGGCCCGATGTGATTGTAGCTGTCGAAGGCACTGCCCGGGCTCTGCGGATTGCGCCCATAGGGCGGCTTGAAGCCGACCAAGTTGCAAAGCGCCGCCGGCTGGCGGATCGAGCCGGCGGAATCGGTGCCGACCGCGAGCGTCGTGCTGCCGGCCGCCAGGGCCGCGGCCGAGCCGCCGGAGGAGCCGCCCGGTGTCATGGCCAGGTTCCAGGGATTGCGCGTCACGCCGTGAATGCGGCTGGTACAGGTCCAGGTCCAACAGAACTCGGGGCAGGTGCTGCGGGCATGGACAATGGCCCCGGCGCGCTCCAGCCGAGCAACCGCGGGCGCCGTTTCCCGGTCTATATGATCGGCATTGATCAGCGACCCGCCGGTGCTGCGCCGCCCCTTCATGGCCGTGTCGTCCTTCACCGCCAGCGGCAGGCCCTCCAGCGAACGGGGCCGCGCCGAGCGGCTGGCATAGCGGGCCTCGGCCCGCCTGGCCTTGGCCAGGGCCTCGTCGAAGTAGCGATCGCAAAAGGCATTGACGGCGGGCTCGACCGACTCGGCCCGGGCGATCACCGCGGTCATGAGTTCGACCGGCGACAGCTTGCGGGCCTGGAACAGCGCCAGGGCGTCCGCGCCCGCGAGGTCGCAGAGATCGCTGCTCGTGCCCTTCATGCCGCTTTTTCTCCCCGCTCTCTTTGCCTGGCCACCCTCTTTGCCTGGCCACCCTCTTTGCCTGGATAGCGACCGGGATGCTAACTTCTGTCTCTAATTTGGCAAACGGGGGTTTCATCCACAATGTCCGAGACTCTCATGACCGGCGCACCGCCGCGGCCCGAGGATCAGGTCACGCTCGCCAACTGGCGTCAGGCGCCCTTCAACCGCTGGGCCTTTCGTCATCTTCGCGAGGTGGTCCCCACGGCCGCGGTGCCGCACGATCCCGACGGCGTTTGGCCGCTCCCGTGCCAAGAAGCCGATCTTGGCGGACTGTCCTTCGAAAGCGACGGCACCGCCATGACCCTCGAGGCCATGATGGCCGTCAGCGACACCGATGGATTCCTGATCCTGCGGCGCGGCCGGATCCTCCATGAGTCCTATCGCCGCGGCATGACGGCCGGCTGCCCGCACATTCTCTTCTCCGTGACCAAGTCGGTCACCGGCATCCTGGCCGGCATCCTGGCCGGGCGCGGCCAGCTCGATCCCGACGCGCCGATTGCCGAGATCCTGCCCGAGATGGCCGCCTCGGCCTATGGCGATGCCACTGTCCGCCATCTGTTGGACATGACTGCCGGGGTCGCCTTCGAGGAGGACTACCTGGCAACATCGGGGCCTTTCATAGCCTACCGGCAGGCAACTGGCTGGAACCCTTCGCAGGCCGGTGCGGCACCGATGGGCCTGCGGGATTTCCTGATCACGATGAACGACCGCGCCAAGCCCCATGGCGGCGTCTTTCGCTACCTTTCGCCCAACAGCGACCTCCTGGGCTGGATCCTGGAGCGGGCCAGCGGCCAGCGCTTCGCGACCTTGCTGAGCGAGGCCCTCTGGCAGCCGCTGGGCGCCGCGGTCGAGGCCTCCATCGCGGTCGATCCCCTGGGCGCGGCACGCAGCGCCGGTGGACTCTGCATGACGCTGCGCGACTTCGCCCGCTTCGGCCAACTGCTGATCCAGGACGGCGCCCGCGACGGCCGCCAGATCGTGCCGGCGGCCTGGATCGCCGACATCCGCTCGCAAGGCGACCTGGGGGCCTGGGAGGCCGGCGACATGGCCGCGGGCTTTCCCGGCCTGCCGATCCGCTATCGCAGCCAATGGTACGTCCTGGGAGACCGAAATCCGCCCTATTGCGGCATCGGCATCCACGGCCAGTGGCTCTACCTCGATCCGGCCCGCGAGCTGGTGGTCGCCAGGCTGTCTTCTCAGCCCGAACCGCTGGACGAGGCCAAAGACCGCATGACGCTGGCCGCCTGCCAGGCGATCGGCGCGGCCCTGGAAAAGTAGCAACATGGCCCAGAGTCCAATAGCCGAGCCGCAGACCGCGCCAGGCGCCGATCCGGCCCCCAGCGAACCGGCACCCAGCGATCCGGCGGCCAGCGATCCGCTGGAAATCACCCGCCAGGAACTGCGCGACCTCGAGTCCCTGCTCTACCTGGCGCGCGACTGGGTCGCCGATCAAGTCCTGGTCTGGGAAACCGCGCTGCAGCTCGGCGTCGCGGCGCTCGCCTTCCTGATCGCCTGGGCGCTGGCCCGTCCGCTGGCCCGCTTTGCCGCCCAGTCGATCGAGCGCTTCGTCAGGGACCGAATTCTGCGCGCCGTCTGTAGCGCCCTTCGGGACCTGATGGTGCCGATCCTCTACAGCCTGATGGTCTGGGCCGCGCTCAGTGCCGCCGAAGCCAGCGGATTCCCCAGCGGCCTGCTACGCCTGGTCGGCTCCCTGCTGAACGCCTGGATCGTCATTCGTCTGGTCAGCACCGCGCTGGCCAACCCGGCCTGGGCGCGGGCCTTCTCGGTGGCGGTCTGGATCATCGCCGCGCTGTCGATCGTCGACCTCTACGGGCCGACCGTCACCTTTCTCGATTCCCTGGCGATCACCCTGGGCGAGACGCGCATTTCCGTCTTCCTGGTGATCAAGGGCTTGGTCGTCGCCGCCGTCCTGCTGTGGCTCGCCGGCGCCCTGGCCCGGCTGGTTCATCACCGGGTGCAGCGGGCCACCAGCCTGACGCCCTCGGTCCGGGTGCTGATCTCCCAGGTCTCGAAGTTCACCCTCATCGTGGTCGCGGTGCTGATGGCCATCAACGTCGTCGGCATCGACCTGACGGCGCTCGCTGTCTTCAGTGGCGCCCTCGGCGTAGGCATCGGCTTCGGCCTGCAGAAAATCGTCGCCAACATCATCAGCGGGCTGATCCTGCTGACCGACCGCTCGATCAAACCGGGCGATGTGATCGAAGTCGCCGACAGCTACGGCGTGGTCAACAATCTGGGTGCCCGCTATGCGTCGGTGATCACCCGAGACGGCGTCGAACACCTGATTCCCAACGAGGATCTGATCGTCAATCGGGTGATCAACTGGTCCTTCACCGACAAGCGCATCCGCCGCCGTTTGAAGGTTGGCGTTGCCTACGACAGCGATGTCGAGAAGGCCATGGCGCTCTGTATGGAAGCAGCCCATGACGTCGAACGGGTGCTGAAGTTTCCCAAACCGAACTGCCTGCTGGTGGGCTTTGGCGATTCCTCGGTCGACCTGGAGCTGCGCTTTTGGATCGAGGACCCGGAAGAGGGCATCGGCAACGTCTCCAGCGCGGTTTTTTTGCAGATCTGGCACAAGTTCCGCGAGGGCGGGATCGAAATCCCCTTCCCGCAGCGCGACCTGCACATTCGCGGCGGCGAGGCCCCCACCGTCCTGGTCAAGACGGAATCCGCGGACCCGCCGGCGTGAGCGAATTATCAAGTCGCCCTGTCGCCCTGGGACAAGGAAGGGCGGCGGGACGCAATTCATATCGGAGTCCCGGCACTAGGCTGACCCAGGGATCGTTCGGCAAGGGGACTTTGTCATGACCCTCGACGCATCGCAGATCGAATTCTACCGCGAGAAGGGCTACCTGGTGCTGGAACGGGTCATTGGACCCGACGTCCTGGCCGCTCTGCGAGGTGCCATCACGACACTGGTCGAAGAGTCGAAAACGGTGACCGCGAGCGATGCCCGCTTCGATATCGGCCCCGGCCACAGCGCCGCGACGCCTCGGGTCCGGCGCATCAAGAACCCCGAGCAGGTTCATGCCACCTTCGCGGATCTGGTCGGCTGCCGCGAGATCCTCGATCCCGTGGCCGATCTGCTGGGCGGTACGGTGCGCTTCGACCACGCCAAGCTGAACTTCAAGCCGGCCGGCGCCAACGCGGCGATCGAGTGGCACCAGGACTGGGCCTTCTATCCGCACACCAACGACGACCTGCTGGCGGTCGGCGTGATGATCGAGGACTGCGACAGCGAGAATGGCCCCCTCATGGTCCTGCCGGGGTCGCACCGGGGCCCGGTCTACGATCACCACCACGCGGGCGCCTTTGTCGGCGGTATCGACCCCGCGGCGGTCGCCGACCGGCTGCCAGGAGCGGTCGAGTTGACCGCGCCGGCCGGCTCGATCTCGATCCACCATGTCCGCACCCTGCATGGCTCGCGCGAGAACCGCAGCGCCTCGACCCGGCCGCTTCTGCTCTTCAGCTATGCCGCGGTCGATGCCTTCCCGGTCTTCGCCCAGCCCGATTTCGCCGAGTTCAACAGCCGCATCCTGCGCGGCGCGGCGACAACGACGCCGCGCCAGGTGGCCCTTCCGATCCGGGTGCCGGAGCCGCGCGACCCGGCCGCCGACTCGATCTTCGACAACCAGGCCGAGATCCTGGGGCGCTCTTTTGGCGTCGCCGAGGGCGCCGTTCAGGTTTGAGACCGGTCAGTCCTCGCCCGCCGCGTGGCCGTAGTCCCGCGCCGCCGCCTCGCGGCTGACCAGGCCCTGGCGCAGATCGCGCCGCAGGGCCTCGGGGTCGCGCTCGGCCGGGTCGCCGAAACCGCCGCCGCCGGGGGTCTCGAAGATCAGGCGGTCGCCGGGCTCGATGCGCACCTCGCCCTTGCCCGAAAGCACCGGCCCGGAGGTGAGCTGAAGACGCCCCGGCGCGCCGTTCCCGCCGCCGGCCGCGCCGCGGGCCGGATACTTCACCCGCTCCAGCGAGGTGAAGAGCGCGATCGGCGCCCCCTCGATCGATTCGACCTCCAGGACCTGGCCGAGGCCGCCGCGCTGGCGCCCCGGACCGCCGGAATCGCAAAGCAGCTCGCGGCGGCGGATCAGCAGCGGCGCGATCGATTCGGTGATCTCGACCTGGGACCCCCAGACCCCGCTGGGATAGGCCGTGGCCGAAAGGCCGTCCTGGGCCGGGCGCGCGCCGGTCCCGCCGTTGTGGGTCAGCTCGACGGCGAAGGGCGTCGCGTTGCTCGCCTGGGTCAGCGGCACGTTGCGCATCGGCAGGTCGTACATGCATGACGCGCCCTCGGCCGGGACCCGGTCCGGCAGGGCCTGGCGCAGACAGCCGAAAACCAGGTCGGGCATCATCTGCCCCACCGTGTGGCGCATGGCGACGGGAACCGGCCGCGGCGCATTGATTATACAGCCCGGCGGGGCCATCACCCGGAAGGGCGCCAGGGACCCGGCGTTGTTGGGAATATCCGGCGCCACGATGCAGTGGATGCCGAAGACGGCATAGGCCGTGGCATAGTTCAGCGGCACATTGATGCCATAGCGCGAGCAGGGCGAACTGCCGGCGCAGTCCAGGGTCAAGCGCTCGTCCTCGACGGTCAAGGCGGCGCAGAGGTCGATCTCGAAGTCGTAGCCGTCCAGGGTCAGGGCGTTGCGGTAAACGCCGTTGGGAACCGCGCGGATGGCCGCCTGCGCGGCGCGGCCGGAGGTCTCCAGGATGTAGCCGCCCAGCGCGCCCAGGTCATCGAGGCCGAATTCGGCCATCATATCCAGCAGGCGCGCTTCGCCGACATTGCAACAGGCGATCAGCGCATAGACATCGCCCTCGTTCTGCACCGGCTCGCGGGAGTTGGCCTTGATCAGGGTCAGCAGCAGATCGTTGACCGTGCCGTTCTCGACCAGCTTGACCGGCGGGATCATCAATCCCTCATCGAAGACGTCGCTGCCTTCGGGCCCCATGCCGAGGCCGCCGAGATCGATCAAGTGCGACGTGCAGGAGATGAAGCCGACCAGGGCCTCGCGCTGGAAGACCGGCTGCACCAGCATGAAGTCGTTGAGATGTCCCGAGGCGATCCAAGGATCGTTGGTCATGTAGACCTCGCCGGGCTTCATGGTCTGGGGCGGGAAGTGCGCGAAGAACAGCCGGACCGCCTCGGCCATGGTATTGATGTGGCCCGGCGTGCCGGTCACGGCCTGGGCCAGCATCAGCCCCTCGCGATTGAAGATACCGGCGGAGATGTCGCCGCATTCCCGCACGATGGGGCTGAAGGCGGTGCGGATCAGCACTTGGGCCTGTTCCTCGACCACCGCCAGCAGGCGGCTCCACATGATCTGAAGGTCGATGGCGCTGGGGTTCTGCCGGGTCATGACGGCATCTCCTCGGTCGGGGTTGCCTCGGGGCGGGGCCCGCGGCGCTCCAGGTGAATATGGCCACCAGGGCCGACCAGGGCGGCGAAGCCGGCGCCGACCAGGGTGGTGGTCTGGGCCTCGACGATCAGGGCGGGGCCCTCCAGCCCGTCGCCCGGCGCGAGATCGGCGCGCCGAAAGAGCGGCACCTCCCGCGCCCTGCCGTCGCCCTCCAGGACGATCCCGCGCCGGCTCTGGGCCGTGGCGGCGCGATGAAAGGCGGGCGCCGGCAGGACCGCCGGGGGCGCCTCCGCCGTGGCCAGGGTCAGGGCCCAGGTCATGATTTCGATGACCATGCCCGGCACCGAACGGTGAAACAGGTCGCGGTAGCGCGCCTCGTAGGCCTCGCCCAGATGCGCCACATCGGCCAGCGTCAGATCGCGGTCCGGCAGGACGATCTCGATTTCGTGGCCCTGGCCCTTGTAGCGCATGAAGGCCCGGCGGCTCTCGATCAGCGGCCGTCCGCCCGCGCCCGGCGCGACCACCTTGTCCGCCTCGGCAAGCATCGCCCTGAAAAGCCCGTTGACCCTCTCCGGGTCGAACGCTTCCAGGGTCAGGTAGAGCGACCGCACTATCTCGTAGGACACCGGTGCCGTGAGGAAGCCCACGGCCGAGCCAACCCCGGGGTCGGGCGGCACGATGATATGATCGACGCCGATCTTGTCGGCCAGACGGCTGGCGTGCAGCGGCCCGTTGCCGCCGAAGACCACGAGGCTGCGATGGCGCAGGTCCTTGCCGGTTTCGGCGGCGTGGACCCGGGCGGCGTTGGCCATGGTCTCGTCCACCATCTGGGCGATGCCGTGAGCCGCCGCCGGCGCCGACAGGCCGAGCCCTTGTCCGACCGCCGCCTCGACCGCGGTCGCCGCGGCGGCTTCGTCGAGCTGCAGGCGCCCCTCGGCAAAGGCCGCCGGTTCGAGAAAGCCCAAAGTCAGGTCCGCGTCGGTCACCGTGGCCTGGCTCCCCCCGCGGCCATAGCAGGCCGGCCCCGGTTCGGCGCCGGCGCTCCGCGGGCCGACCTGGATCCGTCCCAGGTTGTCCAGGGAGACGATGGAGCCGCCGCCGGCGCCGATCTCGATCATCTCGATCACCGGAATGCGGACCGGCAGTCCGCTGCCCTTGATGAAGCGGGCCGCACGGGCGATCTCGAACTGGCGCGCGCGCTGCGGCTCGCCCTCGTCGATCAGGCAGAGCTTCGCCGTGGTCCCGCCCATGTCGAAGGAGACCACCCGGTCGGCGCCGCAGGCCCGGGCCACGCGGCAGGCATAGAGCGCCCCGCCGCTGGGCCCCGATTCCACCAGCCGAATGGGAAAGCGCAGGGCCGTCTCCAGGGTCGTCATGCCGCCGCCCGAGGTCATGATGAAGAGCGGGCAGTCGAATCCCGCTTCCTCCAGGGCCTCGGCGAGGGCCTTGAGATAGCGGCTCATCAGCGGCTTGATCGCGGCGTTGGCGACCGCGGTGCAGAGCCGGTCGTATTCGCGCACCTCGGGACAGACCTCGGAGGAGAGCGTGACGGTCAGGTCCGGGCGCCGTGCCGCGATCAGGTCCCCGAGGCGTTCCTCATGGGCCGGATTGGCGTAGCTGTGCAGCAGGCCGACCGCGAGGCTCTCGATCTCGAGTTCCGCGATCTGGTCGAGCAGGGCGGGCAGCGCGGCCTCATCCAGCGGCATCAGCACCTCGCCCCGCGCCGAGACCCGCTCGGCGATGGTCAGGCAGCGCTCGCGGGGCACCGCGCTCTCGGGCTTTTCCAGGAAAATGTCGTACTGATCGTAGCGCCGCTCGTAGGCGATCTCCAGGATGTCGCGAAAGCCGGCGGTGCCGATCATCCCGACCCGGGCGCCCTTGCCCTCGATCAGCGCATTGGTCGCCAGGGTGGTGCCGTGGATGACGGTGGCGATATCGCCGGGTTCCAGGCTGGCCTGGGCCAGGGCGAGGCGGACGCCGGTCAGCACGCCGGCCACCGGGTCGTCCTTGGTGGTCGGGGTCTTGGCCGTGACGGCACGGCGGCTGTCGGCCGAACCCGAGGAATCGATCAACTGAATCGCGATATCGGTGAAGGTGCCGCCGATATCGACGGCGAGGCGGGCGGTCTTGTCTGGAGGCATGGTCTGCAGATCCCTGAAAAAACCCCCAAAGGGGCGGGCGGGACGGACGATCGTATTGCTGCAGAGCCTTAGGGGACGAGGGAAAAGCCCTCGTGGCGGCGGCCGATCCGACGGTCCAGGACTTGTCTGGCCATGACCTCAATTCTCCCCATTGCGCGCCGGAACGCTAGCAACAGTTCCTGGGGCCGACAAGCGGGAAACTGCAGCATCGCTGCGAAGCCCAGTCGGCGCGGGACGGCGGCCCCTCACGCCAACAGGTCCGCCTCGAAGGGGAAGGACGACAGGCGCTCGCAGCCGGTCTCGGTGACCAGGACCTGCTCCTCCAGCTTCACGCCCTGGGTCCCGCCCTCGGCGCCGATGTAGCTTTCGACGCAGAGCGTCATGCCGGCTTCGACCTCGCCGTCGTAGCCGAGCTCGGCCCAGCGATGCAGCGGCGGGATGATCGGATACTCATCGCAAAGACCGATGCCGTGGTAGATCTCGGGATAGGCGTTGGTCCGGTAGGGCTCCGGGACCGGCCAGGCCCGCTCGGCCAACGCGCGAAAGGACAAGCCGGGCCGGAGCAGCGCGATGTTGGTCTCGACCTGCTCCCGGGCCAGGCGGTAGAGCGTGCGCTGTTCGGCCGACGGCCGGCCCGGCAGGCCGGGTCCGGCACCACAGAGAAAGGTCCGCGAGACGTCGGCGCAAAGGCCGTTCGGCCCGATCATGTCGGCGTCGAACCCGACCAGCTCGCCGGCCTCGATCGCCTTGTCGCCGCATTCCTGGCCCCAGGGATTGGTGCGCTGGCCCGAGGCCAGCAGGCGGCAATCGATCCACTCGCCGCCGGCGGCGATGTTGGTCTCGTGGAGCAGGGCCCAGAGCTGGTTTTCCGTCATGCCGGGCCGCAGCGCGGCATGCATCCGCGCGAAGCCGGCCTCGGCCACGGCGATGTCGCCGCGCATCAAGGCTACTTCGGTCGGGGACTTGATCAGCCGCGCCTGTTCCAACAGGGGCTGGGCATCGCAGGCCGTGACGCCGAGGGCGAGCAGCGCGTTGAAGGCCGCCGGTTCGGCCCGGTCGAGGGCCAGGCGGTCGCAGCCCGGACCGCCCGCGGCCCGCAGCAGATCCCCGACCTCGTCGGCCCAATGCCGGGCGCGGTCGGCCAACGCGGGCCCGCTGAAAAAGTAGGAAAGCGACGTCGCGGCACGTTGTTCGCCGACCACCGACGGGTCGACCTCCGCCGACCAGCCGCCGAGATCGAACAGCACCGCCCGGCCCGCCGCCGGCACGAAGGCATAGCGCACGGGCATGTGCATCTGCTGGATCTGATAGTTCCGGCTGCCGGTCGCATAGCGGATGTTGATCGGATCGAACAGCAGCGCGGCAGCCAGTCCGGCCGCGCCAAGCTCGGCCTGGACACAGCCAAGGCGATAACGCCGCAGGGCGGCGAGTTCGTCGGTCTGCGGCGGCACGGTCCCCTCCTGTCGCGACGACTATAGGCGGGGGATCGCCAGCGCCACAATGGTCTTGGGAAGCAAGGCCTTCTAGGCTGCCTTTTTCTTGTTCTTGGCTTCGGCCTTGGCCTTTTCCACGATCGCCTTGACCGCCTTTTTCTTGATCAGGTCCTCGATCACCGCCACGACGCAGTCCTCGGCACCGAAGTCGATGTCCCGCTCCTTGCTGCCGGTTTGGACCTGGGCGCCGCCGTCCATGAAACCGAACATGGACTTCGTCGGCAGGGTGGCGATCAACAGGGAGACCTTGCAGGCAATGGTGGACTTGGCACCCTTCTTCTTCATGGTGAGGTCCACCACCGTGCCCTGGAACAGGAACCCCTGCTTGCCCTTGGTGTTGCCGCCGGCACCCATACCGGCCTTCTTGAAGGCCTTTTCCGCCGCCGTCTGCATGACCTTGGGCAGGGTCTTGATGTACTTCTTGTCGAAGGATTTCTTGACCGCCATGGAGCCGATCTCGACGAAAACCTCGGGTTTGTCAGACATTGCGCTTTTCCCTTGCTGCCACCCGGGGTCGTCGCCGCAGGCGGGATTGAACGTTGCTCACCGGCATGTGAGCACGGCCGCGGGAAAACCAGTGTGAAGCGCTTAACAAAGGGGCGAGACGACGGCGTCCGGCGGTTCGCTAATCGACCGCGCCAATATAGGGCAGGTCCCGATAGCGTTCGGCATAGTCGATGCCGTAACCGGCGACGAACAGGTCCTCGATGGCAAAGCCAACGAAGTCAGCCTGGGTCTCGACCTCGCGCCGGCTCGGCTTGTCGAGCAGGACGCAGACCCAGAGCCGGCCGACCTCGCGCTGTTGCAGCAGGGCGCGGGCATAGGCGACCGAGCGACCGGTATCGAGGATGTCGTCGACCAACAGCACGTCGCGGCCCTGGACTTCGGAGGGAATGTCGCCCAGCAGATGGACCTCGCCCGAGCTGGTCTTGTCGAGACCGTAACTGGAGAGGCGCATGAACTCGATCTGGGTCGAGGCGCCGGCCCTGTTGAGGGCCCGCACGAGATCGGCCACGAAGATGAAGCTGCCTTTCAGCAGACCCACCACCACCAGTTCCCGGGGCAGCTGCGCGGCGATCTCGCCAGCGAGCGCCTCGACCCGGGCGGCGATCTTCTCTTGATCGAAGAGTAGTCTGATCTCGGCCATGGCCCCTTCCTCCCTCGACAGACCGCCAGCGTTTCGCCTCAGGGCCCCAGCTCAGGGCTCGGTCGTGATAGCCACATGATCGGGGTCTTCCAACAGCTCGCGTTCCCAAAGCAGAAAGTCGTAGTAACCGCAGCGCTTCGTGCCCGGGAAGCGGCGGCAGATCGAGGGCCGCGCCGTATAGATTGTGCAGCCGCGGGTTTCCTGGTCCAGGAAACGGCAGGCGCTGCCGTAATAGGGATCCTTGGCATGGCGCAGGGACCGTTCGTTTTTTTGGTGGCCCTGCTTGGTGAAGCGGCGGCGGGCCTGGTCCGGCTCGATTTCGAAATGCCTGGCGAGACGTTTCAGGTCCGCCTCGGTGACCTGGATATGGACATAGCTGCAGCAATAGGCCGGGCAGTTCCCGCAGTCATACTTCGCGGCGCTCATGCCAGCGTCTCAAACATAAGGATCTCCCTCTGCATGGCCCGACTCGGGACCGCCGAATCCGAGCGCGATCAAGACAGAGGATGTCCGCCAGGTAAAGCGACGTTTCAGGTCGGGTCTCGTTCCCACCGGCCCGATAGGAGGATCCAACCGACACCCCCTTGATACGGCCGCACACAGCCGCCACTCTCCTGGCCAACTTTTCTCGCGCTTGCCGGCCTTCGCAGACCGCCGCCCTGCGGGACCTCGATGGGCCGCAGGTCCGCCTTCAAGTCCGCGATCCGGCCAAGGAGCAGCCTCGTGACCGACGATCCCATCAGCGACTTCCCGGCGCCTCGACAGCAGGCTCCCGAGGACGCCACATCGCAGGGCGCGACCGAAAGCGCAGCGATTGCCCGGATTGCCGGCCTCATCGGCCATGACTTCAACAACCACCTGGCCGTCATCATGGGCAGTCTGCAGCTTCTCATCGATCGGCTTGGCCCGGAAGACCGAGCGAGCCGCCTCGCCTTTCGCGCGGCGGAGCGCGCGGCCCAGTACACCGCCCGCCTCCTGACGATCGCCGGTCGCCGCGCGCTGCACCTCGAGGCGATCGACCCGGCCGAGCTCCTGGCGGCCTGTCGGGCGAAAGTATGCGAGCGTCATGGCGCGGATATTGCCGTGACCCTGAACGCCGCCGAGGAGACCTGGCGGATCGCCGCCGACCGCGCGATTCTGATCGAGGTCATCGACGGCCTGGCGGCCAACGCCGTTCAGGCGGTGCCCTCCGGCGGCTGTCTGGCGATCGGCGCGAAGAATTTGACCCTCGGACCCGGCGCGCGTGAGATCGAACCGGAGTTACCGACCGGCGACTATGTGACCTTGAGTTTCGTCGACAGCGGCCCGGGCATGACGCCGGATCTGCTGGCCCGGGCCTGCGAGCCTTTTTTCACCACGAAGGAAACCGGTGTCCTGGGTCTCGGCCTGGCCATGGCGCAGGGCTTTGCCCGGCAGTCCGGCGGTGCTCTCACGCTCGCCAGCAGCCCGGCGGGTGGAACCGCCGTGACCTTGACCTTGCCGCGCGCCCCGGCGCAGCCGGAAGGGATGGATCCAGAGACCGAGGTTCGCGACGGCAAGGGCGAAAAAATTCTCCTGGTCGAGGACAACGAGGAACTGCGGGAGTACATCGAGACGCTCTTGACGCTTCGGGGTTACCAGGCAACGGCGGTGGCCGAGTCAGGGCAGGCCCTGGCGATTATCGATAAGGGGCGGCGTTTCGATCTTCTGCTTACCGATGTGGTCCTGACCGGGGGCATGAACGGCGCGGCTCTGGCCCGCCGCGTGCGCGATCTCGACCGTGAGATAAAAGTGCTCTTCATAACCGGCTTCGCACGCGGCGCCTTCGGGTCCGGCGAACCGGAAGGCGGCGACCCGGTGTTGCAGAAACCCTTCACCGCCGATCAGCTCTTCGGTCACCTGCAAGCCTTGCTGGCACAGCGGTCAGGAGACGAAACATGACCCGGCAGCCACGAACCTAACCGGGTCAAGAATCGCCATCTTAGCTTTATCGTTGCATCCGACTTGACCGGACCACCCACCATCGCTCCAATAGGCGACAGGGTTCGGATCCTCCGGAAACCTTTAGGAGTCTCGGCTTGCAACTCGAAAAAGTGATCGTCACCGGAGGCAGCGGCCGTCTCGGCCGCCATGTGGTCGATGCCCTCGCCGGTCATTGCGCCGTCAGCATTCTAGACCGCAATCCATCACCCCACGACGCACCCTTTTATGCCACCGATATTCTCGATCCAATCGGTCTCGCGGCCGCATTTCGGGGCCAGGACGCGGTGATCCACCTGGCCGGCTATGACGACGGCGACGCCCCGCAGGAGCGCGCCTACATCGAGACCAATGTCGTGGGCGCCTGGAACGTCTTTCAAGCCGCCGAGGACGCCGGCCTGCGCAAGATCGTGGTCGCCAGCAGCACCGCGACGCTCGGCCTCGGCTATGACCGCGCGCCGGACTACCTGCCAATCGACGAAGATCACCCCCTGCGTACCACCGGCAGCTATGGCCTCGGCAAGCAGGTGATCGAGACCATGGCGCGGCACTACGTGGCGCGCGGCGCCCTGGAAGCCGTCTGCCTGCGGCCCACCCTGATCCTGCGACCGGAAAAGGAAGCCGCCGTCCTGGCCCAACTGGCCCTGCCGGATCCCGATAGCGATCCGCCCGATGGCCTGCTGGGGCCGGACGGAACGGTGCCCTATGGCGCGCTCTCGGCGACCCGCAGTTACGTGCGCTCGCGCGATGCGGCAGCCTGCTTCCGCCTGGCCTTGACCGGCGACACGGAGCCCTTCGAGGTTTTCAACGTGGCGGCCGGCGACGGCATCGGCCGCGACCGGACCCTGGATCGCCTGCGCCGCGTCTATGGCGCCTTGCCGGCGCTGCGCGACAGCGAGTTCTACGAGGCCGACCCCTACGCCGGGGCGCTCGACAGCCGGCGCGCCCGCGAGCGTCTGGGCTGGACGCCCGAGGGCGACTGGCGCGCCGTGGCGGCGGCCCCTTCATCACAATCGACAATTGGAGCCCCATCATGACCGACCTCGCGCCGGGCGAGCTCTTCACCTTTTCCTATGGCTCCAACATGAAGTCGTCCTATCTGCGGGACTACTGTCCCTCGGCGCGGCCGGCGATGCTGGGTCAGCTGCCGAACTACCGGATCGAGTTCCGCCGCTTTTCGACCGACATGAACGGTGGCATCAGCACCATCATGGAGGCCCCGGGCGAGCTGGTGCGCGGCGTTCTGTTCGCGGTTCAGGCCAGCGAGCTGGAGGCGCTCGACATCCTGGAGGACATTCCGCTGGGGCTTTACCGCCGCGAGACCTTTCTGGTCCTGGGCGCCGACGGGGCCTGGCATCCCGGCGATCTCTACCGGGTGGTGCGTCCCGAAGGCCCCTTCGTGCCGGCCGACCAGTACATCGACATGATGATCGAAGGCGCCAAGGAGCACGGTCTGCCGGCCGATTACATCGCCGCCATCGAAGCGCGCCGCGGCAAGGTTGGAGACGCTTAGAGCCGCTGCAGAAGGACCAACTGCGCGGCGATCGCGCAAAACACCGTGGCCGTGAACCACTGCTGGCCGCGCCAGATCCGCGGGTGCTGGGCCAACCAGTCGCCGATGTGACCGAAGAAGAAGGCAACGGCCAGATTGATCGAGTTTCCCATCACGTTGAAGATGATCCCCAGCAAGATGAACTGCGCCACGACGCTGCCCCGTTCGGGATCGGTGAAGGGCGGCACGAAGGACAGGTAAAACAGTCCCGACTTCGGATTCATGATGTTGGTGATCAGCGCCTGGCGAAAGATACGGGGCAGGCTGTCCTTCTCGGCGACGGCGGCCCGGCCGGGCAGAGCGCCGCCGCGGATCAGGGTGCGCAGCGCAAGATAGACCAGATAGGCCGCGCCGGCGTAGCGCAGCAGATCGTAGGCCAGCTCGGAGGCGGCGATCACCGCCGCCACCCCGAAGGCCGCGGTGAGGCAGAGCAGGAAAGAGCCCGCCGAGAGGCCCAGCACCGACACCAGCCCCGCCAGCCGTCCCTGGCCGAGACCGCGCGCGACGGCGAACATCATGCCAGGTCCGGGGGCCGCGCCGACCGCAAGGCTGGCCAGCAGGAATGTGCTGAAGGCCGGCCAGGCCGGCAGGAGGTCAAACAAAGCCACCATCATCCACCGCCCAGTGTCGAAAAACGCCTGACACGCAGCTTGTCGAGGCAGGGTGGGGCGGGACGCGGTCCCGGGTCCTCCATGAAGGCCTTCACCACGGCATGGGCGCAGCCGTTGCGCCAGATCGGGCTATGTCCTTCCGAGGGAAAGACGAAGAGATGACTGCCGCTGAGTGTGGCCGCCGCGAAACGCGCGAAGGAGGGTGGCGTGATGGGATCGAAGGCCCCCACCAGCAGCAGGGCCGGCACCTGTCCCTGGACCGGCGCGCGCAGCTCGGCCGACGCTGTTCCCGAGGGCCAGAGATCGCAGGGCATTTCGGCCCGGACCCGACGCGCCCAGCTTTTCAAATGCGGCCCGGCGCCACTTGCCTGCACGCCCCGTTCCAGGTCGGTCCCGCGGAACAGATCGTGGCAGGCAATGGCGTAGTTCGCCCCCTCGCGATAGCCCAGCAAGCCCGGGTCATAGATAAAGTCTTCGGCGGCGGATTTCAGACGCCAGTCCTCGCCCTTGGCCAGGCCGTGGATCAGGCTCGGCAGGTGCGGGATTCTTTTGTCGTCATAGAGAGCGCGGTGCAGCAGGTCGAGAAAGGCCCAGTCGTCGACCTGGAAGATGAAGGGTTTCGTGCTGTTCGGGTTGACCACTTCAAGCTTCAAGGGCGAACCCGCCAAGCGTGCGACCACGGCCTTCAGCTCACCGCGGAGCCCGGGAAAGGCTTTGTTGCAGGCTTCGTCGGCCGCGCAGGCCTGAAAGAGGGCCTCGAGGGCTTCTCCGAAGGGCCCGCCGGACAAGAAGCGCGATTGGATCCCGGGTGGCAAGACCGAATCGAGGACCAGTCCCGCGACCCGTTCCGGCGCCGCGCGCAACACCGTCAAGGCCAGGTGGGTGCCATAGGAGTTGCCGAACAAGACCGCCTTTTCGAAGCCGAGGCCATCGAGCAGGGCGACGACATCCATGGCAATCTGGCGGCTGTTATAGACTGAAAAATCGATCCCCAAATTTTTCAGACGTTCGCTGCAAGCGGCAAGAAAGTCACGGTAGCGTCTGGAGCGATCGACCGACTCCGCCATCGAGTTGGCGAGCCCCGCCCAGTTTCGCGGATCGTCGGATCCGGGGCAGAGCAGCGCGGGTTCGCTGGCCCCCGATCCTCGTTGATCGAATGCGATGAGAACCCGGCCGGGAAAGAGGCTGTCGGCATACCAGCGCCAGGCCCTTAGCCAGTCGAGGTCCTCGACCACGCTGCCGGAGCCGGGCCCACCGGCGAGAAAGACGACCGGCGGTCGCAGGCTGTCGTAGTTCTTGCTGCCGAAGCGGACCAAGGGCAGCCGCAGGGTGACCTTGGTCGCGCCCTCCCACTGCTCCGGTACGATCAGGTGGCCACAAGATGCCCGCAACGGCTCTGCGTCGGCAAACCAGCAGTCGCTCGGCTGATAGCCGGCCGCGGTTTGGGCGCCGGCCGCCGCCCGGCCCAGCAGCAGCAGTACCAGCAGCGCGGCAACGGCGCGGATCAATGCAGCTGGCCCACCGCGTCGCGGTAGCCAATTCGGCTCTCGGGATCGCTGAAACCGCAGGCCGCGAGGTCCCGCAGCACCCGCTGCAACAGGTCCGGGCGCTCGAGGCGCTGGGCCGAGTCGGCCAGCATGAGGAAGAAGAGATCGCGCTGGGCATGACTGCCGCCCATCTGCCAAAGCAGGCGGCGCGCCGGCATCAGGGTGGCGACGACCTTGTCGTGCTCGCCCTTGCGATGGGCAATCGCCGCCTCGGCGGCCGGGATCGCGGCGCTGCGATAGCGCGGCCCGAAGGTGCCCTCATCGGCCGCCGCGAAGGCCCGCATCGAGGCCACCAGCGTCGCGGCCTCGTCGAAACGCCCGCTCGCCGCCAGGATCAGGGCGAAGTGCGGCGAGGTGAAGGGACTGGTGTGATCCTCCAGGCGGTTCAGCGCGAGCTCGGCCATTTCAGCCCAGCGGCCGCCGACCTCGACACCGCGCAGCTCCAGGCGCAAGAGCAGGGAAGCGCCGTTCTGCAGATCGATATAGAGGTCCGGCATGGACTGGAGCAGATCCAGCTCGCGGTTGCGCACCCAGTCATCGTAGATCGCAAGCACGGCATCGAATTCGCCGCGCTCGAGGTGAAAGAGGCAGCGGTGCCACCAGAGATGCAGCGACATCTGATTGGCCTCGGCCCACCTGTCCTTCAGGCCTTCGAGCCAGGCGATGCCATCGCCGTGGCGGCCCTGCATGATCAGGACATGGGCAACGGCATGGGTGCCCCAGACGTCGGTCGGGTCGATCTCCACGGCCTGACGCCCGAGACGCTCCGCCGCGTCGAACTGCAAGGTCTCCTCCAGGTCGAAGGCGCGGCAGGACAGATGTATCCCATAGCTCGGGACCGTCTCGTCCCAGGCGTCGGCGCACTGGGCCGAGATCGTCTCGGACCAGCTCATCTCGCCGATCCAGAAGAGCTCCATCTGGGCCAGGCGCTGCGCCATGAGGTCGCGGGGGTGATCGCTCAGGATCTGCTCGTAACAGGTCACCGATTGTGTGATCCGCCCCTCATAGGCCGCTTCCAGGGCGGCGACATAAAGGCGCTCGCGCGTGGTCAGCCGCGGCGCTGCCGCCTTGGCCGCTTCCAGGGACTGGGCGATCTTCGGCCGGAAATGAACGTTGCGCGCGCCGTGCAGGATCAATCCGGTCACGGCGTGGCCCAAGCCGAAGTCCGCATCGGCTTCCAGCGCCGCCTTGAGATTGGGGATCACCGCCGCGCGCCAGTGCAAAAGGTTGTGGATCGCGCCGTCCAGCGCCTCTCCCGCCGCGGTGCTGTCGGTGGTCATGGCGTGACCGCGTTCGTCCTGGTGCATGGCGCTTTCCCTCTGTTCCCGGAGGCGGCATTGTAGGGCGCTGCCTCTCGGAATGGAATGCCGGCATGCCCTTCGAACAGCTCTTCACGCCCTTGAAAATTCGCGATCTGGAAATCCGCAACCGGATCTTCTCCACTGGGCACATGACCAATCTGCTCACCGAGGCCAGCCCGAACGACGACCTGGCGGCCTATCACGAGGCCCGCGCCCGGGGCGGCGCCGGACTGATCATCATGGAGTCCGCGCGGGTCCACGAAAGCTCGATGAGCGACCAGCCGGCCATCAATGCCAGCCACGACCGCTGTGTTCCGGGTTTCGCCCGGGTCGCCGAGGCGGTGCAACGCCACGGCTGCGCGGTCTTCGGTCAGTTGGGTCACGCCGGGCGGGTCACCGCGGCCATGAAGGGCGGCCGCCGGCTGGTCACCTATGCGCCCTCCTCGACCCCCGACAATCGCTTTCACAACGTGCCGCGGGCCATGCCGCTGGGGATGATCGAGGAGCTGATCCAGTCTTTTGCCGCGGCGGCGGGCCGCTACCGGGATGCGGGCCTCGATGGCCTCGAGGTCATGGCGAGTCACGGCCTGCTGATCGCCCAGTTCCTCAACCCGACGGTCAACCGCCGCGAAGACCGCTACGGCGGCAGCGCCGAGAATCGCCTGCGCTTCGCCCAGGAGATCCTGGCGGCGATCCGCCGGGAGGTCGGCGGCGAGATGGTGCTGGGCATGCGCATCTCGGCCGACGAAATCGAAGAGGGCGGCCTCGACCCCAAGACCGTGCTGGAGGTCTGTCTCGCCCTGGAAGCCGCCGGGGCGTTGGACTACGTGAACGTCATCGCCGGTTCGATGGCCGGCCTGGCCGGCTCGATCCATGTGGTGCCGCCGATGCAGATCGAACAGGGCTACGTCGCCCCCATGGCCGCCGCCCTGAAGGCCGGCGGCGTGAGACTGCCGGTCTTCGTCGCCGGGCGGATCAACCAGCCCCAGATGGCCGAGGCCATCCTGGCCAGCGGGCAGGCCGATTTGGTGGGCATGACCCGGGCGATGATCGCCGATCCGGAAATGGCCAACAAGGCGCGCGAGGGGCGCCTCGACGACATCCGCGCCTGCATCGGCTGCAACCAGGCCTGCATCGGCCATATGCAGATGGGGGTCGGCATCTCCTGCATCCAGCATCCCGAGACCGGCCGCGAGCGCCTCTACGGCACCCGCCCGCCGGCCCGGCGCCTGAAGAAGGTCCTGGTGGCCGGTGGCGGGCCGGCCGGCATGAAGGCCGCTGCCGTCGCCGGCGAGCGCGGCCACAAGGTGGTTCTCTGCGAGGCCGGGCCCCAGCTTGGCGGGCAGGTGCTGCTGGCCCAGACCCTGCCGGGCCGCGCGGAGTTTGGCGGCCTGGCCACCAATCTGGCCCGCGAGATGGATCTGGCCGGGGTCGAGGTGCGGCGCAACTGCACGCTCGGCCGCGCCCTGGTGACGGCCGAAGGCGCCGACGCGGTGATCGTCGCCACCGGCGCCCGGCCCCATCGCCCGCCGATCGAAGGCGAGAAGGAGGCCCATGTAGTCGAGGCCTGGCAGGTGCTGCGCGGCGAGGTCAATCCCGGCCAGCGGGTGTTGATCGCCGATTGGCGCTGCGACTGGATCGGACTCGGCCTGGCCGAGAAGCTGGCCCGGGACGGCTGCCACGTCCGCCTCGCCGTCAACGGCACCCATGCCGGCCAGGAGCTACAGATGTACCTGCGCGACCACTGGGCCGGGCGCATCCACAAGCTGGGGGTCGAGGTGATTCCCTACGCCCGGCTCTTTGGCGCCGATGGCGAGACCGCCTATCTGCAGCACAGCGCCAGCAACGAGCCGATTGTCTGCGAGGGGGTCGACACCGTGGTTCTCGCCCTCGGCCACGAGCCGGACACGACCCTGGAAGCGAGCCTGGCGGATCTCGCCATCCCGGTCCATCTGGCTGGCGACTGCCTGTCGCCGCGCTCGGCCGAGGAAGCCGTCTTCGAGGGCCTGGAAGCCGGTCTGGCCATGTGACCCGCGGCTTTCAAATCTTGTGCGTCAGATCTTGCGCGCCGCCAGGGCGCCTTCGCTGATGGCGATGTCGGCGCTGCGCGGCGCCAGGCAGTCGCCGATCAGGTGCAGCTCGATCCCGGCCGCCTCGATCGCCGCGCGCAGGCCGTCGACAACCGCGCTGCCGCGCCAGGCCACCAGAAGGTCGAGTGGCCCGACCCGGCTTTCCTCGCCGGAATAGAGATTGCGAAGGCGCGCCGCGTCGCCCTCCAGACCCAGAACCTCGCTGTTGGGCAGGAAAATCGTGCCGGCCGAGAGCAGGCGCCGATAGAGCGGCACGCGCAGGGTCAAATCCATGTCCTCGGCCACCGCGAAACCCGGCGTCACCACCGTCACCGAGATTTCCTGGGCGACCAAGGATTCGATCGTCCCGGCGCCGATGCCCCCGCCGGCTTGGTCCCAGACCAGGGCGCGGCGCGCATCCGGCCGGCCGTCGCGCACCACCTCATGGGGCGTCGCCACCTCGACCGACGACGCTTCGGCACCGGGCACCTCGGCAGGCAGCGGACCCGCGCCGGTGGCCAGCACGATGGCGTCGGCCTCCAGCTCGGCGATCCCGTCCGCCTCGATCCCATGATTGAGCCGGATCGGCACCTGAAGTTTTTCGAGCTGCGCGCGCCGCCAGTCGATCACCGCCCGGAACTCATGCCAGGCGGGGATCTCGGCGCGCAGCCGGAACTGGCCGCCGAGCACTGCATCGCGCTCATAAAGCGTGACCCGGTGACCGCGCTCGGCGGCGACCCGCGCCGCCTCCAGCCCGGCGGGTCCGCCCCCGATGACCGCCACCCGCTTTGACTCGCGGGTGGCAACAGCCGGGCCCCACTCGTGCTCGCGCGCGGCCTCGGGGTTGTGGACGCAGCGGATCGGCAGACCGGCCAGCGCCTTGGCGATACAGACGTTGGCCCCGACACAGGGACGAACGTCCGATGCCCGGTCCTCGCGGATCTTGGTCACCAGGTCCGGATCGGCGATGTGGGCCCGGGTCATGCCGACCATGTCGGCCTCCCCCTTGGCGAGGATCGCCTCGGCGTGGCGCGGGTCGACGATGCGGCCCACGGTGAAGACCGGCAGATCCACGACCTGCTTGATGCCCGCGGCCAGGTGCACGAAGAGGCCTTGGGGCGCCGGGGTCGGCGGCCAATGGGCGGCGCGGTTCATGCGGTCGAGATTGGTCCCCGCGATGACGTTCAGGTAGTCCAGCTTGCCGGTCGCCTCCAGGCCCTGGGCAACCTCGCGCAAGGCCGCTTGATCGAGCCCGCCCTCGACCTCCTCCTCGCCGGGGATGCGCATGCCGACGATGAGCCCGGGCCCGGCGCCCTCGCGCACCGCATCGATCACTTCGCGGGCAAAACGCAGGCGCTTGTCCGGCGAGCCGCCATAGGCGTCGCTGCGCTGGTTGGAATAGGGCGAGAGGAAAGCGGCGATCAGCAGGCCGAAGGCGCCGAGGATCTCGACCCCGTCCAGTCCGCCGTCGCGGGCGCGCCGCGCCGCGGCGCCGAAGGCCCGGACGATTTCGGCGATTTCGGCACGGCTCATGGCGTGGGGCGTCTCGCGCAACAGCTCCGAGGCCCGGGGCGAGGGTGCCCAGAGCGGCCGGCCAGCCTCGCCGATGCCCACCGTCGCACCGCTGTGGGCCAACTGCGCCAGGATAGCGCCGCCCTCGGCCTGGACCGCCTCGGCCAGACGCCGGTAGCCCGGCACGATGGTGTCGTCGCGGTTGGCGAGACCCCGCGGACCGCCCAGCCCGCTGGTCTCGTGGACCGCGGTGGCGCCGGTGATCTGCAGGGCCGCGCCGCCGCGCGCCCGGGCGCGGTGGTAGGCAATGTATCGTTCGCCCGGCAGACCGTTGTCGGCGATGCCGGGCACATGGGCGGTCACCAGGACCCGGTTGCGCAGGGTCTTGGGTCCGATCTCGATCGGCGACAGCAGACGCGCGAATGCCTCGCCTCCGGCCGCGCCATCCGTTCCCGGTCCGCCCGTCGCCATGAAATGCCCCCGCCGCTGTTCGCCAAAAAATCTAGCACAAAGCCGTCTCGTTTTCTCCGGTGGTCTGTGCCAGACTGCGCGCCCGGCGAACGGCCCGCACGAGGCCGACGCGAGACCGAGGGAGATCGACGTGGACCAGGATAAGCTGCGCGCGCTGCGCGACAAGTACGAGAACGCCAAGGGGAGCGATGTCTTCGATCCGACCTTCAAGAAGGTCGCCGACCTGCTCTTTACGGGCGATGTTCGGCGCAAGCCCTACTCCGATCCGCCGACCCTGCTCGATGCCCCCCATATCGCCGACGCCCTGACCCGGCCGGACCACGCCGGGATCGACATCGGCCTGATCGGCGTTCCCATGGACCTGGGCGTGACCAACCGCTCCGGCGCGCGTTTCGGGCCCCGGGCGATCCGCACCATGGAGCGGGTCGGGCCCTACAACCACGTTCTCGACCTGGTGCCCACGGCCGAGTGCAAGGTGGCCGACCTGGGCGATGTGCCCTTCCGCAGCCGCTTCAACCTGCATCATTCGATCGAGGACATCGAAGCCTACTACCTGAAGGTCAAGGAGGCCGGCATCTGGCCGCTGAGCGCCGGCGGCGACCATTCGGTGACCTATCCGATCATGAAAGCCCTGGGCCGCGACGAGCCGGTCGGCATGATTCACATCGACGCCCACTGCGATACCGCCGGCGAGTACGACGGGGCCAAGTTCCACCACGGCGGCCCCTTCCGCTTCGCCGTGCTCGACGGCGTCCTCGACCCGCAGCGCTCGGTCCAGATCGGCATTCGCGGATCGTCCGAGTTCCTCTGGGAGTTTTCCTACGATTCCGGCATGACCGTCATACATATCGAGGACTTCGTGACCCTGGGCGCCGAGGCCGTGGCCGCCAAGTGCCGCGAAGTGGTCGGCGACGGCCCGGTTTACGTAACACTGGATGTCGACGGGCTCGATCCGGCCTATGCGCCGGGCACCGGCACACCCGAGATCGGCGGCATTCTGCCACGTGAGGCCCAGGTCATGCTGCGCGCGCTCAAAGGTCTGAACATCATCGGCGGCGACGTGGTCGAGGTCGCCCCGCAGTACGATCCCTCCACCAACACCGCCCAGGTCGCGGCCCAGATGATGTTCGAGATCCTCTGTCTCATGACCATCAACCGCACGTCACAGGGCGCGAAAGGATAGCCATGTTTTCCCTCACATCCCGCGGCGGCCGCCTGGCCGCGCTGCTTGGTCTGATTGCCGTTGGACCGTTGCTGCTTTTGGGCCCGGCCGCGGCCCAGGATAAGATCCGCTTTGCCACCAACTGGGTGGCCGAGGCCGAACATGGCGGTTTCTATCAGGCCGTCGCCGATGGCACCTATGCGCGCTACGGCCTCGAGGTCGAAATTCTCCCGGGCGGCCCGAACAAGAACAATGCCCTGCTGCTGGCCACCGGCAAGATCGAGTTCCTCATGGGCGGCAACATGCTGGAGGCCTTCAGCGCCATCGAGCAGGGTATTCCCACCACGACGGTCGCCTCGATTTTCCAGAAAGAGCCGCAGATCTTCATGACCCACCCGGGCCAGGGTCTCGACAGCTGGGAGTCGCTGAAGGACATCGACATTCTGGTGGGCCAGGGCGGCCTCAGCAGCTTTTACCAGTGGATGGTGGCGGAGTACGGCTTTTCGCTCGAGCGGGTCCGACCCTATACCTATAACGCCGCGCCCTTCCTCGCCGACAAGCGCCTGGCGCAGCAGGGCTATGTCACCTCGGAGCCCTATACGATCGAAAAGGAGGGCGGCTTCAAGCCGAACATCTTTCTGCTTGCCGATTTCGGTTACGACAGCTACTCGACCACCATTGTGACCCGCAACGACCTGCTGGCGGAGAATCCCGATCTGATCCAGCGCTTCGTCGATGCCAGCGCGATCGGCTGGTACAACTATCTCTATCATGACCCCTCGGCCGGCAACGCGCTGATCCAGAAAGACAATCCGGATATGTCCGCGGCCCAGATCGCCTATTCCATCGACAAGCTAAAGGCCTTCGGGATCGTCGATTCCGGCGATTCCCTGACCCTGGGCATCGGCGCCATGACCGAAGCCCGCCACAAATCCTTCTTCGATCGCATGGTGCGGGCCGGCGTGGTGGCGCCGGACCTGGACTACAAGAAGTCCTACCGGCTCGACTTCGTGAACAAGGGTGTCGGCCTGGATCTGCGTCCTGCCGATTAACGCGGTCGGTCGCAAGGAAGCCGGTTTGGAAGAGCTGTGACAATGACGGCGACCGGCAGCGCTTCTGTCCCCCTCATCGCCCTCGGCGATGTCACCAAGCGCTTCGCCAATGGCACCCAAGCGCTTGGCGGGCTGTCGCTGGAGGTCGGCGCCCACGAGTTCGTCGCCCTGCTGGGCCCCTCGGGCTGCGGCAAGTCAACGGCTCTTCGGTTGATCGCCGGGTTGGGCACGGCGACCTCGGGCACCGTCGGCCGGCCCGGCATCGGATCGCACCGGGAAACCGGCCCCGATGGCGCACCCGGCGGCGCGATCGGCGGCGAGACCGACGGCGAGACCAGCGGTGAGATCGGGTTCGTCTTCCAGGAGCCGACCCTGATGCCCTGGGCCAATGTCTTCGACAACGTCTATCTGCCGCTGCGCCTGGCCGGACGGTCGCGCGCGGCGGTGCGCGACCGGGTCGAGGCGGCGCTGGCCATGGTCGGGCTCAGCGACTTCCAGCGGGTCTTTCCCCGCGAGCTGTCCGGCGGGATGAAGATGCGGGCGGCCATCGCCCGCGCCCTGGTCACCGGGCCACGCCTGCTGCTGATGGACGAGCCCTTCGCGGCGCTCGACGAAATCACCCGCCTAAAACTGAACGACGACCTGCTGGCCCTGTGGAAGGCGCAGCGATGGACCGTGCTCTTCGTGACCCATTCGGTTTACGAGTCGGTCTATCTGGCCAGCCGTATCGTGGTCTTTTCCGCCCGGCCGGGCCGCGCCGTCGCCGAGATCGCGGTCGACGCGTCCTACCCCCGCGACGAGGCCTACCGGACCTCGAGCGGGTACAACGCGACCTGCCGCGCGGTCTCGGCCGCGCTCAAGGACGCCATGTCCATCCCAGCAGAGATCTAGAAGGCGATGCCCGACCGTCCGAATACCGCGACCGCAACACCAGGGGAGAGACGGGAGCGGATCCTGCGACTGGTCCTGCCACTGGCGGTGCTGGCCTGCGGGATCGTCGCCTGGGACCTGCTGGTGCGGATCAACCAGATCCCGCACTACATCCTGCCCGGTCCGGGGCTGGTCGCCGGCACGCTCTGGGAGGATTGGGGCAGCCTGTCGGGGGCCGCCTGGAACACCTTGAAGGTGGCGCTCTCGGCATTGGCCGTGGCGGTATTGGGCGGGGTTTTCCTGGCCGTGCTCTTCACCCAGTCGAAATGGGTAGAGACCTCGCTTTTCCCCTTCGCCATCATCCTTCAGGTCACGCCGATGATCGCGATCGCGCCGCTGATCCTGATCTATGTCGAGGATACCTATCTGGCGCTCTTGACCTGCGCCTGGGTCGTCGCCTTCTTCCCCATCCTCTCCAACACCACCCTGGGGCTGAACAGCGCCGATCACAATCTGCTGGACCTCTTCCAGCTCTACCGCGCCAATCGCTGGCAGGTCTTCTGGCTCCTGCGCCTGCCCTCGGCCCTGCCCTACTTCCTCGGCGGTCTCAGGATCTCCGGCGGGCTCTCCCTGATCGGCGCCATTGTCGCGGAGTTCGCCGCCGGGACGGCGGGCAGCGGCTCGGGCCTGGCCTTTCGGATTTTGGAATCGGGCTACCGCCTGGACATACCGCGCATGTTCGCGGCGCTGCTGCTGATCTCGGCCATGGGCATTCTGATCTTCGCCAGCCTGGCCCTGCTGTCCAACCTGCTGCTGCGCCACTGGCACGAAAGCGCCCTCAAGCGCGAACGCTAGGTCCTGTTGAGATATGACGGGCGCCCCCGGACGCGACTTTTCTCCAAATCACCTGGTCTAAAGCCTCTTCGATTTGGGCCGAACCGGATTCGGGAATGACGCGTTCTCTGGGCTGACGTTCTGAACAGGACCAAGAGCCCTATCCCACAGAATTGGGCTGCCAGGGCCGGGCTGCTCGCTCAGTTCAGCTCGGAAAAGGTCTCGCGAAAGGCCGAAACGGACAGCATGCGCCGCACCTTGTATTCGGCGCCGTGGCCGTGCTTGGCCTCGCAGTGGCCGATGTAGTGGACGTGAGGAATGCCGACACCGTCGGGCTCGACGGCCAGGACTTCGGCGGTCTCCTTGATCGTCGCTTCGATGCGGCGATAGAAGCCGCCCGGGATGACCGTCTCGGTCTTGAACCACTGACCGACCAGACCCTGAATTCTCGATTGAAGCATACCCGCCTCCTGCGATTGGTTGAGCCACAACTGCGATAATCTCGAAGTAGATAGGTAGGTTGGATTTAACAAACAGTCAACGAAATTCTCATGATTTATCAAGGTTAACAAGGAGTTAACGTTGTTATATCAATAACTTAGTGCAGAATCGATATCATACTATTGTATGTGAATTTGAATAGCTGGCCGGCGGCTCGAACGGTCAGCCGCCGCCAGCGGCAATCCAACGCTCCACGATCTCTTCCAGAACATCCAAAGGGAGGGCGCCGTTGCCGAGAACCACCCGGTGAAAGTCGCGGAGGTCGAAGGCCGCGCCGAGGCGGGTCTTGGCTCGGCCGCGCAGCTCCAGGATCTTGTGCATGCCGATCTTGTAGGCGGTGGCTTGCGACGGCCAGACGATGTAGCGCTCGATGGCCTTGCGGTTGACCTCATGGGTGACCGGCAGGTTGGCGTCCATGTAGGCGATCGCCTCTTTGCGGGTCCAGCGCTTGAAGTGCAGGCCGGTGTCCACCACCAGGCGGGCGGCGCGCAGCAGCTCCCAGGCCAGGCGGCCGAAATCGGACAGGGGCTCGCGGAAGAATCCCATCTCCTTGGACAGCCGTTCGGCATAGAGCGCCCAGCCCTCGGTGTAGGCGGTGTAGCCGGCGAACTTGCGAAACTTGGGCAGACCCTCCAGTTCCTGGGCAATGGCGATCTGCATGTGATGGCCGGGAACCGCTTCGTGATAGGCCAAGGATTCCATGTGGGACTTAGGCATCAGCGTCATGTCGTAGAGGTTGACGTAATACATGCCCGGCCGGTCGCCATAGGCCGCGGGGGCATTGTAGAAGCCGATGTTGGTGGTTTTCTCCCGATAGGGCTCGACCCGCTTGACCACCAGTTCGGCCTGGGGCTGAACGCTGAAGACCTGATCGAGACTCGCCTTCATCTCGGCGATGAAGGCCCGGCTCTCGGCCAGATAGGCGGCACGGCCGTCTTCCGTGTTGGGAAAGAAGTTCGCCGGATCGTGGCGGATGAAATCGAAAAAGGCGGCGAGGTCGCCGTCGAATCCGATTGTCTCGACGATGCCCCTCATCTCCGCGTGAATGCGCGCCACCTCTGCCAGTCCGAAGTCGTGAATCTCGGCCGGAGAAAGGCTGGTGGTGGTGGTCGAGCGCAGGGCCAGCGCATAGTAGGCAGCGCCGTCGGGAAACTTCCAGGCGCCGTCGTCGTCGCTCGCCCGTGCCTGCAGCGCGACCATGGTCCGCCGGAGCGCCCCGTAGGCCGGCGCAACCGCAGTGGTCAGCGCCGCCTCGGCCTGCTGGATCAGCGCCGCCGTCTCGGGCGCCGGCAGTTCCAGGGCCACGACTTTTTCTCGAAAATCGGCGAGGATCGCCGTGTCCTCGCCGCTGTTGTCGAAGGGCGCCCCGGTCATGACCCGGTCGATGTCGCCCAGCACCTGGGGAAAGACGAAGCGCGGCGCGATGATCCCCTTGTCGGCCCGAGTCTCCATACGCTGGATGATCTGCGCCATCATTTTGGGGACGCCGCGCAAGCGCGCCAGATAGGCCTCGGCATCGCCGCGGTCGTCGATCCGGTGGCGGTTGCTCAGAAACGAGGGGATGCGCAGGTGCACCCCGCCCAGATGAGTCACCGCATAGCCGTGGTGGCGGTAGGGAAACCAGGCGATACCGAGTTCGGCGCCGCGCTCGAAGAGGCGATAGCTGATCTTGGCCGCCTCATCGAGCTTTTCATAGTCGAAGTCGTGCCGCAGCGCGGTCAGGTTGCGAATCGTGATCTCGTGCTCGGCGAGGCCTCTTTCTTCGCTGCGGTCGTTCCACTGGTCGTAGTTGGTCTTCAGGCCAAGGCTCGTCTGCCACTCCGGCCAGCGCGCCACACCCGCTTCGTGGACCTGCTCGAAGAAGGCGTTCAACCGGTCGCTCTCGCTCTCCTCGGCGGCCTGGGCCGGGCCAAGCGAGACCAGACAGGCAAAGCACACAAAAAAACGAAGTCGGTGAAGCAAAGCTGTCATCCTGCGGCCCTCACGAGACTGACGAGACGAATTGCTTGGGGTTTCGAGTTTGAGATCGGGGTCGGCGCGCGCAGGTCGAGTGTGCCGACCGCGTCCACAAATGGCAAATCAGGACGGGGAAGCCAAGAGCCCTTCTTTGTCATACGGAAGCATTTGACCGGGATTATTTTGTCTTCTGGCAAGGCGCGCTTCGAAGAGCGATACGCGTATCGATCGAGGAGCGGAACGCGGCCAGAAGGCAAAAGAACGCGGCCTTCGGTGGGCCATAGGCGAACCCCCTCTCCCAATGGGGGTGCGTTCCGCCGCTTGCCCGATGCCCAATCTCCAAGACCGGGGGCATCGCGCCGCACAGCGCGCCTTCCCGAATGATCGCCTATGACCCATCAAATGTTTCCCTATGACAAAGAAGGGCTCTAGCCGATCAGCTCGTGGATCGCCTGGTCCAGGAAGCGCTCGAAGGCCGGCTCGTTGCCGGGGCCGGCGACGCAGTGTCCCCAGGGCGAATCGAAGGGCCTCATTTCCGCGTTGGGCATGGCCGCCACCTCGATGGCGTTGTCGGCGGGCGGGAAGTAGAGATCCTGGGTACAGGGGATGACGATGGCCCGGGCGGCAATCGCGCCCAGCGCCTTGGCGAAATCGCCGCGGTAACGTGGGTTGGCGGAAACATCGCCCTGCTGCCAGGCCCAGAGCTTGGCCAAAAGGTCGTTGGCGTCCCAGTTCTGGACATGGTCTTCCTCCCAGTCGACCAGGAGTTCTTCGACCGACTCGAAGCCGAGCTGCCGGTAGAGGCCTTCACGGTAGAAGGTCTGGGAGAAGGCCCAGCCGGCATAGACCCGGCCGAAGGCGCGCAGGCCGCGTTCCGGCGGCCGGTCGTAGTCGCCGCCGTTCCAGTCGCCATCCGCTTGCAGCGCCGCCTTCACCCCCTCCAGGAACACGAAGTTGTGCGGCGAGGTCCGGGCCGAGGCGCAGAACGGCAGGATCGCGCCGACGCAATCCGGGAACTGCGCGCCCCACTGGAAGGACTGGCAGCCGGCCATGGACCAGCCGGCCACCAGGGCCAGACGCTCGACCCCCAGGGCCTCGGTCAGCAAGCGGCGCTGGCAGGCGACATTGTCGAACAGGGTTACCTTTGGAAACCGCGGGCCGTCGTGGGGCGACGGCGTGTTGCTGGGCGAGGAGGAACGGCCATTGCCCATCAGGTTGATCGAGACGACGAAGTGACGGGCCGGATCGATCGCCCGGCCCGGTCCGAAGAAGCCCTCGTTGCGGCCGTGGTGCCCGGTGTAGAAGGTCGGCAGCAGGACCGCGTTATCCCCCGCCGGGCTCAAGCGCCCATAGGTCTTGTAGGCCAGCTTGGCCTTGGGCAGAACCGCGCCGGACTGCAGCGTCACGTCGCCCAGTTCGAAGAGTTCGTGGTCGCGGTCGGTCATGGCCATCCCTTTACTTTCCCTCGCCCCCTTGGGGGAGAGGGTCGGGGTGAGGGGGAGAGGCAGCCACGACAATGTCGTAAGGTCATCGCCTGCCCTCGACGCCCCCTCACCTCGGTCCTCTCCCCAAAAGGGGGCGAGGATGACTTCTTAGGCCTGCCGGTATCAGTAGAGCCGCAGATATTCCTGGACCTCCCAGTCGGTGACCGCCTGGTGGTAGCGCTCCCACTCGTCGATCTTGTAGGTCAGGAAAGACTGGTGCATCTGCGCGCCGATCACCTCCTTGGCCCAGGCATCGTCGCGCAGGATCTCGGTCGCCTCCAGCAGGTTGCGCGGCAGGCGCTGGGCACCGGACTTGGCAACCTCCTCGGCCGACATGGAATAGAGATCCTGGTTCAAGGGTTCGCCGGCCTCGAACTTGTTGACCACGCCCTCGGTCAAGGCCGCGGCCGTGAGGCCGAGACCGAGATAGGGGTTCATGCACATGTCGGCGGCGCGGTTTTCGATGGCAAAGCGGCTCTGCGGCAGGCGCAGCATGGCCGAGCGGTTGTTGTAGCCATAGGTCATATGGGTCGGCGCCCAGGTCACGGTGCCGCCCTCGAAGCCGCCCACCCGGGGGACCAGCCCGTTGTAGGAATTGACCGTCGAGCAGGCGATCGCGGTCAGGGCGCCGCCATGGCGCAGCAGACCGCCCACCGCATGGAAGGCCTCGGCGCTCCACTTGCCGTCCGCGCCCTCGAAGATGTTGACGCCCGGATTGTCGATACGCTGCATCGAGGTGTTCATGTGAGCGCCCGAGCGCCAATCGCCGATCGTCGGCTTGGGCATGAAGGTGGCGAAGATGCCGTGCTTCTTGGCGATCTCCTTCAGCAGGATGCGCAGGAAGATCAGCCGGTCGGCCATGCCGAGCACGTCGGTGTAGTGGAAGTCGAGCTCGAACTGGGAATAGGCTCCCTCGGCCACCACGTCGTGCAGGTTCCAGCCGAGATCCTCCAGGATATCGATCAGCTCGCCGAGGAAGCCCATGGAATCGATCGAGTACTCCACGTCGTAGCCGAAGGCCTGGCGGCGCGGCCGCAGGCCCTGGCCTTCGATAGGGTCGTTGTCGAAGGCCTTGACCGGCTGGCCGTCGACCCAGCGCATGGTGATGAATTCCGGCTCGACGCCGGCCATGACGCTGTAGCCCTTGTCGGCGCAGTCGCGCACGATGCGTTTCATCGCGCCGCGCGGACAAAGATTGTAGGGCTTGTCCTCCCACCAGAGGTCGGCAAAGACCCAGGCACAGGTGCGGTTCCAGGGGCAGATCACCAGGCTGTCGATATCGGGGATCGGAATCTGATCGGAATCGGCCGGCCCCAGCTCCGGCACGAAGGAGATCGAGTGCACGGCGAACTGCGGGCCCTTGCCGGCGCAGAGCAGTTCGAAGTCGCTGATCGGGACCGGTTTTGTCTTGGGCTGACCCATCAAATCGATCCAACAGGACAGGATGTACTTCACGCCCTGTTCTTCGAGCTTGGCCTTGGTCTCGCGGACCCGTTCGGGGTCCGGCAGGGCCTCGGCCATGCAGGTCGGATTGGCAATCGTCATCGGCTGTCTCCCCACTATTCGGCGCCTCTCGTGGCCGCCCTATCGTAAACCCGCGCACAGGGACCGGACGATGCCGGCACCTTCACCACTCCCCGCTGTTGGCCATGGAGGCCCAGGGCTCTTGCAGCGGCAGCGGGTCGCCGTCCTGCAACAGCTCGACAGAGATGTTGTCGGGCGAGCGCACGAAAGCCATGCGGCCATCGCGCGGCGGCCGGTTGATGGTGACCCCCTGGTCCATCAGATGCTGGCACAGCGCGTAGATGTTCTCCACCCGATAGGCGAGATGGCCGAAATTGCGGCCCTCGCCGAGGGCCTCGGGGTCGTGGTTGTAGGTCAGCTCGACCTGCGCCTCCTCGTCGCCCGGCGCCGCCAGCATGACCAACGTGAAGCGATGCTCGGGGTAATCGTAGCGCTCGACCTCCCGTAGGCCCAACTTGTTGCAGTAGAAGTCCATCGAAGCATCCAGGTCGCTCACCCGGACCATCGTGTGAAGATACTTGAGCTTCATGGCGCCTTCCCGCGGAGCTGTATCGTTGGTGGAGCGAAGTCTGGCGAAAAGGTGCCGATCTGTCGAGAGAATTCCGTAATCCGCAATAAACTCGGCCATAATTCTGGAAACATCAATTTTCAAACACCCTATCCACTCATCAACCTCACGCCTACGCCGGTTTTGCTTCGCCCCCGCCGGGACACTATCATCGTCGGATCGCTCAGGGCCGCAAGGCTCGCAACGCAAAAAGAAGGACCCCACCATGCCTCGATTCAATCGTCTCTTGATCACCGGCGCCGCCGGCAATCTGGGCCGCGTGCTGCGCCAGGGCCTGGTGCCGCTGGCAACGACATTGCGCTTGAGCGACCGCTCGGATATGGGCGAGGCCGCGGCTCACGAGGAATTGGCGCCATGCGAGTTGGGCGACTTCGATGCGGTCATGGCCGCGGTCGAGGGGTGCGACGCCGTGGTACACTTCGGCGCCGCGCCGGTCGAAAGGCCCTGGGCCGAAATCCTCGAGTCCTCGATCAAGGGCGGCTACAACGTCTATGAGGCGGCCCGCCGGCACGGTATCAAGCGTATCGTCTACGCCAGCTCGATCCATGCCGTGGGCTATGTTCGCCGCGAGTCCGGGGCCGACACCGACACGCCCCATCGGCCCGACTCGCTCTACGGCCTGTCGAAGTGTTTCGTGGAGGATCTGGCCAAGCTCTACCTGGACAAGTTCGGCATCGAGTCCGCCTGTCTGCGGATCAATTCCTGCTTTCCCGAGCCGGCGGACCGGCGCCATCTGGCGACCTGGCTCAGCTTCGACGACCTGGTGCGCCTGGTCACGCGCTGCCTGGTGGCCGAGCGCATCGGCCACACCGTCATCTACGGCATCTCGGATAACCAGGAGGCCTTTTTCTCCAATCACAAGGCGGTCCACCTGGGCTATCGCCCGCAGGACAGCGCCGAGAGTTACCGCGCTGGTGTCGAGGCCAAGCTGCCGCCCGGCGACCCCTTCGACCCGGCCGTCGAGTTCGTCGGCGGCTTCCTCTGTGGCGTCGGCCACCCCGACGACCCGACCTGAACGGATGCCTCCCCGGCCCCTTGAAGTGCCTCAACATTACACGAGTATGAGCTTCTCAACTATTTGTTAACCATGTTTGGCGACCATCCATGAACCCTGGCAATCAACGTGAGGCCAAAAAGATGAAACGCCCAATGCAGGTTGAAGAAGGTCAGTGCTATCGCAAGATCCTGGAGGGCCGCAGCATGCGGTCGAGCTGGAAGGTTTCCACCATCGTGGTGCCGATTCAGGATCTGCCGCACGCTCATCTGGTTAACATCGACGACCCGGGCGACACCCGCACCGTGTCCTGCGCCACCATTGCCGACCGCCAGTACTTCGAGCCGATGCAACAGCCGCAGCCCAAAGTCGCTTGAGGTCTTCAGGCTTATCCGGGACTGTCGCTCGGACGTCGGTATAGCCGCGTCTTAGGAGACGTGGCGCTTCAACAGGAACTGGTTCTTGAACATGCCGATCGAGGTCATGACCTCGACCTGGGCGATGTCCGGCTGCTTGTGGATCTCGTGGGTCAGGAAATCGGTCAGCTCCTGTTCCGCGTCGCAGACCAGCTCGACCAGCAGGTCGTAGCGCCCGGCCACCCAGAGGATATAGACCACCTCCTGATGGGCGCCGAGGCGCGCGGCCACGGATTCCGGCGTGGCGGTGGAGCTGACCTTCACCCCCAACATGGCGTCGGCCGCGTAGTCGGCCGCCACCGGATCGACCACCGCGACGATGGAAAGCTGGCCGGCCTGGCGCATCCAGTTGACCCGGTTGCGCACGGTCCCGGCTGAAACCTCGAGCTTGGCGGCGATCACATCGTAGGGCAGCCGGCCGTCTTCCTGCAGCAGCTTGATGATCTCCTGATTGAGGCCGTCCGATGGCGAGGCGCGCGACGAGACCTTGGGCTTGGACTCGGTCGCCTTGACGTCGTTCGCGACCACGCGTTTGGCCGTGGCTCTGCCCTTTGCCATGGATCGATCCCCTGAGCGATTGCGGAACTAACGAAATATCCGCTGATCTTCGTGACCGCAAGACAATCCGGGCATCGGTCAGTAACCCAGCTCCGGACGAACCACGTTCTGCAGCGGCTCGCCGGCCAGGTGGCGGCGCATGTTGGCGAAAAAGATGTCGAGGGTCATGGCCACATAGTGATCGCCGTCGTCGGCCGAGACGTGCGGCGTGACGATCAGGTTGGGCACGGACCAGAGCGGCGATTCCGGCGGCAGCGGTTCGGGATCGAAGACGTCGAGAATGGCCCCGGAAAGCTGTCCGTCACGCAGCAGGTCGGACAGGGCATCGTAGTCCATGACCGACGAACGGCCGACATTGATCAGACCGGCGCCCGGTTTCAGCAGGCCGAGCCGCCGACGGTCGAAGAGGCCCACGGTCTCGGGTGTCGCCGGCGTGGCGATGAAAAGGTAGTCGGCCCGGGGCAGAACCGCATCCAGGTCGGCCACGGTCACCATCTCCTCGACCTGGGGGTGCGGGCGGCCGTGTCGCGAGACGCCGATAACGTGAAGGCCGAGGCCGGCGAGACATCGTGCCGCACCGCCGCCCAGGGACCCCACCCCCACGATCAGCACGGTCTTGCCGGCGATCGGTGTCGAGAAGAGCGACTCCCAGTTGGCACTGCGCTGGTTGGTGACGATCGCCGGCATCTTGCTGTGCAGCATCAGCACGGCCATCAGGGCGAACTCGCCGGCCTTGGCGGCGTGGGCGCCCTTGTTGTTGATCACCGTGACCCCGGCGGGCAGCCAGTCCATCGGGCAGAGGTGTTCGACCCCGGCGCCGATGATGTGCATCCACTTCAGCTTCGGGGCGACAGCGGCCAGATCGCTGGTGGGCAGGTCCCAGGTCACCAGCACCTCGGCGTTTTGCATCGAAGAGGCCCAGTTCTCCTCGTCCCAATCGATGAAGACCTCGAGCCGTTCGGCGACGTCGGGATAGCGCGCCGCCGAGGCTTCGTACTTGTCGCGGCTGATGGTGAAGACCGGCTCGCTTTCCGGGGTCGAGGGAAAGGTGTGCGGCCCCGCGTGGTTGTTCTTGATGTGAACCTTGGTCTTGTCGCTACCGGTCATCGAAGCGGCCTTCGCGTTCGATCTCTTGCAGCGCCGCGATCACGGCGGCGTCGCGCGCCGCGCCGGTCAAGTGCTCGGCCTCGAACTGCGTCGTCATCACCCGGTGGCCGACCGCGCGCAGCCTCGCCCTGTCGTCATCCTCGGCCACGGCGGCCTTGAGCACCGTATCGCCGCCATAGGTCGGAACCGGACCGGGCCAGTGGGCGGTCGCGTGATCGGGCTCCTTGCCCTTCTGCAGCTCGCGGATGAGGGCGCGCAGGCGCTTGCGGTAGAGCACGATCCCCTTGTCGCTGGCGACCAGATTCTCCTTGGAGTGCTCGGTGATCCGCCCCATGCCCTCGGTCGCCTCGGCGTCGGCGGGGAAACGCTGCTTGTGCTCGTAAGGCCGGTCGAAGGGCTCGCCCTGTTCGATCAGCTCGGGTCCCTCGGGCGTGTTGTACTCCGGCGGGTCGCCGCGCTCGCCGAAGTTGGCCCAGGCGAAACAGACCGTCTCCTCGTCGTCGATCGGGACGACCCAGCGCGAAAAGGCCGTGCGGCCGAAGTAGCGCGGCCTGGTCCCGTCGGCGGCGAAGGCAGCCCCCGCCTGGGTGAAGTTCGGCAGCACCAGTTCGTTGGTCCGCACCCAGACGTGATCCTCTACCCGGCGCGTCGCGGTGCCGAGAAAGCCCATCTGCCTTTCGTAGAACTTCATCTCGCCGATCTCGCCGAAGCCCTCGGAAAACTGTTCGCGGCTGATCCGCGAATGCAGGAAGGCGGTGTGGATCGGATCGAGGATGGCATCGAGCACCTGCAGCCAGTTGCAGTGAAAGGGCGCCCGGTAGGGCACCATGATCTGGTCGGGAATCTCGAAGGTGTCGTAGATCGGAAAGGGCGGGCGCTGCTCGGGCGGCCCCAAATAGGCGAAGATCAGACCCTTGTAGACCTTCACCGGGTAGGCGCCGAGGGCGACGCTTTCGCGAATCTTCGCCTCGACCCCGGCCGGTTGGCCCGGCACCTCGAGGACCTTGCCGTCGAGATCGAAGAGCCAACCGTGGTAACAGCAGCGAATGCCGCGGCCCTCGCAAACGCCGAACTCCAACGAGGCCCGACGATGAGGACAGCGGCGGTGCACCAGCCCGGTCCGGCCGCCCCGGTCGCGAAACAGCACCAGGTCCTCGCCGAGAATGCGGATCAATCTAGGCGTCTCGCCCAGATCGGCCTCGAGGCCGACCGGCTGCCAGTAGCGCCGGAGGTAGTCGCCGCAGGGCGTCTCCGGTCCGACCCGGGTCAACTCGGGGTCGCTCTGGCCGGGCCCGGTCTGGCGGTATCCGCTGTAGGCGAGCCCGTGGTCCTCCGGCAGTTCTGTCACCGCGCTCATGCTTGACTCCTCTCCCAGCCCCTGCCGATCAGGCGACAGCCGAGCCTGACAAAGCTCGCGATTGACAACAAGCGATCATTCTGCGCTACTGTTGTTAGTTTTTCTCATATCTGAGAAACCATCCCATGGAACGGCGTAACCTGCATTTCAATGCTCTGCGGGCCTTCGAATCGGCGGCGCGGACCTCGAGTTTCAGCAAGGCCGCGGCCGAGCTTTGCGTCACCCACTCCGCGGTCAGCCACCAGATCCGTGGGCTGGAAGAACGCCTGGGGGTCGCGCTGTTCCACCGCTCCAATCGCGGGGTCAACCTGACCGAGGCCGGCGAGACCCTGCTGCCGGTCCTGGTCGAGGCCTTCGACCGGATCGCCGACACCCTGGAAGGCCTGGTCGAAAAGCCCGCGGCCGGCGCCCTGCGCATGACCACGACGCCGACCTTCGCCGCCAAGTGGCTGGTCTCGCGGCTCGGCGGCTGGCGCGCGCGCCACGGGGACATCGAAATTCACCTGCTGCCGACCCTGCGCTATGTCGACTTCGCCAAGCGCGAGGCCGATATCGGCGTGCGCTGCGGCCTGCCGCCCTGGCGCGGCCTGACGGCGGAGTTCCTGCTGCCGATCCATATGATTCCGGTCTGCTCGCCGCGCTATCTCCAAGGCTGTCCCCGCCTCGCCCGGCCGCGCGACCTGCTGGCCTGCAACCTGATCCATGCCGACACCGGCTCCCACGACCTGGGCGAGGAGTGGCGCACCTGGCTGGCCGCCGCCGGCATTGGCGAGTTGGCGGACCTCACCGGACCCTCCTTCCACGACCCGAGCCTCGCCATGCAGGCCGCCATCGACGGCCAGGGAATTGCCATCGGCTACCGCGAACTGGTCAAGGCCGACCTTGCCGCCGGACGCCTGGTGCAGCCCTTCGAGCAGGCCGTGCGTCACCGCTTTTCCTACTTCCTGGTCTCGACGCCGGGCCACGCGCGCGATCCCAAGGTCGCCGCCTTCCGCGACTGGATCCAGGGCGAGATCGCCGAGACCAACCGACCTGATCCCGCCGTCCTGCCAAGCCGCGCGGCGTCTTGAAGCAAAGGAGATCATGCCATGACTGCATCGCCCTCTTGGCTCAACTGCCCCGCGGTGGAAAGTCTCGACGAGGCCGGGCAGGCCGCTTTCGATGGCCTGCGGCGCGGCGACGGCTCGGTCCACAATCTCTACAAGCCCTTCGCGCTCTGGCCGACGCCACTGCGCGCCACCGACCAGCTCTACCGCGATCTGGTGCACGCGCCCGATGGGCCACTCAGCCTGGCGGAACGCGAGTTTGTCGCCACCCAGGTCGCGCTGCTCACCGACTGCACCTACGCCGCCAGCCATCACGGCGCCAACTTCAAGACCTTCTGGGGCGACGAAGCAGAAGCCGAGGCCTTGCTCGAGGGGCTCCGCCACCAGCGCTACGACGCGCCGCTGTTCGATGGGCGGCGCAAGGCCATGGCGACTTACGGCGCCAAGCTGACCCGGCATCCTGGGGCCATGACCGCCGACGACCTTCAGCCCCTGCGCGACGCCGGCCTGAGCGAGGCCGAAATCCTTCACCTCAACCAGGTCTCGGCCAACTTCAACTATTGGGTCCGAACCATCAACGGCTTGGGCATCTCCCTCGGCGAGGAGGCGATCGGCCTCGACGCGGCAGGGATCGAACGCCTGCGCGCGGCCAACGCGGCAGCCAACCGGTAACCGGAGGAACGGGATCATGGCGACCTTCAAGGGGACACGGCGCGGCGGGCGCCAAAGGGCGCGGCAGGAACGCGAAGGCGAACCGCCGCCGGTCATCCGGCGCTCCCAGGGAGTCCAACTGCGCCTGATCGACGAGGCCGGCGCGGCGGCGATCCACCGCGGCGTGCTCGACGTGCTGTGGCAGGTCGGGGTAATCATCGACGATCGGCCGACCCGCGCGCGGCTGCTGCGCGATCACGGCTGTGCGGAGCGCGATCACGGCTACCTCGCCATGCCCGAGGATCTGGTGGAGCGCGCCCTGGAGAGCGTGCCGCGCCAAATCCGGCTGTGGAACCGCGAGGGCCAGGTGACGGTCGACAGCACCGGGCGGCGGCCCTGCTTCGGGGCCGGGCACAACTGCGTCAATATTCTCGACCATCGAACCGGCGAACACCGGCCCGGCACCCTGGCCGACATCCAGAACACCGCCAAGGTCTGCGAGGCCTTGCCGAATATCGACTTGGTGGCTTCGCTGGGTTATCCGGGCGACGTGCCGGCGGACGAAGAGGCCATCTCCCAGGTCCGCGCCATGACCGAGTTTTCGGTCAAGCCCTGTGCCTTCACGGCCCACGACGAGGTGCTGGCCGAGGTCATCTGGACCCATCTGGCAGAGATCGCCGGCGGCTGGGATGCCCTGGCCGAGAAGCCTTGCGGGCTCGATCTGACCGGTCCGGTCTCGCCCCTAAAGCTTGGCGAGGAACTCTGCCGGCGGCTGATCTTCGCCGCCGAACGCCATCTGCCGGTGGTCTGCTATCCGGCGCTCTTTCCCGGCATCGCCGGGCCGATCACCATCGCCGGCTCGATCGTGCAGTCCTCGGCCGAGGCCCTGGCCGGGATCGTCATCCATCAGCTCGCCAGGCCGGGCGCGCCGGTGCTCTCGGGCTCGGCCATTCTGCCGATGGACATGCGCCGCGCCGACCTGGCCTACGGCTCGCCGGAGTACATGCTGGCCAACCTCGGGGCGGCCGACTACTTCAATCACATCGGCGTGCCCAACTGGATCGGCGCGGGCTGTTCCGATGCCCATGTGCCCGACCTTCAAGCCGCTTCGGAAGTGGGCGCCAACATGGCGACCGCCGCGCTGGCCGGCACGCCCTTCATCCACAATCTGGGTTTCCTCTCGGGCGGGCGCACCGGCTCGCTGGAGATGCTGGTGCTCTGCGACGAGGTCGCGGGTTGGGCCGGGCGCTTTGCCGGTGGCATCGCCGTCGATCCCGACTCGATCGCCGTCGATCTGATCAAGCGCGCCGCCCACGACAACACCTATCTGACCGACGACCACACCGTGACCCGCTATCTGACGGAAAACTGGATCCCAGCCATGATGGAGCGCTCCGACGTCCGTCAATGGCAGGATCAGGGCGCCAAGGAGCTGCGGGCCAAGATCCGCGACAAGCTGGCCGAAATCCTCGGCGACTAATTAGCCGACTCTTGGCCGGCCGCTTGAAATCGATACCTCAGGTCACCCCTTTTCCCCGGAACGCCCGTGTCTTCTCCCGAGCGCGCGAACCTGCGCGCAACGCACGGAAAGAGGAGAAGATCCATGGCAGGATCGGACGAAAAAAAGATGAAGGAGGCCCAGACCCATCTCGACAAGCTCCACGCGGAGCTCAAAAAGAAGGTCAAGGAGCGCCAAACACGGCTCAACGACGCTTGCAGCAGCTCGGACTCCAAGGGCGCCAAGGAGCTGCAGCGCGAAGTTCAGGCGCTGGAGAAGGCGGAGGACGCCTATCTCACCATGATGGGCAAGGTCGCCAAAAAGCTCAAAAGCATGAAATAGGCCGCGATGATATGCCGCAATAATATGACGTCGGGCGCAAGGCCACAGCGAGTGACCGCGCCCGGGTTTGTTTTCCCAAACGTCACTCCGGAAAGCCCACGAGGGCTTATCCCGGTCTGTTCCCAAGAAGGACTCCGTCGGCCCGAGACCCCGGCGCCACCCTATCGGGCGGTCCGGGGTGACGCCCTGGGCGACCCCGCCGCCTATTCGCCGGCCTGGCGCAGCAGTACGTCGACGGCGACCACGCCCTGTTCCAGGACGAAGAGCGGATTGATCTCCAGCTCGACAAAGGCCTCGCCCATCGCCCCGGCGAAGCGGGCGAGCGCCTGCAGGGCGGCGACCAGCGCCGCGCGGTCGCCGGGGGGGCGGCCGCGATAGCCGGCCAGCAGCCTGGCGACCTTCAGCCGCCCGAGGGCCGCCTCGATCTCGGAGACATCGGCCGGCAGCAACAGGGTCGTGGCATCGCTCACAAGCTCGACCAGGACCCCGCCGCTGGCCAGCACCAGGACCAGGCCGAACTGCGCGTCGCGGCGCAGCCCGACCAACAGCTCGGCGACCGGCGGCGGGGCCATGACCTCGACCAGAAAGGCGCCCGGCTTCTCGTTGCCAAGATGCGGCGCAACAGCCTCGGTCATGGCGGCGAGCGCCGCCGCCACTTCGGCCTCGCTCTCCAGCCCGAGCCGCACCGCGCCGGCCTCCGTTTTGTGCGGCAGGCGTGCATCGACCGCTTTCAGCGCGACGGGAAAGCCCAGGGCCGCCGCCGCGACAACGACATCGTCGGCGCCGACCAGGCGGCCCTCGGGCACCGGCAGGCCGGCCGCCGCCAGGGCCTGCTTGCCCTGCCATTCGTCGCGCAGCAGCACCGGCTCGGGCAGCGGCACCGCGTCGAGCGGCGCCATCGCTGCCCGTGCCTGACGGGACAGCACCTCGCCATAGGCGGCCGCCGCGCCCAGGGCCGCCAGGGCACCGTCCAGACCCTGGAGCGGCGCGACTTCGCCTTCTGCCAACATGCGGCAGGCCTCCGCGTCCTGGTTTTCCGGCACCGCGCTGCAGACCGCCGCCGGAATGCCGGCCGCACGGGTCGCCGCCATGAAGGCGCGGCTGTCGGCGAGATAGAGGTGGCGGTCGCTGGCGAGATCCTTCGGTGGGTAGTCCTGGACGATCAGCGCCGCATCGTAGCCATCGGCAAACTGCGCGGTCATGACCGCCCGCAGCGGTTCTTCCGAACCCCACAGTCCGGTGGTGTAGTCGAGCGGGTTGGTCACTGTCGCGATGTCGGGCAGCAATCCGCGCAGGATTTCCGCCGTTGCCGGGGAAGGTTGCGGCAGCACCAGCCCGGCCGCCGCCGCGCCGTCGGCCAGCATCGCGGCATCGCCGCCGGAGCCGGTGAAGGCGGCCAATCGGCGGCCCCTGGGGGCGCCGGCAACGGTCAGGAGGGTGAGGGTCTCGAGGAACTGCGACGGGCTCTCGACCCGGACCACGCCGAAGCGGTCGAACAGCGCCTGATAGAGTTCGTCGCTACCCGACAGGGATCCGGTGTGGGTCACCGTGAGCCGGGCGGCGATCTCCGAACGCCCGGCCTTCAGGGCGACGATGGGCTTTTCTACCGCCAGGGCGCGCAGCGCGGCCCGGGAGAAGCGCGGCACGTCGCGCAGTTCTTCGATGTAGAGTCCGATGCCAGTGACCGCCGGATCGTCGATCAAGACCTCGAGATAGTCCTCCACGCCGAGCACCGACTGGTTGCCCGAGGAGATAACGTAGGAAAAGGGCAGGTGGCGCCTGGCCATGGTGAGGTTGCTGGCCAGCATACCGCTCTGGGAGACGATGGCCGCGCCGCGTTCGGCCCGCCGTCCCCCGTGATCGTAGGGCCAGAGCACCGCGCCGTGGAGGTAGTCGAGCAGGCCGAAACAGTTGGGGCCGACCAGCGCCATGTCGCCGGCGGCCGCGATCAGGGCCTGTTCGAGACCCGCGCCGGCACTGCCCAGTTCGCGAAAGCCGGCGGTGTAGACCACGACCCCGCCGGCGCCCAGATCCTCGAGGCTTTGAACGACGGCAACCGCCGGTTCCCGGGGCACCGCGAGGAAGACCGCGTCGGGCGCCTCGGGCAGATCCTCGACGCGGGCAAAGCACGCCGCGCCGCCCAGCTCGCTGCGCCTCGGATTGACCCCCCAGATCGGTCCGGCAAAGCCTTCGGCACGGGATCGGCTGGCGGCGTTGGCAGCCTCGGCCCCGCCGATCACGGCGATGTGGCGCGGCGCCAGAAGCCGTTGCAGATTGGCCCGCCGGGCGGCTGTCATGGCAGGACCAGGCGCATGGCGGAATCAGGCCCCGTGCGGGCGCAGCAGAGAGCGCGCGATGATGTGGCGCTGAATCTCCGAAGTGCCGTCCCAGATGCGGTCGAGCCGCGAGTCGCGCCACAGGCGCTCGACCGGCAGATCCTCCATCAGGCCCATGCCGCCGAAGATCTGCACCGTGTGATCGGCGACCCGGCCGACCATCTCCGAGGCATAGAGCTTGGCCATGGCCGCATCCTCGGTGGTCATGATCCCCCGGTCGGCCTTGGTCGCGGCGTGGCCGACCAGAAGATCGGCGGCGCGCAGCTCGGTCGCCATGTCGGCGAGCTTGAAGGAGGTGCCCTGGAACTGGCCGATCGGCCGGCCGAACTGCTGGCGGTTGGCGGCCCAGTCGGTCGCCAGCTCCAACAGGCGCTCGGCCCGGCCGCAGGCGGCGGCGCCGACCCAGACCCGACCCATGAAAAGCCATTTGTTGGCCAGGTCGAAGCCGCCGCCCTCCTCGCCCAGAATCTGCTCCTTGGGCAGACGGCAGTCGTCGAAGGTCAGGTGATAGTGCGGGTAGGCGCGCTGGGCGGCGGAGAGCGTGCCGCGGTGCATGGCGAAACCGGGGGTGCTCTCGTCGATCAGAAAGGCCGTCACCCGTTTGCGCGGCCCCTTGGCCGTTTCGTCCACGCCGGTCGCCGCGAAGACGATGGCGAAGTCGGGCTTGGCGGCGCTGGAGATAAAATGCTTGGCGCCATTCAGAATCCAGTCGTCGCCGTCCGGTTTGGCGTTGGTCTGCATGGCCATGATGTCGGAGCCGGCGCCCGGTTCGGTCAGGGCGAAGCATTCGAAGCGCTGGGCCCTGACGCAAGGCTCCAGATAGCGCGCCACCTGGTCGCCGGCGCAGGCCATGAGCAGTTCGGTCGGCCGGCCGATCAGGCCGTGCAAGGCATAGGAGGTCTTGCCCAGCTCGCGTTCGAAGAGCGCCAAGGTCCGATAGTCGAGCCCACCGCCGCCAACCGACTCGGGCAGATTGGCGGCGAAGAAACCCATCTGCAGGGCCCGGGCCGTGATGCGCTCGGCCACCGCCGGCGCCACCACGCCCGCGCGATCCGCCGCCATCTCGTGCGGCGCGATCTCCTCGGCGACAAAGGCCCGGAGGGATTGGACCAGCATGCGCTGTTCGTCGGTCAACTCGATGTCCATCTCGCCCCCTGGGTCGCGTCGCTGCGGCGCGTACTCTATCCAGGCAACAAGCGGCCGGGCAAGAAAAGACCGTCCCGGGCGGCCCCCGCATTCTCGGTTTGACAGGCGGGCGGCGCGGCGATCTTCTGGGGCCCGATTCTGGCGAGGGAGGACAAGAGCCATGAGCGACGGCGAAGAAGCGGTCAAGGTCGAGCGGCGCGGCGCGGTGCTGGAGATCACCCTGGATCGGCCCAAGGTGAATGCGATCGACACGGCCACCAGCCTGGCGCTGGGCGCGGCCTTCAAGACCCTGCACGAGGATCCCGAGCTGCGGGTCGGGATCCTGACCGCGGCCGGCGAGCGGATCTTTTCCGCCGGCTGGGATCTCAAGGCGGTCAACAGCGGCGAGACCCCGCTCGACAACTGGTGGGAGGGCGAGGAGGCCGCCTCCGGCGGCTTCGCCGGGCTAACCGAGAACTGGGTCCTCAACAAGCCGGTGATCGCCGCGCTGAACGGGCTGGCCATCGGCGGCGGCTTCGAGATCGCCATGGCCTGCGACCTGATCATCGCCGCCGAGCATGTGGAATTCGCGCTGCCGGAGATGCCGCTGGGTATCGTCCCCGATGCCGGGGCATTGCAGCGCCTGCCGCGGCGGCTGCCCTACAATATCGCCATGGAGATGCTGCTGCTGGGCCGCCGCATGGCGGCCAGCGAGGCCGCCCACTACGGCCTGGTCAACCTGGTCCTGCCGGCCGATCAGGTCCTGGCCAAGGCCCGCGCGTGGGCCGAGCAGCTGGCCGAATCGGCGCCGCTGGCCTTGCAGACGGTAAAGGAGGTGCTGCGCACCATCGAGGCCGAGAGCCTGGAGGGGTCTTTTCATGTCATGCGCACCGGCGACCTGCCGATCTATCGCCGGATGCTGAAATCCGAGGACGCCCAGGAGGGCATCCGCGCCTTCGTCGAGCGGCGCAAGCCCGACTTCAAGGGACGCTGAGAGCCATGGCCCGCAAGTCCCCGCAAGATGTCCGTAAGGTGACCTCGATCGGCGCCGGCCCCATCGGCGGCGGCTGGGCCGCCGGCTTTCTGGCCCGGGGTTATGAGGTCACCGCCTATATTCATGACGCCGGCGAGGCGCCCGCGCTGCAATCCATCATCGACGTCGCCTGGCGCTGCATGGCCGAGGTCGGCCTGCCCGAGGGAGCCTCGCGGGACAATCTGACCGTCACGACCGATCTCGAAGCGGCGGTGGCCGCCGCCGACTTTGTCCAGGAATCGGTGCCCGAGAACATCGCCATCAAGCAGGCGCTCTACGAAAAGCTTGGCGACCTGGTGCCGCCCGAGGTGGTGATCGCCTCCAGCACCTCGGGTCTGTCGATCAGCGACATCCAGGCGCGCTGTTCGACCCCGGAGCGCACCGTCACCGGCCACCCCTTCAACCCGCCCTACCTGTTGCCCCTGGTCGAGCTGGTCGGCGGCACCAAGAGCGACCCGGCCGCGGTGGAATGGGCCGCCGCCTTCTATCGCGAGGCCGGCAAGGCGCCCCTGGTGCTGACGAAGGAAGTCCCCGGTTTTATCGCCACCCGCCTACAGGAGGCGATTTGGCGCGAGGCGCTGCACATGGTGGCCAACGGCGAGGCGACGGTGGAACAGATCGACGAGGCGGTGGTGAACGGCCCCGGCCCGCGCTGGGCCTTCATGGGCCCCTGCATGACCTTTCACGTGGGCGGCGGCGAGGGCGGCATGGCCTATAACCTGGACCAGTTCGGCCCGACCCTGAAGCTGCCCTGGACCCGGCTGGTCGCCCCGGAGCTGACCCCCGAGCTGCGCGACACCATGGTGGAGAGCTGCGAAACCCTGGCCCAGGGTCGCGGCTTTGCCGAGCTGTCGGAAGAACGCGACCGCGGACTCATCGCCATCGCCAAGGCGCTGAAGGCGGCGGGGCTGGGTTAGTTAGGGATCCGGTTTTGGGACGACGCCCGGGGCCGCGCGCTACTGGGCGTCTTCCGGGCGCCTGCTGAACTCAACCCGGACTTCCTCGCCGTTCGTGCCTGTCGCAACCAGTTCCACCTCGTAGAAATCGTCGGGCCCGAGATTGATCGCGGTCGTGCTCAAGCGTGTCGGCTCGTTCGCGGCGCTGATCTCGACCCGGCCGCCCTGGGATGTCTTTGACTGGCCGCCACTGCCGATCCGAAGGATCGTCAGGCGGTAGTTCACCAACATCGGGTCGGGCGCGGAGACATAGCCCTCGAAGCTCACCATCTCGCCCTGCACGACCCGCTCGAACCATGCCTTGAGACCGTCGTCGCCTTGTGCCTTGACCGGCGCGCCGATCAGCATGGCGGCGATCAGGGCCGGCACGACGGTACCAAATCCAAACACCATGATGCCCTCCTCGCTACTGCTGCAGAATAACCGTCGCGGGCACGTCGTCGCCGAGATTGAGGTCGTCGAAGTCACCCTTCAGCGTCTCGTCCCGCGGGCTCAAAAGCGGATCCTCCGCGATTGTCGGCCGGGCCTTCCCCTCGCTGGTCGAAATTTGACGTTCGCAATCGACACCGGCCGCGCGGCGGACGGCCTCCGCCACCGACGGGTCGCAGAGATCCTGCCCCTCCGGCTGTTCGACCCGGGTCTTGCCCTGGGGCGCGCCCTGGGCCGGCACCGGCTCGATTTGCAACTGGGTCTTGTCGTCCGTCGGCACGCCGATCTGCAACTGGGTATTGCTGTCCGTCGGCTGGCCGATCTGCGACTGGATATTGCTGTGCTTCGGCACGCCGATCTGCTCGGGAACGGTGAGCGAGCCCTCGGTCGCGTCGCCCTGGGCCATCGCCGTCGGGGCCATCACCGCCGGGGTTAGCGCCGCGACGAGAGCGAAAGCCAAACCAGAGCAGATGATCCCGCGGTGCATGGGCACGTCCCTAGTGTGGTGGAACTGAAATAGTTCACTGCTCAATGCTTGGTGACCACCACGCTCGGCGCGCCGGACCCGGACTGATGGATCGTGACCGGAAGCGATCCCACGCCGAACTGGATACTCACGGCACTCAGGTCGTTACCCTCCTGCACGATGGACGCCTCGTGGTGCGCGCCGAACTGCCCAAGGGTTGCCGAGTTGCGGTTGCCGATCTGCTTGATCGCACCGTCATTTCCCCGGCCTGTTTGATTGGATCGCGCGTGGTTGCCGTTGCCGTCCTGGAAGATCCGCAGGCGGTTGTCGGAACCGAACAGACCGCTCCGGCCACGGTCCAGCATCTGCCAGGCCACGGCGGAGTTTTGGCCGCCCGATTGATGGATACTCGCACTGTTTGTCCCGGTCAGGCCCGGCAGTGCCTTTTGGCCGAGCCAGGCTGCGTTGGCGCCGCCAAACTGCGTGATAGTGCCGTAATTGCCGGAACCGAATTGCTTTAGGTTCACAAAGTTCTCATCGCCGATCTGACGAATGCTGGCAAGGTTGGCCAGGGGCGCGTCGGCGGATTCCGGCGAGACCTCCGACGTTGCGTGGGTCGGGTTTGCGTGGGCCAGGGAAGTGCCGGCCTCGTCGGCGATGCCTACTGCCGGAAAGGCCAACAGCATGAGGGCAAGCACGGCATAGCGCCAAAGCGTGCGGCACGAGGTTGCCACGTGGCGGCGGCCGGGTATCGACTGCAGGCAGGTCATCACAGCTCTCCATTACCTTGGTAGCCCGGCCCCCGAATGGGGGCCGGGCCAGGTGTCGCTCTTGGCGAGCGACAGTCGTCACATGGCGGCCCTGAAGCTGAAGAAGCCACTCGAGCCCTGTGCCACGTTCTTAGTTCTGCGCCACGGCCGCGACGTTGCCGTTGCCGTTCTGCTGAACGTCGGCGAAGTCGAAGCCATTCTGGACCACGCTTGCCGCATTCAGGTTACCAAACTGCTCGATCGCCGAGCGGTTGCTGTCGCCTGTCTGGAAGGAAGCAGCCATGTTGCCGTTGCCGGACTGCCAGATCGAGCTGCGGTTAAAGTTGCCCTCCTGGAGGGAAGACGCCATGTTGCCGTCGCCAGATTGCCCGATGGTCGAGATGTTGGAGTTGCCCGTCTGAGCGATCACCGCCGTGTTGCCATCGCCATTTTCAATGCCGTCCTGCTCGGTGCTGGCAATGTTGTCGCTGCCGACCTGGTCGATGGACGAGTCTTGGTCCTGGCCGGACTGCTCGGTCACTCCGAGGTTGTCCCCCCCGATCTGGGTGATCCTGGCCTCATTTTCCTCGGGGGCACCGCTGCTGGCCCCGTTGTTGATGCCTGTCTGCAAGATCGTCGCCACGTTCCGGTCGCCGTCCTGATCGATCAGGGAGAGCATATTGTCACCCCTCTGAATGATCGCGGCCGTGTTGTCCTCGGCAATCACACCGACCACTGCGACACTGTTACCGTCCCGCAATTCCTGCCGGATCTTCGCCTTGTTGCCGTAGCTATTGACATCTTGCCCATTGTTGCCGATGCCCTGGTCGATCGAGGCCCAGTTCCGGTTTGCCTTGGTCAGACCGCCGCCGTTGGTGCCGTCGCCGCCCTGCTGGATGTCGGCGTAGGAGGCTCCGGTGACGATATCGCTGTGCTGCCGAATCGCCGCACCGTTATCGTCGCCGTTCTGGGTGATGACCCCATAGTGCGATCCAGCACCTGAGCGCTGCAAGACGCTGGCGGCGTTGTCGTCGCCAATCTGGATGACATCAGCCACCGAGCCGCCGGGAGCGGCGGTTTGGTCGATATCGATGTTGTTATTGGCGCCGACCTGGTCGACATAGGCGCATTGGCCTCCACCTTCGCAGGACTTGAACATGCGCATCTCGATTTCAAGCGCTTCCGGCTTGAGCGGATCGAGCGGGTCCCCCCTCGTGGGGTTGTTGTGCGCGAACGGCTCGAGCGGAGTGTGGATATTCGCGGTGGAGTTCCACGCCTCCCACACCGGTCCCGTCCCGGTTGGATCTTGCGCCTGGGCCATGGTGGCCGAGAGCGCAATAATAGAAATTGCTGTCATGAGCGTTTTCATTTTGCGTTTTCCTTACATTGCCAATACTTGTGGCAGTTGCTACATGATTGGCATCGCAAATTGCGATACCCGGCGGCCGGACGCATCTTGAGGAGTCACAATCTCAATGCGTTCGGTCGCCACCCCGAAAAAGGCCAGGGTATCCTGCCACCGTCCCGATTGGGCTCGGTGTCGGATCTCGGTGAGGCGGACGCGCGGCGCCGCCCCTTGAATAGGAATGCCGGCACGGGCTCCTGGGGAGCCTCCTGCGGCGGCGGATGTTTCGCGCCAGCTCATGGCCTGGTCCTGTCGTTGCATGGCCTGTCGTTGCATGGCGTTTCGGTCATGGCGTGTTGGTCCTGACCGGGGCCAAGCCGTCTGTGGGTGCCGCGGCGGCGACGGTTTCGCTGCCTTCCGCCGAGCGATAGGACAACTCGGGCGTGGTCGAGGTCTCGATCCTGTAATCGTTGATCAGCGCGGCCGCCGCGTCGGGATCGGCGAACGCCCAGAGTCCGGACTCCGCGCCCTCGAGGATCAGCGAGTGCACCGCCTTCTCGACGGTCCGGCGCAGCGCCAGCACTCCCGGCTCGTTGGTGGTGACGCCGGCCTCGGCCTCGAGCAACTGGTCGAAGCTGATAAATTTGAACGCGCTGCCCTGGAGCGACATCGAAACAAGAGTCTTTGACACCGTGACGTTGGCCAGGATTTCGCCGGTTTTCACGCTCACACCACGCAGGTTGACCGTGACGGTGTTCTGTCGATATTCGACATCGCCACCGATGCCGAGGAAGTGCGCGCCGGCCCCGCCGGTCAGCGTGTTGGTGTCGAAGCCGACGATGCCGCCCTCGAGGATGATGCCCGCGAAGAGCAGCGGCGGCAGGGCCTGAGGGTTGATGGTGCTTTCGCCGAGATAGCGCGCGCGCATCTCCTGGATGATCTGGCGCTCTTTCAAGAGATTGTCGAGACCGTGCCGCTCGAGGACGGTGAACCAACCGCCCCGACCAGAATCTTGCAGCGCCTGAACCAGGATCGCGACGCCGCCCTGTGAGACCGCGCGCGAGAGGGTCTGCACGTTGGCCTGCGGTTTGAACTGCCCGGTCTGGTCCTCGAACCTGTAGACCGCAACCGGGATCGGCCCGACCGGCAGCGGCAGGTCCCTGAGCACGGACTGCGTCACGGTCTCCGGGATCAGTTCCGGCTCGCGGAAGGCTCCGGGCGGCGGAGGCCCCACGCAACCTGCCAGAACTGACAACAGGACAACCGTGGCGGCATACCGCAGGAAGCGGCTATTTCTAGCATACGAAGTCACCTAACGTCCCCACACACTCAATTTGTTCGACAGCTAACTGCTGCACACTTTGTTTATTCGACAGCTAGTTGCTGCACACTTGTTTTGTTCGACAGCCAAGGGCTGCCGTTAGTTCGATCCCGTCAGAAAGGTTGGCACCTCTATCGTTGTTACTTCGCCTGTTGTGCTATCGACGATACTCACGAGAATCGTTCCGTCGAGCAGGGTCTCGAAGTTCAGCGTCGTATCGTTGAAGGAGAATGTGCCGCTGGGATCCGCGCCCTCGCCGAAGATCGCCTCGGTGATGTCCGAAGACAGGCGCGAAAGAATTCGGGACTCGAGCTGTCTGATGAAGAAGTCGGTTTGCGTGCTTCCGGCGCCCGCGATGCCATCCGACGAGCTTGCGCTCGGCGGGTCCGGCCGGTGGATCTCGGCAATCGCCAGAACATGCGACGAGTTGAATGCGTTGCCGCCGAACGTCGGGCTGACCGGCGTGTAGACAAGCTCCTGCGCACTGGCGACGCTGGTGTAGGCGAAGAACAAGGCGATTGCCGGGAAGATTCTTGCACTCATGACCGATCTCTACCTAGAAACTGAAGCCGCGTGTACGAGCAACACATTACCGCTATTTGCCGTCTGTATTCTGCTCACCGGATTAACTATGTGCAATTTATCGAAATGTTGCAACTCATTTTTGTAACCTTTTTTTCACATTTGTTGAATCCGCGGAGAAATTTTTCCTAAAGAGTTGAAATTGCTCGCGAGATCGCCGCGCTGCGGCGCGCAGATTTGCGGTCAGGCGACCGCCGCCTCGGCCAGCACCCAGTCGTGAAAGCGCTGCGCGCTGGGGGTCAGGCGGAGCGGCTTGGGGACGACCAGGTGGACCGCGAGACCGCGACGCAAGGTGGTCTCGAGGGGCCGGATCAGGGCGCCCTTCTCGACCAGGCCATCGACGATACCGCCGAAGCCGAGCGCGACGCCTTGGCCCTCGACCGCCGCCTGGATCACCGTGGCGTAGTTGTCGAAGCTGAGCAGCCGGAGACCCGGCGGGACGTCCCTGCCCAGTCCGGTGAACCACCACTGCCAATCCTCGGTTTCGTGGTTCGGACCTTCGAGATTGAGCAGGGAATGGTTAATCAGGTCGTCGGAACCGTCCAGGGGGCCAGCGGCCTCGAGGTAGGCCGGGGCGCAGACCAGGAAGGTCGTGGTCTCGAACAGCCGGGTCGCGGCGAGACCCGGCCAGTTGCCATCGCCATACCTTAGACCCAGGTCGATGGCCTCGGCGTTCAGGTCGGGCGGCGAGTCGGAGACCAGGACACGAATCTCGGTGCCGGGATGAGCGGCGCGAAAATGCGGCAGGCGCGGCGTCAGCCAGTAGGACGCAATGGCAATCGTCGCGCTCACGACCACCTTGTCCCGCCCGCCCTCTTGCCGCAGTTCGACCGCGGCCTGGGCGATGGTGCCCAGACCGTCCTGCACCGCTAAGGACAGACGATCGCCGGCCTCGGTCAGGGCGATGGCGCGATAGAGGCGGCGGAAGAGCTTGCACCCCAGATGGTCTTCCAGATTGCGCACGTGGCGGCTCACCGACTCGCGGCTGACCTGCAGTTCCTGGGCCGCCCTGGTGAAGCTCAGTAGCCGTGCCGCCGCCTCGAAGGCGGCGAGGGCGTTCAAGGGCGGCAGATGGGCGCGCAGGTCTCGCATGACCGAATTGTTACGCGAGCCTGAGTCTTTTTCAAGTTTACGCGCGGCACGCCTTGCCCCTTAAATGCCCCCTGACCGTTTTAGAGGAGTCGCGCCATGCGTTTCAATCTCGTCGTCAACATGTCGCGCATGAGCCCCGACCAGGACATGCGCGCGATTCTCGATCATGTCACCGAGATGGTGCAGATGGCCGACGAGGGTGGCTTCGACATCGTCTGGGCGGCCGAACACCACGCCATCGAGATGACCATCGCCCCGGGCCCCTTCCAACTGCTGACCCATTTCGCCAATCACACCGACCGTATCCGGCTCGGCACGGGCGTGGTGGTCGCCCCCTACTGGCACCCGATCAAGCTGGCCGGCGAGGCCGCCCTGCTCGATCTGATCTCGGGCGGACGCCTGGAGTTCGGCATCGGCAAGGGCGCCTATCAGCGCGAGTTCGACCGCATGGCCGGCGGGATGCACCAAAACGAGGGCGTGGCGGTGATGCAGGAGATGCTGCCGATCCTTCTGGAGCTCTGGCAGGGCGACTATGCCCACGAGGGTCACTACTGGTCCTTTCCCGAGACCACCTCCTGCCCCAAGCCGGTCCAAAAGCCCCATCCGCCGCTCTGGGTCGCGGCGCGCGACCCCGGCACCTACGACTGGGCGCTGAGCCACGGCTGCAATATCATGTCCTGGGCGTTGACCCGGCCCTTCGACGAAGTCGAGAAGTACATGGAGCAGTTCGAGGCGGCCCTGGCGCGCAACCCCGGCGTCAAGCGGCCCCGCTTCATGACCATGCGCAACACCGCTGTCTACCGGAAGCCCGAAGACGCCGACTTCTACATCAAGTGCCTGCAGTTCCAGGGCGGACAGTTCGAGAACCTGTTCCGCAACCTGGCGCCGGTGATCGACGGCTTCCCGCAGCAGCCCGACCCGGCGCTCCTGAAGAACGGCGCCGAGTACGAGCGCCAGCGCATTCTCGACAACCTGATCTTCGGCACCCCCGACGAGGCGATCGCCAAACTGAAGCCTTACGAGGATCTGGGCGTCGACTATTTCTGCTACAACGCCTCCTTCGGTGTGCCGCCGGAGCAAGAGAAGAAGTCGCTGAAGCTCTTCATCGACGAAGTCCTGCCGGCCTTTCAGGAGCGCAAGGCGGCCGCTGAATAGGCAACCCCGTCCTGTCGGGAGAGATTGCCCCCTCCGCCGGGAGATGGGGGATTCGAGGTCTCTCGCTTTGCAAGAATCCGCGTCCGTGAGAAGCTTCCGCCACTAGAGCACTTCTTTGTTACACGGAAGCATTTGACCGGGATTATTTTGCCTTCTGGCAAGGCGCGCTTCGAAGAGCGATACGCGTATCGCTTGAGAAGCGGAACGCGGCCAGAAGGCAAAAGAACCCGGCCTTCGGTGAGCCATAGGAGATCCCCCTCTCCCAATGGGGGTGCGTTCCGCTGCTTGCCCGATGCTTTAGCATCGCGCCGCACAGCGCGCCTTCCCGAATGATCGCCTATGACCAATCAAATGGTTCCGTGTAACAAAGAAGTGCTCCAAAAGGGGGAAGGGCTTTTCATGCGGAGCATCGGCCTTGCCGAGGTGCGGCGCAACCTCGAGGATCTGCTCGCCGGACTGCGCGACGGCGGCGACCCGATCGCCATTACAGACCAGGACACCACCCTGGCAATCCTGATGCCGCCCGCGGAATTTGGGCGACCGCCCAACGAGGAAACCGGCGCGCCAGGGGAGTCGGTCCCAACGCTTCGCGACACCCGCAGGCTCTTCGAGGAGACCGAGCAGCAGGCGCGGCTGGGCCACTGGGAATGGGATGAAGTCGCCGACCGCTGCGTCTATTGCTCGAAGGAGCTGGCCCGCCTGCATGGCGTCACGGTCGACGACTACCTCGCGACCATGACCTCGACCGCCGCGGCTCTGGAGCAAGTCCACCCCGAGGATCGGGCCAGGGTCGAGGCAGGGTGGCGGGACGTGGAGAGTCCGGCCAAGGGCCGGAATCAGGAGTTCCGCCTGCTTCGGGCTGACGGTTCGGTCATCGAAGTGCGCGAGGTCGCGCAGCGGGTCTTCGACGAGAGCGGCAGCCTGCGGCGCTCGGTCGGGTTCCTGCAGGACGTGACCCAGCGCAACAGAACCCAAGCCGCCTTGAAGGACGCGCGCGCGTCGCTGGATCGAACGACCCAACAGCGCACCCTGGCGCTGGTGGTGGCCGAGGCGGCGCTGCGCCGGAGTCAAACCCGGCTCTACGATGCGATCGAGAGCAGCTCCGAGGGCTTCATCCTGTTCGACGCCGAGGAACGGATGGTGCTCTGCAACGGCAGTTTCCGCGAACAGCACGCCGATCTCGCCGAGTTCCTAGTGCCGCGCACCTTGCTGAAAGACCTGCTGCGGGCCACCGCGGCCAAGGTCGTGGTTCCCGCGGCGCAGGCCGGCAAGGAAGACGACATCGACGAGCGGGCAGAGTCTCTTCTGGCGCGCTATCGCAATCCGGGAGAGCCCTTCGAAATGCAGCTCCGCAACGATCGCTGGCTGTTGGTGAGCGCGCGGCGCACGCGCGAAGGCGGGGTGGTCGGTATCAGCAGCGACATCACCCTCCGCAGGAAAATCGACGAGACCTCGCGTGTCCGGGACGCCTGGCTGCGTGCGATTCTCGACAACACGCCCATCCTGATCGCGCTCAAGGATACCGACTGTCGGGTCATGGCGGTTAGCGCCAATGTCACGGACTATACCGGAATGACGCCCGAAGAGTGTATCGGGCTCACGGCGATCGACGTACTGCCGCCCGAGGTCGGCGCCCAGTACCTGGCGGCCGACCGGGAGGTTCTGGCGACGGGGCTGCCAAAACAACAGGAAATCGCCGAGGACTGGGAGGGGACCATCAGCTACTTCCTGAGCTCGAAATTTCCCCTGCGCGACGACGCGGGCCAGATCATTGGGATCTGTAGCCTGACCAGCGATATCACCGAAGCCAAGCGCTCCGAGCTGCTGCTGCGTCACGTTCAAAAAATGGAATCGATCGATCAACTCACCGGCGGCGTGGCGCACGACTTCAACAATTTGCTGGGCATCATCCAAGGCTACGCTGAGCTCTTGGATGAACGTGTTCAGTCAGGCAGAGAGTTGGTTGCCCCGATACTGCGTGCCGCGGAGCGCGGCGCGGAGCTGACTCAGAGCCTTCTGGCCTTCTCGCGCCAGCAGTTCCTGCAACCGCGCTCGGTCGATCTGGCGAAACGGATCGAGGCGGTCATGAAACTGCTGAAGCGCGCTCTCGGGGCGACGATCAAGGTCGAGACCCGCTACGCGGTCGACCTCTGGAACGCCGCCGCCGACCCGGAACAGGTCGAGGACGCGCTCCTGAACCTGGCCATCAATGCGCGCGATGCCATGCCCGAGGGCGGCAAGCTGACGATCGATTGCGCGAACATTCGGCTCGACGAGGCCGCGGCTGCGGCGCTGCCCGAAATGCGGGCGGGCGACTATGTGGTGCTGTCAGTGGCCGATACCGGCGTGGGCATGTCAGGGACGGCAAGGGAACGAGCGATCGAGCCTTTCTTTACCACCAAAGCCTTCGGCCGGGGCTCCGGGCTGGGTCTCTCCATGGTCTATGGATTCGCCAAGCAATCCGGCGGACACATCGCCTTCGAGAGCGAAGAGGGCCGCGGCACCATCGTGCGAATCTATCTGCCCAGGCACGACGAGGAAGAGAATCCGCACCAATCGGCCGACCCGGACGAATTGCCCCGCGGTCGAGGCCAGTTGGTCCTGGTCGTCGAGGACAATGCCGATATGCGCCGCATTGCGATCAGGATGCTGGAAGAACTTAACTACCGGGTGATCGAGGCACCCAGCGCCCTGGCCGCGCGGTTAGTCCTGGCGAAAAACCGCGACGTCGACCTCTTGTTGACCGACATCGTCCTGCCCGGCGGCTTGAGTGGCCCGGCCTTTGCGCGCGAAGCCATCGCTCAAGCACCAAGGCTCGCGGTGGTGTTCATGTCCGGCTTTTCCGCCGAGAACGCCGGTCTCGTCAGCCACGGGGTATCCGGTCAGGACCTGCTCCAAAAACCCTTCAGAAAATCCGTGCTGGCCCGGACTCTTTTTGAGGCCCTGCAGCCATAGGATCCGAGACCCGAGATAGCAGACCGGGCCTCGGATTTGCCTCGTAACGAATGGGTTCTAAGGCCAGTGACGGCACAGCAGGCCGGCACCGCCAAAGACCGGGTCCTGCGCCGGCCGCCCGACGCCGGCGATCACCGGCTTGAGTGCGCCGAGGTCGGCACCCTCCTCGTGCTGGTCCGGGCTCTGGCCGTCGGGATAGGCGCCGACGCAGAGAAAGCCATCGCCCTGCCCCAGATTCCGGTGGCCGGTCCCGGCCGGGAGCACCACAACGTCGCCGGCCTCGACCCGCGCCGCCGGCCCCGTCGGGCCGCCGAGCCGTAGCTCGGCCCAGCCCCGGACGATCCCCAGGGCCTCGTGCGCGGTGGCGTGAAAATGGTGATGCGTGAAGACACCGTTCACCCAGGAACGCGACCAGCCGTGGGCCGCGAAGAGCGCCTGCACCGCATCCGCGTCTCCGACTTCCCCTTGATCCAACACCTGGCGATAAACCAGCACCGGCAAGGGACTGTTGGGGACGGTCGGCCCTTCTTCGAGCCGCAGTGTCTCCAGACGGTCGAATTCGGCGACTAGGGCGCTGCGCATGACTGACCTCGCATCATGATCCTGGCAGGTTACACCCGGGCCTTCCTGCCGTCATCTTCTATGATCGAGAGGGCCTCGGATCGGCGGTCCCGGTCGCTTGCAAGGCTGCCTGGGTTCGCTATGATCGCGGCCCTTTCGCAACCGGCCGCCGCGTTCGGCCGGGCTTGTTTATCAAGCGTCACGGTGCCAGATAGCTTGAGACCGGAACAGTGAGGATCGAGTGGATGGATGGGCCCGAAGGCCAGATAGACCTGGACCAGGGGCCCACGGCCCTGGGATCTGAACCACGGCCCCGGCGCACGGTCGAATCGGCGGTGGTGCGCTTTGCCGGCGACTCGGGCGACGGCATGCAGCTGACCGGCGGCCAGTTCACCCTGGCGACCGCCCTGGCCGGCAATAACCTGGCGACCTTCCCCGACTTTCCGGCCGAGATCCGGGCGCCCGCCGGCACGCTCTTTGGCGTCTCCGCCTTCCAGATCAACTTCGGTGCCCGGACGATCAAGACCGCGGGCGATGCCATCGACCTGCTGGTGGCGATGAACCCGGCTGCCTTGAAGGTCGAGCTGCCGGCCCTGCGCCCCGGCGGCACGGTCCTGCTCGACAGCGGCGCCTTCACGGCCAAGGGCCTGGCCAAGGCGGGCTACGGCGCGGATCCGCGCGGCGACGGCAGCCTCTCTGCCTACCGGGTGATCGAGCTCGACATGACCCGCATGACCCTGGAGGCGGTCAAGGCCAGCGGGCTCGGCAAGAAGGAGGGCCTGCGCTGCAAGAACATGTGGGCGCTGGGTCTGGTGAGTTGGATCTATGACCGCGACCGCCAGGTGACCCGGGACTGGCTGAGCGCCAAGTTCAAGACCCGCCCGGACATCGCGGAAGGTAATATCGCCGCGCTGGATGCCGGTCACGCCTATGGCGAAACCGCGGAACTCGGCTTCGAGGATGTCGCGGTCACGGTGCCCCGGGCCGAGATCGCGCCCGGCCTCTACCGCAACGTGACCGGCCAGGAGGCGATGGCCTGGGGCCTTCTCGCCGGCGCCGAGGCCGCCGCGTTGGAGCTGCTGTTCTGTTCCTATCCGATCACCCCGGCCTCGACCCTGCTGCACGCCCTGGCGCGCCTGAAGCATCTCGGCGTGACCACCTTCCAGGCCGAGGACGAAATCGCCGCGGTCTGCGCCGCCATTGGCGGATCCTATGCCGGCAAGCTGGGGGTGACCTCCTCGTCGGGTCCCGGCATCGCCCTGAAGGGCGAGGCGATCGGCCTGGCGATTGCCGCCGAGCTGCCCCTGGTCATTGTCAATGCCCAGCGGGCCGGCCCTTCGACCGGCATGCCGACCAAGACCGAGCAGTCCGACCTCTATCAGGCCGTCTACGGGCGCAACGCCGACAGCCCGCTCGCGGTCCTGGCCGCCAGTTCACCGGGCGATTGCTTTCACGTGGCCATGGAGGCGGTCCGCCTGGCGATCCGCTACATGACCCCGGTCATCGTCCTGACCGACGGCTACATTGCCAACGCCTCGGAGCCCTGGGGCCTGCCCGACCCGGCGAGTCTGCCGCGCTTTCCGGCCCGGTTTGCCTCCCAGGCCGACGGGTTCGAGCCCTTCTCGCGCGATCCCGCGACCCTGGCCCGGCCCTGGGCGGTGCCGGGGACGCCCGGATTGCAGCACCGCATCGGCGGCATCGAGCGCCAGTCGGGCAGCGGCAACATCTCTTACGATCCGGCCAACCACCAGGCCATGACCGATTTTCGCCACGACAAGATCGCCGGCATCGCCAAGGACATTCCCGCCCAGACAGTCGAGGCGGGCCCGCAAAGCGGCCCCCTGGCCATCGTCGGCTGGGGCTCGACCTTTGGGCCGATCAGCCGCGCCGTCTCCAACCAGTTGGAACGGGGCCGTCCGGTCGCCCATATCCACCTGCGCCACATCTGGCCGCTGCCGGCCAACCTGGCCGACCTGCTGGGCGGCTTCGAGCGCGTCCTGGTGCCGGAGATGAACACCGGCCAGCTGCGCAGCCTGCTGCGCGCCGAGACCCTGATTCCGGCCGAAGGCCTGAACAAGGTGACCGGCCAGCCCTTCCACATCGACGAGATCGAAGCGGCCATCGAGGTTCTTCTGGAGACCGGATCATGAACGTCACGACTCCGCCGGGGGGCAACGGCCAGGCGCCCCTGGTCGCCAAGGACTACGCCACGGACCAGGAAGTGCGCTGGTGCCCGGGCTGCGGCGACTACGCGATCCTGAAGGCGATGGAAAAGACCCTGGCCGAGCTCCAGGCCGACCCGGCCCAGACGGTCTTCGTCTCCGGCATCGGCTGCGCCGCGCGTTTTCCCTACTACCTGGCGACCTACGGCTTTCACACCATCCACGGCCGCGCCCCGGCCATCGCCACCGGCGTGAAGCTCGCCAACCCCGAGCTCGATGTCTGGGTCGTGACCGGCGACGGCGACGCGCTGTCGATCGGCGGCAACCACCTGATCCATGTGCTGCGGCGCAACCTCGACCTCCAGATTTTGCTGTTCAACAACGAGATCTACGGCTTGACCAAGGGCCAGTACTCGCCGACCTCGCAGCCCGGCACCCGCTCGCCCTCGACCCCCGGCGGCTCGCTCGACACGCCGCTCTCGGCCGGCGCCTTGGCGCTCGGCGCCGGCGCGCGCTTCTATGCCCGCTCGGTCGACACCCTGCAAAAACACCTGCCGGTGGTGCTCAAGCGCGCCCAGGCCCACCGCGGCACCGCGCTGGTCGAGATCTTCCAGAACTGCATCGTCTATAACGACGGCGTCTTCGACCCCTTCACCGATAAGACGGTGGCGGCCGAGCGTCAGCTTCACCTGACCCACGGCGCGCCGATGATCTTCGGCAAGGACGCCGATCGGGGCCTGCGCCTGAAGCCCGGGCGCCTGGAGATCGAGGCCGTGCGGCTCGGCGAAGACGGCATGACCGAACAGGATCTCCTGGTCCACGACGAGACCAGCCGGCCGCTGGCGCAGTTGCTGGCCGCCATGCAGCCGCCGAGCCTGCCGGTGGCGCTGGGCGTGCTCTACTGCCAGCCCGACCAGACCTACGAGGCCGCCGTCGCCGCCGAGCGCAACGCCGCCAAGGCCGCCCACCCCGGCGCCACCCTGCGCTCGGTCATGGAAAGCGGCACCACCTGGCGGGTGGAATAGAGCATCGGCTCACAGATGGTCCGCCAGAGTCGCGTTGACGCTCATTTCGGATCGCCTGACCGCTCTCGGGCGCCAATCGGACTTGATCAGCTACACCTGCTTTCTGGGCCCGCGCCGCAGGGTTGCCGCCACCGGCGCCTTGCTGGCCGGGACGACGTAGAGAGAGGTACGGGTCAGGAAAGCGGCGGCCATGCCTCACTCGCGAGATTGGGCGGACCAACCGTGCCACGGCCGCGGAGCCGGCAGCAAACACTGTTCAGGCGCCTGGCATACCTCCGCGCGATGGGCTAGAACCGCGATGCCAACCCGAAGCTCCAGATCCGCAAGCGAGGGCCCATGATCGACAGCATTCGTGTCATCGGCGGATCGGCCCACCCGGCCTTCACCGTGCAGGTTTGCCGGCATCTGGGTGTCGAGCCCTGCAAGACCCGCGTGGTCCGCTTCTCCAACGAGAACATCCTGGTACAGATCGAGGAGAACGTCCGGGAGACCGACGCCTTCGTCATCCAGCCCTCTTGTTCACCGGTGTCTGACGGCATTATCGAGCTGCTGATCACCATCGATGCCCTGAAACATGCCTCGGCCCGGCGGGTGACGGCGGTGCTTCCCTACTTTCCCTACGCCCGCTCCGACAAGAAGGACCAACCCCGGATCTCGATCACCGCCCGGCTGATGGCGGACCTTTTGGAGGCCGCGGGGGCCGACCGGGTGCTGACCATGGACCTGCATTCCCCCCAGGTACAAGGGTTCTTCCGCATACCCGCGGACCAGCTCCAGGCGGCGCCGATCATCTGCGACCATTTGCGCGGCAGCCGGGATCTTTCCGACTACGTGCTGGTGGCGGGAGATGTGGGGGAGGCCAAGGAGATCGGCGGTTACGCCAACCGCCTGAACCTGCCGATCGCCATCGTCGACAAACGCCGGGACGGCGACGACGAGAAGCCACGGGCGGTGGCCCTGATCGGCGACGTGGCGGGGAAGCGGGCCCTCGTTATCGACGACGAGATCGCCAGCGGCGGCACCCTGATGGAGGCCACGACCTTCCTGCTGGATCGCGGCGCCACGGCGGTCGAGGCGGCGGCCGTGCATCCGGTGCTCTCGGGTCAGGCGGTCGAGCGAATCGCGGCCTCGCCACTCGGGTCTCTGGTGGTGACGGACAGCATCCCCTTGGCCACCGAAAAGCAGATCGAGAAAATCGAGGTTTGCTCGGTGACCCGGCTTTTTGCCGACGCGATCCAGGCCATTCACAGCGGCCACAGCATTTCCACCCTGTTCCGCTAGACTGCTGTTAGGCTTGAGACCGGGCCAAAGCCGAACAAAGCCGGAAGCTCTTTCATACTGACTATAATCACACTTGCTCGGCGGACCGATTTTCTGCTCTACCTTGAGCAAAAGACGTTGCACCAGCGATGCGCCCACAGCCAGTTTAGTCCCCGACCCGGACCATGAACCAGCGGGCTGGCTGCGCCCGGATTGCCACAGAAAGCAGACATCACCGCACGGCAAGCCAGACGCTCGGTTCAATTGCGAGCGCAGTGCCCGGTATCGGTTCGACGTGGGTCGAGACTGCTGTAGAATAGACCATGTTCTTCGACGGCTTCACGCTGGAACGCAGATCGGTCTCCGCCGGGCAGCTTCGATTGCGCCGGGGCGGGTCCGGGCCGCCGCTGTTGCTGCTGCACGGCAACCCCCAGACCCACGCCATGTGGCACGCGGTGGCGCCGGCGCTGGCGGAGCGGTTCACCGTCGTCTGCCCGGACCTGCGCGGCTATGGCGGCTCCTTCAAGCCTGCGGCGACGGCCGATCATGCGCCCCTGTCAAAGCGCCCCATGGCAACGGACATGATCGAGTTGATGGCGGACCTGGGCCACGACCGCTTCGATCTCGTCGGCCACGACCGCGGCGCCCGGGTCGCCCACCGCCTGGCGCTCGACCACCCCAAGAGCGTCACCCGCCTGGCCCTGCTCGACATCGTCCCGACCCTGGCGCATTTCGAGCGCACCGACATGGCCTTCGCCCTGGGCTATTATCACTGGTTCTGGCTGGCCCAGCCGCACCCCTTCCCGGAGACTCTGATCGCCGCCCAGCCGCAGACCTGGTTTCGCGGCCACACCGGGCGCGAGCCAAAGGCCGACGATTTCTTCCATCCCGAAGCGGAAGCCGACTATCTGGCGGCGCTGCATGACCCGGCGACGATTCGCGGCATCTGCGAGGACTACCGCGCCGCGGCAAGTATCGACCTGGAGCACGACCGGGCCAGCCGTGCCGCCGGCGAAATGATAACCGCGCCGCTGTTGGTCCTGTGGGGCGCCAAAGGCAAGATCGGCGAGTGGTACGATCCACTGGCGATCTGGCGCGGCTACGCCGCGGCGGCGCTCACCGGCCAGGCGATCCCCAGCGGCCACTACCTGGCCGAGGCGGCGCCGCGGGCGGTGCTGACCGCCTTCGAGGCCTTCTTCGCCGGGCCGGCCTTGGATCACCCTTCCTGCGAGATCGAAGGACCGCTCAAGGGACAGGCCGATCTCTGTGCGCCGATACTGGAGGGTCTGCCCGACTGGTTCGGGATTGAAACCGCGCGGCTGGATTATCTGCGCCAGGTCGATGAGCAGCCGACCTATCTGGCCCGTCTGGACGGCAACCTGATCGGCTTCCTGACCGTCAAGAGCCACTTCGCGGCAACGGCCGAACTGCTGGTAATTGGCGTGAGTCAACGCCATCATCGCCGCGGTATCGGACACATGCTGCTGCAGCGGACCGAGGCCGACCTGCGGGCCCGGGGCTGCCGCTATCTGCAGGTCAAGACCCTGGCCGCCTCGAATTCGGACGAAAACTATGCCAGGACCCGGCGCTTTTATGGCGCCATGGGGTTCGAGCCCCTGGAGGAACTGACGACGCTGTGGGGGCCGGACAACCCCTGCCTGGTGATGATCAAGGCTCTTTGAGCCGCAAGAGAGGAGCCCTGGGGCCATGGCCGAGCTGAAAACCCGAGAGACCGGCGCGAGCGTGGCCGCCTTCATGGCCGCCATCGAACAGCCGCGCCGCCGGCTCGAGGCCGAAACCCTCTGCACGGCGATGACCCGCCTCACCGGGCTCGAGGCCAGGATGTGGGGCAGGGACATCGTCGGTTTCGGGCGCTACCGCTACCGTCAGTCCAACGGCAAGGAATTTTCCTGGTTCCTCACCGGCTTTTCGCCGCGCAAGCGCGCCCTGTCGGTCTACATCATGCCGGGCTTCAGCGACTTTGCCGATTTGATGGGCCGCCTGGGCAAGCACAAGACGGGGGTTTCCTGTCTCTATCTCAACAAGCTCGATGACGCCGATCCGGCGGTCCTGGAAGATCTGATCGCCCGTTCGGTCGAGGTCATGCGACAGCGCTACGGCACCTGAGTCCTCCACAGTTCATCCAAGGAATAGCCCTGCCCACACTTCAACTGGCTGATTGATCCTTGATTTGGTATATTCCGGTGTCTTGTGTCCCTGGCTGATGGAGCGCCGCCCCGTCGTCCATCGGAGTGAGCCTGGTCACACTACCGGCGACGACCACGTGCGAAGATGATGTCCAATCGCCAGGTGACCCTTTAGAGGAGATCACGCCATGCCCGGTCCCGAATCCAAGGAAGAACAGAAAAAAATCGACGCAACCAAGAAAACCGTCCTGGCCGAGGTCAAGAAGCTTGGCCAGAAAACCAAGAAACAGGCCAAGAAAGTCAAGGAACTGCTCGAGGAAAAAGAGCAGATCGACAAGAAGTCCAAGAAGGGCCCGGAAGAAAAGAAACGCGAGAAGAAGATCGGCAAGGACCTTCTGGCGGTTCAGAAGATCTGCGAGAACGAGGCCAAGTCAGCCAACCAGAAGATCAACAAGATGCTGCAGACCGCCGTCCCCGCCGACAAGAAGATCCTGCCGATGTGGCAAAAGGGCATGGACAAATGGTACATCGACATCCTGAACAAGGAACCGGGCTTCGATATCGGCGGCGGTACCCGGGTGAACGGCGACATCAGCTTCAAAGAGAAAAAGGCGGTCATCAAGTTCGAGTGGAAATGGTGACCTGAAGCCCGCCTGCCGTCGACGTTACGCGGCATCCCAAGTCGGTGAAAACTCGAAATCGCAGATCCGCAGGTTGCGCGGCTGGAGCGCGCTGATCGCGGCCATCTCGTCGGCCTCCAGGGCAAAATCGAACACCGCCAGGTTCTCGGCAATGCGCTTCGGCTTGGTCGAGCGCGGAATGGCCGCCACGCCTTCCTGCTGAACCTGCCAGCGCAGCACGATCTGGGCCGCCGTCTTGCCGTGTTTTTCGGCCGCCGAAGTGACCGCCGCTTCGGCGAAGAGCTCGGAGCCCCGGGCGAGCGGGCAGTAGGACACCAGGCCCAGGCCGTGCTTGCGGCAGGCCGCCAGGACACGGTCTTGGTTCAGGTAGGGGTGGTGCTCGACCTGGTTGCAGGCCAGGGGGTGTTCCGACAGCGAAACGGCTTCCTCGATCAGCGCCACGGTGAAGTTCGAAACCCCGATGTGCCGCGTCAGGCCGCGGCTGCGGGCGTCGTTCAGGGCGGCGATCGACTCGGCCAGGGGCACCGACTTCGAGGGCCAATGGATCAGCGCCAAATCGACCGCCTCGACGCCGAGGCGCTTCACGCTGGCTTCCAAAGAGCGCTGCAGGTCGCCCCCGGCGATGTCGGTCGGCCAGACCTTGGTGGTCAGAAATATCTCCTCGCGCGCCACGCCCGAGGCCCGCAGGCCGGCGCCGACGGCTTCTTCGTTCTCGTACATGGCCGCCGTGTCGATATGGCGGTAACCCCTCTCCAAGGCCGCCGCGACCAACCCTGCGGCCTCTTCATCGCGCAGGGTCCAGGTGCCCAGCCCGATAGCGGGAATATCCGCCCCGTTTGCGTTCAGCCTGTGCATGAGCTGCACCTTCCTTCTTCTATTTCCGCCGCTGCCTTAGTCTAGCCGCTGACGATCATTGGGGCCAGGGCGCCAGCGCGCGGCCCATGGCCTAACCCGGTCAGCTTCCGCCGCGGCCGACCGTACCGAATGATGGGCTCTGGTTGACCTGGACCTCCGACGGCCCGAGCCCATTCAAGGACCAGTCGTAGCGATCGTCGGCGATCGAGTCGATGCCCGCCAGCGCGGCCAGCAGGGCCGGTTCGGCATGGCGCCGCAGATGCGCGATGACCTCCACGTCGCCATCGCCGAAATCGCTCTCGAACCAGTCGTAGATGCTGGAGACCACCAGGCGCCCGCCGGAGACCTCGGCGCCGCGGGGATGGTTGATGTAGGCGCGCGCCGCCTTGTCGAGCAGGGCCTCGCTATTTTCGGCGGTGAAGGCGGTGGTCAGCAGGTTGGGACAGCCGATGGAGGCGCAGTTCACCGCGTAGTGGATGCGCGGATCACGCCAGATCGGCCGCAGAATACGATGCTCGATGTCGTCGAGGCTGACCTCCTCGCCCTCGACCGCCAGGAGCTTCTTGCCCCAGGGGCCGTCGCTGAACAAGCCCGGCGAGATATCGATGTCGCGGATCGACTGCACCGGATAGGCCTCGAGAACGACCGAGACCGTGAGCGCGTTGTAGAGGTTGATCCAGTAAGCCTGCTGCTCGGCGCGGGAGAGACTGGACAGGGGCTGCGCCGCCAGATGACCCAGATAGTGGCGCAGCAGGTCGCGGTCGCCCGGCGTGACCGCACCGTAAGCCACACGGTTGACCCCGTCGGCGGCCGCTTGGACGTAACGCTGCAGGAAGCCGGTCCAGGCGCCATGATCGACCTGCCGGGTCGAGGCCGGGTCATGGGCCTGCCAACGCTCCCAGAGATCGGCCTTGGGCGCGGCCTGCGCGCTGCCCAGGACCGGCACCGCCAGTGCCAGGCCGAAGGCCAAGGCCATCAGACCGCGCCGCCCTCCGCGCCGCCCCCTGCGCCGACCGCTTGTCGCTGTAATCATCGTGTCGTTCCTTTGCTGTCGGCGGCGGTCGGGAATGCGCCTGCTCAGAGAGTGTCGATGATGAAACGGCTGCCCTCGACAATAAAGCCCTGGCCGTTCGGCTCGAAGCAGAGCGTGCCGCCGATGCGCAGGGCCCGGCCGCCTTCGTCGCGGCCGGTCTTGCTGACCCGCTGGCAGCCTTCGGGAACCGGGGTCGGTGCCGCGGCAAAGCGGCCCGGCGCCGAAGGCGTGTCGGTCGGCGGCGTGCCGAGTACGGCGATGCCGTTCTCAGTGATTTCCGCATCGCTGCCCTCGGAAGAGGCCGCCGCGGCCGTCGCCTGGTGTTGCCTCAAATATCCTTGGTCCTCGCGCGCGCTCAAGGGTTTGGTCGGAAAGGACTCGCCACCACTGCCGCCTTGCCGGGTCACCGTCGCGACTGGCGGTACGGCATCAACGGCACCAGCAATCGCCGGGGTAGAATATGGCGAGCCGAAACGGTGCTGGCGAAATGTGCCGTGGGCTCCATGGCCCCCGTGCCCGAATTTGTTGTGGCCGAGTTTGCCGTGCCCGAAACCCCTGTGACCGAAACCACTGTGTCCGAAACGGCCGTGGAAAGGCCGGTGAAGGCCATGCCGAAAGCCGAATCCCTGGCCGCCGAAAAAGTGCCGACGACCGAAGAAGCGCTGGCCGCCAAAAGAGCGGCCACGGAAACCATGCCGCCCGAAGCCTCTTCCTTTGACGCCACGAACCTGAATCGCCCCTAGGGAAAGCCATTTTGTCGCTTGGGCTCCGATTTGAAGATCGCGGCTGGCAAATCCGCTGGGCAGAGCGGCCCCGGCGTCGCGGGCGGCAAGACCGGTCGATGCCAAAGCGAGAAGAACCGCGGCGAAGAGGATGGAAAGCCGGTTGCTCATGGTCAGGTTCCTCTCGGCATCGCGACCCTGGACTTGCCCTCGGTTGCCGCTGGTCGGGGTTGCGCCTCTGATTTGGGATCTGCGACGCACGCCGCCAGCGCACAGAATCTCACGTTCGCGTCAGAATGTGGGGAGAGGCCGGATCTCGAAGCGCCTACCCGACGGTGCGCCCCCTTTCCCGCGGCCCGGTTCTGGTTTAACCAGTCGGTCTTCACATGCCGCCTGCCACCCTCATCCTTGGACCGCGATGACGCAGCAAAACGCCACGGGCGCGCCACCCCTCCCCTTGCTCGGCTACGGTCTTTTGGTCGGGCTGACGATATTCTGGGGCGCCAACTGGCCCTTCATGAAGATCGCTCTGAGCGAACTGCCGGTCTGGTGGTTCCGCAGCTTCTGCCTCCTGCTGGGCGGTGGCGGTCTTCTCATTATCTCCGCCCTGTCCCGCGACGGGCTCAGGGTGCCGCGCAAGGAATGGCGGCCCCTTCTGATCTGCGCGGTCTTCAACATCATCGGCTGGCATCTCTGTTCGGGCTATGGCGTCTCGCTCATGCCGGCCGGGCGGGCCGCGATCATCGCCTTCACCATGCCGCTCTGGGCGACCCTTTTCGGCGCCTTCATCCTGGGCGAGGCGATCACGCGCGCCAAGGTTCTGGGTCTCGGGCTGGGCCTGGCCGGCCTCGCGGTGCTGATCGGTCCGGACCTGATCCTTCTCGGACAGGCACCGCTCGGGGCCGGCTTTCTGGTCGCCGCGGCGCTTTCCTGGGGCCTGGGAACCGCGCTCTTGAAGCGCCAGGTCTGGTCGATCTCCACCACCAGCCTGGTGGGCTGGCAGTTGATCGCCGGTTTCGTGCCGGTCACCCTGGGGGCCTTGGTGATCGATCCCTTTCCCGACGTCACGGCGCTGAGCGAGCCGGTGCTCTGGTCGCTCGCCTATGTCATCGCCTTTCCCATGCTCTTTTGCCAATGGGCCTACTTCCGTACCGTCAGGCTCTTTCCCGCCTCGATCGCCGCCATCGGCACGCTTTTGATTCCCGTGGTCGGGGTCTATTCCTCCGCCCTGATCCTGGACGAGCCGGTCGGTCCGGAGGAACTGCTGGCGCTGTTCCTCATCTGCGCCGGCCTGGCGGCGGTGCTGTTGCTGCCGGTGCTGCGGCGCAAGGGCTCTAGAACCAGCGTCTGACCCTGGCCTTGTAATCGCGAAAGGCCTGACCGAACTCGCGCTCCATATAGCGCTCTTCGCGGGCGATCACATAGCGGTCCAGGACGACAATCGTGGGCAGCAGGGTGATCCAGGCCCAGCCGGTGTTGACCGTCAAGGCGAGGCCGGCGGCAAAGAGCAACAGGGCGCAGTAGATGGGGTTTCGTGAGAAGGCAAAGGGGCCGGTCTCGACCAGGGCGGTGGTCGCATGAAAGTGGTCGAGCGGGGTCCGCGCGCGGCGAAAGGTGAGAATGGCCCAAGCCGCCAAGGCAACGCCCACGACTATGACCGGCAAGCCAAGACCGAGCTGGACGGTCCGGGGCAGCGAAACGAGAGGCCAGACGCGATCGAGGCCAAGACCCACCAGGAAGAACCCACCGACGATGACGGGCGGTGGAACTCTAACGCCGGAGAGCGGCTTTTCGGTCATGAGGGACAGTCTAGGTAGGAGGCGCCGCTCGCTTCAAGACCGATCTTCAAGCCCTGAGCCGGTCGTTGGTCGGGTCGTAGGGCGGCGCTGCCAACAGCGTCGCCGGGCCCCGTTCGCCAAGGATCTCGACCGTCAAGTTTTGTCCAGCCTCCTTTGCTTCGGTTTCCAGATAGGCCAGCGCCAGTTGTTTTCCGACGCGGTGACCAAAGGCCCCCGAGGTGGTCAGGCCGACGACCCTGTCGCCGACAATGACCGGATGGGTCGAGAAGGGATCGGCCTCCCGACCGCCGGCCTCCCTGTTGTTCAAAGCCAGCAGACCCATGGCGACGGAACGGGGCGAGGCCGGCGCGGCGACCAGAGACTTGCGCCCGACGAAGTCGCGGCCCTCCGGACGCACGAAGGCGCCGAGACCCGCCTCCAGGGGCGTGCGCTCCGTGGAGAGGTCGAGGCCCCAGGCACGGTAGCCTTTCTCCAAGCGCAGGGCGTTCATGGCAAAGGCGCCGAAGTGGGCGCAGTCGAAGGACCGGCCGGCCGCGCGCAGGGCATCATAGAGACGTTTCTGATCGGCCAGGTCGTGATGCAGTTCCCAACCGAACTCGCCCACATAAGAGACCCGCAGGGCAAGGACCGGCACGCCGGCCACCTGGGTCTCGCGGGCGCCGAGCCAGGGAAAGGCGCCGCTGCCTAGATCGCAATCGGCGAGCCCTGAGAGCAGATCGCGAGCGGCGGGGCCCATGACCGCTAGCACGCCGCGGCGGGTCGTGAGATTGGTGATTGCGACGTCGCAACCGGCGGACCTTACCCGCAGCAGCTCACCGTCGTGGCGCTCGGCCGCCGCCGCGGCCGTCAGGTAGTAGCGATCCGCGGCAAGACGGGTCACGGTGAACTCCGAGGCGACGCCGCCGGCCGGCGTGAGGGCATGGGTCAGGCCGATCCGGCCATCGGCGCGCGGCGGGCGGTTGGCGCCCAGGCCGGCCATAAAGGCTTCGGCGCCCGGCCCCGTGACCTCGAACTTCGAAAAGGCGCTGAGATCGGCCAGCGCCACCCGCTCGGCCACCGCCCGGCACTCGGCGGCCACGGCCTCGAACCAGTTGGGCCGGCGAAACGACAACAGTGGCGCGCGCGCGCCGCCGGGCAGGGCAAACCAGTTGGGCCGCTCCCAGCCGTTGGCGGCGCCAAAGACCGCGCCGGCGGCGGCGAGGTCGGCCATGATCGGAGTGGTGCGGCGCGGCCGCCCGGCGGGGCGCTCCTCGAAGGGGTAGTGCACGCCGAACTGGTTGGCGAAGGACTCCACGGCCCGGTCGACCCGGTAGGCCCGGTCGGCATAGTCGCCGAAGCGACGCGGGTCGATCGCCAGGGCGTCCATCGGCGGCTCGTCCGCGACGATCCACTCGGCCAGCAGCTTGCCGGCCCCGCCGCCTTCCATCACCCCCATGGAGGAGCCGGTCAGCAGCCAGGCCCGGTCGAGCCCGAAGGCCGGGCCGATCAGCGGATTGGCGTCAGGGGTGAAGGTGATCGGGCCGTTCACGATGGTCTTGATGCCGGCCTCGGCGAGAGCGGGCAGGCGGGCCATGGCCAGGGCGACGATGTCTTCGACCTGCTCCAGGGCCGGCGGCAGCAGCTCCATGCCGAAGTCCGGCGGCACCCCATCGACCGCCCAGGGCCGGCCGTTCTTCTCGTAGGGCCCGACGATCAGGCCGTCGCGCTCCTGGCGGACGTACCAGCTTTCCTCCGGGTCACGGATGATCGGCAGTTCGCCGGCCCGTTCCGCCACCGCCGCGACCCGGTCGGTCACCAGATACTGATGCAGCATGGGGACTACCGGCAGGTCCAGGCCCATCATGGCGCCGATCTCACGGCACCAGGTCCCCGCCGCGTTGACCAGGGTCTCGCAGGCGATGGTCCCGGTCTTCGTGTGAACCAGCCACTCGCCTGACGGGGCGCGCTCGATCGCCTCCACCGGATTCTGACGCTGGATCGCGGCCCCCAACCCACGGGCGCCAGCGGCCATGGCCTGGGTCGCCTGGCTCGGGTCGACGTGGCCGTCGTCGGGCTCGTGAATGGCGCCGATCAGGCCCACGGTCTCGACCAGGGGATAGATCTCCTTCAGTTCGGCCGGAGTCAGGATGTGGAAGTCGTAGCCGGCATAGCGCCCCAGGCCCTGGACGTGGCGGAACTCGTCCATGCGGTCTTCGGACCGGGTGATGCGCAGCGCGCCGCAGGGATGAAATCCGACCGGCTGGCCGGTCTCCGCCTCCAGGCTCCGATAGAGCTTCACCGAATGGGCACGCAGGGCCATGACCGTCAGGTTATGGCCGAAGTGGGTGCAGAGCCCGGCGGCATGCCAGGTCGACCCGGCGGTCAGCTCGTTCTTCTCGACCAGGATGGTGTCCGACCAGCCGAGCTTGGCCAGATGATAGAGCAGCGAGACGCCCATCACCCCGCCGCCGATCACCACCGCTCTTGCCTGCTGCGTCATCGTGAAAGCTCCAATCAGGACCGCAGGCGCTCGCCGGCCGGGTCGTAGGGCGGGCGGGCGAGCGCGGTCAGCGCGAAGCGCTCGCCGGCGACACCGACTTCATAGGGGCCGGCGCGCAGGTCGGCCAGGGTCTCGCCCGGATCGCAGGCGATGACGCCGAAGCAGAGCGACAGATTTGTGCGGAACCCGCGCCCGCCCGAGGTGGTCCGCCCGACCAGCCGGCCGGCGCGATAGATCGGCTCGTCATGCAGCAACAGGGGATGCCCTTCGGCCCGGAACAGCAGCAATCGGCGCTGCAGGCCGGCCTCGCGTTGGCGCAGCAGCGCCTCGCGGCCGATGAAGCCGCCCGGCTTGTCGAAGGCGACGGCAAAGCCCAGCCCCGCCTCCAGGGGTGTGTCGTCGGGGCCGATATCGTGGCCCCAGTGGCGATAGCCCTTCTCCAGGCGGCAGCCGTCGAGCGCCAGATGGCCGAGCCGCCCCAGCCCGAGCGCCCCAAGACCGGGGTCCTCGCCGGCGGCGCAGAGCAGGTCATAGAGCCGCCGCGCCCGGTCGCTGCGCACGGTCAGTTCCCAGCCCAGTTCGCCGACGAAGGACAGCCGCGAGGCCAGGACCGGGACCTGGCCCAGCTCGACCTCCCGGGCGCTGGCAAAGGGGAAGGCCGCATCGGAAAAGTCGGCGGCGCTGAGACGGGTCAACAGGTCGCGGGCGCGCGGGCCCATGACACCGAGGACCGTCAGGCGGGTTGTGACGTCGTCGAGCACGACCTGTTCGCCGCCGGTCTGTCCGCGCCGCAGCCAGGCCAGATCCTTCATCCGGGTGGCCGCGCCGCTCACCACCCGGAACCGGTCCGGCGCGAGGCGGGCGATCGTGACGTCGGCCTCGATGCCGCCACGGGGATTCAGCAACTGACCGTAGACCAGGCGCCCCGGTGCCACCGCGACGTCGTTGGCGCAGAGCCGCTGCAGCAAGCCCTCGGCATCGGGCCCGGCGACCTCGAACTTGCCGAAGGGAGTCAGCTCGAGCAGCACCACGCCATCGCACAGGGCCCGGGTTTCCCGCTCTGCCAGGGGCCACCAGGGCTGATCGCCGTAGCTGTAGCCGAGCGCTCGCTCTTCCGGTGTCCGGGCGAACCAGAAGGGCCGCTCCCAGCCGGCGGTCTCGCCGAAGACCGCGCCGGCGGCGGCCCAGGTCTCGTGCAGGGGCGTGTGTTTGAGGTCGCGGCCGGTCTTCATCTGCTTGTAGGGCCAGTGCAGCTCGAACTGGTTGGCGACCGCCTCGGGCAGCCGGGCCTGGAGGAAGGCGCGGGCCGCCGTCTCGGGCTCGAAGCGGGCGATGTCGACCTCCCAGAGGTCCATCGGCGCCGCCCCCTCCAGGACCCAGTCTGCCATGACCCGTCCCGCCCCCGCCGAAGACACGATACCGATGGAATTGAAACCGGCGGCGACGAAGAGGTTGCGGCAGCCAGGCGCCTCGCCCATGGCCTGGCGGGTGTCCGGGGTGAAGCCTTCGGGGCCGTTCATAAAGTGCTGGATGCCGGCGGTCTCGAGTGCCGGAACGCGGTTGAGACCCGCCGTCATGAAGGGGGCGAACTGGTCCCAGTCCTCGGGCAGAATCAGGTAGGGCCGGCTGCCCTCGGGGCGCGTCGAGTCCCAGGGCTTGGCGTTGGCCTCGAAGCCGCCCAGCACCAGCTTGCCGGCATCGCCCTTGATATAGATGCGCCCCTCCAGGTCGCGCAGAATCGGGAAGGGGTCGGGCAGGTCCGCCATCGGCTCGGTCACCACGTACATGTGCTCGGCGGCCTGCACCGGCACCGGCACCCCGGCCAGGGCGCCAAGCTGGCGCGACCAGACGCCGCCGCAGATCACCGCCGCATCGCAGGCGATACGCTCGCCCGACGAGGTCGCCACCGCGGTCACCGCGCCAGCGCTCTTTTGGATCTCGGCAACGGTGACGCCCTCGCGGATCGTGGCCCCGGCCTGGCGCGCGCCCTTGGCGAAGGCCATGCAGAGATCGACCGGATTGGCCTGGCCGTCCTCGGCGACCCAGAGCCCGCCGGCCAGATCGTCGCAGCGCAGCAGCGGCAGGGCCTCGGCGATCTCGTCGCGCGCGAGCATACGCGCCTCCAGCCCGGTCATTTCGCCCATGGCCGCGATGCGCCGCAGCTCGATCATGCGGTCCGCGCTCTGGGCCAGCCAGTAGCCGCCGGTGCGTCGGTAGCCGGTCGCCTGGCCGGTCTCAGATTCCAGCGCCGGAAACAGCTCGGTGGCATAGATCGCCAAGCGGGTCAGGTTCATTGAGGCGCGCAGCGGCCCGATGATCCCGGCGGCGTGCCAGGAGGTTCCGCTGGTCAACTGGTTGCGCTCCAGCAGAATGACCTCGGCGGCATTCTTCTTCGCCAGGTGATAGGCAACAGAGAGGCCGATCACGCCGCCGCCGATCACTACCACCCGACTGCCCGAAGCCAACGCCGGCATCGTCCTCTCCCCCATTCGCCCGACGTAGCTTGCCCGCTTCGACGCGCCGGCGAAACGGAAAGATCGTGGTTCACCAGAACGGACGCGGGTCACTCCAGACTTCCCTCGCCACCCGCCTGCGGGGGGAGAGGGTTGCGAAGGCTTGGCGAGGCCGCTTGGCCGCGCCTTGGACGGCGCTGGGTGAGGGGGGCAATCGGCCATTGCCTCGGTAACAATCGATTACTTCCCTGCGGCCCCCTCATCCTCCCACCCATGCCAAGCGCATGGTTGGGCCCCTCCTTCTCCCCGAGGGGCGAAGGAAACAGAGCCGACGACTTTGGCCGCATCGATACTCCAGGCGCCGGCGAAACGGAAAGATCGTGGTTTGGCTGGCGACGCCTTTTCGCTACCATCGGGCCATGCACCCGATCTTCGCGCTCTGGTCCCACCCCCGTTCCATGTCGACCGCGACCGAGCGGATCATGCGCGAGCGCGGCGACCTGACCTGTTTTCACGAGCCCTTCATGTACGACTACTATATCCACCGGCAGGTCCGGGTCATGCCGCACTTCGCGCCCGACCCCGGCCGGCCGGTCGACTATCCGGCGATCCGCGACCAGCTCTTGGCCGCCGGCGAAGCGGGGCCGGTCTTCTTCAAGGACATGAGCTACTACGTCGTGCCGGCGTTGTTCGAGGACGAGGCCTTTGCCCGCCGGGTCCGTCACTGCTTTCTGATTCGCGATCCCCTGCGGGCGCTGGTCTCCTACTACCGACTCGACCCCCACTTGACCCTGGAGGAGGTCGGCCTGGAGGCCCAGTGGCGCCAGCTTCGCTGGCTCGAGGAGGCGCTGGGGGTTGCTGCGGTCGTGCTCGAGGCCGAGGCGGTGCAGCGCGACCCGCGCGCCACCATGGCGGCCTGCTGGCAGCGCCTCGGCCTGGCCGATGCGCCCCATGCCTTCGCCTGGAGCAACGCCGCGGTGCCGGCGGATTGGGGCCAGGTCGGCGCCTGGCACGGCCAGGCTTCGGAGAGCCGCGGCATCGACCCGCCGCGGCCGCAAGAGGCAGCCGAGACCCGCGCCGCCTTTGAAACCGTGGCGGCCGAAGCGCCCCACCTGCGGGACTATCTGGCGCACCACCTGCCCGCCTACGAGGCATTGAAAGCGCGCGCCCGATCCTAACCGATTTGCCTTTTTCCGGTTATCGGCTATAAGAACGTCATGGAGCGGCCGGTCGCGCCGCGTCCCACGGAGGTGCAGATGCTCAGGTTCCTAATCCCACCCAACTGACACCCGGCCCGTCAAGCGTTGATGCTTCACCCGGCCGGGGCGTTTGTCCCCACCTGCCTGGGCTGAAGTCATGCTTGCTTTCTTTGAAAATCTCGTCGATCCGTTCCCCGCCGCCGTGCCCGAAAAGCCGCCGCGCCGGCTCTTTGCCTTTCTGTGGCACTACGCACGGCCGATCTGGCCCTTCATGCTGCTGGTCTCCCTGACCGGAGCCCTTTTCGCCGCCATCGAGGTCGCGCTCTTCGGTCTGCTCGGCAATCTGGTCGACTTCTTCGCCACCGCCGATCGCGCGACCTTCTGGTCCGATCACCTCTGGTGGCTGATCGGGGCCGGCCTGCTGATCCTGGTGGTCATGCCGCTGATCGACCTGCTGCACGAGTGCGTCGGCAATCAGACCGTCATGGGCAACTTTCCCATGCGCATCCGCTGGCTGGCGCATCGCTACCTGCTGCGCCAGTCGGTCGCCTTCTTCCAGGACGACTTCGCCGGGCGCGTCGCGACCAAGGTGATGCAGACCGCCCTGGCGGTGCGCGAGGTCATGGCCCTGGCCACGGAAGTCTTCGTCTATGTGGCGGTCTACTTCGTCTCGGCCCTGGTCCTCTTCGGCCAGAGCGACTGGCGCATCATGGCACCCCTGGCCCTCTGGTTCGTCGCCTATGGGGTGACCATGCGCTGGTTCATTCCCCGGATGCGGGCGCTCTCCAAACTGCAGGCCGATGCCCGCTCCACGGTTACCGGACGGGTGGTCGATTCCTACACCAACATCCAGACGGTCAAGCTTTTCGCCCATGCCGCCCGGGAGGAGTCCTACGTCAAGGACTCCATGGCGCCCTTCCTGGAGGTCAGCTACCGGCAGTACCGCCTGGTCACCTGGATGAACTTCGTCCTGGAGGGGCTGAATGCCCTGCTGCTGGTCGCCATCGCCTTGACCGGTATCTGGCTCTGGACCGAAGCGGCGGTGACTGCCGGCGCGGTGGCCCTGTCGCTCGGGCTGGTCCTGCGCCTCAAGGGCATGTCCCACTGGATCATGTGGGAGGTCGCCTCGCTGTTCGAGAACATCGGCACGGTGCAGGACGGGATGGAGACCATCGCGCGCGACCAGAGCCTGGTCGACCGGCCCCAGGCATCTCCCTTGTCTGTCCTCAGCGGCGCCATCGCCTTCGAGAACGTGCGCTTTCACTACGGCAAACAGGACGGCGTGCTCGACGACCTGAGCCTGGCCATCGCGCCCGGCGAGAAGGTCGGGCTGGTCGGCCCCTCGGGCGCCGGCAAGTCGACCGTGGTCAATCTGCTCTTGCGCTTCTTCGACGTCGAGGCGGGCCGCATTTTGATTGACGGTCAGGATGTTTCCCAGGTCACCCAGGACAGCCTGCGGGCCTCGATCGGCCTGGTCACCCAGGACACCTCGCTGCTGCACCGTTCGGTGCGCGAGAATCTGCGCTACGGACGCCCCAACGCGGACGAGGCCGCCATCACCCGCGCCGTGGCCGCGGCGAAAGCAGAGAGTTTCATTCCGGAACTGGCCGACCAGGAGGGCCGCTGCGGTCTCGACGCCCAGGTCGGCGAGCGCGGCGTGAAGCTCTCGGGCGGCCAGCGCCAGCGCATCGCCATCGCCCGGGTAGTCCTGAAGGACGCCCCCATCCTGGTGCTGGACGAAGCGACCTCGGCGCTCGACTCGGAAGCCGAGGCGGCGATCCAGGGGTCCCTGACCGGCCTGATGGCGGACAAGACCGTGATCGCCATCGCCCACCGACTCTCGACCATCGCCGCCATGGACCGGCTGATCGTGATGGACCAGGGCCGCATCGTCGAGCAGGGCCGCCACGACGAGCTGCTGGCCGCCGGCGGTCTCTACGCCCGCCTCTGGGCCCGCCAGTCGGGTGGTTTTCTGGATGCCGGGACGCAAGGAGTTCTATAATATGGTCAATGAGATGCAAGCCTTCCTGACAATCTTACAACAGTCACAAGCCGCACCAGGGCCACAGCATGAACGGCCGAACACCGGCCAAGGCCTTCGCCGAAGGATTGCCCAAGCTGACCAAAGCCAAAAAGTTGGAGAAGACCAAGACGAAGAAAGCCACCTAATCACCCTCCCCCGCACTCGCGCAGAAACGGGGCGGCAGTGTCAGGTGATTACCCTATCTGTATAGACAGAATGTAATCTGGGGACTTTGCTAGATATCTGTTTTCTCCGTGGCTGCCGATGATCAGTTTTCTCGACCGATGCCCAACAGCAACCAATCTGTATGGGAACTTTTACGGTTCTTTGGATAGGTGTGATGATTTTTTCCAATTATCATAGCTAAAAGCTACGTGTGCCGGGGTATCAGCCCGGTTTTTGGCAAGACCCAAAGACATCGCTTGATTATCTATCGCAGAACTCTGTGCTTCACATTCCATCAAGAATTCCAAGGTAGGCTCCGATAGAAGTCGGATACCAATTCAAAGCAATCTTCGAAATCGGGCAATTCGCCCAACTCCAATTCCATCGTACTCCATTCCGCACCAGACCTTTTTTTGATTTCCGGGTCTTCGAGGGATTGTGGCGTTGGTTCTATATGTCGTGACCGGCATTTTTCGATCAATGAGTCCAAGGTCTGCTTGCGAACCACATCATCAAGATCTCCATCGGCAACGAGAAAGTGAAGGTCATATACATCCTGTCGTCGGCTGCGGTTCCGCAGCACCTGTTGAAGCATAGCGCGGTACTTTTCTGCGATTAGGTCGGTGAGACTGTATGCCCAAAGTTCCTGTCCTCCGGTTAATTCCAAGATTTGGATTTGTTGCATGGGTTCGTTGAACGAGATATCGAGGTCGATGATACCTGGTGCTTTGCCCTCTAGTAGGGCTTTTTCCTGTTTGGTTCCCCTTTGTGCGTAGGCGATTTTGAGCTTAAGTGCGGGAAATTCGGCTTCTTCGAAAATTTTCTTCGGTTGGCGTTTCACCGAATGGGTTTTAACAATGAGGTCGGCATAGCCGAGCGCAGTTGTTGCGCGTGGGAACGCAGACTCTAATAATGACTGAATGCGATCATCGACACCTTTGTGCGCTGATATGCTCGCCGTCAGATCGATATCGCCTGTCTGTCGAGGGCTGTCATAGGCGAGCCCCATGAGGACACCACCTTTTAGAAACAGTTTGTCATTGAGCGGAGCCGCAATAGCGATGGCGTTCAGTGTGATCTCTGTAGCCTGCCGTTGCAGGTAGGCCACGGGGTTAGCTTTCGCACGTTCGACCCAATCAGCAACGTTGATTTTTATGGCTAGGTTAGACATTGAGCGAGATCATCCAGGTTTCAGAATAAGTCGGTGCGAAGTCTTTGGCCGGATCAAGTTTACGACTGCTGCCACGTTGACCAAGCGCTTTCCATGGTCCAATGCCCGGATGGTTTAGTCTCAGACGCTCTTCCAGAATGTATCCGGCTCGGCTTTTGACGAGCTTACTGGTGGCTGTATTGACGGCTGCAACGATATCGTCGATATAGGTCTCGGCATGTTCCTCCCAGACATCGAGAATGTGGGACATACCGCCGCATAAATCGGGTTTTTGAAGCATGTCTAGAAAAGTCTGCCCAATTGTGGAAAGACGGATATCGTCCCCGCGATTTTTCAAAAACGCCCCGGCGGCTTTACTCTCATACATGTGCACAGACCTACGACGCACTCGAGCAGGATGCTTGACGATCTTCAATGGGAACGGGCTCTCTTCATCCTCGTCTAAAACACCTATTGTGTAAGCTTGAATCTGGGCTAATGCGGCAGCACGATTCGGGCGGGTCATCGCCAGCGCGTCCGGATTGCGATTGGTGAGACCCCATCGTTGCATTGCTGAAAGATGCGAGACGTAACAGGTCGGATCGACGAGGCAGATTATGTTTTCTGCCGGAAGGTCGGAGACGGCCAGCACGCGGATGACTCGGGCACCGTAATCCCTATCCGAACTGATCATACCTGTCTTTTTCAGATTTAGACGCAATCGCTTGTAGTCATCCTGGTTTGGAGTTTCGTGACGCAGATATAATTTCTTGCCGGACGACTGTGCATACATTCGCCAGATAATCCGGAAAAAATCGAATTGATTGAGGACTGGTTTATCGTTTATTTCCAATAGCCTAGATAAGTAATCGCCTGCGCGGGTCAGCCTTTCTGGATACATAGCTGGTTTTGCTGATATCTGCTCCGCCATAAAATAATGCCTAACCGTTATAAACGTCCTAAGGACGTTTATAACGGTTAGGCATTAAAATGTCAAGAGAATTGCTTCGGTATGTAAGGGAGCAAAATTGCGAGGAGAGTTTATAGAAGTGACGTCGTGTATGCGTCCTTAGGACGCATAAACGACGTCACATCTATAAACACACCTCGCAATTTTGCTCCCTTACAAAACGAAGCAATTATCTTGACATTTTAATGCCAAACCGTTATAAAAGTACATAGGACGGTTATAACGGTTAGGCAT
>JAJFGK010000034.1 GCA_021776195.1 Kiloniellaceae bacterium | reverse complement strand
GGGCCAGGTCGGCGGCCTGATCCGGCCGCGCGCCGAGGTCCGCGCCCTGCGCCGCCAGGGCGAGGGACTGCGGGTGGTCTACCAGGACCTCGAAAAGGGCGAAGAGAAGGCGATCGAAGCCGATCACTGCATCTGCTGTCTGCCGCTGCCCGCCCTGGCCAGGATCGAAACCGATTTGCCGGCGATGGTGCGGGACGCGATCAAGGCCAACCCCTACAGCCCGACCTGCAAACTCGCCTGGCAGGCCGGGCGGCGTTTCTGGGAGGAAGACGCGGGCATCTTCGGCGGCATCTCCTGGACCAATCGCGAGATCACGCAGATCTGGTATCCCTGCCACGGCTATCTAGGCCGCAAGGGGGTTCTTCTCGGAGCCTACAACTTCGGCGCCGAGGCGCTCCAGTTCGGCAGCCTCGCCCCGGCCCAGCGGGCCGGGGCGGCGGCCGAGAGTGGCGAGCTGCTTCATCCCGGCTTCGCCCGGGAGGTCGCCAAGCCGGTCTCGGTGGCCTGGCAGAAGATCCCCTTCAGCTGGGGCGCCTGGGTCAATTGGCGCCCGGAAGCCCTGCAGAGCGACTATGAACTGCTGCAGCGGGACCATGGCCCGATCTCCTTCGCCGGCGAGCATTTGAGCCACGTCACCGGCTGGCAGGAGGGGGCCGTGCTGTCGGCCCAGCGGGCGGTCATGAGGCTCGACCGGCGCCAGCGGGCCAGCAAAGGGTAACAAAAAAGGGCTCTAGATGCCGGGCCAGGCCCGCGCTACCAGGTGTCGTCCTTGGGACGGTAGAAAATGTGATCGCCGATGGTCGGGCCGGCCTCGAAAGCGGTGCGCCAATCCGGCGTCACGCTGGCGGCGTGGTACCACAGCGCGCCCGCGCTGGGATCGCCCCGGCGCCCGCGCACCACATCGCGGGCCAGGCCGCGCAGCGCCTTCAGGGCCGCCACATCGGTGGGGGCGTCACTGCGCCCGTCGCACCACCAGGAGAACTGACAGTTGTTCAGGGGCGCCTCGCCGCCCTGTTTGATGACATCGCAAACAGAATCGGGAAAGTGCGGGTGGGCGACCCGGTTCATGACCACCTTGGCGACCGCCAATTGGCCCTCCGGCGGCTCGCCGCGCGCCTCGTGGTAGATATTGAGCACCAGACAGTCGACGCTGTCTTCCAGATTGAGCGGGATCGGGGGCTTGAGCCAGATAATCAGCAGGACCCCCAGAACCGTCGCCAGGACCGCACTGTCGACCGCGCGCCGCGGCCGGGCCCAGACCCAGCGGTTGTAGGCTCGGGCCGCCCGGGCCGCAGCCCGGAGCAAACCTCTGGCCAGGGACAAGGTTAACCTTAAGAACAAGTGAACGAGGCGCAGCAAGGCTGTGCCCAGGCCCCTCGCACCATGACCCAGAATGGCCAGGGCTTTTCGGTTGGCAGAACGCTGTTTGCGCTTTTTTCGCGCCATGGATCGCTGGTTCCTGGCTTTCAGGGGGTGACGGCAAGTGCCGCCACTGTCCGTACATAGCGCCGCAATTTGTCCATATTGGGGCCTAATGCTGCCTGAAATAGGATCAGGCAAGCTATTTTGGCACGGTTTTGAAACCTTTTCGCACGGGCCGTGTACCCTTGAGCATGAGGACCTGGAGTCGAAGAGTGGTGGAACCGTGAGTGTCACGACAGGCAGTCTGGCCGCAGCGACCGCCGACCAAGGCTTGGTCGTGGTGGGCCTGGAGGAGCGTTCCTGGCTGGCGCGCCACTGTCGGGGCGAGGCGGCCGCCTTCCCGGCCCTGATGGCGGCCTACCGCCGGCCGGTCTACAGTTACCTGGTGCGCAGCGGCATCGCCGAGGCCGACCGCGACGACCTGTTCCAATCGATCTTCCTGGCGATCCACCGCGCGGCCGACCGCTACGAGGCGACCCGGCCCCTGGCGCCCTGGATCTTCACCATCGTCGCCAACCTGGTGCGCAACCACTTTCGCGACCGTCGGCCGGATGAGGCCACCGACTTCGAGCCGCCCGAGACGGCCGATCCCACGCCCGATCCCGAACGGGTCGCCGCCGCGCGCCAGACGGTCGCCCGCTTGGAGGTAGCCATGCTGGCCTTGCCGCTGGCCCAGCGCGAGGTCCTGCTGCTGACCGCCGTCGCCGGCCTGAAGCTGCAGGAGGCCGCCGACGCGCTGTCGCTGCCGCTCAACACCGTTAAGACCCAACTGCGCCGTGCCCGCCTCGCCCTCGCCAAGGCTCTGACCGAGGCGGAGGGGACACCCTTCGACACCCCCCTTACCACCGGTACGCCGCTCACCACAGAGGACAAGACCGATGACCAGCTGTGAGGCCGTGCAAGACCGCCTGGCGGAGCTGGGGGCCGCCGCGGCACAGGAAGACGAGGCGCTGCGCGGCCACCTGGAGGGCTGCGCCGACTGTCAGGCGGTCCAGGCCGCCCTGGAAGAGCTCGACGCCGGGCTCGCCGGTCTGGCCGACCAGGACGCCCCCGATGCGCTGGTCGACAAAACCCTGGCGGCGGTGCGCACCGCGAGCCAGGCCGGCCCCTTGGCCAAATCCACGCGCAGTATCAACCGGCCCTGGCTCGCCGGCGCCATGGCGGCGTCCCTGGTGGTGCTGGCCTCGGCCGCCCTGGTCGGCGAACTGTGGGAGGAATCGGGCTTCAAGGATGCCGAACTCTACCACCAGACCGTGCCGGCCCTGCCGGCCCCATCGCCAACGCCCTCGGCCAAGCCCACGGTGCGGACCGGCGAGCAGGCGCACGGCGACCAACAGATGACGGCGGACGCCGAACTGCCGGCACCGGTCCAGAGCCCTCCCCCGGCAAAGGAGAAATCCGATCTCCTGGTCGGCGGCAAATTGTTGCCCGACCCGGCGGAAGAGGCGGCCCAGATCGCCCCCAACGACCAGACCGCTGGCAGCGAACAGAGGCTGGGCGCCGGCCAGGGTTTCGTCGACAGCCTGGCCAATCAGGAATACGACGACGATGGCCGCACGGGAGGCCTCGCGGGCGAGTACCGGGTCGAGACCAAGGCCCAACGCCGGGAAAAGGGCGCCAGCGAAAGCAATGCTCCCATACTGGAGTTCGAATCCGAAGAAGGCGGCGAGGTGGCTGAGACCGGCGGCGAACTGGCCGATCAGCGCCGTCAGCGCGAGACTGCCGCGCCACAGAGCAATAGTCAGTCGGAAATCGTCAGCCGCGACGAGCTGGCCCGCGGCGACCGCGACAGCTTCGGCCTGGACGACGGTACCCTGGACGACGGTATCCTGGACGACGGTATCCTGGACGACGGCATCCTGGACGAAAGCGCCCCGGCCGACCTCGAGGACCTGCGATCGAACGAGGCCACCCGGGCGTTGGAGCTCGACGGCAACCTGACCAGCCAGTCATTTGGCAGGATCGAGCGCCAGGCCGGACAGGACAAGAAGACCGAGGCCTTCAAGGACGAGGCCGAGGTCTCACTGTCGAGCACTCTGACCCGCAAGCCCGAGGATGCCGACGCGCAAACCGATAACGACCTGGGTCTTGTTGGCAAGGCCGACCGGCTGAGCCAGGTGGTCCCAAAGAATGTTTCCGAGAATAGTGATCTCGCGGCGGCCGAGACCTACCTGGACCGGCTCGGGACCCTGGACGGCATCGCCTTCCGTCCCGCCACCGGCTACTGGTCGAACAGCTACATCCCGGGCGACCCGGCGATCCGTCTGCTGGAGGCTCGGCTGAAGGACTGGAACCGGGCAGCGCTGGGCCGCGACCTCACCCTGGAGCAGGGCGCCCGGCCGGTGGCCCAGCCCTTCGATGCGCCGCGCGATGCCGCCATGGCGCTCTACCTGCAGACCGACGCCCAGGCGGTCCAGGGGCCGGCCCGGCTGCGCTTGCAGATCGGCCTGAAGGGCGCCGAACGCCAGGGCGCGCGGCGGCCGGCGATGAACGTCGGCCTGGTCTTCGACCTGCGCCAGGGCGCCGATACCGAGACCGCGCGGCGGCTCTCGGCCCTGGTCGCCGCCCTGGAGGCCGCGCGCCAGCCGGGCGACCGTTTCTCCCTGATCGTCGCCGGCCCGGACGGCGGCCTGATGGTAACGCCCGAGGACTTTCGCCACGGACCGGTCAAGGTCGCGCTCGACCGGCTGTTCCTGGGCGGTGCGGCGGCAGCGGCCGACGAGGTCGGGTTGGTCGAGGCCCTGAGCCTGGCCGGCGACAGCCTGCGCGCCGGCGACCGGCCCGAGGAGATTCTCGGCTCCAGCCTGTTGCTGTTGGCCAGCGGCACCTCCCTGGCCGACGAAATGAACGACCTGGAGGCGCTGGCCCACGGCAACGCCCTGGAGGGCCTGCATCTTTCGGTCGTCGCCCTCGGCGGCGAGACCGAGGCCGCTCAGATCGACCGCCTGGTGGCGGCGGGCCAGGGGCACCGCCGGGTGCTGAGCGCACCGGATCAGGCCGCCACCGTCATCGACCGGGAACTGCACGCGGCCAGCCGGGCCGTGGCCCGGGCCCTGCGCCTGCGCATTCGCCTCGCCTCCGGGGTCAAGCTGGTCGAGGTCCTGGGCGCGCAGCGGCTGGACGAACCCCGCGCCCAGCGGGTGCGCGAGGCCGAACAGGCGATCGATCAGCGCCTCTCGCAGAATCTCGGCATCGCGGCCGACCGGGGCGAGGACGAGGAGGGCATCCAGATCGTCATTCCCAACTTCTTCGCCGGCGACGACCACGTGATCCTGCTCGATCTGGTGACCGACGGGCCGGGGCCGGTCGCCGATGTGACCCTGCGCTACAAGGACCTGGTGACCCTGGGCAACGGCGTCGCCCAGGCCAGCCTGGCGCTGCCCAACGGGCCGGTGAGCCAGGGCCCGCTGGAGCGCAATGTCCTGAAGAACCTGGTCGCCAGCGAGATCGCCCGCCAGGCCCGCCTGATCAGCCTGGACCTGCGCAACGACGATGTCGCCCTGGCCAAAACCCGCGCCGCGACCCTGGCGAGGATCCTTCAGGGACTACGCCGGCAGGTGCCAGGCTGGGCCGCCGATCCGGATCTGGCCGCCGACCAGGCCATGCTGGACGAGTACCTGACCGCCCTGCGCTCGCCCGGTCTACAGGACCCGGCGCAGCGCCAGTGGCTCGCCGATTCCCTCGATTTCGCCGCCCACCGCAAGCTGCTCGCCGCGGCGCGCTGAACGACCCAACGACGGCTTCCAGGAGGACCGCATCATGAGATCCATCGCCCTTTTCCTCGCTCTGTTCCTGGCCTTTCCGGCCTCGGTACTGGCATCGGAGATCGTCGTCGAACCGCCGACCGAGCGCGACCGCGGGAACGGCGAGGTGCGGGTGCCGCTGGCGCACTACACGGCCTTGCTGCAGCAACTGACCGAGGACCCGCGCCCGGCGCCGGCCGCCTACGCCATCGGCCAGTCCCAGGTCAGCGTCACGGTGGAAGACCGCGATGGGCGCCACAGCGCACGGATCGACGCCGCCTTGCAGATCGAGACCTTCGAGAACGAGTGGACCCTGGTGCCGATCCTGCCGGCCGGCGCCGCGCTGCGCAGTGCGACGGTCGACGGCCAGCCGGTGCAGCTGGTGCAGACCCCCCAGGGCTTGGCCTGGAGCCGCGACAGGGCGGGCCTGGTCACGATGCGGGTCAGCTATGGCCTCGATGCCGTGATCTCGGAGGCCGGCACGCTGCTGCCGATCCCGCTGCCCCGGGCCGCCGCGACCCGCCTGACCATGACCATCCCCGGCAGCCGCCGAGATCTGGCGGTGGTGCCCTCGGCAGACCTGACGAGTCAGGAAGAGGGCGCGGTGACACGCTACAGCGCGACGATCCCCGCGACCTCGACCCTGCTGGTCACCTGGCGCGCCGCCAACACGCGGCCCTACGCGATCAGCCGGGCGCTCTACGAGGGTAGGCTGGAAGGCGACGCCCTGATCTGGACCGCGCGCTATCAGGTCGAGCTTTTCGAGGGCGGCGCCATCACCCTTCCCCTGCTGCCCAGCCGGGTCACCCTGAACGACCTGACGGTGGACGGCGAGGCGGCCACGGTTCTGGAAGACAAGGGCACCTTCGCCACCCGCCTGAAGGGTCGCGGCCTGCATGAGATCGTCGCCGCCTTCCAAGTCCCGGTGGAGCGCCACGACGGCCCGCCTCAGGCGACGGTCCCGGTGCCGCGCATCCCGGTCTCTCGTTTCGATCTGGTCCTGCCCGGCCGCAAGGACTTGACGGTGAATCCGCTGGCCAACGTCGTCACGACGACCACTGGAGCCGCCGCCGATGAGACCACCAGCGCGCGCTTTTTCGTCCCCATGACCGATGCCCTGCGTCTTGCCTGGACCGAGGCGGTGCCCGAGGATCTGCAGGCCGAGGTGCGCGCCAACGCCTTGCTGTACCACGCGCTCCACGCCGAGGAAGGCGTGCTGCACGGCCGTGGCGTCGTGCTCTACGAAATCACCCGGGGCGAGACCAGCCTTCTGACTCTCACCCTGCCCGCCGCGGCCCAGGTCAACCGCATCGCCGCCCCGGGTGGCGGCGTCTCGGACTGGTCGGTGGCGGAAGCGGATGCGAAGGGACGCAAGGAAATCCGCGTCTTCCTCGACCGCGCGGTCACCGGCACCTACCGGCTCGAGGTGTTCTACGAGCAGCTTTTGGCCGCCGAGACGGATACAGATGCCATTTCCGTACCCCTGCTGGACGCTGCCGGCGTTCACCGCCAGCGCGGCATGGTGGCTCTGCTGGCCGGCCCCGAGCTGACCCTGAAGCCGGTCGAGGAGGAGCGCCTGTCGCGGGTCGGCGAGAATCAGTTGCCCGCCTTTCTGCGCGACCGGATCGCGCTAACCGTGGCCCACACCTACAAGTACACCGACCCGGCGCCGACCCTGGTGGTCGCCGCGGTCGCGCCGGAGCGCCAGCAGGGCATCTTCGACGCCCAGGTCGACACCCTGATCTCCCTCGGCGAGGTCGCCATGAAGGGCTCGGCCACGGTGGCGGTTGACGTCAAGTCCGGCTCCATCGTCGCCCTGAGCTTCAAACTGCCGGCCACGGCCAATGTCCTGAGCGTGACCGGACCCTCCCTGCGCTCCCACAAGGTCAGGCCGCTTGAGGGCGACGAGGCCGGCGACGAGGACGGCCACCAGGCAATCGACCTGGAGTTCACCCGCGAGATGGCCGGCCAGTTCCGGGTCGAGATCAACTACGAGCACATCATGGCCGGGGTCGCCGCCAGTAACCCGGTGCCGACGGTCTCGGTCGCCGGTGCCGAGGTCGAACACGGCCGCGTCGCCGTCGAGGCGCTGACCGCCGTCGAGGTCCAGGCGACCCGAACCGACCAACTCTCTGGCCTCGACATCAACGAGCTGCCCCAGCAACTGGTCCTGAAAACCACCAATCCGATCCTGCTGGCCTACCGCTACGTTCAGGCCAAGAAACCGGTCGCCCTGGCATTGAAGATCACCCGTCACCAGGAGATCCAGGTCCAGGTCGCCGCCATCGAGCAGGCCACTTACTCGACCCTCTTCACCCGCGACGGCCTGGCGGTCACCACCGCCCGCCTGCAGGTGCGCAACAGCCGGCGCCAGTTTCTGCGCCTGGACCTGCCGGCCGACTCCCAGGTCTGGTCGGTCTTCGTCAATGGCAAGCCGGAGAAACCGGCCTTCGCCAAGGAGGGGGTCGATGGGTCGCGAGAGGATAAGGAAGCGACGGCGATCCTGATCCGCATGATCAACTCCGCCGAGGGCTTTCCGGTCGAGGTGGTCTACGCCACCCCGGTGACCGATATCGCCAGCTTCGGCCAGGTCTCCGGCCACCTGCCCCGTCCCGACATGGTGGTGACCCAGACCCGCTGGGACCTCTTCCTGCCGGCCGGGCCGCACTACCTGACGCCGGACAGCTCGATGGACCTGGTCTCCGCCGGGCGCCGGGTGAACCCGCGCCTCGCCGGCGCCGAGACCCTGCTGAAGGGCGCCGACAGCGCCCGGCCCCAGATGGGCCAGCCGCTGCGCATCGTGGTGCCAACCCAGGGCATCCACTTCGCCTTCGAGAAGCTCTACGCCAACCAGTCCGACGAGGCGGCTGGTTTCTCCCTGCGCTACGTCTCGGCCGGAATCAATATCGCCGGCCTGCTCGTCAGCGCGTTGGGTGCCGGCCTGCTGTGGCTCGGCATCGTCGCCATCGGCAGCCGCAAGGTCCGCCTGCCACGCCGGGGGGTCGTCGCCCTGCTCGGCCTCGGCGCGGCGACCCTGCTGGTCACGCTCGGCTATCTCGGCACCAGCCCCCTGCCGGCCTCGGCCCTTGCCCTGGTCCTGGCACTGGCATTGGGGATCTGGTGGATCGTCGCCCGGCTCAAGGCCTGGCGTGCGGCCCGCGGGGCAGCCACCTTACCGGCGGTGGAGTGAGCCCACGCCCATGGCGGATCGGAAAACTCGATCGCATGATCGGATATTTTTCGATCCGCCGGCGCGTCAAGCCGTGTCATGGTCCCGCCCGACAGGGGGGCGTGGTTCTTGGAGCGACAGAGTGAGACTGGCCGCGACGGTCATCTGATCGGCATCGGGCTCTTCGTGCTGGGTCTTACCTGCGCCTCCACCCAGGCCGGGCTCAGCAAGCTCCTGGCCGAATCCCTGCCTTTTATCTTCGTGGTCTGGGGCCGCTTTGCCGTCTTCCTGCTGGTCTGCCTGCCGATGGTGATCTGGCGCCACGGGCTTCGTGGTCTGCGCCTGCCCCAGCCCCATCTGCATCTCTGGCGCGGCCTGCTGCTGTTGGTCGCCTCGGTCGCCTTCATCTGGGCGATCAGCGGCATGCCGCTGGCCAACGCGATCGCCATCGTCTTCGTCTACCCCTTCCTGGTGACCGCGCTGTCGCCTTTGGTGCTGAAGGAGCGAGTCCCCAAGACCTCTTGGGTCGCGGTGGTGGCCGGCTTCGTCGGCGTCCTGGTGGTGATCCGTCCCGAGACGGACGTCGCGCTCGGCGGCATCGACTGGCACGCACTGCTGGCCCTGGCCGCCGGCTCCTGCTTCGGCATCCACCTGCTGATCACCCGCCGCCTGACCGCCTCGAGCCCGCCGCTGATCACCGCCAGCGCCACCGCCCTGGTCAGCGTCGTGGTGCTCAGTCTGGCGGTTCCCTTCAACTGGCAGACACCCAGCGGCACCCAGTTCGCCATCTTCTTGGTCATGGGCAGCTTCGGCGCGGCCAGCCAGCTCCTGACCATCTTCGCGGTCTCGCGGGCGCCCATGCCGACACTGGCGCCCTTCGGCTACAGCGAGATCGTCGCCGCCACCCTGGTGGGCCTGGTTCTTTTCGGCGACTTCCCCGACGCCACCACCTGGATCGGCATCGCCATCATCGTCGCCAGCGGCCTGGTCATCGCCCTCGCCGCCCGCCACCAGACCCGCATCCAACTGATCAGCCGCACCAGGCCGCCGGCCCATTGAGGCCTCTTTTCCGAGGCTGGTCCCGGCCAAGCCATGCCGCTAGCATCGAACATGCACAGCAAAATCCGGAGAGACATCGCCATGAACCGTGGAACCTTGATCTCCCTCGCCGTCACTGCCGCTCTGCTCTCGCCACTGACCGGCGCGCTCGCCCAGGACACCGACAGGCGTGTCGTTTCGGTGTCGGGCAGCGCCGAGGTGCGCGTGCAGCCCGACCAGGTGATCCTGACCCTCGGGATCGAATCGCTGTCCGAAGACCTCGTCGCGGCCAAGGCAGACAACGACCGGCGGGTCCAGCGCGTGATCAAGGTCGCCAAGCGGCACGGTGTCGCCGATGCGAAAATCGCGACCGACTTCCTGCAGATCCAGCCGGACTATGGCGGCCACCGCACGCTCGATCGATTGCCAATCTATGTCGTGCAGCGTTCGGTCGTGGTGACCATGGCTGAGATCGCGCGCTTCGAGGACCTGCTGTCCGATGCCCTGGCCGAGGGCGCGAACTATGTCCACGGCATCGACTTTCGCACCACCGAGTTGCGCCGGCACCGCGACGCGGCACGCAAGCAGGCGATCCGGGCGGCGCACGACAAGGCCGCGCTTTTCGCCGAAGAGCTGGATCTGGTGGTCGGCGAGGCAATGCGGGTGCAGGAGGGCGGCGGCGGCTGGTGGTCGTCCTACGGTCGCGGCTGGGGCAGCGGCGGCCGCGGCTTCGCGTCGCAGAATGTCTCCCAGGCCGATGGCCAGGCCGAGGGCGGCGGCGCGCTCAGCCCGGGTGAAATCGCCGTCACCTCCCAGGTCGCCATCACCTTTGCCTTGCAGTAGCGTCGGACCGCGACCATGACAGCCATGACCGGCAAACCTTCCTCCCCCTGGCTCCAGGATCTGGCCTGGCCGGCGATTGCCGACCACCTGACCCGCGACGATCTGATCCTGCTGCCAATCGGGGCCACCGAACAGCACGGGCCGCACCTGCCGCTGCTGGTCGATAGCGGCTGGGCCATCGCCGCGTCCGAGGGCGCAGCGCGCCAGACCGGGGCGCTGATCGCGCCGCCCCTGCAGGTCGGCTGGTCGCCGCACCATCTGGGCTATCCCGGCTCGATCACCCTGCGCCCGGAGACCCTGACCCAGGTGACCCTGGACATCTGCGAGAGCCTGGCGGTGCACGGCTTCAGGCGCTTCATCATCGTCAATGGCAACCGCATCGCCAACCTGGCGCCGCTGGAGATCGCCGCCTCCAAGCTGCGCCACCGCACCGGGGCGCTCTGCGTCATCGCCGACGCCGGCCTGATCGCCCGCGAAGAGATCGACGCGATATGCACATCGCCGCCGGGCGGCCAGGACCACGCCGGCGAGTCCGAGACCGCCTTCATGCTGGCCTGGCGCCCCGATCTGGTCGAGATGGACAAGGCGGTGACCCACATCCCGCCGCGCGGCTCGGCCTTCAACGAGCCCATCGAGTTCGAGGCGGCCTTCGCCGGCAACGCCGTCTCGGTGATCCGCACCGCCGCCGACAAGCCGCGCGGCCCGGAAAGCCACGGGGTCTCCGGCGACGCCCGGGCCGCGACGGCGGACAAGGGCCGGCGCATCATCGCGGCGCTCAGCGCCAACCTCGCCCGCCTGATCGAAGAACTGCGGGCCCAGCCGACACCCAACGTGCGGGCCGAGATCCCCTACTGATCCGACAGCAGCGCGTCGAAGTAGGCGATGGTGCGGCCAAGGCCCGCGTCGAGGTCGACTTTGGGCTCCCAGCCCAACAGCTCGCGGGCCAGGCCGATGTCGGGCAGGCGGCGCACCGGATCGTCCTCGGGCAGGGGGTGGTAGGCAATGGTCGAGCGCGAGCCGGTGAGGGCGACGATCTTTTCGGCCAGCGCGGCCACCGTGACCTCTTGCGGTCGGCCCAGGTTGACCGGCCCGGGTGCTGACTCGGCCGCCATGAGCCGCAGGAACCCCTCGACCATGTCGTCGACATAGCAAAAGGAGCGGGTCTGATCGCCCTTGCCGAAGATCGTGATCGGCTCGCCGCGCAGGGCCGCGACGATGAAGTTGGAGACCACGCGGCCATCGTCGGGATGCATGTTGGGGCCGTAGGTGTTGAAGATCCGGGCGATCCTGACCTCGGTGCCGTGCTGGCGGTGGTAGCTCATGCAGAGCGTCTCGGCGCAGCGCTTGCCCTCGTCGTAACAGGCCCGCGGGCCCAGCGGATTGACGTGGCCGAGATAGTCTTCGCGCTGGGGGTGGACCTGGGGATCGCCGTAGACCTCGCTGGTCGAAGCCTGAAAGAAGCGCGCGCCCGTGCGCTTGGCCAGGCCCAGCATGTTGATCGTGCCGTGGACGTTGGTCTTTACGGTCTGCACCGGGTCGCGCTGGTAGTGGACCGGCGAGGCCGGGCAGGCCAGGTTGAAGATCTGGTCGATTTCGACAAAGAGCGGGAAGGTCACATCGTGGCGCATGAGCTCGAAGCGGGGATGCTCCAACAGCGGTTCGATGTTGCGCCGGGCGCTGCAGAAGAAGTTGTCGACGCAGAGCACCTCGTGACCGGTCTCGAGCAGCCGGGCGCAGAGGTGCGAGCCGAGAAATCCCGATACGCCGGTCACCAAGACCCTCTTGCCCACCATGCCCTACCTCGCTTCCGCCCGTTCCGCTTCAGGACTGACCCAGGATGTAGACGAAGCCCACGAGAAAGGCGAAGACCGAGAGAAACTGGATCGGCACCAGGGGCAGCCGGAAGCCAGGGCCCGGTTCGTAGGGTTGACGGGCCTTCAGGGTCGCCAGCAGGAAGACGGTCCCGGACAAGACCATGTCGGCGATGGCGATCTCATAGGCCATGACGACGGCGTCCTCTCCAGTCCTGCCCCACGCTTTCCCCGGCCGCGGGTCCGGTGTAAGGATGGCCGGCAGAACCGACCCATCTCCGACCGTGGCATGCCCCTCTTAGTCCATTTGTCCCAGCCCTGGAAAGCCCCCCTGGTGGGTGAGCCCGGCCCGCGCGCAATCC
>JAJFGK010000033.1 GCA_021776195.1 Kiloniellaceae bacterium | reverse complement strand
GGGAATCACAAAACGGCGAATAAGTGAATCCAAAACGCAAGAAAACCCCCGCCGAAACGCCGCTTTCTTGCAAACACCGTTACTTAAGAGCAGCGATTAAATCAGCCAGAACAAAGGCCTGCGGGCTTTTCACAGGGAACGAGTTAAAGTCTCATGATCGCGCGCACGGGTCTGTGGCCGTGACTCGCGTTGGCGCGGGTCTGGAGACTGTTACAGTCCGACTGCGCCAGGCGCGTCACGGCACTATCGCCGACCTCCCTGAAACAAACCCTTCCCCCGCTTACGCGAACCACCAGCGTTCGGGCAGCCTGAGGCCGTCCATCTCGGTGTTGGTGGCGACCGGGCCGTGGGCCAGCTTGTCGGTGGCGGCCATCAGGTAGTCGGCGTAGATCGGGATCACGGTGCCGCCCTCGTCGCGCACGATGAGCTGCATCTCGCTGTAGATCTCGCTGCGCTTGGCGGTGTCGAGCTCGGCGCGCGCCTCGATCAGCAGCTTGTTGAAGCGCTCATGGGACCAGTAGGCATCGTTCCAGGCCGCGCCCGCGGCATAGGCGGTGGAGAACATCATGTCCTCGGTCGGGCGCCCGAACCAGAATCCGAAGCACCAGGGCTTTTGCATCCACACGTCGCTCCAGTAGCCATCGCTGGGGGCCCGCACGATCTTGATGTCGATGCCCGCCTTGGCGGCATGTTCCTTGTAGAGCGCGCCGGCGTCCGCGGCGCCGGCGAAGGCGGCGTCCGATGCATAGAGCTCCAGGGCGATCGACGAGTGACCGGCCTTCTTGAGGTGAAACTTCGCCTTGTCCGGATCGTAGGCGCGCTGCGGCAGGTCGGCATGGTAGCGGTTGGCCTGACTGATCGGATGGTCGTTGCCCAGGCTGCCGGTGCCGTTCAGCATAAAGTCGAGCATGGCCTGCCGGTCGACCGCGTACTTGAGCGCCAGGCGCATGTCGTTGTTGTCGAAGGGGGCGTCGGTGGTGCGCATCGGCGCGGTATAGTGCTGCGTGCCGGCGCTCTGCACGACCGCGACTCCATCGGTGTCGCGCAGATGGCCGATGGTCTTGCGCTCGCAGCGGTTCATGACGTCGATCTCGCCGGTGCTGAGCGCGTTGGTGCGCGCATTGGCGTCGCTGATCGCGATCACCTCGACCTCGTCGAAGTGCGCCCGGTCGGACTTCCAATAGTTCGGATTGCGCGTGGCCAGGGCCCGGACGCCCGGATTGTAGTCCTTCAGCATGTAGGGTCCGGTGCCGATCCCCTTGTCGTGCTGGTCCGGCGTCTCGGTCCCGGCGGGGAAGATCGACATGTGAAATTCGCTGGCGATGAAGGGAAAATCGGCACTGCCGCCGGTCAGAGAGAAGGTCACCCGGTCCTTGCCGTCGGCCTTGACGCTGTCGATCGCCGCCAGAATACCCTTGGCTCCCGATTTGCTGTCTTCGCGAAGATGATGGTTGTAGGTGTAGACGACATCTTCCGCGTCCAGGGTCTTGCCGTTGTGGAACTCGACGTCCTGGCGCAGCTTGAAGGTCCACTGCGAGGCGTCCGGCGAGGACTCCCAGCTCTCGGCCAGTTCCGGGACCGGATTGCCCTCGTGATCGATCTCGACGAGGTTGTTCTGCAGCACTCCGTGGGTCAGCAGGGCCTGGGCGATCGTGACCGACAGGGCGGGATCCAGGGAGTCGCTGACCGAGGCGTCGGTGATGCCCATGCGCAGGCGCCCGCCCTTCTTCGGCGTGGCGGCCCTGGCCTCGCGGCCCAGCAGCGCAGGTGCTGCCATCCCCACCGTCGCCAGCGCGGCGCCGCCCACGAGGGTCTGCCGGCGGGTCGCCTGAGCGGCGATCGGTGATGCTTTGCGGGTGTCATTCTCGAACATGATAAGGATCCTCCCCTCGGGGTTTTCGAATTATCCAGGCAATCAGAGACCCCCGACCGCCGCGGCGGGAGGAGGGGCTATTGGGGGCAGGGCGGCCATGGTGCCGCGCCCAAGATCGGGGCGCATTCCCACGCCCCACCGGTTTTCCGCTTTGGACTGTTTGGCGCGCTTTTGCCACATCCGTGCCACCCATCATCCGAGGGCCTTTCCGGATAGGCCCCGGCAAAGTGAGACTCAAACTGGGGCCCCGGAGAGCCTTCTCGAACACCGACAGGCAAAGGCAAAATGGAGTTTAATTTTCGTATTTGTTCGCTTATTATGTACAATTCTTCAGTTGATCGCAAGCCCATCGTAGGAACGGCTGCCGAGATTCGAGAGATGGCATGAGGTGTGAGGGAAAGGCCGCAGGGTTCCGTAGGACCATGAAAGGCTCCAAGGCGCGGGTTCGGTCATGACCGCGGCCTTTCCCCGACACGTGGCGCTGGCCAAGCAGATCGTGGCGCAGGCGCGCCGTGAAGGCTGGCAGGCCCACCACCATCTGACCGAGGCCAGCCTCGAGAAGGCCTATCACGTCTCGCGCTCGCCGATCAGGGCCGCTCTAAAACTGCTGGCCGAACGTGGGGTTCTATCGGCCGAGCGCAACCGCGGCTACTTTCTGGCTCTCGACCAGGACGATCTCGCCGGCGTTCACCTGGAGGTCCCGCTCACGGACGTTGAAAGCGTCTACGGCCGGCTGGTCGAAGACCGGATGAACGGCAGTCTGGCCGGCGTGGTCCAGCAAAAAGACCTGCTCGACCGCTACGCGGTGAACAGACCCCGACTGCTCGGCGTCATGGAACGTATGGAGAGCGAGGGACTGGTCGCGCGGGATCGGGGACGCGGCTGGCGCTTTCTGCCGGTCATCGAGGATCTCGGCTCGGAAGAGGCGTCCCTCGATTTCCGGCTCATGGTCGAGCCCTCGTCGATGCGCCTGACCGGCTTCAAGCCGGACTTCGAGGCGCTGACGCGGATGCGCCACAATCACCTCGACCTCGACCACAACATTCGCCAACAGCGCCTCATCGCCACCCAGGTTTTCGAGGTCGACGCCGATTTCCACGCGACCATCGCCGGCTTCTCCAACAACAGCCACGTCATTCAGGCTATTCACCATCACAATCGCTTGCGGCGCGTCGTCGAGTACCGCGGCTATGGCGACGGCACACGGGTCGAGGCTTGGATCGCCGAACATCTGCGGGTCATCGACGCGCTGGAGCGCGGCCGTTTCGAGAGCGCCGCGAAACTGATGGCCGCCCATCTCGACAACGGAAAGGCCTACGCCCGGCAGTATCGTTGATCATTCGGTAATACCCGCCGTATTGTCTTGATCAATGCGCTAAATACAATCATCGTCCTGGGGCAAAAAGGTCTTCCAGGGCAATAGAGCGGAGCTGGGATGTGTCGAGCGGGGAGTCCGGCATTCGGTTGGCGGTGGACATCGGGGGGACCTTCACGGACCTGGTGCTGGAGGCCGGCGAACGCCTGACCACGGCCAAGGTCCTGACCACGCAAGCGCAGCCGGAAGAAGGCGTCGTCACGGGAATTCGCGATCTGCTCGTCCGGTCGGAACTCGATCCGGGTGCCATCGGTCTGTTGATTCACGGCACCACGCTCGCCACCAATGCGATTCTCGAGCGCAAGGGCGCCCTCATCGCGCTCATCACCACGGAAGGTTTTCGCGATGTTCTCGAAATCGGCTACGAGAGCCGTTACGACCAGTACGATCTCCTGATCGAAAAGCCCTCGCCGCTGGTGCCGCGCACCCGGCGGCTGACCGTGGCGGAGCGCTGCGACATCCACGGCCGCGAACTGGTCCCGCTCGACGAGGCGGGGGTCCGGGCTCTCGTCCCGGAGCTGAAGCGTCTGGGCGTGCAGAGCGTCGCCGTCGGCTTTTTGCATTCCTATGCCAATCCGGGGCACGAAGGCCGCGTCCGCGATATCCTCGCGCAAGAACTGCCCGGCCTCTCGGTATCCTTGTCCAGCGAGGTCTGCCCCGAGGTGAGGGAGTACGAGCGCTTCACCACGACCACGGTGAACGCCTACATACGGCCGATGATGGAAGGCTACCTCGCCCGCCTGGAGCAGCGCCTGGCGGATATCGGCGTCGTCTGTCCGGCGCTTCTGATGACTTCGGCCGGCGGACTCACGACCTTCGAGACCGCCAAGCGCTTCCCGATCCGACTGGTCGAGTCGGGCCCCGCCGGCGGCGCCATCCTGGCCAGCCGGATCGCCGCCGAACTGGCGCTCGACAAGGTGATTTCCTTCGACATGGGCGGCACCACCGCGAAGATCTGCCTGATCGAAAACCAGACCCCGCAGACCGCCCGGGAGTTCGAGGTCGACCGGGCCGCGCGCTTCACCAAGGGCAGCGGGCTGCCGATGCGCCTGCCGGTGATCGAAATGCTCGAGATCGGCGCCGGCGGAGGCTCGATCGCGCGCATCGATTCGGTCGGCAAGATCCACGTCGGGCCGGAAAGTGCGGGGGCCGACCCCGGTCCGGCCTGCTATGGGCGCGGCGGCGGCCAGCCGACGGTCACCGACGCGGACCTCCTGCTGGGGCGTATCGATCCGGCCTATTTCGCCGGCGGTGCGGTGCCTCTCGAGCCTGGACCGGCGGAACGTGCGATGGCCGAGACGATCGGGCGGCCGCTCGGTCTGGATCGATCCTTGGCCGCCTACAGCGTCTGCGAGATGGTCGACGAGACCATGGCCAATGCGGCAAGAGTGCACGCGGTCGAGCGCGGCAAGATCGCGGGCGACCATACCCTGATCGCCTTCGGCGGCGCCGCGCCGCTGCACGTCGGCCGACTCGCCGGCAAGCTCGGCGTGGCGCGCATCGTGGTGCCGCTCAATGCGGGTGTCGGCTCGGCGGTGGGGTTCTTGCGCGCACCGGTCGCCTATGAGGTGGTGAAGAGCCGCAACATGCGCCTTGCCGAGTTCGATCCGGTCGCGGCGAACGAAACTCTCGAAGCCATGCGGGCGGAAGCCCGTGCCGTCGTCGAGGGCGCGGCACCCCAGGGCCCCTTCCGGGAGAAACGCGGCGCCTTCATGCGCTACCGGGGCCAGGGACACGAGATCTTCGTGGCGCTGCCCGACCGCGCGCTGACGGCGGCCGATGAAGCGGGCCTGCGGGCTTCCTACAGCGAAGCCTACAGGGGGCTCTTCGGCCGGATCATCGAGGATGCCGAGGTCGAGGTGCTGACTTGGCTCTTGACCGTGACGGTGGTCGCGGCGCCCCTTCCGGCAGTGCCGGAGGCACCGGAAGGGCCAGTCCCGCAAGCCATGGCGTTTCGCGATATCATCGACCCGGACAGGGGCGAGGCGATCTCGGTGCCGACCTTCTCGAGGACCGCCCTGGCACCCGGATCTCGCATTGCGGGGCCAGGTCTGGTGGTCGAAGATCAAACGACGACCTTCGTTCCCGACCGCTTCTGCGCCCGAATCTCGGGCGCGGGCCATATCGTGATGGAAGCCAAGGGGGAGCAGTCGCGATGAGCCAGACCGGCAGCTTCGCCATGATCCGCAATCAGGTGATGTGGAATCGCCTGATCGCCGTGGTCGAAGAGCAGGCGCAAGCCCTGCTGCGGACGGCTTTCAGCCCGATCGTCCGCGAGTGCGGCGACCTCTCGGCCGGGGTCTTCGATCTGGAAGGCCGCATGCTGGCCCAGGCGGTGACCGGCACGCCGGGGCACGTCAACTCCATGGCCGAATCGGTCAAACATTTCATCCGCCACTTCCCGCTCCGGTCGATGGCCGAGGGCGATGCCTACGTGACCAACGATCCCTGGATGGGCTCGGGCCACCTCAACGACTTCGTCGTGACCACGCCCTGCTTTCTCGCAGGCGAACTGGTCGCCCTCTTCTCCTGCACCGCGCACCTGACCGACATCGGCGGCCTGGGCAGCGGCCCGGACGGCACCGACGTCCATATGGAGGGCATCTACGTTCCGATGATGAAGCTGGTCGACCGCGGCGTCTTCAACGACACGCTGGTCCAGCTGGTGCGCCGCAATTCGCGCCAGCCGGTCGAGTCCGAGGGCGATATCTACTCGCTGGCGGCCTGCAACGAGGTCGGCTGCAACCGGCTCCGGGAAATGATGGCCGAGTTCGGACTTGCCGGCTTGAAGCCGCTCGCCGACTACATCTGCGACAGTTCGCGCCGCGCGGTGATAAAGGCCATCGCGGCCCTGCCCGAGGGTGTCTATCGCAACAGCATGACGGTCGATGGTTATGACGATCCGGTCGATCTCTGCGCCACCCTGACCATTGCCGCGGACCGGCTGGCGGTCGACTACAGCGGCACATCGCGCAAGTCCCGCCACGGCATCAACGTGCCGGTCACCTACACCGCCGCCTATACCTGCTTCGGTCTGAGCTGCGCCATGGCCCTCGATGTGCCGAACAACGCCGGGTCGCTGTCGCCCTATGTGGTGACCGCGCCCGAGGGCTCGATTCTCAACGCGACCTATCCCGCGGCCGTCAGCGCCCGGCATATCATCGGGCAAATGCTGCCGGACGTCGTCTTCGGCTGCCTGGCGCAGGTGATCCCCGAGCGCGTCCCCGCGGAAGGCGCATCCTGCCTCTGGAGCATCACCATGCGGGGTGAAACCGGGCGGCAGGACCAGAACGGCAACCTCTTCACCGTCACCGCGGTCACCAATGGCGGGACCGGCGCCCGGCCGGTCAAGGACGGGCTCTCGGCGACCGCCTACCCGAGCGGGGTCAGGGGCACGCCGGTGGAAATCAACGAATCCGTGGCGCCGTTGATATTCCGCCGTAAGGAACTGCGCCCCGGCTCAGGGGGCCAGGGCCGGTTCCGGGGCGGGCATGGCCAGGTGATCGAGATCGAGAGTTCGATCGGCGCCGATTTCGAGCTGCTTTCGGCCTTCGACCGCATCGACCACCCGGCACGCGGCCGAACCGGCGGCCTTTCAGGGGGGTGCGGCGAGCTGCGCCTGGCCTCGGGCCGGCGTCTTCGTGGCAAGGGCACGCAGGTCATCGAGGCCGGCGAGCGTCTGGTCATCCACACGCCTGGCGGCGGCGGCTTCGGCGATCCGGCCGAACGGGACCCGGCGCTGGTCCAGGCGGATATCGAAAACGGACTGACGACCGAGGACCGAGAGTGATGGCGGAGTTACAGTCGATTTGCATTCCGGCGGCCCGGGGCAAGGCTGCCAGGGTCGCGGCCGGCCAAGCGGTCAGGGTGGTCAACACCCACGGGACCCAGGTTCTCGATACCTGGGCCTTCAATGCCGACGATCCGACCGAGTACCTGTCGATGGCCCACAGCCGCTCCTTCAACAGTACCATCTATCCGCGGGTCGGGACGGTCCTGGTGACCAGCCGGCGGCGCCCGATCCTGACCTTGACCGAGGACAGCTCGCCGGGGTTCCACGACACCCTGCTTTGCGCCTGCAACCGCGAGATCTACCAGGAACTCGGCGTCGAGGCCTATCATCGCAATTGCCAGGACAATCTGCACGAGGCCTTGGCGGAACTGGGCTTGTCCGTGACCGACACGCCCAACCCCTTGAACCTCTTCATGAACACACCGGTGGTCGAGGGCGGCGGCATCGACCGCCGACCCCCCGCCACCAAGCCTGGCGATTTTGTGGTGCTGCGCGCGGAGATGGGCCTGGTGATCGCCTTTTCCGCCTGCCCGCAGGACATCACGCCGATCAATGGCCCGGAGCTGACGCCCCGGGATGCCCACTTCACCGTCGAATGAGTGAGTTTACGCCGATGACCCAACCGGGCCCCCCGGGGCCGATCCTGGCACTGGCTGACATCCACAAGCAGTTCGGCGAACTCGAGGTGCTGCGCGGCGTCGACCTCACCGTCTCGGTCGGCGAGGCCATTGCCATCGTCGGCGTCAGCGGCTCGGGCAAGAGCACGCTGCTGCGCTGCGTCAATTTGCTCGAGGTGCCGACCAGCGGCACGATTACCTTCGCCGGCCAACCGGTCGAGTTCGGCACCGGACAATCTTGGCTCAAACGCAACCGGGCGCTGACCGCCCTGCGCGCCGAAATCGGCATGGTGTTCCAGCAGTTCAATCTCTGGCCGCACATGACCGTGCTCGGCAACGTCATCGAGGCGCCGATGATCGTCAAGGGGCTGGCGCGGCGCGAGGCCGTGGCGATAGCGGAAGAGCTGTTGGAATCCATCGGTCTGTTCGACAAGCGCGATGAGTATCCCTCGCGGCTGTCGGGCGGCCAGCAGCAGCGCGTCGCCATCGTGCGGGCCCTGGCCATGCGGCCCAAGCTGATGCTGTTCGACGAGGTGACCTCCTCGCTCGACCCGGAGTTGGTCGGCGAGGTGCTCGATCTCATGGCGCACCTGGCGGCCGACGGCATGACCATGCTGGTGGTGACCCACGAGATCGACTTCGCGCGCGAGGTCAGCGACCGCACGATCTTTATCGACCAGGGTCTGATCGAGGAACAGGGAAGCTCCCGGGAGGTCCTGACAAACCCGCAGACCGAGCGTATGCAGCGCTTTTTGGAGCGTGTCTTGCACCGGGTTCGGATCAAGTGAAACGCGCCGGGCAAGGGCGCGAGGAGAAAGGCTGGAGGTAGGCCATGGGCCAAGGTGATAGCGGCGTCGCCACCTATGGCGGCATGTACAGTGCGGTGGACAACTGGTGGAGCCTGATCGAGGTCTACCTGCCGCTCTTCGTGCCCGCTGCCTGGGTCGTGGTGCAGGTCACGGTTCTGTCGATACTGCTGTCTTGGATCTGCGGGCTGGCCGCGGCGCTCTGCAAGGCCTCGCCGCTGCGCATCCTGCGCTGGCCCGCCGAGTTTTATCTCTGGTTCGTGCGCGGCACGCCGCTGCTGACCCAGATCTTCGTGATCTATTTCGGCCTGCCGCAGATCGGTCTCGATCTCGATCCCTTCAGCGCGGGCGTGTTGGCGCTCGGCATCAATGCCGGGGCCTACGTCGCCGAGATCATCCGTGGCGGCCTCTTGAGCATTCCCAAGGGCCAGAGCGAGTCGGCGCTGGCCGCCGGCATGACCTATTGGCAGTTGATGCGCCGGATCATCCTGCCGCAGGTCGTGCGCGTGATCATTCCGCCGATCACCAACGACGCGGCCTCGACGCTGAAGAACACCTCGCTTCTGTCGACCATCACCATCATGGAGTTGATGCTGCAGACCCAGGTCATCGTGAACACCACCTTCCGGCCGTTCGAATTCTACATCCTGGTTTCGATCATCTACCTGATCCAGACCACCGTTTTGATGGCGCTTTTGCGCTGGTCCGAGCGTCGCTACGCTTTGGCCTACTAGTGGATAGAGGCGCTTGGCGTCTGATTGGTATCGGTTTTCAAGTGCCTAAATCGGCGGTTTTCTGCCGGCTGTTCCGCATGGTGCGGGACCGGCGGGCCGCCCAACAAAGGGAGCGGAACAAATGACGGTACGAACATTCATGAGCCGCGGATTGGCGGTCTCGGCGATCCTTCTCGGTCTTGCCTCGACGCCGCCCGCGCAGGCGGCGGAAGACTACGGGTTGCTCGAGCCCGGGGTCGTGAAGTGCGCTTTCTCGGGCGCTTACGCCCCCTTTGCCATGCAGGGCACCTCGGGCGAGTGGGACGGGCTGGCCATCCGGGTCTTTACCGAGATGCTCGACCGGCTCGACCTCAAGCATGAGTTCGTGATCACGAAGTGGGAGACCCTGCTGGTCGGCCTCTTTGCCGACAAGTACGACATCATCTGCGACACCATGGACATTACCAAGGAGCGTCAGGAGCGGGTCCTCTTCGTCGACGGCTGGCTGGAATCAGGCGGCCGCCTTGTGGTCCACAAGGACTCCGACATTCAGGAGATCGACCAGTTCAAGGGCAAGACCATGGGCGTCTTGGTGTCCTCGACCTGGGCCGAGCTCGCCAAGCCGCTCGAGCCCGGCGAGACTAAATACTATCAGTCCGAAAACGATGCCATGCGCGACCTCGTCAATGAAAAGATCGACGGTGTCATTACCGATTCGATCGCCGCCGCCTGGGCGATCGAGAATACCGGTCTGGACCTGCGGATCGTACCCGGTTATCTGAGCCGCATCCAAAAAGGCTGGGCGGCGAAGAAGGACCACGTCGCCCTGGTCAAGGCGTTGAACGAGAAGTTCAACGAAATGGTGGCGGACGGCACCTATGCCAAGCTGACCTCGGAGTTGATCGGCTACAGCCCGCATCCGCAAAAGCCCATCAGCAGCTTTAGCGACTAGAGAACGCAAGCCGCCGCTGTTCCCGGCACCCGCGCCCCAGAGGCGCGGGTGCTCGGTGGTGCGCGCGGTTGATCAGGGCTTGACGGAGAGGAGGGAGGCTTATGACGAGCGAAACCGAGAGGCGCGAGGCGAGAGCGCAGCTCCTTCGCTGGATTGACGAGGATCGCGACCTTCTGGTCGCGACACTGGTCGAATTCGTGCGGGCGGAAAGTCCCAATCCACCCGGCGACACGCGCGAGGCGGCCGGGGTGCTGTGCCGCTTCCTGGAGGAGCGGGAACTGCCCTTCCGCATCGTCGCTTCCGACGAGAATATGCCGAACATCGTCGGGACTTTCGACTGCGCCCGGCCGGGCCGCCACGTTGTGTTCAATGGTCATATGGATGTTTTTCCGGTCGGCGATTCCGGCACTTGGACCCATGATCCCTGGGGTGGCGACATCGCGGACGGGCGCATCTACGGCCGCGGCGTCAACGACATGAAGGCGGGCACGGCCAGCATTGCCTTTGCCTATCACTACCTGCACCGGCTGCGCGAACACTTGAACGGCCGCGTCACGATGACCGCGGTCTCCGAGGAAGAGACCTTCGGTCCCAACGGGGCCCGGCACGTCCTGGAAGCCTGTCCGGAGGTGCTGGGCGATGTCTGCTTGTCGACCGAGCCGACGGGCATCGAGAGCGTGCGTTTCGCGGAAAAGGCACCCAACTGGCTCCGCTTCACCGTGCGCACGCCGGGCGCTCATGGCGCCTATGTTCACAAGAGCGAGAACGCCAACCTGATCGCCGCCCGGCTAGCCCTCGATCTGCAGGCTCTGCAGGACCTGGAGGTCAAGGCGCCGGACGTGGTGGTCCGGGCTCTTGCCGGTGCGGATGCCGTGATCGACCGGGTGGCTTCGCCAGGCGCGGCCCAGATCCTCCAGAAGGTGACGGTCAATATCGGCGTACTGCGTGGCGGCACCATGCTGAACATGTTGCCCGGAACCTGCGTCATCGAGGCCGACGTCCGCGTTCCGGTTGGCCTGGACGCTGACGACATGGTGCGGGAGGCGGGGCGTATCGCGGCGCGCTATCCGGAGGCGACGATGGAAGTGATTCGAAAGCTCGACACCTTCTGGTCGGATCCCGAACATGAGATGTGCCGTCTGATTCAGGACAATGCCGAGGCCGTCGGGACCTTCAGGCCGCCGGCGATCGTCAGTCTGCCCGGCACCGATGTGCGCCTTTGGCGGATGCAGGGTATCCCTGCCTACGTTTATGGTATCACGCCCCGCAACGTGGCGATGGCCGACGAGTATGCGGAGATCGACGAGATCATTCATGTGTTAAAGGTCCACGCGCTTTCTGCTTTCGACTTCCTCAGCGAAGCAGGCGCAGCTTCATGATCGCTGCGCTCGGTGAAGATGGACGACGTCAAGACAAGGAGAACGGGCTGTGACACAAGCAACCGAGATGCCGGCGGATTCGCTCACCCTGCCGCGCTTTTGCGGCCTGGCGAGCTTCATGCGCGTGCCGACGCGCGAGAGTGCCGAGGGCGCGGACGTGGCCATCGTCGGTCTGCCGAGCGACTCCGGCGGTCCCTATCGCACGGGCGCCCGTTTCGGCCCCAACGCGGTCCGCGCGCAGTCGGTGATGCTGCGGCAGGTCAACCCCTACCGCGGCAATCTCAACATCTTCGAAACCCTCAACATCGTCGATGTCGGCGACTCGCCGGTGGTGCCGGGCTACCTGGAGAACTCGATGGTGCATATGGAGCGGACCATCGACGCCATCGCCGCTGCCGGCGCCATTCCGCTCGCCATCGGCGGCGACCACTCGGTCAGCCTGCCCGAACTGCGCGCCTTGGCACGGCACCACGGGCCGCTCGCCCTGGTCCATTGGGACGCTCATTCCGATACCTGGGACAGCTACTTCGATGGCCTCAAGTACTCGGCCGGCACGCCCTTCCGCCGCGCCGCCGAGGAGGGCCTGATCGAGCCCGCCGATTCGATACAGATGGGCATGCGCGGCTCGCTGTTCCGCGACACCGATCTGTCCCAGTCGCTCGACCTCGGCTTCGACCTGCTGACGACGGACGACTGCATGGCGATGGGTCCCGAGGCGCTCGCCGAGCGCATTCGAACGCGGGTCAAGGGCCGGCCCGCCTTTTTAACCTTCGACATGGACTTCGTCGACCCGGCCTCGGCCCCCGGCGTGCAGACCCCCGAGGCGGGAGGTCCCTCGGCCCGCGAGACGCTCGACTTCGTGCGCGCCCTGACCGGGCTTAAGGTGGCCGGTGCCGATGTGGTCGAGACCAATCCTCTCTATGACGGCCCGGGTCAGATCACGGCGCTGCTCGCCGCCACGGTGGCCGCCGAGTTCCTGGCCCTGATCGCCGCCGAGAAGGGTCGGTAGCCGAGGCTACCGATTGGCGAGGTCGGCCAGGACCGCGGCCAGGACCCGCGCGCCGTCGGCCAGGTCCTTGGGGTCGCAGTTCTCGGCCTCGTTGTGGCTGACGCCGCCTTCGCAGGGCACGAAGATCATGCCGGTCGGACAGATCGGATGGAGATAGGCGGCGTCGTGCGAGGCGCCCGAAGGCAGGCGCATCCGCGCGATACCGAGGGCCCGGGCGGCCCCCTCCACGAGGTTCGGCAACTGGTCGGCGAAGGTCACCGGTTCGCGCCATCGGATCTGCCTGACGTCGACATCGCAGGCGCCGGCGGCGCTTCGGCAGGTCGGCTCGACGAGATCGCCCAGCCGTTCGAGCGTGTCATTGTCGGGATGGCGGAAATCGACCGAGAAGGCGACGCGGCTCGGCACCACCGAGGGGCTGTTCGGCTCGACCGTGACCTGGCCGATCGTGAAGCGCAGGATATCGCCGCCGTCGCCCTCGGTCATCGCCGCGTGCAGCGCCACCGCCATGGCGGCGGCGGCCCTGTAGGCGTCCTTGCGCAGGTGCCGCGGGGTCGTGCCGGCGTGAGCGGCCTCGCCGGTAACCTCGATGTGGAAGTCGCGTGCGCCCTGAATCCCGGTCACCACACCGATCGTCTTGCCTTGCTGTTCGAGCAGCGGGCCTTGCTCGATGTGGGCCTCGACGAAGGCCGCGACCGGCCCGCCGAGTTCACGCGTCGGAACATCCGCGAGGGCCTCGCCGAGACGATCGACCTCGGCGCCGAGGGTGATGCCCGCCAAGTCGGCGACGGCGCGGACTTCAGCGAGCCTGGTCGGGTCCGCAAAGGCGCGCGAGCCGCTGCAGGCAGGGGCAAAGCGGCTGCCTTCTTCGTTGCACCAGACCACGACATCGATTGGCCGGCGGGTTTCCAGTCCCGCCCGGTCCAACGCCTGCAAGGCCTCGAAGCCGGCAAGCACGCCGTAGATGCCATCGAACCGGCCCCCGGTGGGCTGGGTGTCGAGATGCGAGCCGGTCATCACCGGGGCGGCGTCGCTCTCGCTGCCGGCGCGCCGGATGAACAGACTGCCGGCCTCGTCGCGCCGGCAGTCGTAACCGGCCTCGCGCGCCCAGGTGACCATGAGCCGCCGCGCCTGATTGTCTTCGTCGGTCAGGGCCTGGCGATTGCAGCCGCCCTTTTCCGTCGCCCCGATTTTTGCGAGGTCCATGTGCCGGGCCCAGAGACGCTCGGCATCGATGGCTTGCGCCAGGGTCGCGGTTGGACTTCGGTTGTTCCGGGGGCTCGTCATGCCTTGCCTTCCTCCCGCTATCGATACGCCGGTCTTGGCGGTCGTCGAGTCATGGTCAACAGTCTAACCCGATCCGGGCGCCCAGCGGATAGGCTGTCTTTGAATGAATCCGGCGCCTTCGGGCCGCAATGGGTTCTGGTGCGCCGTCGGACCCATCCATCACATCCCCGAGATGCGACCGGCTTCGCAACCTGTACCTTGTGGATTTCGCCATGTAACTGTGCCATCTTGTCGTCAACACCGTGCGTTGAAGGACGGTGATCAGAAAAGTGTCGCGCTGTGTTGGGCGAAGTTTGTCGGGCGCGGTTTGCAGGGTTCGGTATGGGGCAAGGATTTTTCAGGGCATGAGCGCGAGCCAAGGCGCGGCGCCGTACCAGAGCTTGCTGGATCGCAAGATCGGGCTGGTGCGCGGCCATTTTCTCTTCACCGATCTCGATCCCGAGCTGTTGCGCCGGCTGGCCGAGACGGCGCGAATCGAGCGCCTGGCCGAGGATGCCTACCTGTTCCGCAAGGGCGACGACGGCGACGCCCTCTTCGGCATGGCGAGCGGCAAGATCGCGATCACCACCGAGAGTCCCAAGCACAAGACCATCGTGCTGAACATCATGGAGGCGGGCGACTTCTTCGGCGAGATCGCCTTCCTCGATGGCCTCGAGCGCACCGCCGATGCCCGGGCGCTGGAGCCCTGCGAGGTGCTGCGCATCGCCCGCCGCGACTTCTTTCCGGTGCTGGACACCTCGCCGGCCCTGGCCCGCCACCTGATCGAGCTGCTCTGCGAGCGGGTGCGCTGGACGGCCGAGGCGATTGAGGACGCCTGGTTTCTCGACCCCTCGGCGCGGATCGCCAAAACCTTCATCCGGCTCGCCATGGGCTATGGCACCTACAAGGGCGATGCGATCTATATCGACCTCTCCCTGACCCAGACCCGGGTCGCCCAGATGACCGCGACCTCGCGCGAGCGGGTCAACCGCGAGCTGCGCAAGTGGGAGGCCGCCGACTGGGTGGCGCGTGAAGACACTCACTACATCATAAAGAATATCAATGCCTTGAAGAGTGTGGTGAAGACGGCCATGGAAGACGAAGACCTGCTCTGAGGGGCGGTCTTTTTGGTCAGTCGCCTCGCACCTGGGCCATCCCGCACCTGGGCCATCCCGCACCTGGGCCATCCCGCACCTGGGCCATCCCGCACCTGGGCCGCCTCGCATCCGGCACCTTGCTTGCATCATCAGGTCGTCACCCCGGACCGCACGTCAGGGCGGAGCCGGGGTCTCGGGCCGACCGGATATCCTTGGGATGAGACCCCGGATAAGCCCTGACGGGCTTTCCGGGGTGACAGTTAGAGCACTTCTTTGGGTGCGGTGAGAATCTTCAGGGATTCGGTCGTCCTTGGCCGGGAGGGAACCTACACGGCCTCCTCCGCCGCGGCCTCGAGCTGGCTGGCGGCCTCCTCGTAGCCGGTGACGAAGACCTCCAGGCAGTCGAGCAGCTGCACCGCCTTGTCCCACTGGCCGCGCTTGGCCCGGCCGCGCATCTTTTTGTCGGCCCGGCGGATTTTCTTGGCCTTCTTGGCCAGTTCGGGATGGGGGCTGGCGGCGGCCGCGGCGATGCGCGGCGCCAGGGCCGGATGGCGGTCGATGTACTCCGCTTCGGCGTCCGCGAATTCTTCGCGCCGGGCGGCCTCCTGCGCGGCGATGGTCTGCATCGCGGCCAGGGCCTCGTCCAGTCGCTTGGCAATCGAGATCGCCGGCTCCCAGTCTTCGTCGGCCAGGGCGTGGTCCAGTGCCTGCCAGTCGGTCTCGATGGTCTTTTGGATATCCGCGGCCCAGGCGCGGTCGATCGGCTTCAGCGCCTCTTCCACCGGTGTCTTTAGCGCCTTGTAACGCTTTTCCGCCTCGGCCTTTTCGTCGCGCACGTCGGTCATCAGGCTTTCCAGCGCGATCATCGAGGTCCCGGCCGACTCCAGCAGGTGGAGCGCGGAATCGTATTCGAGGTTCTCGCGCTCGGTCTTGGCCCTGTCCACAAAGTCGCGGACCTCGGCTTGCTTGTCTTCGATCTCGACAAAGTCCATGGGATCGATCCGGGCGAGACGGGTCTCCAGGTCCTTCAGCTTGTCGAGATAGTCCTTTTCCTTGGCCTTGATGGTCTTCTGGTGGACTTCGAGGGCCGCCAGGGGCACGACCAGCAGGTCCATCACCGCCTCGGCCTCTTCGTAGTTTGGGATCTTGGCGGCCTCGTCGAGCTCGCCGACCCGCCCGTCGATTTCCTCCAGGAAGTCGATGGCCTCTTCGGTCTCCAACGCGCGGTCGAGCTTCAAGAGGCGCTGGTCGATCACCTTGCGGCGGGCCAGGTACTTCTTTTTCGGGCCGGCATCTTGCTGGGACATGGTCTCCAGGCTGACCAGGGCCTGCTCGACGAGATCGAGGGCCGGGATCGCGGCGAGATAGTCCTCATCCTCGATCAGGGGGCCGAGCTCTGCCATGGCCTCGTCGTAGTAGCCCTGGTATTCCTCCCAGGCTTCGTTTTCGCTCTCCTCCTTGATTTTCAGCATGCGCGTGGCCAGGCCGGCCAGTTTCTCCTCGAAGCGCTTCTTCTCCGCCGCGACATCGGCCAGGTGGGCTTCATACTCCGCGAGCCCGGCCTCGAGATCGTCGAGCGAACGCAGGGCTTCGGCGTAGTCGTGATCGACCGCTGAATCTTCGACCTCGTCCTTGGCGCGCAGGATGGTCTTTTCGGCAGATTCGGTGCGCGCGCGGCCGGTCTCCTCGAAGGTTGTCAGCTTGCTCGTGGCGACCGCCATGCGCTTGTCGTACTCGGCCTTTTGCGCATCGAACTTCTTGAGGAAGTGCTTGAGGGCGGCGATCACGACCTCCAGCTCGCTCAGCGGGTCCAGGGCGGCGGCGTAGTCGTCCGCGTCCCTGGCCTTCTGGATAGCCTCGATCTTCTCGCGCATGGTTTCCTGGAACCCGTCGGCTTCATCGCCGGGAACGCTCCGCTCGGCCAGCGCCAGGTCCGGTGCCACCTTTTCGTAACGCTTACGGAAAATCTCCTCGGCATCGCCGCCGGCGGCCTCGGCGTCCTGCTTGACCGCGGTCTCGTGAACCACGACCAGCATCTCAAGCTCGTCGAGATGGCCGAGGGCGAGCTCGAAGAGGCCTTCCGTCGCGGCGCCGGTCATCTCGGCCTTGGTCGCGGCCAAGCCGCGCTGCAGGTCGACGGCCCAGGGCCGGTCGAGCGGCTTTTCGGCCTCCTCGAGGCGCGACTTCATGGCCTCCAGGCGCTTCTTGTAGGCCGCTTCCTCGGCGAGCGCGTCCTTTACCGAGGTCTCGTAGACGCCGATCTTGGTCTCGATAATGCCGAGGAGTGCCGTCGCGGCGGCGAAATCGAACTCGCCGGCGGCCTCCTTGATCTCGTCCCGGTCCTTGTCGAGTTCCTTGGCCTTTTCCTCGAGCGTGGTCTGACCCCGGGGCGCCTGCGCGTCGGCCAGGCGTTTGTCGACTGCGGCGATGCGCTTGTCGTAGTCGACCTGCTGTTTGCGCAGCGTCTCGCGGTACTTCTCGTAGCCGACCAGCGGGACCTCGATTTTGGCCATCTGGGCGAGGGCCTCGACATAGTCTTCCTCGGCCATGGTCTCCTCCATGGCCGCCATCGGTCCCTCGATCTCGTCTTCGTAGAAGGCGGCGTCTTCGTTTTCCGCGGCGCCGTCTGGCTGCTTGACCGCCGCGTAGCGCCGGGCCAGGTCATCGGACCGGTCCTTGCAGTCCTGCGCCATCTCGGCGTCGAGCTTGAGCATGGCCTCCAGCGAGGCGAGCGACGGCAGCAGGGCATCCATCACCGCCATGGCTTCCTCGTAGTCGCCAATGCTGGCCGCGGCCTTCATTTCCTTCTCATAAGAAGCGACGTCGTTCTGCAGGCTTTCGGCCTCGTCCCGCTCGATCGGCTCCTGGGCGGCCTCGAGCCGCGGCGTGATCTCCGCCAGTCTCGCGTCGTAGCGTTTTTTCTCGGCCTCGATCTCCTTCAGGCGGGCGTCATACTCCTCGATCTTCGCTTCCCAGGAGTCGAGAGAGCTGAGACCCGCCTCGAAGTTCAGAATGGCGGCCAGGCCCTCGGCCTCGTCGCGCGCCTTGTCGACTTCCTCGCGGAGGGATTCGCTGCCATCGAACCCGAAGTGCGGTTTTATGGCCGCCAGGCGCTTGTCGCCTTTGGCCAGTCGGTCCTTGTATTCCTTCTCTTGCGCGCGGTATTCGGCGAGATGGGTCTCGTAGGCCTTGAGCGCCGCTTCCATGTCGTCCTGCAGGATCAGCGCCTTTTCGTAGTCGCCGGCGGCAATGGCGCTGTCGAAATCCTTCTGCTGGCCCTTCAGACCGTCCTGATGGGTCTCCGCCGCGTCGGTTCCCACCGGCGTCATGGCCGCGGCGATGCGTGGGTCCAAGAAGGCCCGGCGCTTTTCGATGCGCTGTTCGTCGGTCAGCACCTGGTCGGCCTTGACCTTGTACTCGGCGATCAGGACCGCCAGCGGGTCGGCCAACTCGAGCGCCTTGTCGTAGCGCCCGGCGGTCGCCTCGGCGATCATCGCGGCGGCCTTCTTGGCGATTTCCTCCTCGCGCTTTTTGAGCTCCGCGTTGCCCGAGGGCGCGGCATAGGCGATGCCCGGCTCCAGGTCGCGGTAGCGCTCCTCATATTCTTTTTTCAGCGCGGCGAAGGCCGTCAGTTCCGCCTCGAGAGAGGTCAGGATCGTCTTCAACCCGGCAAAGAGGGCGACGGCGGCGACGTAGTCCTTGGTGTCGGCCTTGGCGTCGATCTCGGCCAGGGCCTTGTCGGCGTCCTTGCAGAGCGTCGTCATGGTCTCGGTCGGGGTCGGGTGGGTCTTGCCGGGCTCCAGCGCTTCGTCGAAACCGGGGCGCTCGGCGTCATAAGTCTCCTTGGCGGCCTTTTGCGCCAGATAGGCCTCGAAGGGCTTTGCCAGATCCTTGGTCAAGCTCTCCAGCTTGTCCAGGGCGGCGACCCAATCGCGCCCGCTGGCACTGTCTCTGATCTCGCCGAGAGTGGCCAGAAAGCCGGCGGCGACCGCGTCGCCCCAAGCATCGAGTTGGTCGATACGGCTGCTGGCGGTGGCCAGCTCGGCGGCTTTGGCGAGCCAGCGTTTCTGTGCCTCGGCGATCTTCTTGGCGCTCTCGGCCACCTCGGTCGCCAGGCTCTTGGCCAAGCCAATGACCTTCTTGATGTCCTTTTCCATTTTCTTGGGATCGGCCGGGTCGATCTTTTTCAGAATGGCCTGATAGGCGGAATAGGCCTTGTCCCGCTTGCCGTCCATTTCGTCGCAGATCGCCTGGGCCGCAATCGTCGCCAGGGACACCAAACCGGCCGCGACCTTGTCGATCGGTGCCTTGAAATCTTTCTTGAAATCCTTGGTCTGCTTGTCGGATCCGCCGGAGCCGGCCTCCTGCACCTTCCAATGGTCCTGCAGTCCTTCTCCCATGTTTCTGCTCCCCCGATCCGATAAAACGACAGGCTTCCGGCAACCGTCTTTTGGGTCCCCACAATTAGACTCCATGTGGGGCCGGCCGGCCCCGGGCCAAAGTGATGGTCCTCACATAACGCCAAAAGACAAGGCTGTCCTCGCCAGCTATAGCATGATCTCCATCCGCGGGGATCCTTGACGGCGCAGGCCGTCGTCGCTTTGCTGATTCGAACGAAAGGCTCTCGCACCATGTTAGCCCAATTCAAGGCCTGGGATACTGGGGCCATGCCGCGGCCGCCGCGATGCCTGTCGCGCGGCTTGGCTGTCCTGTTCCTGCTCGGCCTGTCGATTCTCCCGCTGGGTCCTTCGTTCCTGCTGGCCGCCGAAACGGTCATGGTGGGGCAGATTGCCGAACTGTCCGGGCGGGTGAAGCTGGAGCGCGGCGGACGCGTGACCGATGCGACAGTCGGCGACGAATTGGCCGTCTCGGACGTCATTCGCACCAATGCGAAGGGACGCGTCCGGATCGAGCTTGGCTCCGGGGCAACCATGACCATCGGGCCGGAGAGCCGGGTGCGGCTGACCGCGGTGGTCAAGGAGGAGGAAACCCTGGTCAGCGCGGTGATCGACCTGCTGCGCGGGATTGCCCGTTTCGCCCTCTCGCCCGACGCCAGGCGCGAGCGTTTCGAGGTGCGAACCCGCCTGGCCCTGGTGTCCGTGCGTTCGACCCGCTGGGTGGTGGAGAGCTACCGTGCCGACCACACCGCGGTCTTTGTGATCGCGGGCGAGGTCGTGGCCGAAGGGCTGTCGCCGGACAACGCGGGCCGCGCGGTCATGACGAAAGGCAAGGGAGTCGACATCACCGAGCGCGCGGTCGGGCCGCCCAAGGCCTGGGGCCAGGCGCGGATCGACGATGTCCTGGCCCGCAGCGGGCTGTGACCGCGGCTGATGGAGCAAAGCCATGAGACGCCTCGCCGTTTGGTCGCCCTTGGCGTTGGTCACGGCCCTTTTGCTGCTGCAGGGACTTGCCGGCGACCGGCTCCCGTTTCAGGCCTTGGAGGGCCAGACCGTCAACTGGCGATTTTTGATGCGCGGTCCGGTCACGCCGGATCCAGCCGTTGCCATTCTCGCCATCGACAGCAAAACCATCGAACGCGTTGGACGCTGGCCGCTCCCGCGCCCGGTCATCGGCCAGGCGGTCGAAAACCTGGTCAAGGCCGGGGCCGCGGTCGTCGCGCTCGACCTGATCCTGGCCGAGGGAACCGACGACAATGCCATCGACGCCCGCTTTGCCGAACGCCTCGCAGCCGTTCCGGGATTGGTGCTGCCGGTAGCCTTCTCCTTCGATGAGGCTCTTCCTCTGTCACCGCCCAAGATGGCGCGCCTGGCGAGCGGCGCGCTCAAGGTCGTGATCGAGGGCGAGGATGCCGGCGACGCCCGCCTTCCTTCTCCGCGCGGCGCGATGATCCCGCCCTCGGCGGGCGAACGAGCGGCTCTGGGTCATGTCAACGTGGTGCTGGATTCAGATGGCGCTCTGCGGCGGATCGATCCGGTGATCGACTTCAACGGCGGGTCCTATCCCATGCTGGCCGTGACCGCCGTTCGCCTTCTGGCGGGTGACGCACTCGACACCCTGGTCTACGAGAAGGGACGACGGCTGGTCCTGTCCGGTCACGAAATCGCGGTGGCGCTAGACGGCACCGTGGCGCTGAACTTCTACGGTCCGGCGGGATCCCTTCCGACCTTTTCGATGAGCGATCTGCTCGACGGAAAGCTCGCGCCCGACGCGCTGCGCGGACGCATCGTCTTCGTCGGTGCCACGGCGGCCGGCGTCGGCGATCGCTACGCAACGCCCTTTTCGCCGTCGCTTCCAGGCGTCGAGGTCCTGGCCACGGCGACGGCCAACATCTTGGAAGGTCGTCTGCTGATGGCCGACGAGATCTCTCGTCTGGCGGATGTTGCCGCGACTCTGCTATTGGGCCTGTTGACGGCACTGCTCTGCCACAAACTGCGGCCGGCCTTCGGCTTTGCTCTGGCGGCCTTGATCGCCGGCCTCTGGTGGGCCTTGGCGCAGGCCCTGTTCACGGCCGAGGGCTGGCTGTTGAACCTGACCTTTCCGACCCTGGCCGTGGCCCTCTCCGCCGCCTTGATGATGTCGCTGCGAATCCGCGAAGAACAGCGGCTGCACCGCACAGCCGCCGGCCATGCCGCGAACCTCTCGCGGCGGCTTTCACCCGTGGTAGCTGGCGAGGTCGCCCGCGATGCCGGCTACGGCGAGACCAACCGGCGCCAGCCGGCCGCGGTGCTCTTTGTCGACGTCGCCGGTTTCACCCGAATCGCCGAGGCCATCGGCGCCGAAGCGACGGTGCCCCTGCTGCGGGATTTCCACCGCCGCATCGAACAGGTGGCGGCGAGCCACAGCGGCATGATCGAGAAGTTCATGGGCGACGGCGCCATGGTAATTTTCGGTCTGCCGGAGGCGCGGCTGCAAGATGCGGTCAATGCGCTGGCCTGTGCGCGGAGCTTGAGCGAGGCGCCCGGCGAGATCGTGGCGCTGCCGGCTTCGGAAGGGGCACCCATGCCGGTTCGGCTCGACGTACGCTGCGGCTTGCACTATGGCGAGGTGGTTATTGCCAATCTGGGCGGTGACCGACACGTGCAGCTGACCGCCAGCGGCGATGTGGTCAACACGGCGAGCCGCCTGGAGAGCCTGACCCGCGATCTGGCGGCATCGGTGGCGATCTCCGCGTCTGTCTATGAGATGGTCAAGGCGCAGGGGTGCGAGAATCTTCTGGCCGGCTTCCAGGCCATGGCCTCCCAGCCGATTCGAGGCCGCGCGGCGGCGCTGTCGCTGCATGTCCTGCCGCTCCCGACGGAAAACGGTCGGGGCAACTCAGCCTGAATCGGGGCCCGGCGGTCAGCCGGCCCGGGTAAAGCCGATCGGCTGGGCGCCCTCCCAGAGCACCATCTTGCCGAACGCCTCCAGGTTCTCCTGGCCTTCGACCAGGGTCAGGAAGTGGTTGCCCGCGAGCTGCCCCATCTTGCTGGCGAAGCAGGCGCTGCCGTAGGTAAAGAGAATCTCGGTTTCGCTGTAGCCGCCGGGATAAAGCAGGATATCGCCGCGCGAGGGGTGGCAGGTGTGGTTTTCGAAGCCGAGCCCGGTGTCGAACTGGCCGAGCGGAATCCACACCGCCTCGCCGCTCCAGCGCGAGTGGATGACCTTGTTCTCGAAGGGCAACAGCTCGAGGAACTTCGCGCAGGTTCGCGGTGCCGCCTCGCTTTCGAGACGAGCGGTGAAGGCGAAGGGTCCGGCTTCGATGGTCAAATTCACGGCGATGCTCTCCTCTCGACGGTGGCGCCCGTAAACGATGGCAACCGGGCCTGGGGGCCCCGGTGCTCGTGAACAGGCCCTACTATAGGACCGGCAAGGGGATTTTGGGCAAGGTTGTTCGGCGTCCGGCGAAGTGTGAGGTCCGTCACAGAGGGTTTTCCGAATCCGGGTTAGGGTTTTGTCTGGAGTTGAGGCCGCGCGTCCCCCGAGATCCTCGGGCTGGCGCAGGGAACAAAGGGGAGCGGAACAATGACCTTCGAACGCGCCAAGTCTATCGGTGATCTGATCGTCGCCGGTCTGCTGGTCACCCTGTCTCTGGTTGGCCATCTCGCGCTCTCGTCGCTCGACGCCGGCACCAACCGGGAGCCGCATTCGACGGGCGACGCCGCGCTCGTAACTCAGGGCGCCCTGCTTCAGCCCGAAGCCCCCGCCGCCGGGCTGCCCGATCGGTCCTAGTCCGCGTCACCGCTGCCGCTTTTCAGAGCTCGGGCAAGAGTGTAGCCTTTCTCGCATTCGTCCATCCACGGTAAGACTTGGTGAAATTCAATGTCGCAGAGCATTCTCTATGCATGGCAAGAAGGGCGCGACCCGCGCCTCAGCAGGGCTTTTCTCCGTCGCGCCATCGACTGGGCGGTAAAGGCCTCCGGCGAGGAACTGAGCGTCGAGGAGGTTGCCCGGAACGGCGACGATGGGCTCGACTCGTTTGAGGCCGGACTCGAGGACGCCGCCCTGGTGATTGCCGATGTGACGCCGATTGGCACTGTCGGGGAGGGCGTCGCTTGCCCCGATCCCAACGTGTTGCTGGAGCTCGGTTTTGCCCGCAGGGCCCTCGGCGCCGAGCGCGTGATCGCTGTCGCCAACAGCGGGTTTGGCGAGGTCGATAGCCTGCCGAGCGGGCTTATGGGCGACCCCCAACCCCTGGACTATGGCTTGAAGGCCGGCATGGCGAAAGAAGAGGTCGTCGCTGCTTTCCAAGGGCTCGGCCAGGCCCTGGTGGAAGCCATCAAGGCGGGACTGGCCGCCGATCTGCCGGTCGCCGCCGCGGCCTCTGCCGCCCATCATGACGACGATGACGACGACGAAATTGACGACGACGATGACGATGATATCGACGACGACGACAGCGATGACGACGAAGACGAGGCGCCGGCCCAGGAGGCGGTGAAGGAGGAGCCGGCACCGAAGCCAAAGCCCAAGCCAAAACCTGTCGTCAAGCAGATCGACGAGTTGCCGCCCTACGACGGTCTGGCGGCCAAGCTGCTGGTCCACATACTGCGTCAGTCCGACGGTACGGAGCACATCGAGATGAGCACGCGCGAACTGCGCAAGGTGCTGGGCGATATCGACAAGGATGAGTTCCAGGATCTTATTCTCGACCTGCAGGACGACGGGGTGATCAAGACCGGCACGAATTCCGACGGGGTCGCCTTCGTGCGGCCGAACTACGAACTCTACAAGCGCTATGACGAGACGGTGATGGAGTTCGATACCGTCGGAGACGCAAAGAAGTGCGCCAAGCTGATCCTCCAGAGCGACGATTACTGGGTGATCTACAAGCTGCATCAGCGCTTGCGCTGGCCCGAGCGGCGCCTGAACCCGGCGGTACAGTACCTCTTCCCCATGTTCAAGCCGGGCCGGGTCAGCAGCGGCACCTCGACCAACTACGTCGCCTTCGCCGTTACCCTGGAGGACGAAGAGCGCGATGCGCTGGAGGAGTTCCTCGAGTCCTGAGGTTTAAACTGTAGAGAGCCTCGACCGCGGCGATCTTGTGCCCAGGGCCTCTCGGCTATCCTATTGAAGCCTGGTCCCCGAAAAGGGGAGGGGCGCACTTGGCACGCCGCCGGGCTTAACGTCTCCAACGGGCAGCGCTATGGCGTCCAGACCGCCCCTATTGGGCCTCGGTCAGGACCGGATGGACAAGCTATTGAAAGCTCCCATCTAGAGCCGGTGTCCGTCAGGCGGCGTTCTCCCTCTGCGCGGCCTCTACCTTGCTCCGCAGGTCCGACACCAAGTTTTCGATAGAGTTGCCGGCGGAACGGCTTAGCTTGTCCACGATGGCGTTATGGTCGGCGACCAGGGCGTCGTATTTGGGATGCTCCGCCAACCGATCGAGGGCCGCGCTGATCGCCGGCCAGTCGGCCAATGCCTGGGTCACGACGTCAATGCGTTTCAGTGGCCAGTCGATGGATCCCCAATCGTAACTGTCCAGCTTGCTTTCCGCCGAGGTCAGCCAATCACGCAAGGTGGGTTCGTAGAACTCGCCCCTGGCGCTGGCGATAATGGCGCGCGCACCGGCAACGCTTTTCTCCCACTTGGCGACCTCGGAGTCGTCACCAAGAATCGCCCTGTCTAATTCGGCACGCATTTCCCTATGAACACGGATGGCAGCACTGAAATCGCCATCGTCCAGTTTGGCGTGGATCTCATCGGCAAACGCCTCAAAGTCGTCCGCGAAGTCCGCGGCCGCCTGGCCCCCGGCGTTTGCCAGCTTCTTGCGGAGATCCGCGATCCGCTTGGTGTAGGTTGCCCGCTCGCTGTCCTGCTTGGCGAGCAGGGCCTTCATTCGCTGAACGGTAACACCCACGCGGGCTTGAACCTCGTCCAACTTGCCTGCGCGCGCTAGGTCGACCGCGTCACGGATCTCATCGAGGAAGGCGTCGCGTTTCTCCTTTGACGCGACGGACTTTATCATCGCGCGGGCCTGGGCATTGAGGTCCTTGATGTCCTGGCGTTGGCGCTTGAGGACAGCGCTGTCGGACAGGGCTTCGATCTCGTCCCGTTTGGATTCACTGCCCTTCAACATGATCAGGCGGCCGACATATTCACTGAGCAGCGGCAGCTGCTCGCCACCAAGGCGGGTGTATTCGGCCATGCCGCCGGCATCGTTGAAGGCCTTCCACTGCATTAGGAAGTCGACTTTGTCTTCGATCTCTTCGGCGTCGGCGCAGGCGGGGAAGGTCCTGATCAGGGCCTGCCAGGCCGCATCACCGCCGAGGCGTTCGTAAGTGGTACCCAGTTCAGATTGATCGATGTCGCGGGCGCCCTTTTCCCAATCGCGCGGTGCCCGGCGGCGCAGCAGCTGAACCTGTTCCTTGATCGTCAGACCCTCGAGTTCGTCGTTGATGTCGGGGTCGTTGAGCAGCGCTTTGCGCTCGTCGATCTCCGCCAGAGCGGCGGGGTTGGGAATGTTGCCACGGGCAATCTTGATCGCCAGTGCGGCATTGGCCTCCATCCAGAACATGATATCGCGCAGGCCCATGTCATAGAGCCATCCGAGGTCGATGAGGACGGCATACTCGGCTGGCGTACCTTGACTGATCGCTACCCCGGTCCAGTTGTTGATCGCCTCCTTGCCTTCGTCCTGGGCCTTGAGCCTTTTCTTGATCTCCTTGATCAGATCATTGAAGTCGGCCGGATCGGCGTCCTGTATTTCGGCACCGAAGATCCCCTGTGCCTGAAACAGCTCCTTGACCGTCAGCTTGCCGGCCGCCGCCTTGATGAAGGCCAGGCGCTGGCCGATCCCTTCGATGGCGGCGTCTTCGACCATGCCGGCGGCCTCGGGGTGACGGCCGGCCATGCCGTCGCGCGAACCCTTCATTGCGGCGATGAGTTGGGCCGGGTCGAGCGCTTCCAGGCAGTCGATCACTTCCGGATCGAGTGGCTTGTCCTTCTGCGGCATGTCATCGCGCAGCAAGCTGTTTTGCATGCCCAGCATACGGGTGCGGTTCATGGTCATCACTTCCGGGCTCGGCAGGCCGAAGCCGTGGTCGATGGGGATCAGCTTGACTTGGCCGGTCTCGGGATCCTCCTCGCCGGCCATGAAATTGCCCGGGTGCCGGTCGAGGTTGCCGAACATCATGTCGAAGACGGCCAGTTCGCCGTAGTTCTTGGGGTCGATCTTCTGACAGAAGGCCGGATCCGACTGCAGTTTGTCGGCAAGGGCGCCATCGTGTCCGGCTGCCAACTCCTGCATGGCGCCGAGGTGGCGGCCATTGTTGGCACCGCGCTCTTCGGCCTCCTGGAGCTTGGCCAGGTCGACACTGATCAAGGAGGTAGGACAAACTCCGATCTCAAAGCCCGCCGCGGCCATTTCGTCGCTCAGCTTCTTGGCCAGGACTTCCCGCGGCGCACCGCTGCCTGGCGGCATGCCGGCGAATTCGTTGGTCTCCAGGCCGCCCGGCTTGAAGATGCAGTGGCGCTTGGGCTTCAGGGAGGCCTCTTTCCGGGTCGCCTTGACGAAGGTCTCGCGTTCCTCGATCTCCCCCAGCGCGGTGGCATCCGGTGGATCGCCCAGAGCGGCTTTTTCGGCGCCGACGCCGCGTAGGTAATCTTCGCAGGCTGCCGACAGCGCTTTTAGCGTGAGGCCGGTCCGGTCTTTCTCGAAGGCCGACAGATGCTTGATGACCAGGGCAAAGGTCTTGTCGTTCTTGACCGCGTCTTTGTGCTTGTTCGCGACCTGGGCCGCCTGGCCGGGGCGCAGTGTTCCGGCGTTCGCGGTTTCGCCGACAGGCAGGTAGCCTTCCTCGATCCGTTCGATCCACCAGGACTCGTTGACCCCGCCGTCTGCAAGGGCCGCCGCCGGACGCACCGCGCCGCCGCTCTTCAAAGCGCTCTCCTCGAAGAAGTAGCTGGCGCGCAACTCGGCCGCGGCCTCGCTCTTGGCTTCGTCCCAGGGTGGCGATCCCAGGGCGGTGTACTGTGCGGCCAGTTCGGCCAGGCGGGCGTGCTGCACGGTAACCTTGGCGATTTCAACCTTCTTCTCGAAGGTCGCGAGGTCTTTCTGGAAGGCCGCTGTCGCTTTCGCATTGGCGTTTTGGCCGAGCACGGGTTTGCCCGCCTCAACCGTCTTCAGGTAGGTCGAGGCCTGTTCGGCGAGACCGCGCATGGCCGCCTCGTCCTGGTTTTTCTCGCAGGCCTCCATCGCCTTCAGAAGGCCGGCGAAACCCTTGTCCTTCTTGACCAGGTCCTTGTACTTGGACTGCAGGGTCTTGGCGTTGCCGGCCGGGAAGCTGGCCTTGGTCGCCAACTCCATGGACGGCGCCATGGTTTCGTGCAGGCGGGACTGCTCGGCGAGCTTCAGTTCCGCCTTCTTGGCGGCGTTGGCGGCCTCTTGGGCCTCGGCAATGTCATCTTCCAGGCTGTCCATGCCGGCTTCGGCACCGTCATCGTCTTTGGCCTTCAGGGCGGTCTTGACCTGGTCCATCAGGCTTTCGAGCGAGCGTCGGGTGGAGGGCGGCAGGTCGTCTTTCATCACGGTGTCGAAGCGTCGCTCCAGCGCCTTAAAGCGCTTCAGGTGGCCACTGGCAGAGATGGTCGTGGCGAGTTTGGCCAGGTCCCTGTGCGCGGCATCAACCTTAGCGAGCGCGTCCTTCCAAGCTTTGGTTTCGCGCTTTTTGCCCGCCGCGGACAAACCCGCGTCGGCGGCGATTTCGGCCCTGACCTTTTTGATCTGTTCCGCGACCTTGTCGAGCGCGGCTTTTCGTTTGGCCGTGTCGACGCGCCCCACTTTTTCAATCAGGGCGTCCCAGTCCTCCGGGCTCGGGTAGCGTGTGGGCACCGGCGGTGCCGGATCGGGATTAATGACTTTCCCGGCCTGCTGCAGGACGCCGTCAAGCAGCGTGTCCTGGGCCTGCTTCTCGGCGTCGTCGAGGGCATCGTCCTGGGCTGCCTGGGTCTTGTAGCGTTGGGCCAGACCGGCAATGCCGCTATAGACTCCGTCTCGATCGGCCGGTTTGGCCTTGCGCAGCGTGTCGAGCATCTTGGTCCAGCGCGCGAGGTCGGGGTAGTCGCTGGCGCCGCCACTGCGTGTTTTGGCTTCGCCGGCTTCGGCGCGGTCGTCATCGTCCTCGTCGTCGAACTCGAGACCGCCACCGCGCACGATGACCTTGATGGTTTTTTCGGCGTGCAGTTTGGCGGCCAGCTTGATCGACTTGGCCAGGCTTTGGGGCGCCTTGGCGTCCGGACCAAGGTCAAAGACGTGCTTTCCCTTGTCGAAATAGCAACTGCCCTGCATGAAGCGGCCGGCCTTGCCACGCATGGCGATGGCTTCTTTGATGTGCTTTTTTTGGATCTTCTTCTTGTGCATCACGAGGCCGCACATGGGCTTGCCGGGCGCGATGACGAATTGGAAGGGGTTGTCGACCTTTCGCTGCCTGGCACGATCGAGCATCTTGGCCAGTGCGCCCTTGCCCGAGTCGTCCTCGTCGCCGTCGTCGCTCTCGAGCTCGTCCTGGATCTTGTCTTGGGCTGTCTTGGCCTCCTTGGCCATGGAGTCGAGATAGCTGGTCAGGGTCCTGACCCCGCTGTGTTTGGCCTTGACCTCCTTGACCTTGGCGATGATTGCCTCGAGCGCGGCGACCTGGCCGGCCAGGTCTTTCTTCTTCAGCGCTTTTTCATAGGGACTCAGCGTGTCGGAGATGCCGGTCTTTTTAATGCTCTTGTGTTCTTTGAGCTTGAGATGGGTCCGCCAGTCCTTCTTGCTGAGATAATCAGCCATGGATCGTCTCCCCGCTATCGCTATGTGATGCTGTCGCTGTGTGATGGCCCCGTAATCCTGCCCGGCACTTGCGAGGCAGTCACTTCAATTTGAGGAGAGCACGCAAGACGGCCAGTGACGAGCGTCACTACATTTGATAATTGAAGGCCTTTATCCGGCGCCGCCGCTGGGATCGCGCCCAAGTCCGGCCATGGCATCGCCGGCGATGGTGTAGGTCAGCTCGCCGTGGTGAGCCATGCCGATCTTTTCGTAGAACCCGCGGGCGGCATTGTCGTTCAGGACATGCAGCTCAAGCCGGCAGCAATTCCGCCGCAGGGCGATGCGGCAAGCCTCGGCCATTAGCGCCCGACCGGCGCCGGCGCGGCGCGCAAAAGGCTCGACATAGAGATTGTCGATGAAAAGGCAGGGCGCCCCGCGATAGGTCGAGTAGGTCATATAAAAGGACAGCAATCCGGCAACCCGCTCGCGCCACTCCGCAAGGAGGGGCTGGTAGAGGCGGTCGGGTCCGAAGGCGTCGCGGCGCACATCCGCGGGAGTCGAAGTGACCTTGTCGAGTTCGTCGTTGCCGGCGGCAAGCGCCGCGATCATGCGGTGAACGCTTTCCGCGTCGTCTGGTGTCGCCGGCCGCACCGAGACCGTCATCCGCCGGCTCCGTCAGTTGTTTTCGAAACCATCGAGGAAGGCGGCCAGATTGGCGCCCAACGCGGGGGTCAGGTAGCCGCCTTCCTGGATCAGGACGCTGGGCAGGCCGCGGCGCGAGATCGCCGCGCCGATGCGCTTGAAGCCCTCCGTGGTGACCGCCAGGCCCGCCAGGGGATCGTCTTCGTGCGCGTCGAGACCCAGGGCGACCACCAAAACGTCCGGTGCAAAAGCGGTCAGGCGGGCAAAGGCCAGGTCGAGGGCGGCCAGAAAAGCCTGGTCATCGCTGCCAAGCGGCAAGGGCAGGTTCAAGTTGTAGCCGACCCCGGGGCCTTTCCCTCGCTCGTCCGCATGCCCCCAGAAAAAGGGATAGAACACCGTGGGATCCGCGTGCAGGGAAAGGGTCAGCACATCGTCCCGGCCATAGAAGATGCCTTGGGTGCCATTGCCGTGGTGCAGGTCGACGTCGAGGATCGCCACGCGCCTGGCTTCTCCGCGCAGGGACTGAGCGGCGATGGCAGCGTTGTTGAGAAAGCAAAAACCGCCTGCCATATCGGCGAAGGCATGGTGACCGGGGGGGCGGCAGAGCGCGTAGGCCGCCGGGGCGCCGGCCGAGACCAGCGAGGCCGCGCGCAGGGCCAAGTTGGCGGCGGCCCGTGCGGCCTGCCAGGTGCCGGCGCCGATCGGGCAGGCCGTATCGGCCATATGATAGCCGGCCTGTCCGACCACGGACGCGGGATAGCTGCCGTCGCGGCGGTCAGGGTGGACATTGGGCACGATCTCCTCCGCGGCGCCTTCGATCCGGCTCCAGCGGTCGTGGGCCTGGGCCAGGAACTGCAGGTACTCCGGGCCGTGGACCGCCGCGACCGGTGCCAGGCCGGCGTCCTCCTCCCAAGGCAGCAGCTCGTGCCCAGCATCTTTGGCCGCGGCCAGCAGCGCCGCGGCGCGCGCCGGCGTCTCCGGGCTTGCCGCAATGGTTCCGCGCACCAGGAAGTGCTTGGGCTCGTGCAGGCGATGGCTCTCGTTGAAGACGATCTTCACGGCTGGATCCCCGGACCTCTAGAAGCCAACCTGATCGCCGCCCTTCAGGGCCAACATATCGCGGGCTTCCTCGGGGCTGGCGATCTCCAGGGACAGCCGCTCCAGGATTTCTCGAATTTGCGTGACCTGTTCGGCGTTGGATTTCGCCAGGCGGCCCTTGCCCAAATAGATCGAGTCCTCCAGGCCGACCCGGACGTTGCCGCCCAGGGTGGCGCCGATGGTCGCCAGGGGCATCTGGTGACGTCCGGCGCCCAGCACCGAGAAGAAGTAGTCCTTGCCGAAGAGTTTGTCCGCCGTGCGTTTCATATGCATCAGGTTATCGGGATCGGCGCCGATGCCGCCCAGGATGCCGAAGATGAACTGAGCGAAGAAAGGTGCCTTGATCAGGCCGCGATCGAGAAAGTGGGCCAGGGTATAGAGGTGGCCGACGTCATAGCATTCGAACTCGAAGCGCGTGCCGTGGCCCTCGCCGAGATCCTTCAGGACCCGCTCGATGTCGGCGAAGGTGTTCTTGAAGATGAAGTCGCGGCTTGCCTCGAGGAAGGCCGGTTCCCAATCGTGCTTCCAGGTCTGGTACTTCTGGGCCACGGGATAGAGGCCGTAGTTCATCGACCCCATGTTGAGCGAGCACATCTCGGGGCTCGCTCGCAGCGGGGCGGCCAGGCGTTCCTCCAGGGTCATATGATGGCCGCCGCCAGTGGTGATGTTCACCACGGCATTGGTCGACTGCTTGATCCGGGGGAGGAATTGCATGAAGACGCCGGGATCCGGGGTCGGGCGGCCGTCGATGGGATCGCGGGCATGGAGATGCAAAATCGCCGCGCCGGCCTCGGCAGCGCCGATGGCGCCTTCCGCCACCTCGTCGGGCGTGATCGGCAGGTGCTCCGTCATGGTCGGCGTATGGATTGAGCCCGTGACGGCACAAGTAATAATGACCTTGCGGCTCATGCGGTCGTCCTCCCCGTTGGTTTCGGCCCTTGGTTGGGCCGGTTTCCCCTAGAACTGCGGCACGGCAGTCCCCGTGGGTTCCTAGTAGACTAACCTCTTTGGGCTTGAGCAAGAAACTCTTTGCCGGCGCGAGGGGCGCAGCCGGGACACAAGGGTTTCGGGGCGGCAGGGCGGACGAATTCGGGCGATATTTCGACCTCATCGAACTCTTGGAAATAAACATGTAACAGTCTATCGAAGCTCTTCCGAATAAATGTAACAAGCCATCTTCAATAAACGATGTAGAAGAGCAACGAGTTAAATAGTTAATGTAACATTTACAATATAAAAAATTGTCTATTTTACTTTTCCTTAACAGCCGAATGCCAATTTGGCCCCACTGCAACAAGGCTGAAACGGGATAATGATCATGTTCAAGAAGTTCCTTAGTGACGAATCGGGTGCGACGGCCATCGAGTATGGCCTGATCGCCGCTCTGGTTTCGGTCGCCGCGATCGCCGCGCTGACCGCGATGGGTGATTCGCTTAGCACGATGTTCTTCACCGTGTCGAGCAAGCTGGACGGCGCCAACTAAGTCTGGCCTTTCCGAAGCTCGACACTTAGGCCGGAGGACCAATCGGCAAGGTAGCCAACAGGTCTGAAAGCTTTGGTGAGATGGACAAGAGGCCCGGACGAAAGTCCGGGCCTCTTTCCGTTTGCGCCCGCCGGTCCTTTTGTTCCCCGACTGCCGGCGAAGTGACCCGCGTCACAGAACCATTGCCGCCGCTGGCCTAAAATCGTTAGATCCGATTGGGTAGGAAACCCAAACCGGACAATCCAGGGTCGGAAGGGGGGCATCATGGGGATCGGCGCGAAACTAGAGAAATTGAGGACGGCGGGCTTTGCCGGTTTGCTGACCGCCTTGATCGGTCTGGCCCCGCTCTTCTTGGTACCGCAAGCCGAGGCGGCCGACCCCGATCCGATGACCATCAAGGCCATGCAGTACATGGACCGCATCGAGGCCGCCGTGGCCAAGATCGCGCCCGGCGACCAGGCCAAGCTGAAGTCCCAGCAGGACATCTTGAAGAAGTGGGGGCCGCGGCTGGAGGGTATCCGCGACAAGGGCCCCAAGTGGGACGAAGCGGTTGCCCGATTCAACGCCATGATGGCAGCGATCACCGCGAAGGCCGCGGCCGAACCGGAAGCGCCGGCCGCCGAGGCGCCGGCAAGCACGGCGGCACCGGCAGCCGGTGTCGATCCGGTGGTGGCCGACGCCTTGACGACGATGGACGAGATCCAGGCCGCCGTGGCGACGATCGCACCCGGCGACAAGACCAATCTCAAGCCGCAATACGATGCGCTCAAGGCCTTGGAGCCCCGTCTGAAAGGCGTGAGCGACAAGAACGCCACCTGGAAAGAAGCCGCCCAGCGCTACAACGCGCTGCACAACGAGATCGTCGACAAGGCCAAGGCCGCGCCGGCCGCCGCGGCCCAAACCGGGTCCGCCGCCGGCCCGGCCGACCCCATCGTGGTACAGGCGCAAAAGGACCTGGACCGTTACGAGGCGCTGAGCGAGGCGATGGCAGCGGGCGACACTGCCAAGGGCCAGCTCTACGTCAACGAGATGGATGCCAAGATCCAAACGCCCCTGATGACGGTTGCCGACAAGACCCATGAAGCCTGGCGTGCCGCGGCCCAGCGCTACACGGATCTGCAAGGCAAGATCGTCGCCAAGGCCAATGCCACGGCCGCGGCGCCGGCCGCCGGCGATGCCGACCCGGAGACCCTGGAGGCGCTGGCCCTGATTGCCGACTACGAGGCCAAGGCCGAGGCCATGGCACCGGGCGACCAGACCGCGGGTCGCGCTTATCTGACGGAACTGGGGCCGGTCGGCACGTTGCTCAAATCGGCCAAGAACAAGGCCCATCCGCAGTGGAACGATGCCCGCAAGCGCTACAATGCCCTGAACAATCGCATCGTCGAAATTGCCGAAAAGGACCCCAACGTCCTGGATGTCACGGGGTTGATCTCCTCTGACCAAGCCAAGATCAAACGTATCAACCGCAACGTTCTGGGCGCCTACGAAACGATCGACAAGGCGCACTTCCAGACCCTGTTGGACGGCGATCAACTGGGCGCTCTCCTCGACCGCCTGGACGGTTTCCGCCAGGACCTGGCGCGCTTTCCCGATGCCAGCCAGCCCGCCGTCGCGGCGGTGGCCGGGCGTATCGAGGCCGCCGCGGCCTTGCTTCAGCAGCGCACCGCGGAGGCCCAGGCCAAGGGCGAGGAGATCGGCGATGTCGATGCCCAGATCGCGGAGATCGACAGGCATGCCCAGGAAACCAAGATTCCCTACCCGCAGGGCTTCGACCCGGCCGAGGGCGCCGAGGCGGCCAAGGCCTATGTCGAGCAACTCCAAGCGTACCGGGCGCAGTCAGTAGTCGATATGGCCGTGCTGGACAAGCTCGAGGCCGCTGGCGTGCGGAACCAGAAGACCAGTAGTCTGCGCCACTGGGCAGGGGGATATCTGCTGCGTGAGATCGACGAAAATCTCGCACGGTCTCAGGAAAGGATCGATTTTGCCGTCCAGCCGGCGCTGGACACGGCCGCCTGGCACATGACGACCGACCCGACCGACGTCAATCATCAGGCCAACCGCCTGCTGGGCGAGGGTCAGTATGAGGAGACGGTCGCCAACCTGGAAGCGGGGTTTGCCCTGATCGACACGGGCGCCGCCTTCGACCAGGCCCTGGGACGCACCGACGGCCCGGACCGCGCCGCCCAGCGCGCGGCCTTGCAGGAGGGACTGAACCGCTACAAGTCCGACTTCCAGACCGCGCTCGGTTTCGCGCGCATGCCCGAGGCGGCGGAGACCGATGACAAGTACATCGAAATTGCCGAGGGAATTCTGGCCAATCCGAACTACGACTCGATCAATCCCTATAAGCGAATCGTGGTCAATTCCAAGTTCCGCCACCGCGAGAAGGAAACCGGCGACATCAGCTCTGGCACGGTGAGTACGACGATCACGGTCTACAAGTACTCCTGGGACGAGTTTCAATTCGCCACGGCCGAGAAGGTCGGCGACAAGTACTTCATCTTTTACAACACGGCGAAGTACTTCTACAGCGGGGCCGACACCACACCGCTCGACCGCTGGCTCATGGCAGGGCGGCACAAGTCCATCCAGATCCTCGAAGAGAACATCGACAAGTAGGCGGCGAGGGGACAATCCTTCGCCGCACCCATTGGGCAACGGTGTAATTCTCCTTGCTCCGGGGACTCTTATTGGGATTATTGCCAGCACATGCGGACGTGGCGGAATCGGTAGACGCAACGGACTTGATGAAATTGAGTGCCCCCCTGGAAACAGGGGGAGTAGAACCGCCCAAACTCGGGGAACGCTTCCAGCGCGGCTGATGCCAATCCCGAGCCAAGCCCCTTAACCGGGGAAGGTGTAGAGACTAGACGGGTGGCACCTACGGCCTGGCTCCGGCCCGGTTAAGGTGAAGGGATAGTCCAGACCACGAACACCGGCGCGGTGGCGGCGAAAGCCGAAGTGGTACGAAAATCCGTTGGGCGAAAGCCCGTGGGGGTTCAAGTCCCCCCGTCCGCACCAACGCTATCCACTCGAGCCTTTCTTTGTCATACGGAAGCATTTGACCGGGATTATTTTGTCTTCTGGCAAGGCGCGCTTCGAAGAGCGATACGTGTATCGGTCGAGGAGCGGAACGCGGCCAGAAGGCAAAAGAACCCGGCCTTCGGTGGGCCATAGACGATCATCGGGCGCGTTCCGCTGCTTGTCCGATGCTTTAGCATCGCCCCGCACAGCGCGCCTTCCCGAATGATCGCCTATGACCCATCAAATGTTTCCGTATGACAAAGAAAGGCTCTAGACAGGGGTGCCCCGTGCTTTAAGCCAAAGGATCTAAAAGCCCGAAAGGCTCGCTCCATGCCGCCGACCCCGCCATGCTGCTGATCTCCCGTCCCGCCAAGACCGAGGGCGACAACGTCGCCGTCGGTGTCTTCTGGATGCTGGTGACCTCGTTCTTTTTCGTCTGTCTCGACGCCCTGGCCAAGGTCCTGGTGGCCGACTATCCGGTGATGCAGCTGGTCTGCCTGCGCTTCGTCTTCCACCTGCTCTTTGCCGGCCTGCTGCTGGGGCCGCGCCTCGGGCAGGTGATCAAGAGCGCCAATCCCGGACTGCAGCTGGTGCGCTCGTTGCTGCTCATGGTCACCACCCTGCTGTTCTTTCTCGGTATCCGCACCGTGCCGCTGGCCGACGCCAGCGCGATCTCCTTCACCTCGCCGCTCTGGGTCGCCGCGTTGTCGGTGCCGCTGCTGCGCGAGGCGGTGGGTCCGCGCCGCTGGGCCGGCGTTGCCATCGGGTTTCTCGGGGCCCTGGTCATCATCCGGCCGGGCGCCGGAATCCTGGAGGCGGGCGTGGTCTTTCTGCTCTGCTGCGCGGTCACCAACGCCTGCTATCAACTGGCCACCCGTCGCCTGCGGGGTGCCGATGCGCCCCTGACGACGCTCTTCTACACCGCCCTGGTCGGCGCCGTGGTGACCTCCCTGGCCGCGCCCTTCATCTGGGTGCCCATGACCCTCGAGGCCTTCCTGCTGTCGATCGGCCTGGGGCTCTGCGGCTGTTTGGGCCACTTCACCCTGATCAAGGCCTTTCAGTCCGCGCCGGCCGCGGTGATCGCGCCCTTTTCCTATGCCAACCTGATCTGGGCGACCGGTTTCGGCTTCATCCTGTTCGGCGACCTGCCGGACGGCTGGACCCTGGTCGGCGCCGTGGTGATCGCCGCCAGCGGGCTCTACATCCTGCACCGCGAACAGGTCAGGAAAGCGGAGCGAGCCTCCGGCTGAGTTGGGTCCTTATACCAAAGGGTGATGAGTGCGACTCATAGGCGTTTGACGGACGAAGCTCTCATGGGACCATAAAGTTCCATGAGATCGAGGACGAGCGCCGTTGAGGCGCGCAGCCTGCGCGGCGCTTGAGCGCAACCCAGCGGTCATTCTTTGTGACCGCTATTGCAAGTTACGACGCCGACGGTCGCTTGGTGCCGAGCGATTGCTGAAGTGATGTGATGAAGGAGATCAATTCGGTTCTTAGCTTGAGGTCGGTGATCTGCAGGAACGTGGCGACCAGTCGCATGACCTCTTCGTTTTGGCCGTGGGCACCCACGTTCAGCCCTTCCAGATCATCCTTGTGTGGCATGCTGTCGCCTTGGACCGCGGTACCGACAATCTCAACTGGTATGTCGCGGAAGAAAAAGCCGACGGAGACGTTGAACAGGCGGGCGACCCGATAAAGCCGGCCGGCCCCGAGCCGGCTGATGCCATTCTCATACTTCTGCACTTGCTGGAAGCTGATGCCGAGCGCCTTTGCGACCCTGCTCTGGGACAGGCCGGCCGCCTTGCGCGCGAGCCGAAGACGACCGCCGACATGAAGATCGATGGGATCGGGCAAGCCTAGCGCCTCATGTCTGGACCCATCTCAGGCCCTAACCTTCAGCTGGCTGCTTGAGCCGATGATGAAGATGCCGGGAGCATCGGCGAGAATCGGTGGGACGCATTACGCTGTCTAAACCTCTGCGAGAGCTGTCGCGAAAGATCTGATATTACAAGTCGTGCCGAGATAATTACGATAACTGGAATTCTGGTCAAGCGGAATATTTCTGAAATCGGAAATCCATCCCTATCGGGATGTGAAGAGCGGGCACGCTAAATGCCGGGTGATTTTGGTAAAACAGGCCAAGCGCTCGCCGTCCGGAAGCAACAAGCGTTGGTATGGGATCCAGACGTGTCGGGACCCTAGGTCGACCAGACCGACGATGTGCTCGAGGATCCCTTCACCGGAATTCACCGAGAGCTCGTATGAAGAGGAAATTCTCGAATCGAAGCTTTGATCGGCAAAAGCGCTGTTGGACGCCGTGCCCATGGCTTGGCTCTGCCAGGTCCGGCCCAGCATGCGGGCGCAGGCCGAGCCGCTGCCGATGTGGGCGAACGTCAGTGAGGCGAGAGGCGTCGCACGAACGAAGAACAAGCCATAGCGAGCCAGTGGTCCGCCTAGAAGCTGGTCGAACCAATCCGAGCCGTCACGTCTGGCGGCCGCATGTGCCAGGCGCAGGAGCTTTGCGCTGAACGAGAGGTTGGATAGGGGGAGACGCTGAATCCGGGTGACCGGCAGGACGGGTACATCCCGGTAGGTCTGGAGCTGCTCGATCCGGAGCAGGGCGCTCGCCGATCCGACATAACGTTCCTCCGCCC
>JAJFGK010000032.1 GCA_021776195.1 Kiloniellaceae bacterium | reverse complement strand
CCCACCGGAGGCCGCGATCTTTTACCCGCTGGCTGCGTTCCGCGCTGCTTGTGGTGCGCAAGCACCACGGCGCACCACGCGCCTTGCCAGCGGGTAAAATCTTCGCGGTCATATGGGTTCCTATTCACGCTCATTGGTATTACTTGACGCGGTTGACTATCAGCTTGGGCACGGACGGCCGCGGTCGTGAAGGCAGGTGCACTGGGCTACGTCAGTAACCATCATTTGTTTGCAGCTGGGATGCTGGCGTTTGACCGTGATGTAGGTGAGACCCATGACAATTGCTCAAGAGCGACTTCATTCGATGTACAGCATCGATGGGACCTGTGGAGTTGCGTGGTCGTTGCCTGGAGTTGAGTGCTCGCTCGACCTTGTTCTGGGCAGCTCCACACGCCGCGTCGGCATCCTGTTTGACATCGGACCTCGGTTGAATGCCTCTCTCACGGCGAATGATGACCCTGGCTGTGCGAAAACACTTGTGGGGAAGCTTCCCACGCAAGATTGATTCAAGGCGCGCCATTCTGACGCACCAAAGATTCACCAAGATTGCTTTCTCGATTCTATCGTAGCGCAAAGAACGTCGCGCCCGACGTCTTCACACTGCCAAGTCCCACACCGGTCATGACGAATCCTCTAAGTGCGGACCGAAATACGCAGAAGTTCGAAATGCTATCGACGCGAAATTCGCGATTGGTCAGCTGTCCGCGCATTTGCACATATCCTTGCTAATGGTCGAGAAAGTCGACCATTGGTTTTTTAAGGTTCCTGGACCTGCGTTCACCCCTTGAGCGCAACGTAGGCTCCGGGGTCAAATTCATCGACAGCTATGGCAGCGTCGCTCGCCTCTGCCGCGAGCGTGAGAAGACGCAAATCCTCATCATCGATGACACAGGCCTGTCGTGCACGCTCGGCGCGGCTTTCGAGCGGGTCTCTGGACAAGCTGCCGTCATGTGTGGCTTGGCGTATTTTCTGCTTGGCGTCCTTGGCCGCGACCACGCTGGCCAGTGCGGCTTCCAGGCGGCCCAATCCCTTGTCGGTCTGATGCGGCAGGAAGATGTCGCTCGTGAGGTGCTCTCGCAGCGCGGCGCCATCGAGCAGGCCCCGTGCGACCCGCGCGCCCAGATGGTCGCTCGGCGCCCGCACGGGCAGACCCAAGGGAAAGACGATGCGCCGCAACAGCGCCGCCGTGACGCGCCCTGGCAGGTTGTCCAAAACACCGACGAGAGCCTTTTGCACCTCCCAAAGCGCGAGGCCGCAGGACCATTCAAGCACAGCAAGATCACGGTCGGGACGGCCCTCGTCATGAAAGCGCTTGAGGGCGGCGGAGCCCAGATACATCCAAGCCAAGGCGTCCGCCAGGCGACCGCTGATCTTTTCGCGCCGTTTCAGGTCCCCGCCGAGGATTGCCAGGGCGGCATCGGCGACGAGGGCAAAGGCCGCGCTGAAGCGGGTAATGTCCCGGTAGTGGCGCGCGTCCACGACGTCCGCCGGCACTCTTGCCAGTCGGGCCCCCGTGAGGCCGAGAGCAAGAGTGCGGGCGAAGTTGCGCGTCAGGAAATTCAGGTGGCCGAAAAAGGCCCGGTCGAACTCGACGGAGTTGCCGTCCTCGATGGTCTGCATCTCCTTGTAGACGTATGGATGACAGCGCACGGCGCCCTGGCCGAAGATGATCATGGAGCGGGTCAGGATGTTGGCGCCCTCAACGGTGATGCCGAGTGGAACCGAGACGAATCCGCGCCCCAGGAGATTATTCGGGCCGCGGCAGATGGCGGCCCCGGCGAGAACATCCATGGCGTCGGTGAGGACGCGGCGCATGCCGTCGGTCAGATAGGCCTTGACGATGGCCGAGACCACGGCCGGCTTTTCGCCGGCATCGACGGCGCCGCAGGTCAACACGCGGGCCGCGTTCATGAAGTAGGCGTAGCCGCCGATCCGCGCCAGGGCCTCCTCGATACCCTCGAAGCGCCCGATCGGCAGGTTGAACTGCTCGCGCACAGTGGCATAGGCACCGGTCACCCGAGCGGCCAACTCGACTGCTCCGACGGAAAGCGAGGGCAGGGAAATCGACCGACCGGCCGCCAGACAGTCCATCAGCATCCGCCAGCCCTGTCCGACGCCAGCACGCCCGCCGATCACGAAGTCGATTGGTACAAACACGTCGCAGCCGATAATCGGCCCATTGGGGAAGGGCACGCCGAGAGGATCGTGGTGGTTGCCGATCTCGATGCCCGGGAGGTGCCTGGGTATCAGGGCGCAGGTGATACCGCGCTGCTCGGGCCCATCCAGCAGCCCCTCCGGGTCGGAAAGCTGGAAAGCGAGGCCGATCAGCGTGGCGACCGGCGCCAGGGTGATGTAGCGCTTTTGCCAGTTCAGGCGAATGCCGATCACCTCCTGACCCTCGAACTGGCCGCGGCCGACCACGCCGCGACTGCGGCTGGAGGCCGCGTCGCTGCCCGCATGGGGCTCGGTCAAGGCAAAGCAGGGTATCTCCTCGCCGCTGGCCAGACGCGGCAGGTAATGGCTCCGCTGCGCCTCGGTTCCGTACTCTAGCAGCAACTCGGCGGGGCCCAGGGAATTGGGCACCATCAGGCAGCAGGCGGCGGGCACGCTTCGGCTGCCGACCTTCGCCACCACCGCCGAGTGGGCTATCGCCGAGAATCCAAGGCCGCCGAACCGCTCGGGGATGATCATGCCGAAAAAGCCTTCGCGCTTGAGGCAGTCCCAAATCTCCGGCGGCAGTGCGCGGTCCTGCCATATCTGCCAATCGTCCAGCATGCTGCAGAGCGCCTCGACCGGGCCGTCGAGGAAGGCGCGCTCCGCCGCGGAAAGCGCCTGCGGCTGGAAGTCCAGGAGCTTGCCCCAATCCGGGTCGCCGGAGAACAGCTCGCCGTCCCACCAGACCGATCCCGCCTCCATGGCGGCCCGCTCGGTCTCGCCCATGCGCGGCAACACAGCCGTCAGGCGCCGCATGAGCGGTTTGGAGATGATCAGGCACCGAAGCTGTGGCACGCCAAAGACCGTCGCCAGCACAACCGCAGCCGCCAGTGCGAGATAAAACAGGCTCCAGGTTTCGATGCCGGCCAAAGCCCAGGCCAGGAGCGCCAGGCCAAAGCCGGCCAACCAGGCGAAATACCCGCGGCCGAGGAAAAGCAAGGTGCCGAAGCTGGCCACCCCGGCTAGCAAAAGGACAAAGGTCATGGTCTAGTTCCGTAAGGGTTTGCCGGTCTTCAGGGTGTGGTCGATACGAGCGAGTGTCGCCGGTTGCCTGACCAAGGTCATGCAGGCCCGGCGTTCCAGCTTCAGGACCGCATCTTCGGACACCCGCTCGGTGATGTCGGTCGCGCCGCCGCTCAGGACCTTTGCCAGCGCCTTGGCGACCACCACGTCATGGGGCGTCGCCTTGCCGGATCGGCGCAGATCGTCGACCGCGAGCGACATGCCGGCAAAGGCGGTGGGTCCGGGCAGCGCGATCTCCCGCGGCTCCGGCGGCCGGTAGTTCTCGGCCAGCGCGAGGGCCTTGGCCTTGGCATCGGCCAAGAGCCGGTCGCGGTTCATAGTGATCCCGTCCCCGGGCATGAGGAACAGGAATTCCCTCGCCTCGTCCGCCGACTTGGCGACGATCGCCAGGCCCACGGTTTCGAACACCTTCAGGACTGGGGGCATCGGTCCGCCGGGACGCTTGGGGTTTGCCGCCCAGCGGAACAGCATCTCCTTGCAGCCGCCCCAGGCGGGCACAATGCCCACGCCGGTCTCGACCAGACCCACATAGGTCTCGGCATGGGCTTGCACGGCATCGCAGTGCAGCAGCACCTCGCAGCCCCCGCCCAAGGCCATGCCAGAGGGCGCACCGACGACGGGAAAGCGCGCATACTTCAGGGCCTTGTAGAGCTCCTGGCCCTTGCACAGGAGATAGTCGACCGCGAACCAGGCCCCGACCTTTGCCGCCAGCTTGGCCAGGAGAAGGTTTGCGCCGACCGAGAAATTGCTGGCTTCGTTGTAGATGACCAACGCCTTGTGGCCGTGCGGCACGATTTGAAGGGCTTTGGCGATCATGCGCAGCGTGAGGGGGTTAAGGCTGTTCATCGCGCTGTGGAACTCCAGACAGAGCACGCCGTCGCCGATATCCCACAGGCTCGCCGACTTGTTGCGGGCCATGGGCGCGCGCCGACGCTTGATATCGGCCAGCAGCAGGACCCCCGGCGGGCGCGCGAGGTCGCTGTAGTCCCCCTGGCAATCGCGATACTGTCGCGCGCGCCCGGCGGTGCGGTAGAAGGAACCGTCACCCAGCGCATCGAGAAGTGGCGGCACGGCCTTGCCCTCTTCGCGCAGCCGGTCCCTGAACCAGGCGCCGCCGAGCTGGTCGATCAGCTCGAAGGGGCCGTACTTCCAATTGTAGCCGAGACGCATGGCCTCATCGACGGCGGGAATCTCGTCGGCGATCTCGGGGACCAGGCGGGCGGCATAGCTCAGGGTGCGGGACAGGACCTGCCAGGCATAGAGCCCGCTCCTATCGGGGTGCTGAACCAGTGCGCGCAGACCCTTGCGCTTGGCGGCGGACACGCTTTTCAACTTGGGACGCAGGGCGCGGCGGTAGGTCCGGGTCTCGAGATCGAGGGCCTCCTTGATTCGTTCCGTGGAATCCGGCTTGAGACGATAGAAACCGCCCTTGCCCTTGCGGCCGGTGTAGCCCTGGGCGATCAGGTCCTTGACCAGGTCCGGCTCGCGGTAGATTTCATGGAAGGGGTCGTCCGCCGGCAGCGTCCCGGCCATGCTCCCCAGGACATGGGGCATGAGGTCCAGGCCCACCATGTCCAGCAGTCCGAAGACCCCGGTTTTCGGAATCCCCATCGGCCGGCCGACGACGGCGTCGGCTTCTTCGATCGGCAGCCCGCCCTCCATCGCCAGCGTCACCGCGCACTGCAGCCAGTAGATGCCAATCCGGTTGGCGATGAAGCCGGGCGTGTCCTTGCAGGCCACGACCCCCTTGCCGAGCCTGAGTTCGGCGAACGCGGAGACCGCCGCCACGGCTTCGGGCCGGGTCGCCGGTCCAGCGACGACCTCCAGCAGGCGCATGTAGCGTGGCGGATTGAAGAAGTGGGTGATCAGGAAGTCGTTCCGGAAGGCCTCGCCCAGACCTTCGACCAACACGGCCAGGGGAATTGTCGAGGTGTTCGAGGAGACGATCGACCCGGGCCGGCGCACCCGGTCGATGGCCTCGTAGACTCGGCGTTTGATCTCCGCGTTCTCGATGACCACCTCGATGATCCAATCGCTGTCTTCCAGCAGGGCCAGATGGTCCGTGAGATTGCCGGTGGTGATCAGCCGGGCGTTCTTCTTGTGCATGAAGGCCGCCGGATCGCTCTTCAGTAGGCGCTCGACCGCTTGCTCGGCGATAGCGTCGCGGTTGGCGGCGCCGTCCGGCACCATGTCGAGAAGAACCACGGGAACACCCGCGTTAGTGACATGGGCGGCGATGCCGGCGCCCATCACGCCGGCGCCGATGACGGCGACCTTGCGGATTTCGCTCATCGCACCGCCTCGAGCACGGTGGCGATGCCCTGACCGCCGCCTATGCATTGGGTGGAGAGGGCATAGTTGGCGCCTTCGCGCTTCAGCAGGGCCGCCGCCTTGCCGGTGATCCGCGCGCCTGTGGCGCCCAGGGGATGGCCCAGCGCGATGGCGCCGCCGTCCAGGTTGACCTTCTTAGGATCGAGCTCGAGATCGCGCAGGCAGGCCAGGCTCTGCGCCGCGAAGGCTTCGTTGACCTCGGCGATTTCGATGTCGCCGATCGACAGGCCGGCCCGCTCCAGGGCCTTGCGCGAGGCCGGTACCGGCCCGATGCCCATGATCTCCGGCGCGCAGCCCGCTACCGCGATGGCCTTGATCCGGGCCAGGGGCTCGAGCCCCTTGCGGTCCGCATAGTCCTCGCTGCAGACCAAGGTGGCGGCGGCGCCATCGGTCAGCGGCGAGGAGGTCCCGGCGGTCACCGAGCCGGTTTCGTCGAAGGCCGGCTTGAGTCCGGCCAGTTTTTCCAGGCTGGTATCCGCGCGCGGACAGCCGTCCTCCGCGACCATGGCGCCGTTGCGCGCGATCGGCTGGATCTCCTCGCGGAGCCGTCCCTCGTCGGCGGCATTGGCCGCCTTTCTTTGACTCTCGAGCGCGAAGGCCTCCTGCTCGCCGCGGCTGATCTGATACTTTGTCGCGACGTTCTCCGCGGTCTCGCCCATCGACATGTAGGCCTGGGGAAAGCTCTCGCAGAGCCCGGGATGGGGCATCGGGTTGTAGCCCATGATCGGCACCCGGGTCATCGATTCCACCCCGGCGCAAATGAAGAGCTCGCCGGCATTCATTTGAATCGCCCCGGCCGCCATGTGCAGGGCATACATGGAGGAACCGCAAAAACGGTTGATCGTCGCGCCCGCGACGGAGAGCGGCAGGCCGGCCTGGAAAGCGACCAGCCGCGCCATGTTGAGCCCCTGCTCGGCTTCCGGAAAGGCACAGCCCAGGATCAGGTCCTCAATGTCCTCGGGATCGGCCTTGGTCTTTTCCACCAAACCCTTGATGACCTGGGCCGCCAACTCGTCGGGTCGCACCTTGACAAGATCGCCCTTGCCCGCCGGGGTAAAGGGGGAGCGAAGATATTCGGCGATGACAACGTTCTTCATGATCGCTTACTCCGACTTGGCTGCGACATCGGCTGTACCGGCCGTCGGTGAATCCGCTGGTGAATTGCTGTCCTCGTCTTGCGCAAGCAGGTCTTTCTTGGAGATCTTGCCCACCAGGGTCTTGGGCAGGTCGGCGCGGAACTCGACCTTTCGGGGGATTTCGAAGGGCGCCAGCTTGTCCTTAAGAAAGGCGCGCAGGTCCGCGCCGGTCAGGCTTTCATCGGGCCGCAGCTTCACGAAGCACTTCACGACTTCGCCGCGATGGGCGTCGGGAATGCCGCAAACGGCGACCTCCTCGATGGCGGGATGCAGGTAGATCGCCTCCTCCACCATGCCGGGATAGACGTTGAAGCCGCCGGTCAGGATGATTTCCTTGATCCGGTCGACGATGAAGAGATAGCCCTCGTCATCGAGATAACCGATGTCGCCGGTGTGCAGGCGCCCGCCGGCAAAGGTGTCAACGTTTTCCTGGGCCCGATTGGCATAGCCCACCATGACCTGGGGACCGGAGATGCAGACCTCGCCGCGCTCACCCGTCGGCAGCAGGACGTCGGGCTTTTCCATATCGACGATCTCGACGACCGTGCCGGGCAGGGGCAGACCGACCGAGCCCGCCTTTTTGCGCCCGAGGAGGGGATTGACCGCGCAGACCGGGCCTGTCTCGCTCAGCCCGTAGCCCTCGACCAGAGAGCATCCGGTCAGCTCCTCGAAGCGTTCCTGAACCGGCAGAGGGAGCGGCGCGCCGCCGGAAATGCAGTACTTGAGGCTGGAGAGATCGTAGTCGGCAAGGTTCCGGACCGCGTTCATGGCCGATATCATCGTGGGGACGCCGATGAAGAAGGTCGGCTGCTCGCGGTCTATCGTCTGCAACACCTCGGCGACCTTGAAGTGAGGCATGAGCACCAGTTCGGCGCCTATCGCGATCCCGAGGTTCATGACCGCAGTCATACCAAAGGCATGAAACAGGGGGAGGACACCCAGGATCTTCTCTTCGCCGCGTCTGGTCCCCGGGCCCCAGAGTGCCAGTTGCATCGCATTGGCATGGAGGTTCGCGTGCGTCAGGCGCGCGCCCTTGGGAAACCCGGTGGTCCCGCCGGTGTACTGCAGCACCGCGACATCTTGAACGGGGTCGATCTCGATCGGGTCGAAGGCCTCGCCGGCTTCGATCAACCTATCATAGGAGACGTGCCGGTCGTTTTTGGGGATGGAAGCGATCTCGCGGCGTTTCAGAAGCGGGAACAGGGCCTTTTCACGCAAAGAGAGCACGCCGGCCATGCCACAAACGACGATCCGTTCCAGCCGGTTGTCCTGGTCCAGCAGCGGCGCGACCTTCGAATAGAGCGGTTTCATATTGAGCGTGACCAGGATGCAAGCCCCGGAATCGCTCAGCAGATGGGCGATTTCCCGGTGCGCATAGAGCGGATTGATGTTCACCACGGTGCCGCCCGCCTTGAGGACGGCATAAAAGCAGATCACCGTGTATGGGCAGTTGGGCAGCATGAGCGCCACCTTGATGCCCTTGTGCACGCCCAGGGCGCGAAAGCCCCGCGCGGCCCGGTCGACGAGGTCGCCGACTTCGCCATAGCGAAAGCGCTTGCCCCGGAAAGAGATAAACGTGCGATCGGCGAATTCCGCCACGGCATCGTCCAGGCAAGCCGTCAGGGGACGGGGCTCGATCGCGGCCTCCCAGTCGATGTCGACCGGGTAGCTGTCTTCCCAGGGATAGGGCCGGGCGCCTGGCAATGGCGCCGCAACCATCGGCCGTCTGGCCCAAATCGGTGCCAGAACGGCCCGGATGGCGCGCTGCAGGCCTGTGCCAAGGGGCATTTGCATGACTGCTGTCCCCTATATGGCCTGTTGGAGCGGTCCGGGCACCGCCCTGACGCCCGTGTCCAGATTGAGCGGACCGGTATCGCCGTGCAGGGCTTCGACGAAGGACAAGAGCCGCGCGCGCGTCTCGCCGATATCCTCGTAGAGGATCGCGTGCCGCTCCGAGGCGATCCAGTGGAGGTCCTTCTTCGCCGCGGCGATTTTGTCAAAGATCAGCTTGCCGCTTTTCGGATCGACCACCTTGTCCTCGGACCCTTGCAGGACCTCGACCGGGCAACGGACCGCCGGCAGGACCCGGTTGAGCTCGTCGATCAGGCGTTTGAGCTCGACCAGGGCGGCCATCGGCACGTTGTGGTAGCTGATTTTGGGGTGCTCCGGGTCGTTGAGCCGGAACGGCATCACCCCATTGGATGACGACGTCCATTCCGCCAGCCTGTTGGCGCCCTGGATAACCGGCGCGAGTTTGAAGTTCTTGTTGCGCAGCTTGATCGGCGTCGACACGGTCGCGACGCCCGCCAGCCCCTCCGGATTCTGGGACGCCAGCTTCAAGGCCAGGCCGCCGCCGGTCGAAAATCCGATCAAGCAGATCCGCGAGGCGAAAGCCGATAGAATCTCGTAGCCTCGGGCAACAGAGCTCAGCCAGTCCTGCCAGGTCCTGTCCCGAAGATCCCAGGGCGAGGTGCCGTGGCCCTTGAGGCGCACGCCAATCACTGGATAACCCTGCTCTCGAAGCGTTTCGCCAAACGCCTTCAACTCGGCTGGAGAGGCCAGAAACCCGTGGACAAGCACAATGCCCAGGTCTCGCCGATGATCGGGCAGGAACAAGAACGGCGCCCCGTTTTCAGAGGCGGTCTCCTGACGATTGATCTCGCGATAGCGGTCTGCCGAGAATTTCTTTTTGCACCGTTGGTGACAACGAATCTCATCGTCAAAGAGCAGTTCGGCAAGGGACTGTTTGTCGGACAGTGTCGATTGCTCGAGCGCATGATCGACCGCGTGGCGCACGGCGGGCAACGGCGCAACCTCATTGGCGCAGACCTGGACAAGGTTTTCGATGCGTACTCTGTGGATGGCCTGCCCGGCGGTCAGTTTCGGCAGAAAGCGGTAAGAGTCGCGGTCCTGCTCGAGGAGGTCCGAGTCCGACGCGAGCTCCAGGAAGCGCTCCAGGTTGCGGCACTGTCCGGTGTGAAGTCCGTCATAGAGTTCGGGATCGGCCAGGCTTTGATGGAGGAAGACCGAGGGCTCGGTCTGAATGCGCTTGACCGCCCGATAGAGCGTTTCGTGAAGCTCCTGTTGCTCGATCCGGGTCACCTCACGGTCCACCAGCCGCAGCATGAGACGTGAGGTCAAATGCGAGAGATTGGTTGTGACGTGAGTGTACATTTCATGCATGCAGCGGTCGCGCAGCCGGCGCGTGTTGCGCGCGACCAACGCCGTTGTGAGGCGCCCAAGCCACTTCCCGGCGGTGACGTCCGGGTCGAACAGCCGTTCGAGGCTGTCGACATGAGCGAAACCCCGGTCGAGGAGACGGCGCTCCCACCAGCGCCAAGCGATGTCCCCGTGAAAAGCCGGACCGAAGCGAATGTCCATGTCTGTCTCTTTGAACAGAATATTTCCTTCGATCTGCAGCTCTTCCTTGAACTCTGCCCGCAGGTCATTGGCAAAGAGCTTCGCTGCCCGGTTTAGAAAGTTCTCGCTGGCGCGTATCGGAAAGAATGTGATGTTTGCCGGCACAATGACCGTAGGAATTCGCGCCGCCGCGAGCAGCGCATCCGAGTCTTCGAGGCCCAGGGCCTCCACCCAGCGCGCCAGGCGTGATGTCTCGCCAGCAGCATGGACCGAGAGGATGCGCTGCTTGAAGATCGCCAGCATCACCGAGATCGCGGCGGCCCCTTTGTGGTGCTTGCGGCGTTTGTTGGCGCTGGGCGAGAAAACACCTAACTCTCCCGAGGCGTCGATCACCTGCCGGTCCTTGATCATGCCGCCTTCGGGGAAAAGCACCACTTTGCGCCCGCGGAGAACTTCCGCGGCGAGGAATGGCAGCAGGCCTTCCAAATCGTTGGGCACCGCACCGACGCTCATCAGGAACTTGGCGAATTTGCCGTTGCCGGCGAACAGGTCGGCGGAGGCCACCGCACGGCAGTGGGTGCCAGTCTCTCGATGGATGAGGTATTGGGGGACGATCGCCTCGAACCGGGCGAAGTGGTTGAAAAGGAAAATCTGCCCGGTGGCGACCTTGCCGTCGGTCCCATGGGTTCTGATCTTGAGACCGAGGCGCTTCTCAAGCAATGCAAACGCCCGGACACACCACTGATAGGTGCCCTCGTTGATTGCCAGATCTTCGACCGCGTTCATGGAAGGGCTTAGGCCTCAACTTGGCTTCGCTTGAGCGATGCTGATTGGCCCCCTTAGGGTCGAATGATAGTACGACGCGGATAGTTATGCATAGGTAAACCAATAAATTGGCCCGAATTCAGGATGTTGGCGAAGAAATTTCAAGAAAACACTGACTTTCCGGCTACCGGAGACGGGTGAGGCACAAGGCTGCGTGTGTTGACTTGCTCAGAACCGCGGGCAATCCTTAAGCTTGATCAAAGCCCTATGTGCCCCGTCGATCCCCCGTTTTGCAAGGAGCGACGATTGCTGCGGGGAGGCGGAATTGCCACCACGTGACCCCATCAGACATCTCGAAACCCACGAGGTCACCAATCAGCCACCGCCCCTGGTGGACTACAATCTCTTCGCATCCGACCCTGTTCTGGGCGCGGCGCTGCGCCGGGAAGGGGCGGCCTGGGCGGAGCCCAGGCTTGAGGCCTTCGGCGCCGTCCTCGGGCAGGAACGCAGCCTCAAACTGGGTGAGACGGCCAACCGCTATGGACCAGAGCTTCGCACCTTCGACCGCTTCGGCCAGAGAATAGATGAGGTCGAGTTTCATCCCGCCTATCACGACCTCATGGCGCTCGGGATCGAGCATGAGGTGCACTCAATTGCCTGGCGCCCGCAGGCCGGCGGCCATGTGGCGCACACCGCGCTCGAATACCTCCTGGTCCAGGTAGAGGCGGGGGTTTGCTGCCCGCTGACCATGACCCACGCCGCCGTCCCGACCTTACGGCGCCAGGGCGCGATAGCCGTCGCGTGGGAGCCTTCGATCCTCGCCGCCCACTACGATCAGCGGCCGGTTCCCGCAGCGGAGAAGCGCGGCGTCACCATCGGCATGGCGATGACCGAAAAGCAGGGCGGCTCGGATGTACGCGCCAACAGCACCAGGGCTCGCGCGCTCGGGCCTTGCGCTCTGGGGCAGGCCTTTGCGCTCACCGGCCACAAGTGGTTTTGCTCGGCGCCGATGTCGGATGCCTTTCTGACCCTCGCCTATAGCGACAAGGGGCTGTCCTGCTTCTTCGTGCCGCGGTGGCGGCCCGACGGCGGGCGCAATTCGATCATGATCCAGCGCCTGAAGGACAAGCTGGGAAATCACTCCAACGCATCGGCGGAGATCGAATACAAGGATACCTGGGCCTGCCTGGTCGGCGAAGAGGGTCAGGGAGTCAGGACCATCATCGAGATGGTCCACCACACCCGATTGGACACCACCCTGGCGGCTGCCGGACTGATGCGCCAGGCCGTGGTCCAGGCGGTCCACCACGCCAGCCATCGCCGCGCCTTTCAAAAGCGTCTGATCGATCAGCCCTTGATGGCCAACGTGCTGTCCGACCTGGTAGTCGAGTCGGTGGCGGCGACGATCATGGTCATGCGCGTGGCCCGCGCCTATGACGAAGCCGCGGGCGACGAGGCGGCCCGCCTGTTCGCGCGGGTCGCGGTGGCCGTTGCCAAGTACTGGATCAACAAGCGACTGCCCAATCTAGTTTACGAGGCGATGGAGTGCCTGGGGGGCGCAGGGTATGTCGAGGACTCGATCCTGCCACGGCTGTATCGCGAGGCGCCGCTCAACAGCATCTGGGAGGGCTCTGGCAACGTCATCTGTCTCGACCTGCTCCGCGCCATCGATCGGACGCCTGCGGCAATCGAGGCCTATTTCGCAGAGGTGGAACTGGCCAAGGGAAGCGATCTCCGCCTAGACGGTGTGGTGGCGCAAATCAGGGACCGGCTCGGCAAGGGTGGCACGGGAACCCTGCAAGGCGGCGCCCGGATCCTGATCGAAGATCTCGCGGTGGCGCTCCAGGCGTCCTTGCTTATTCGCCACGCCCCGACGGTCGTGGCGGACGCCTTCCTCGCTTCGCGTTTGGGGGCGGGTCGCCGGCTCGTCTACGGTACTCTTCCTCCTGACGTCGTGGAGCAGGAGATCTTGTCACTCGCTCAAATTGAATGATCCTTGGTTTGGGAGGCGCTACTTGCAGCGGGTTGGATTGCCTACCGAGTCACTCAGTTCTATGGCCACCAGAATGATTCAGCTAATTCCCGCTTATGGCTACAAATCCCCTATCCGGGACCACGCCGGCCACGGTGAGTGAGGGGACGCAACCAGACCGCTCAGTCAATTTCGACCCCCTGCCCCCAAACTCCGACGAAAACCCAGAGGTCCTCTGACGGGGCAAATTGACCCAACCCGGACACCTGCGGCTCTTCCTCAAATTATACGGAGGGCACGAATTTCTGACTCGTGGGGGATTCCCATTCTTCGCATGATGTGATTCAGGGGTGGAGAAGGAGTTTCGCCATGTCGGTTTGCATTGCCCTACGAGACGAATACGACGGCATTGAGATTCTGCGTTTGGTCAAGTGCTGTCGCGATTCTCGTCAGGTTCGCCCTTTTCTGGCCTTCGCCGCGGCTTATGATGGGATGAGCCGGGCGGCCGCCGCGAAGGTTGGCGGCATGGACCGCCAGACGCTGAGAGACTGGTTGCATCGCTTCAATGAGGAGGAGCCGGAGGACTTGAAGCACCGCGCGGGCGCCGGTCGCCGACGGCTCTTGAGCGACGAGCAGATGGGCGAGTTGTCGGTGATCGTCGAGACCGGCCCCGATCCAGTGATAGACGGCGTGGTCCGTTGGCGAGGGATCGATGTCAAGCGGGTGATCGTAGAGCGCTTTGGCGTGACCTACATCGAGCGAGCAATCTCCGACATGCAGGCGACGCTGTCCTTCTCGCGCATTAGCCGGCGCCCGCAGCACCCCAAACAGGACAGCCAAGGGCACTGACACGTTAACTCCACATCCGAAAGCTCGACCTTCATCGGTCCTTGATCAGCTGGCAGCGCTCGCGTTTGCCCAAACGTCGAACGCTGCGGTTCGAAGCTCATTGAAATAGAAACGTCTGTTGAGATGGCGCTGGTGATAGAAGGTGTTGTAGGTCGCGGCGTGGATTGAGAGGAAGCGTTGCGCGGAACCGGGAGACTTGAACCTTTGCAGTTTTCGCTCTCGCCTTCGAACCGGCTGATGCGAGTTCGCGGCTCTATTGTTCGCTCTCAGACCGCGATCGTGTTCTGCCGTGAGGCCCATGTCTCGAAAGGCTGACGGGTAGGACCGTAACTTGTCGGTTACGATCCTGCTCGGTGCGAAGCCGTGCTTCCTGAGCAGCTTCTTCATGAGCTCCTTTGCTGCTTTCGCATCACGCTTCCTCTGAACGAGGAAGTCCAGTACCTCGTCTTCATTGTCTACGGCGGGCCAGAGCCAATAGCGTCGTTTCCGGATCACGATGACCATTTCATCAAGGTGCCAGTGATCGCTGGGTTTGGGACGGGTGCGGCGTAGGTTGGCTGCGATGGGTGTTCCAAACTTCAAGAACCAGCGGCGAAGGGTCTCGTAGGAGACATCCAATCCCCGCTCCGCCAATAGGTCCTCCACATCTCGAAAACTCAGAGTAAATCTCGCGTACAGCCAGATTGAATGGCGGATGATCTCTGGTGGAAAGCGATGACGCTTGAAGCTCAATTTGATCATAGGCCAACCGTACCGCTTTCGGTGCGACAGTTAACGTGTCATTGCCCGAATACAATCTATCGGAACAGGAAAACTGCGAGAACTCGAAACCGCCAAGACCTGCTCATCGGCGCGTCGGGCCTTGGCCCTGTGATACCATCGCATTTGGGACTCAACGTGAGTAACATGATGAATGACCACCAACCTCAACACCCACCGGCTGCTGAAGGACTACCGAAGCCTGGCCGCGGCAGGCTACCCGGGCGGAGCAGCGGCCTTCTCGGACCTGGCGGACCTCGCGGGGGCCTGTTTGACCAATGTCACCAGCGAACAACGCCTGCCGGCGATGATCCTGCAGAACATTTTCCTGTTTTTGTCCCAGGAATGTGCGGCACGGGACAATGACTCCGCCGAGCCTATCGTATCGCCCGCAGTTCACAGGGCTCTGTCGGACGCCCTACAGTTTCTCGCGGCGGGAGGGAGCCCGACACGCTGCATTCAGGTTTCGGAGGCCTTGATCCGGGTCTCGGGAATTGGCCAGCGCGGCTAGGCCGTACCCGCGCGGCCGTGGTCGCAGTGGTGCACTTCCAGGGTAACGTGGACGAGGCCGAGACCCACTGGTAGGAGTCGTTTGTAGTGGGCCGGGGGTTTGGGCTCGTGGGTTACCAGTGCGATGATGCCGGCGTAGATCCCCGGTCCGATCGACCAGACGTGGAGGTCGGAAACGCGGTCGTCGCAACCTTCCTCAATGGCATCCTGCACCGCCTGGCGAAGATCGGCCGGTGCCTGGTGGTCGAGCAGGACGGCGCTGGTGCTGCGCAAGAGGCCCCAGGACCAACGGGCGACCAGGACGGCACCGACAATCCCCATCACCGGATCCAGCCAGACCAGGCCGGCATACTTGCCCGCGATCAGCGCGACAATCGCCAGAACGGAGGTGAGAGCGTCGGCCAGAACATGGAGATAGGCCGCGCGCAAATTGTGATCGTCGTGCTTGTGGCCCGGACCAGCGTGATGATGACCCGCATGATGGTGCCCAGCATGATGATGGGCGCCGTGGCCGTGGGCGTCATGGTCGTGGATATCGAGGATCTTGACGCTGGCCGCGTTCACGGCAAGGCCGAGAAAGGCGACGATAATCGCCCCGTTGAAGCTGATCGCTACCGGATTGATCAGGCGGTCGAGACTTTCCCAAACCATAAAGCCGGCGAAGAAGGCCAGGAGGAAGGCGCTCGCGAAACCGGCGAGCGCATTGACCTTTCCGGTTCCAAAGGCCCAGCGCGGATTGCGCGCGTTGCGCCGGACGTAGACATAGGCGGCCACGGTAATGCTCAAGGCTGCCGTGTGGGAAGCCATGTGAAGACCGTCGGCCAACAGCGCCATGGAGCCGAACAGCAGACCGGCACCGATCTCCCCCACCATCATGGCGGCTGTCAGGGCGATCACGATGACGGTCCGCTTTTCACCGGATCGCGGTTTGTCGAGATCGAAGCAGTGGTCGTGACGAAGGGCATCGAGGGTTTGGCTGTGCATGGCGCGCGGCCTTTCGGGCGTAGGACGACGCTAGAAGTGAGACTGGATCCACTTGGCGTAGCGTTCAAGCTCGCCTTCCAGCGCCTCGATGAAGGGCCGCGACGACAGACGCGCCCGCCGCTTGAGCGCGTTCCAGCGATTGTCGGAAATCCGCATGCAGCAGCGCTGCGCATCCAGCCGCACGATTTCCGCGCGTAGGGCTGGAAGTCTATCCATTTCGATCACGTTGTTCATCGCTTGGTCTGTGGGCATTTCCAACTCTCGACAAGCTCGGGCCCGATGGTCAGCAGTCAGGACCCCGATTGGGGGCGCAGGGCTGACGTTGCTCAGGCAGCGAGGACCATCCAATTCGGGCGATGGGATGGCTCGCGACAGGGGCTTTCAGCCCGTCTCGAGCGAACGTTTAGAGATCTTGTTTAAGATTCGGTTAACGATATCTTCCGGCCGCTGCCAAAAGGCCTCGAAGGAGCGCCGGTTGCCGCGCATCCGACAGCAAAACCGGCTACGCTGCCATGACCGCCTTAAGGTCCTACTGCGACGATAAATGGGAACCATTTCGGCCCGACGAGGAGGTCTCTTGACCGCGCTATTCGACCATACACTGGAGACCGTGTTTTACGGATTTCTCCGCCGGGATCCGGACCTACTAGCGGCCATCGACGCGTTTCATGGTGCGCTCGATCTTCGCGACAACGCGCTCGAGTTCACCCTGCCGGCGCTCCATGAGTTCGTCTGCTGCTCATACAAGCTGATATCCGGCCACAAAATCAGCGGCGACCGCGAAAGCTATTTGCGGTTTCGCAAAGCGCTCTATGGGAATCCCACCAACAGCCTGCTGATGGCGCAGGGCGGCCGGGTCGAATTGGCGGTGCCGAACCGGAACCACGATCTCGTCGTTTATCGGCTCGTCGGCAGGACCGACCAGGTCTGACTCCATCACGCGTCGAGAAGACGGCCTTGCAGGTCACGGTAGGATTCCAGCGGACCTGTGCTGCCTTCACTATCGGCAAGGAGGTCCTTCGCACCGGTCCTGATATCCTTGCGGCTGTTGTAGGCCCCCAGCAACAGGCACTGGATCAGATCGTCGGGTTGGTTTTCCAGAACCATCTCCGCGCCGCAGGCGTAGCTGAGGGTGATTTGCCACTTGCTGCGCGAGACCCGGTGGTAAGCGTGGCGAATATGGTCGCTCCAACTTACCCTGACTTCCTTGATCTGGTTGTCGATGTACATGGCAGCCTCCCGATCAGGCGATGACGAAAGTTTCTTCGACCGGGTTCGGTTCAGCAGGCCCCGGCCGCCGGCCCCGGAACGATCAATGCCGCGGGCCCTCGTCGTTGCGTAGCAGCAGGCGCTCCACCAGACGGCCGCCAATGACGTGGGCGCGAAGGATCTCGTCGACATCGTCTTCGGTTTTGCAGCTGTACCAGACGCCCTCCGGATAGATCACGACCGAAGGCCCGAGCTCGCAGCGATTCAAGCAACCGCTGTTGTTCACACGGATCCCGCGAAGTCCCAAGGCCATCCCGCGGCGGCACATGTAGTCGCACAGAAGTTTGGCTCCCTTCCGCGCGCAGCAGCCGCGCCGGTGTCCGGCCGGACGCTCGTTCACACAGAAAAAGACGTGGACTTCGTAGTAGAGGTCGGCTTCGGGATTTTGCGGTCTCATGTCGTGTACCCTTCGGGAATCGGTGACGCGAACAGAAAAAGCCCCGCCGAGCCGGACCCATCGGCGTCAGAAGGAAGTTCACGGATTTCGGGGTTGCCGCTGCTTTGCTGCGCTGGGAAATTCGGCTTCTGGCATGCCACGCTGCATGCACAAAACGGCGCGCTGCCGTTCCGTTTCATGGTATAGTCGATCAGCGCTCAAGCATAGGGCCTTACGGGCCCAATCGCAATCGATCAGAAGCCACCATGGGGAGGGAGGCCACTGGGCAATGGCGCAGAATCGTCTCGATCAGAGCACCAGCCCCTATCTCCTGCTGCACCGAGACAACCCGGTCCACTGGCAGCCCTGGGGCGCCGAGGCGCTGGAGCAGGCCAGGCGAGAGAACAAGCCCATTCTGCTGTCCAGCGGCTATTCCGCCTGTCACTGGTGCCATGTGATGGCGCGGGAAAGCTTCGAGAACGCGGAGACTGCCGCACTCATGAACGCGCTCTACGTGAACATCAAGGTCGACCGGGAAGAGCGGCCGGACATCGACGAAATCTATCAATCGGCCCTGGCCGAGATGGGCCAGATGCGGGGCTGGCCGCTGACCATGTTCTTGACGCCCCAGGGCGAGCCCTTCTTGGGAGGGACCTACTACCCCCCGGAGGCGGGTTACGGGCGGCCTGCCTTTCGCGACATTCTGAAGAGCGCCGCGGTGTCCTATGCGGAGGATCCGCAGGCAGCCCACGCGACCGCCGGCCGATTGATCACGGAGCTCAAGGGCGCGACCCAAAGGACCAAGGGCACGATCTCTCCCGAACTTCGAAACCACGTCGCCAACCAGTTGCTCGACAATGTGGACAGGGTCTATGGCGGCATTGGCCAGGACGCAAAGTTTCCCCAGCCCATGGTGCAGGAGCTTCTGTGGCGCGCCTTTCATCGGACCGGGCACAAGCCATTTGGTGGTGCCGTCGAACTGTCCGTCGAGCAGATGTGTCTGGGGGGCCTCTTTGATCACCTCGGCGGCGGCTTTGCCCGCTACTGCGTCGATGATCGCTGGCTCGTGCCGCACTTTGAAAAGATGCTCTACGACAATGCCCTGCTGATCGAGTTGCTGACCACCCTGTGGCAGGCGACGGGAAAGCCGCTCTTTGCCCAGCGCGCCGCGGAGACCGTTTCTTGGGCCCTGCGTGAAATGCAGCTTCCCAGCGGCGGCTTCGCCTCAAGCCTCGCCGCCGACAGCCCAGGTCATGGCGATATCGAGTCTGGCGAAGGGGCCTTCTACCTTTGGCACGAGGAGGAAATCGACGTGGTTCTGGGCGATGAAGCGACGCTCTTCAAGTCCTACTACGACGTGGATTTCGATGGAAACTGGGACGGCAATACCATCCTCAACCGGCTCGATCGGCCGCCGGGCCGCGATCTGGAGCGAGAGGAGCAGTTGACCGGCCTACGGGCGAAACTATTTGCCGTCCGCGAGACGCGGCCCAAACCGGAGCGTGACGACAAGGTTCTGGCGGACTGGAACGGTCATATGATCGCAGCCCTGGTCGGGGCCGGCCGGACCTTCGAGAGGCCTGAATGGATCGAGGCGGCGGCCCACGCCTACCACTTCGTGTGCGACAACTTGGACATCGACGGTCGTCTCCGGCACAGTTTTTGCGCGGGACAGGCCCCCGCCGTCGCCTTTCTCGACGACCACGCCGCCATGGCCCGAGCAGCGCTCAATCTGTTTGAGGCCCGAGGCGACCTGCACGACCTCCAGCAGGCAAGAGCCTGGGTAGCTACGGCCGACAAGCACTATTGGGATGACGAGGGTGGCGGTTACTTCTTCGCCGCCGATGATGCCGAGGCGGTTATCCTGCGCAACAAATCGGCCCGCGAAACGGCGGTGCCCTCGGGCAACGCCGTCATGGTCGGCGTCCTGGCGCGGCTCCATGCGATCACCGGAGAGGAGACCTACCTCAAGCGGGCCCGGGCCACGGTCGCGGCCTTCGCGGCCGACGTTCCTTCGGACTTCATGGGCTTGGCGACCCTGATCAACAACAGCGAACAGCTTGAGGGCCTGGTTCAGGTGGTGGTGATCGGCGATCCGGATTTGCGCGAGACCCGAGAGATGGTCCGACTTGCCGGTGACGCCACAAGGCCTGGCCGGACCCCGCCGCTGGATCGGATCGTCCTCCAGGTTTCCCCGAGTGCCACGCTTCCCACGGGCCACCCTGCCGATGGCAAATCCCAGATCGACGGCAGGGCCACGGCCTATATCTGCCAGGGCAGCACTTGTCAGCTTCCCGTGACCGATCCCGATCTCTTACGGGAAGCGCTGGGCCAGGTTTGATCGAGAGACCCGTAATCTCAAATCTGGGAAATGATGGCCTCGGCGCTGCTCACCTCGTGCGCCAGAATGCTGTCTTCGACGTTTACCGCCCTTACAACGCCATCGTCGACGAGCATCGAAAAGCGCTCCGACCTCTGGCCAAGTCCAAAGTCGGACAGGTCGATCTCGAGCCCACAGGCGCGGGTGAACGAACCATCGGGGTCTGCCAGCATATCCACCCTGCCGTCGGCGTCATGGGCCTGGCCCCAAGCGGCCATCACAAAGGGATCGTTCACCGACACGCAAGCGATGGCGTCCACTCCCATGGCCTTCAACTTCCCGGCTTTCTCGACGAAGCCTGGTAGGTGCTGCGCCGAACAGACCGGCGTAAAGGCGCCCGGCAAGCCGAAAAGAATAACCTTTTGGCCCGCACAGAAGTCGTCGCTGGACAAGTTCGTGGGACCATCGGGGCCCATCTGTTTGAAGGTCGCCGATGGCAGTTTTTGCCCCACCGCAATGGTCATCGCACTTCCTCCTCGTGAAGACACAGTTCAGCCCATCCGGCCCAGGTGCCCGGCGGAAGGCTACGCAGCCGCCTCGTCTCGGTCCTTGCCAAGCCGATCGAACAGGTAGCCGCTGGAAAGGCCGAGCACGATCCAGAAGAGGGCGTTCCCGAGCAGCGACGCATAGATGAAGGCCTGCTCCAGATCCGCCGGCGCCAATCCGACATGACTTTCCGGCTGAGGCGCGCCAACGACGTGGGGCAACGCGATCGCCACGAGCCCAAGCATCCGCCATTGGAGCCGCGGTGCGAAGGCCAGCATCGCCAAACCGCCGATGGTCAGAACAATGGTCGCTCCCCACCAGACCTGCCGCTCCAGCAAAGGGGCAGCGGCCGCGCCGGGCAATTCCGGAGGCAAGCCCAACGCGGGAGCCAGATTGAAGGCCAGGAATCCGGCCAGACCCCAGAGAACGCCCTGCCGCCAGTCGACCCGGCCGCGCATCGTGTAGCCGACGCAGAGCAACAGTCCAAAGGCCACGGCCGTCAGGATATTGGCGAGGCCGCTGAAGACGCTTCGCTCGCCCCCATCATGGGGTGCCCAGGCTTCCTCTTCGTGACCCGCGGCCTCGCCATGGCTGGTCGTGCCTCCCGCTTCGTAGCTTTCCGCTTCAAGGATGTAGCCCGTGAGATGGACCTGCTGGAGGGCGGTCATGAACAGCCCGGCCAGCACGCCGGCGATGATCGCCGTCATGAAAATGCGCGCTATCACGTTGTTGCCTCCTCGCAGATTGGCGTCCAGACAGATCGACCGTCAGTGGCAAGGGAAGCCGAAGACGTGACGGGCGTCGTGCGCCGCGTTGTGCAGAACCTCGGAGCCCGCCAATCCCACACCGAAAATCAAGAAGACGCCGAAGATGAGCGCGACGGCGGCGGCAACGGCCTTGGGCTGCGTCAGAGCACTGCTGGTCGAACGGGCTGCCAGTGCGGTGAGTGGGTTCAAGTTTGTCATTTTCATTCTCCCTTTTTACATTTTGGCTAACGGTGCCGTGATTGGTTGTCGTTCCGTGTCACAATTCCGTGGATCTGACCCCGGAGTGTCGGGCCCGGTTAGTTCACCGGCACGACGCAGGCGGCCAGCCCCTCGGCGAATTCGTCTCGATCGAGATTTCGGCCGATCACCACGAACTCGGTTATTTTTTTCTCGTCGGGGCCCCACGGTTTGTCGGGTTTCATCGCCGTCAGCATGCGAACTGACTGGAAAACCACCCGTTGCTTGAAGCCCCGGGCATAGAATATCCCTTTGGTGCGATAGATATCCTCACCCCGCTCCATCAGCAGCGGCGACAGCCAGCCCAAGAAGAGGTTGATGTCGACCGGCCGCTCCTCGCGCAGCACAAAGGACACGACGGCATCGTCGTGCTCGTGTTCGAGGTCTTCCAGGAAGGTCGGATCGACCTCGAGCTTGGCATCGAGATCGAATGCGCCCACACCGAAAATCGTGTCGATATCGATCACGCTATGTTCCGTATAGTGGATCTTGGCCATGGGGTTGAGGCTTCTTATCCGCTTTTCGATGGCAGCGCCCTGCTCGGCCGACACCAGGTCCATCTTGTTGATCAAGACGATATCGGCGAAAGCGAGCTGCTCCATCGCTTCTTCGCTCTGCGACAGGTTCTGTTCCAGGTTCACCGCGTCGGCCAGCACGATGAAGGAATCCAGCTTGGTGTTCGACTTGATCTCGTCGGCCACGAAAAAGGTCGATGCCACCGGTGCCGGATCGGCCAGGCCGGTGGTCTCGATGAGAATCGCATCGAGATCGGCGCGGGCCTGCAGCTTGGCCAGCGTTTCGATGAGATCGCCACGCACTGTGCAACAGAGGCACCCGTTGTTGAACTCGACCAGTTCCTCCTGATCGTCAGAGACGATCAGCTGGCCATCGATGCTGACCTCGCCGAATTCGTTGACGATCACGGCTATCTTGCGGCCATGCTTTTCATGGAGAATCCGGTTGACCAGGGTGGTCTTGCCCGACCCCAGGAAGCCGGTTACGACCGTTACCGGGATCCGACCATCGCCGTCTTTACCTATCGCCTGATTATCTACCACCGCCCAATATCCCTTCGCCCTTCAACCGCCCAAAGCGCCTGCCTTGGGTCGGAGACCGGTGCCGCGGACCCGCGGCACCGGCCCGACAGTCTGCCTACGGAGTTGCGACCACCGTCTTGGTCATCATCGAAATCCCTTCCTCCAGAATCTCCTTGCGGTTCGCCGGCGGCAAAGCGTCGCCCCGCATCTGGTCGTAGGGAACCACCACCCAACAGGCACAGCCCCAGAGACACTCGCCCGCCATGCCATCGAAACGAATGGCAGGCTCCGACATCAGCACGCCGAGATCGAGAATCCACGAGTGCTCCATCAGTTTTTCTTCCCAATCGAGCTTGTCGTACTCGTCGCGGCTCTTCCAGAAGACGTCCAAATCGGTCTTGGCCATCCCTGGCAGGATGATGTCCGCGTAGGAGGTGAGGTGGTCGAAGAACTCCAGGTTTTCCAGCTGGAAGGTCGAGTCCTCGCCCGGGATCAGGAAGCTTTCCGAGATCTTTTTCTTCAAGGCCGCATCGATTTGATCGAAACCGATCTCCCGCGGCGCATGGACATGGACTTCGGCATAGTCGGTGCGGAAGTCCTTGTTCAGGCCCGAGAAGTCGTCCAGGTGGTCGACCCACTCGTTCATGACCTTGTGCCATTTGCTGATTGGCTCGCCGGGCAGCACCTGCACACCCGGGTGGGTGAACTTGGCCAGATTGAAGAGAGTCCAGTTGCGCGACTTGCCGCTGATCGTCTCGTGCGGCGCGCCGGTGAAGCCGGCCGGCCGCAGGGCCCTGAAGAGCACGCGGCCGTCGTCCCGCGCGGCAAAGCGCATGAAGGAATCCTGGGCGAACTTGTTCGTCACCTCCTGGCGGATCCGATCCCTGACCGCCGGCACGCCGGCGTCGGTATAGGAGGTCAGCCGCTGCCAGGAATGCTCGATGTTGACGGCCATGAAACCGCCGGTGAAGGGGCTCCGATAGAGATCGCCCCAGACCGCGCAGACCCCGGCGTTCTTGTCGTCGTCGAGCATACAGTCGATTTCGTTCAGGGTCGGGAAGAGGTTCGGACCGACATCGCCGTCGCCGCTGCTGGGCAGCTGGCCAACGCCGATCACCGGAATGCGCCGGCCCAGCTTCACGCTGGAGAGATGACGCGCCAGATCGACCACAATGCCGCTACCGGTGCCACCGGCCAGACTGAAGCAGCAGAGCACGAGGGAGGGTAGCTGGGCTTCCTCGACGTGATTGCTGAAGGCCTCCAGAGCCTTTTCGAGCGGACGCTCGCCGTCGTAATAGGCCTTGGCGTAGATCGCCTTTGCCACCGCGCGCGGCATGTGATCGCCGGTCTCCGGCAGTTTGATGTTCGACGGCAACCAGGGTTCGTAGTTCGGGTTCCAGTAGTAGCGCGGGTATTCAAGCTTCAGGTGCTCGCGCATCCGCCGCAGGGTGCCGAACAGATCGTTGCGCTCGGGGACATCCAGCGAAACGCACTGATAGTGGAACCTCTCCGGCGGGATTCCGCGTTCTTTCAGGCGCTCGACAAAGGCGTCGGCATAGTCCGAGGCCTCGCGGGTGTCTTCGTCGCCAATATCCACCACCAGGGCGGCGAAGCGCGCCTTGGGGTCTTCCAGCAGATCCTCGATTTCACCCGTACGCAGCAGCCCCGAGACATAGCCGGCCCCGGTCCGCCCAATGCCGACAACGTGAAGGCAATGTGGTGATTGCTCGCCTGTGGCACTGTGATACATGGATTTCGACATTGCTTATCTCCCTTATCTCGCCTCTTTCGTTAAAGATTGACCTGCCGGTTCCAATCCCGCTGACTCCAAGACCTCGGTCTTGCGCGGATTGTCTGGAACCACAGACGCGAACCACTCACTCAACAGCGGGGCATGTACCCCGTGTCTTCGTCCAAGAAGCCGAGGTCTCTCAGGATGTGCGCCGCCGAAGTCGACCGCTCATCGGTGACATAGATCCGGTAATCCTCCACAAAGAGGCCGGGATTTCGATCAATCACCCCCTGCTCGATCAACTCGACACCCTTCTCCAAGTTCACGCGGCTCAACTGCGCTTTCCAGAGCGGGTTTTCGATGTAGATTGCTTCGTCGTCGGCACCCGTGACCGTCAGGAACTTGCCGCCCGCCACGGTTGGCACCTCAGCGCCCTTGCAGTATTTTTTCTTCACCTCAGACCAGTTCAAAGACACCGCGTCGCCCTCCCTTCAGGCCAAGGTAATTTGAAACTCGTGCGTCGCCGAAGATGGGCCATCGGCTATTCCGCCGCCTTGACGGCGGCCTGCTCGGGACCACGGATCTGGTCGTAAGGAACCACGACCCAACAGGCACAGCCCCACAGGCACTCACCCGCCATGCCGTCGAAACGAATGGCCGGCTCAGACAGCATCACGCCCAGATCCAGAAGCCAGGAGTGGTTGCTGAGCTTTTCTTCCCAATCCAATCCGTCATAGGCCGCCCTGGCCGTATAGAAGTCCGCGAAGTCGACCTTGGCCACACAGGGCAGAATGAACTGGATCGAACCGCTTTCGAGACCGCCCACCACCGTGACCTCGGGGTCGGCGACCGGCGTAAAGACATCGCCCAGCGCCTTGGCAGCGCCCTGGATCTCGGCGCTCTCCGCCTCGCCCGCCCGCACTTCGATAAAGTCCGGCCGATAGCTGTCCAGAAGACCCAGGTTTCGTCGCAGGTCCTTTGCCGGCAGGCCCGAGCCGTCCGCCTCGGTAAAGCTGAGGACATGGGCCCAGCTGGCGCCATAGGGCGTGCGCGCCGCGGCATGCTGGGTCGGCGGCGCGCCGACCCAATTCAAGAGCCGCAGGGTCTCCCAAAGGTCGGTGCCCTTGTTGCGGGTGGCAAAGGACGCGATCTCGCGGTCGACCCGGTCGTGGGTGGCGGCCAGGTTCTTCGTGGCCTCCCATACGTGGTTCTGCGGCACCGTGATGAAGCCGCCGGTGAAGGGGTTGCGGTAGAGATCACCCCAGACCGCGATCACGCCTTCGTTCTTGGCTTGGTCGCCCATGCAGTCCAGCTCGTTCAGGACCGGGAACAGATCCGGCCCCCGATGCACCTGGTCGTCGCCGTCACAGGCCGCGATGCCCATTCCCAGGACCAGGGCCCGGCGCCCGAAATTCACGTTCGAGAGGTGGCGCGCCATGTCCACGACGATGCCGCTGCCGGTCCCACCGCCGAGGCCAAAGATGATGCAAACAACCGATTGGTTGGCGGAGGCATCGACATGCTTGGTAAAGCGTTGCAATGCATCCCTGAGCGGACGCTCACCATCGTAGTATTCCCGGCCATAGACCGCCTTTGCCGTGGCCCGGTCGAAATGCTCTCCCGCCGCCGGCAGGGCCGTCTTGGCAGGCAGCCAAGGTTCGTAGTTCGGATTCCAGTAGTAGCGAGGGTACTCGAGCTTGAGGAATTCGCGGTAGCGCCTGAGCGTGGCAAAGAGGTCTTTGCGCGGGGGCATTTCCATCGCCACGGTCTCGACCTGCGTTTTGTCGGCCGGTAGCTTTTCGGCCGCCGCGCGAACCGGTCCCAGATCCTGGTCGCCGATGTCCAGAGCCAATGCCGTCAGGCTCGCGTTCTCATCGCTCAGGAAATCGTCGGGCAGGTCTTCGAGGATCCGGGCCAGAACGCCTGCACCGGCCTTGCCGATACCGACGAAGTGCACCGAAACCGGCAGCGCTTCTTCTTCGCCGATGCGGTGAATGCCCCGCTTCAGGGCATCCAGCTTGCGCCTGGCCAGCTTGGCTTCCAGCGAGACCGCCGGATTGGCAGGCTTACCTTCGGGGCCTGAGCCGCTCGCCGAACCGGTATCGCCCTTCGCCTTTTTTGACCCTTTGCCACCTGACTTCTTCGCCGCCATTGTCTTCCTCCCTTGTGCCCGACCCATCGCAAGAGGTCGGTCAGTTCCGCGTTGGCTCACGACGTCTGATAGAGGATCGCTCCTCTTCGAGGATTGCTCCCCGGTGCATGAACGCTGTTCCGAATTGCGACGACAGGCTGAGAAACGATCTGTGGCCCCGATCAGATCGCGATCGAAGGGGCCAAACACAAAAAACCCCGCAAAACCTTTCTTCAAGGTTGTGCGAGGCCACACTGCCCGGAGCCGCAAGCCGGCGCCATTGCCAGTTTTTTGCGGTTATTTGAAAAAAAGGCTATACTGCTAGTTAGCCTCTTGTCAAGAGCTTATCCGATTGCACATGACACCGAAATCTTCACCTCAATCCGACACCACAAGAATCAAAATAAGGCTTACTAGTCAATTTGTTACACGACCCCACTACTCCCATCGATTCCCATTGATTGATTCTCTCGGAAGGGTCGGAGGCAATTTGGGACCGGAAAAGGTCAGAGCCGACACTTCGGGCGCTAGACCAACGACCGGGTCTGCCAAACGTCTCCCGTCAAAGGAGATTATCGGCTCCCGCGGCGTGGGTGAAGCGGTAAGCCCATGCGCCCGCGAGCATGCCCGCGACCGGTCCGACCATATAGATCCACGCATGGGTCAGATCCCCAAGGACCAAGTAGGGCCCAAAGGCGCGTGCCGGATTCATGGCAGCTCCCGCGTAGGGACCCATGAGCATGACCTCTATTCCGACCGTCGCACCGATCGTCAGTCCGGCAAAGGGCGTCTGCGCCTCGCCATGAAAGGCCGAACCGCAGATCACCCACATCAACAGGAATGACAGAAACAGTTCGATCACGAAGGCGGTCATGGGGGTTACGCCAAGTGCCGTGTTCGGCAAATTGGCGCCCATCTGGCCGTGGCGGCCGATAGCCCAGTAGAGCAATGCGCCGGCCGCCGCCGAGCCGATCAACTGGGCCACCACGTAGCCCGGCAAAAGCCGTTTCTCAAGCTTCTCCAGGTAGACCGCAGCGAGTGACAGCGCGGGATTTACATGGGCGCCCGATATGTGGCCGAAGGCGTAGATGACGATAGTGATAATCAGCCCCGAGATCAGCCCGCTGCCGATCGCGCCCAACTGCCCGGTGCGCGACCCGACCATCACGGCGCCGGCGGCAAAGAAAACCAGAGCGAAGGTACCGATCAGTTCACAGGCGTATTTCCGTAGATCCTGCCTCCCCATGACCCGGCATCCTATGCGGTGAGGCGGAAGTAGAGCATCGGCAGGCGTTCCGGCAAACGGTCGAGGCGGTCGATCTGGGTGTAATTGCGGCGTCCGAAGATCTTCGCCAGATAGTTTTCACCGTTGGTGTCAAGGCCGACGCAAAAAGTGTCGATACCATCGTGGGCGAGCGAAGCGACGGCCTTGCTGGCGTCTTCAACCAGATAGCGCCGATCACTGACATCGAGATCCGATGGCTCGCCGTCGGTGATGATCAAGAGCAGGCGCCGGTGCGTGGACTGGCAACGCAGATCGGCGCCCGCATGGCGGATCGCGGCGCCGATGCGTGTCGACAGGCCTGCCTCCAGCCCAGCCAGCGAGGCGCGCGCCAAGGCGTCGTAGGGCTGATCGAAATCCTTGATCCTAAAGTAACGCACGTCCTCGCGGCGATTCGAACAGAAGGCCGCGATGGCGAAGGGATCGCCAAGACCGGCCATGGCATGGGCTAGCAGCGCCGTCGCCTGGAGCTCCAGTTCGAAGACAGAGGAGGTGGCACCGCGGACCCGATCCCTGGTCGATTCCGAAATGTCGAGCAGCACATGGACCGAAAGATCGCGCCGCTGCCGCGTCGAGGTCATGTAGACCCGCGGATCGGGCGTCATGCCGACCCGCCGGCTGACCGCAGATTCGATGCAGGCGTCGATATCGAAGTGCTCTCCCTCGGGCTGACGCTTCAAGCGCACCGGGCGCCCGACCCGCGCGGCCTTGATCAGGTTGGTGATCCGGCCCACCAGATCGTGATGCTGCTCGAGAATACGCGCCACTTTGTCGGCAGGCCCTGGCTTGGGCTGGTACTCCAGGATGGTCGTCCACTCCGCTCGTTCACGCCCGGTCAGATAATCGAACTCGGGATAGCGGGCGACGGGCAGGCCCTCCTGTTCGAAGCTGTCCAGGGAAAGTGCGGCGCGGTTCGCCTCCTCCTGGTCAGTCTGATCGGCCTCCTCGCGCTCGCGGTCCGGCGAGGTGACATCGTCGTCGTCTTGCCGCGTGAAGTGAACCGATTCGAAAAGAACTTCCTCCTCCAGGTCTTCCGGGGGCTGGTCGCCAAAATCCCACAGCCCCATGTTGTCGTCCCGGTAGGGCGGCTCGACCAGATAGCTCTTGGGGTTGAACTGGACGCGCATCTGCCCCAGGTCGTTGCCAAGCGCATCGCCGATGCGGCGGCTGAGCAGCGGGTCCTCCCATTCGCCTGAGGCGGATTGAAAGTAGTCCCGCCCCTTGCGCACCCAGCCATCGCTGTCCTCGAACTGCGGATCGATCAGGGACCGCGACAGCCGCGCCAGGAGACTGGGCGCCGTCAGCGAGCCCGAGGCCTGGGCAATGTGGAAGGGCAGCCAGAGCCGGCGCAGGCCGGGAAAATCGCGCATCGCGAGGTGTTCGACCCTGGCATCTTCGATCAGCGAAACGAGGGCGACCTGGACCGGCCGCAGGCTGCCCAGAGGAAACTTCGGGCCGGAGTAGATGAAGTGCGCGCCGAGGTGCGCCAGACTGGCGCGAAAGACCTCCTCTGCCTGCAGGCCGCGATAGCCCGGAAAAGCGGGCGGCATGCGGATAAGACCGCGGTTGAAGCTGGACCGCCGCCGGGACGCTTCCGGCGCGCTCAGGGAGGGCTCGCGGATCGGCACGCGCAAACGCCAGAGGGCAATGAGGAAGGCCTTCAGCCGCCGATCCAGGTCGGCGAAAACCACCTCGCCGGCTTCGCGCTGCAACCAGCGTTCACCTTGCGGATCGGCGAAAGTAAAAAACCGCTGTCGCCGCTCGGGGTCGCCGCCGCCCGAGCGCACGCCGGCCAGGATCCAGGCCTCGAGGCGCGAAACATTGAGGTCTGCCAACAACCGGTCCATTCGCTCGAGCACCGGGGCCAGCGATTCCGGCGCGAGGGTGGCGAAGCGCTCGACAACACCGAGCCAGGACCGGAACCTTTGCTCGTCCGACAGCTTCTCGGCGGCCTTCTGTGCCGCCCAGGGCAACAGCTCGGCGGCCTTGCGTTCGGCCTTGACGGCAACGGTTGAGACGACGTCGGCCAGATCGATCGCGATCTCCGGATTGAGTACCTCGGCAATCTCGGGCGCATGGCGGGCGTAGGCCAAAACCGTCGCATCGCCATACCCGGCCTGCTCCAGCTTGCGGCAGGCGCGGAACCAACGGGCCGCGAGGTTGCCACCAAAAACCCGCCGCGCCAACGGAGTCAGGTATTGGTTCCCCGCGTCCTCGCCACTCGGAGACACAAGCTTCAAGAAATTCTTGGCTTGCGATGAATCCATGATCCACCGATTCTAGGCACAGGCCGCGATCGCCGATGTCAGAGCGTCGCGCAAATCGACATCGTCGGTGATCGGCAAGACCAACGCCACCTGACAGGCTTCGCCCAGGGGAATGCCGCGGGCGACAAGCTGGCCAGCATGAATCAGCATTCGTGTAGACGCGCCCTCATCGAGTCCATGCCCCTTCAGGTTCCGCGAGCGCTTGGCGATGGTAACCAGTTTCGCGGCTACGGCCCGGTCGACGCCGGACTCGTGGGCGACAATCTCGCCCTCCAGGTCATCCGGCGGGTAACTGAAATCGATCGCGCCGAAGCGCTGTTTGGTCGACTCCTTGAGATCCTTGAGAACGCTCTGGTAGCCCGGATTGTAGGAGATCACCAGATGGAAGTCCTCATGGGCCTTGATCACCTCGTTCCTCTTTTCAAGCGGCAGGACCCGGCGCTCGTCAGTCAGGGAATGGATGACGACGGTGGTGTCCTGACGCGCCTCGACAATTTCGTCGAGATAGCAGATTCCGCCGTGGCGCACGGCGAGTGTCAGGGGACCGTCCTGCCAGACTGTCCCTTGAGCGTCGAGCAGGAAGCGGCCGGCCAGATCCGACGCCGTCATGTCTTCATGACAGGCAACCGTGATGAGAGGTTTGCCCAGGGACCAGGCCATGTGCTCGATGAAACGGGTTTTGCCGCAGCCCGTCGGCCCCTTCAACATGATCGGCATGCGATCGGCGAAGGCGGCGGTGAAGAGTTTCAGCTCGTTCCCGACCGGGCGATAGTAGGGCTCGTCACTGATCCGGTAGTCGTTCAAGTCCATGGGGCAACGCTCGGCTCAAGTCCAGGCTTACGCAAGCTCCGGTGACCATCATCCATTCCTCAAGATGGTCCGACCGGCAAGGAAATTGGGGAACGACCTTGCGCCGTCCCCCAAGGGTTAGGGACTGCCGCAGCCTTAGCGATGCGCGGCCGTTTTCTGGTTGGGGATACCCTCCATCGGACACTCCTCGGTGCCGACGGTTTCACGCGTCATGGCCTCGACCATCTCGCGCGCGCCCTCCGGGTCGTCGATCCACTTCTTGTAGAAATCATAGGGACAAACCATCTCGCCACGGTCGCCGTCGCCGGAATTGATCTTGCCGGTGTAACCGCGGTGCAGCAGCTTGAAGAGATGGTTTTCCGACTGCATGTTGCGCCGGGCATCGCGAATGGCCGAGGTCGAGAGCTGGGCGTATTGAATGCCCATCTCCTCGGTGCCGCACTCTCCCAGGGTCCGTCCGTCGAAGCCGATGATCGACGAGTGGCCGAAGTATGAGTAGACCCCGTCGAACCCGGTGGCGTTGGAAACCGCGACGTAAACGTTGTTCGCGAAGGCCATGGATTTCGAGATCAGGATCTGCTGTTCCTTGGCCGGGTACATGTAGCCCTGGCAGCGGATGATCAACTCCGCACCCTTCATGGCGCAGTCACGCCAGATCTCCGGATAGTTGCCATCATCGCAGATGATGAGACTGATCTTCAGGCCCTTCGGACCGTCGCTGACGTAGGTGCAATTGCCGGGATACCAGCCCTCGATCGGTACCCAGGGCATGATCTTACGATACTTCTGCACCACCTCGCCCTTGTCGTTCATCAAGATCAACGTGTTGTAGGGCGCCTTGTTCGGGTGCTCTTCATGACGCTCCCCGGTCAGGGAGAAAACACCCCAGCACTTGGCCCTGACACAGGCTTCGCCAAAGATCTCGGTTTCGACGCCCGGGCAGGTGGAGGCGGTCTCGTACATTTCCTTTTCGTCGTACATGATGCCATGAGTGCTGTACTCCGGGAAAACCGCCAGATCCATGCCAGGCAGACCCACCTTCATCCCGACCATCATCTCGGCAATCGCCTTGGCGTTGGCGATGACCTCGTCCTTGCTATGAAGACGAGGCATCTTGTAGTTCACAACAGCGACGCCGACCGTGTCGTTACTACTAGAGATATCTCCGTGGTACATAACGTTCTCCTCGTTGGCTTGGGCTGCATTTGAGTTTCAGTCGGCTCTGCCCGACGAACCTTGATTGAAAGTCCGGCTGGCGCAGGAAGAGTGGCAATGCGAGAGCAATGAGCATTCTCGCGCCGCCGCGCGACGCGCCGGTGTGTCATGAGTGACCGTTGAATGTCAGGCGACGGCAGCGTCGCCACGCTCGGGCCTAGCATTCGCCTGGCCAAACAGCGGGCACAAAAAAACCTCACGCCGGCGACAATCGTCACTCACGTGAGGCTTCGGTGCCCGTTATGATTTCTGGCGACGTCATTGCCGCCTTGCGCGGGAATCATTGGCCGCATAGTCAACTGCTCGGCAAAAACGCTAACCGAGCAGCCCCTGGGAGTCAACGACCACATTGGCCAGCACGCCGATGGTCACCTGACGCTCCATCGCTTGGCGCCGCAGGTAATGATAGGCCTCGTCCTCGCTGATCTTACGGCTTTGCATGAGAATGGCCTTGGCGCGCTCGACGTTGCGCATCGTGCGCAGTGTCTCATCCAACTTGTCGACCCTTTTGTGGAGCCGCCTCTGGTAGAGAAAGTGATCGCGCGCGAGGACCAGGCTTGCGCGCACGGCCTGCGCGGTGGCCGGTTGGCAGACCACCGCGTCTGGCGCGCAGTTGTGCAGCAGCTTGAGGTCCAGAGGCTGGGCCGCCGGGATGATCGCGACCAAGGCCGCATCGGCCTCGCCAGGCAGCCAAGGCAGTCGCTGCGGCAAGTCGCCGAGTAGATCGCAGTAGATCACATCGTAGGAGGCGGGAATGAGGTCAGGCGGCGGCCAAACGGTCTGCACCCGCGCGCGCGTTCTCTGCAGTTCGCGGACCAAATGTTGTCCGGGACTGGAATGGTCGGTGACAACGCCGATATCGAGGTCGCTGAATTCATGCTGATAGAAGTTGTCAGCGGAGGCGGCCCGATGGGCACCGCCGCCCCTCGCCGCGCCCGCAATTCTGGTCTTGATATACTTTCCCCCCCGATCACTGGTCCGGCTAATGTCTTGCTGGGATCTCCTGCCATCAACAGGCATAGCAGACCGCCTTCTTGTCGACACCGATACTGCGGCCATAGCCCAAGAGATAGGGGTCGGCGCCAATCGGCGCCTGCGATTCGTACACAAGGTCGAACTGGCCATCGCGGTTGGCACGACCAACGCGCGTCCAGAGGTCCGTGTGCCCCCAATAGGCGTTGACCGAAACCCTGCCCTGCGGCGCCTCGATCTCGGATCCGAGGACCATGGAGCGAAGCAACTCGGTATCCAGCGAGTTCGTCTGCTCTAGTGCCTTGGCAAATATCCATAGCTGATAGTAGGCGGCCTCGAGGCACATGTTGGTGTCCTCGTCCTCGCCATAACGGTCCCTGTAGCGCTTGATGAAGCTTGCGTTGCGTGAGCCCTCGACCCCCTGGAAGTAGGGCGCCGAGGTAATATGACCCTCGCCCACGTCAGGACCCATGGCGCGAATCTCTGCCTCAGTGGTCGTCAGACTCGCGATCGGGATGAGTTTCGAACTGAGTCCCAGCTCGGCATAGCTTTGATAGAGGTAAGTCGTCGACTCCCCGACCACGGTTGAGAAGATCACATCGGGAGTGCGGTTCTTGATATCGCGCATCACCGGGAGGAATGCACTCCTCTTAGCGCGCAGCGGGAGATAGCACTCTCCAACGACTTCACCTCCGGACTGCCGAATCAACTCACCCATGATGCGGTTCGAGTTTCGCGGGTAGACGTAGTCCGAACCGACGAAGTAAACCCGCTTGCCGTAGTGCTTCGACAGATAGTGGTGCAGGCCAACGGCATTTTGATTGGGCGACGCGCCGGTGTAGATCACGTTGGGTGAATACTCGAACCCTTCGTAGAGGGTCGGATACCAGAGCAGCCCGTTGAGGCGTTCGACCACCGGCAGGGTCGACTTGCGGCTGATCGAGGTGTAGCAGCCGAAGATCATCGTGACGCCGTCATCGATCATCAGCTTCTTGGCATAGCGCCCGTAGGCCGATGCCTCCGAGGCCGGATCATAGATCACCGGATCGATCGGACGCCCATTGACGCCGCCCGCATCGTTGATCTCATCGATCGCCATGAGGGTGCCGCGCAGCTGGCTGTTTTCGATGACCGACGTGAGTCCTGTCGTCGAAAACAGTACACCGACCCGCCAAGGCTCCGAAGTCTGCGCTGCATATGCCATGAAAGCGGTTTCCCCAAGATGTCAGTCAAACCTGACCACGGAACCACCCAAACGCCCCAAGCCGCGAGCTTCTAGACGCATCGAGTGTAATTGGTATTGACAACAAGTCAATTCATTGATCTCGATTCTTTCGAGTCGGAGCATCCGACGATCCGAATGTGCAAGCGCCGATCTCCAGGTTCCTCGTCCCAAGCCCCTCGAGAGCCCACCGCGGACTGCAGCCAAGCCGAGCCCTAGATAAAACTGACGGATCGAGACAAGGCCCGGACCTGCAACACAAAGCTGCTCGAACCGGGTCTTCCCCTGCTCCCTTCGACCTATGATGCTTCCGCGGCCGACAGCACGGTGCCCCGTTCCAACAGCCACGAATGGCACATCTTCTTCTCGTCCTTGCCGAGTTTGTCGTAGGCTTCGTTGGCCTTCCAGTAGAGGTCGAGATCGGTCTGCGCCAAGCCGGACAGAACGATATCGGCATAGGAGGTCAGGTAGTCGAAGAACTCGTGATTGGCGATCTGGATGCTCGAGTCCTTGCCCGGTGCCAGAAAGCTGTCCGCCACACGCTGTTCCAGCTTGGCGTCGAGGCGGTCGAAGCCGATCTCGCGCGGCGCATGAACGTGAATTTCCGCATGACTGGTGCGGAAGTCCTTGCTCAGTCCGGAGAAGTCGTCGAGATGGTCGATCCACTGGTCGATCACCTGACGCCATTTGCTCAAGGGTTCTCCGGGCAGGACCTGCACCCCGGGGTGGGTGAACTTTGCCAGATTGAAGAGCATCCAACTGCGCGGCTTGCCACTCACCGTCTCGCCCGCCGCACCGGCCCAGCCCGCCGACCGGAGAGCCTGTGACAGGGCCGCGCCGGAATCGCGCACAGAAAAGCGGCTAAAGGAGTCCTGGGCAAACTTGTTCGTCACCTCCTGGCGGATGCGATCGCGAAGGGCCGGATCGCCGGTCTTGGTGTAGGCCGTCAGGCGCTGCCAAGAATGCTCGGTGTTGACGACGAAGAACCCGCCGGTGAAAGGGTTGGCCTGGCCCGTTCCCTGCCCCTTGGTGAGCGCGGCACTCTTGCCGTCATCGGACATGCTGTCGAGCTCATTCAGGCTCGCGAAAAGGCTCGCCGAAACGCCGCCGTCCCCACTGTGGGGCATCTGGCCGACACCGATGACCGGAACCCGCCCGCCGAGTTTGTCGCTGGAAAGATGCCGGGCCAGGTCGACCGCCATTCCGCTCCCGGTGCCCCCGGCGAGGTTGAAGCAGACCATCACCCGCGACGGCGCCTCGGTTCCTTCAACATGCTTGGCAAAGGCGCTCAAGGCTTCGTCCAAAGGTTTGGCCCCGTCATAGTAGGCTCGGGCATAGATCGCCTTGGCCACGGCCCGGCTAAGATGATCGCCCGTCGCCGGCAGCTTGATGCTGGCCGGCAGCCAAGATTTGAAGTCGGCCTTTTTCGACCCGGTCAGTTCCGGCATGCGCCCCAGACTGGCGAGCAGCTCATCTTTCTCGGGAACCTCCAGGGCGACGGCCTGGAACTGGAAACGCTCGGCAGGAATACCCCGCTCCGTCATGCGTCCGCGCAGGGCATCGGCATAGCCCTCGACGCGCGACAGGTCATCCGCCCCAACATCGATCACCAGCGCGGCGAGGCGGGCCCGCGGGTCTTCCAGCATGTCTTCGATCTCACCGGTTCGCAGCAGACCGTCCACATAGCCGGCTCCGCTTCGCCCGATCCCTACCATGTGCAGACTGAAGGGCGCCTGTTCGTCCGTTGCACTGTTCGAGTTCGAGTACGCCATTGTCTGGTCCTCCATGCAGGGAGATAGCCGACGGGATTGCCCGGGGCTTCTCCTCCTTGGTTGTCATTTTAGGATGGCCGCGCGCGCTGCAGTGTGCCGGCTGAACATCAAAAAAGCCCACAGCTCTTCCTCGGAAGAAATGTGGGCCACGCGGCTCAGCTTCTCGGCAACGACACTGTCGCCAACGTCGGGAATTATGATAGGCTAGATATTGGCGCAGTCAAGCCGACGCCGATTGCAGCAATTGACTCGCGATCGGTGCTGGCCTAGCGTTTTCACCATCTGCGGCAAGGGTCGCGGAAAGCGGCAACAGCGCCGCTGGAAAATCGGGTTCGCCGACGAAGCCTCCAACATCGGGAACGATGGCTGGGGGCTTTTTGTATTCTTGGCAAGGTTCGGGTCCCAGGCGGGGCTCTCCTTCCAAGCCTTCTTTCGACAATCGCCGCGGCGAACCCCCTCCTGTCACTGGGACCTGTCCTAGTCATTGGGAAAGGAGCGCTGCCATGACCTTGAGACGCCCATCCGACCTCGACCTGATCGACATCGGCGAGCGGTTTCATCTGAACCTCACCGAGGCCGAAGTCGAGACGATGTCCGAAATGGCGGCCGCGCTTCTCGGCGGCTACGACGAACTCGATCAGTATCCCGACCCGCTCCGCGAGGTCATTCCCGCAGTACGGATTCCCGGTAGCCGCCCCACGCCTGAAGAGGACCCCCTGAACGGGATCGTTCGGCGTTGCAGCGTGAAGGCGGTGGGCGACAAGGGCGGCCCCCTGGCCGGCAAGTCCATTGGCGTCAAGGACACGATTTCTGTCGCAGGCATTCCCATGAGCTGCGCCTCGCGCCTGCTGTACGACTTTGTTCCCGACATCGACGCGACGGTGGTGACGCGGATCCTGAAGGCTGGCGGTCATATTACCGCGGTCCTCAACACCGACGATTTTGCCTTCTCCGGTGGCGGGCACACTTCAGTCTATGGACCGGGACGGAACCCAGCCAACCCACGCCACGCGCCGGGCGGCTCCTCGAACGGCTCGGCCACCGCGCCGGCGACAGGTCAGGTCGACATCGCCCTCGGTGGCGATCAAGGCGGCTCGATCCGCATCCCCTCCTCCTGGTCGGGAATCGTCGGCCTGAAACCGACCCATGGGCTGGTGCCCTACACCGGCATCGTCGGCTTCGACCAGACGATCGACCACATCGGCCCGATGGCCAAGACGGTCAAGGATGTCGCCTTGCTGCTGCAGGTCATCGCGGGCCGCGACGACACCGCCATCGACCCGCGGCAGCCCGACAAGATCAAGGTGCCCAAGTACAGCGACCAACTGAAAGGCGGCGTGAAGGGGATGAAGATCGCCGTGGTGAAGGAAGGCTTCGGCACCCCCGAATCCCTGCCCGCGGTCGACAAGGCCGTGCGGGCCGCGGCGACCTACCTTAAGGGCAAGGGGGCGAGCCTCACCGAAATCTCGGTGCCGCAGCACCGCATGGGCGTTCCGATCTGGAACTGTGTTGCCATCGAAGGCGGCATCGACAGCTTCTATCACGGCCACACCTCCTACCAACACAAGGGCTACTACAATCCCCGCCTGATCTCCGCCATGTCCCGCGCGATCAAGACCAACGGCGGCGACCTCTCGCCGACGGCCAAGCTCGGAGCTCTGGTCGCACACTATATGCGCGAGCAGTATCATGGCGTCTTCTATGCTCGGGCACAGAACCTGTCGCGCGCGCTGACCGAGGCTTACAACAAGGTGTTCCAAAACTTCGACCTTGTTCTCATGCCGACCACGCCGCAGACCGCGCACAAAATGCCGGCCATGCCCGAGGTCGATCGCCGCGAGCACATCACCCAGGCCCTCAACATGGTCCGCAATACCGCGGTCTTCGACTTGACCGGCCATCCCTCCATCTCCGTCCCCTGTCGCGACGTCAAGGGATTGCCGGTGGGCCTGATGCTGACCGGTGCCCAGTTCGATGAAGCGACGGTGCTGCGCGCGGCCCATGCCTATCAAACCGGAAAATAGGCGAAGGCCTTGGCTAGAGGTCCCGCGCCCGCATCAACGCCGGAAGCCAGAGAGAGCGTGCTTTTGCCCGCTCGTCCTGACCTTATCGAAAATGGCGTGGATCGCGTGTGCTTCTCCGGCATCAACAAGTCGATTGGGATACCCCGAATTCGGACCAAAGGGGGCTACATGGTACGGGTGACGAACCTCGTTGGGGTGGCCAGCGACGCAGAGCTTGGCGAGAGCCTGCATGCCCTGTCGCACACCGGTCAGGTCGAGTACGTGATCCTGAACCGCGCGGACATGAGCCGTCATCGTTTGCGCGTCACAAGCGACAAGGGGACCGAATGCGCGATTGCGCTGCCGCGCTCGGAAAAACTGATCAATGGCGCGGTCCTGCTTCTCGAACCTGACCGGGCCGTCGTCGTGCGCATGCAGGAGGAAGAGTGGCTCGACATCCTGGCGGTCAATCGAGACGCCGGGCTCGAACTCGGCTATCTCGCAGGCAACATGCATTGGCGGGTTCGCTTTGACGGGCCGGTCCTCAAGATTGCTCTGGACGGCCCGGAGGCGAACTATCTGGCCCGCCTGTCGCCAATGCTTGAAAGCGGGCGCATCCAAAGGGCCGGCCGGAGGACTAAGCCGTGACCGACAGCGCGGGCCTGCTCGCGGCCCTGCAACACGGCGACAGCTTTTTCCCGAGCGGTAGCCTGGCTTTTTCCTGGGGTCTGGAGACACTTCACAACGACGGCCTGCTCCGGAATGCGAAAGATGTCGAGGGCTTCGTTCGGGACCAACTGCGCCATCGCTGGGCGACGATGGACCGTCCGATTGTGGTGGCGGCGCATCGTGTCGCAGGCGACCCGGAATCTCTGATCCCGATAGACCGACTGGTGGAGGCGATGTCGCTTGCGCGGGAGGCACGGGAGGGTTCGCGACGTGCCGGGGGCGCGCTTTTGAGTACCCATGACAGCCTTGGAACCGAAGGTGCGAGAACCTATCATGGACTGATCAAGGCCCACCGGGCTTGGGGCCATCTGACAGTGGTCCAGGGCTTGGTCCTGAGCGGTGTCAAGTTGGATGAGGCGGCAGCCTCGGCGGTTTCGGCACACACGCTCTGTGTTGGCTTTCTGGGCGCAGCGCTGCGCTTGGGCATGATTGGCCACATCGAAAGCCAGCGCAGCCTTGCGCGATTAAAACACGACATCACCGAACTTTTGGAGGTGCCAGCGCCGGCGCTTGAAAACGTGGGAATTTGCACGCCGGAGACGGATGTCGCGAGCATGCGCCACGAGACTGAGAGCACGAGGCTGTTCATCACATGATTCTAGACAGGCAGGGAGCAATACCATGCTGCTAACGCCAACCGAGATGGAGCGGCTTACCATCTACACGGCTGCCGAAATTGCACGCAAACGCAGGGCCCGCGGACTTAAGCTCAACCACCCGGAGGCGATCGCGATTATTGCCGACGAGATCCTTGAGGGCGGCCGCGATGGCCGCTCGGTCGCTGAAATGATCAGCTTCGGTTCGACGATTCTGACGACCGACGACGTCATGCCCGGGGTCGCCGATTTGATGCCGGTCATTCAGGTCGAGGCGACATTTCCCGACGGTACCAAGCTGGTCACGGTCCACGATCCGATCCGGCCGGGTAAGGAAAAGATCGAGGCGGCAGAGCAAGTACGCCCAGGCGAGGTGATCACGCCCGATGGCGACATCGAGATCAACCAAGGGCGACGGACCTTCAGCCTCAAGGTTATCAACACCGGGGACCGGCCGGTTCAAATCGGCAGCCACTACCACTTCTTCGAGACTAACCGGGCGCTGGACTTCGACCGCGCCGAGGCTTTCGGCATGCACCTGAATATACCAGCCGGTACGGCGGTCCGTTTCGAACCGGGCGAGAGCAAGCAGGTCGAGCTCGTGGAGTTCGGCGGGACCGGCGAGGTGTTCGGCTTGAACGCACTCACCATGGGCACCACCCGCAATGACGCGCGCAGGGACGAGGCGCTCCGCCAGGCACGCGCACGTGGCTTCAAGGGGGCATGAGACATGGCAATGATTTCGAGAAAAAACTATGCCGTGATGTATGGTCCGACAAAGGGCGACGCTGTCCGCCTCGGGGACACCTCCCTTTTCGCCGAGGTCGAGCGGGATCATATCACCCCAGGCGACGAGTGCCTGCACGGCGGCGGCAAGACCCTGCGTGACGGGCTCGGACTGACCCCGGGATACGATAGCGCCATGGGCTCCCTCGACATGCTGGTCTCCAACGCCGTCGTCATCGATCCGGTGCTCGGCATCGTGAAAGGCGACATCGGCATCAAGGAAGGCCGCATAGCCGGCATCGGAAAGGCCGGCAATCCGGCGACTATGGACAACGTCGACGCGAACCTTGTCTGCGGTGCGGCGACCACGGTGCGCGATGGGGAGGGCCTGATCGCTACGCCCGGAGGCATTGACGTCCACGTCCATTTTGATAGCGCCCAGCTCTGCGAGCACGCGATCTCTTCGGGCATCACCACCATGATCGGCGGTTCACTCGGGCCGATCACCGTGGGCATCGACTGCGGCGGCGCCTGGAACCTGGGCAAGATGCTCCAGGCTTCGGAACGGTGGCCGATTAACTTTGGATTTCTGGGCCGCGGCAACTCCTCCAAGCCGCGCTCGCTGCTCGATCAGATCTCCGGTGGGTGCCTGGGCCTCAAGATTCACGAGGACTGGGGCGCCATGCCGGCAGTGATCGACTGCTGCCTGAGTGTGGCCGACGACCTCGACTTCCAGGTCCAACTCCATACCGATACCCTGAACGAGAGCGGCTTCCTGGAGGACACCCTGGAGGCCATCAACGGGCGCACTATACACATGTACCACACCGAAGGCGCCGGCGGCGGCCACGCCCCCGACATCATCCGCGTGGCGGGCGAGCTGAATTGCCTGCCGTCGTCAACCAATCCGACCAATCCCTACACCGTCAATACCTTCGACGAGCACCTCGACATGACCATGGTGTGCCATCATCTGAACCCGGCCATCCCAGAAGACGTCGCCTTCGCTGAAAGCCGCATCCGCTCGCAGACGATCGCCGCCGAGGACGTGCTGCACGACATCGGCGCGATCTCCATGTTGGGCTCGGACAGCCAGGGTATGGGTAGGATCAACGAGGTAATCTGTCGGACTTGGCAGCTCGCCTCGAAGATGAAGGACCAACGTGGCCGCCTGGCCAACGAGGCGACCAATCTCGGCGATAACGAGCGCATCAAACGCTATATCGCCAAGTACACCATAAACGCGGCCCGAACCTTCGGCATCGAGGAGCACGTCGGCTCGCTGGAACCCGGCAAGCTGGCCGATGTCGTTCTCTGGCGGCCTGGATTCTTCGGCATAAAGCCCGAACTGGTGATCAAGGGCGGCTTCATCGTCTGGGCCGCGATGGGTGACAGTGCCGCCTCTCTTATGACCTGCGAGCCGCTGCTGATGCGGCCGCAGTGGGGCGCCTTCGGCGAGGCCTGCAAGGCCTTGAGCGCCAACTTCGCCAATCAGACAGCGGTCAATGGCGGCTTGAACGAGGCGCTGGGCCTGACCAAAGCGCTGCTGCCGGCGCGCGGTGTCCGCAAACTGAACAAGCGCCACATGATGCACAACGACGCCTGCCCCAAGATCGAAGTCAACCCGCAGACCTTCGACGTCTCTGTCGATGGCGTGGTTGCCACCTGCGAGCCGGCACAAACCTTGCCGCTTGCGCAGCGCTACATGCTCCGATGACCGCGGTATCGCCAAGCAGGTCGCCAGGACCGGCCCGCGTCGGGGTGGGGGGCCCAGTCGGCTCCGGCAAGACCGCTTTGATCGAGCGCATGATTCCCGCCTTCGGCCGGCGCGGGAGCGAAGTAGCAGTGGTAACCAATGACCTGGTCACCCACGAGGATGCCGAACGCCTTAGGGCCGGTGGCCTGATTGCGCCCGAGCGGGTCCTGGCGGTGGAATGCGGTGCCTGTCCGCACACGGTGATTCGCGAAGATCCGTCCATGAACATTCAAGCCGCCAATCTCTTGGAGGACATATTCCCAGGCCTCGATTTGATTATGGTCGAGAGCGGTGGCGACAATCTGGCATCCACCTTCTCGCTCGATCTGGTCGACTACTGGCTGTTCGTGATCGACGTGGCCGGTGGCGACGACATCCCGCGCAAACGCGGCCCAGGCGTCACCCAGTGCGACCTTTTGATTATCAACAAGGTCGACCTCGCGCCCTACGTGGGTGTGGATCTGGCGCGTATGGTGCGGGAGGCGGAGGAGATCCGAGCCGGCAAGCCGGTGCTCCTCACCAACTGCGCGACCGGCGATGGCATCCCGGCGGTGATCCAGCGCCTTTGTCACGACGTCCTGCTCGAGGACTCGGAGCCGGTGGCGTAGACGATGGCCTAAACGGAGACTGGCCGAATACTGATGTTGGACCGGAATCGGGAAAATACGACGACGGGGGCTGGGCGGGCCGAGTTCAGTTTCGGTCGCGCTCCCGATGGACGGACCTTTCTCAATCGGCAGTTTGCGAGCTTTCCCTTCCATGTCTGTCGGCCACATAGCTTTGAGGGCGATCCCGAAGGCATGGTCACCCTCTACCTGCAGTCGCTTTCTGGTGGAATTTACGAAGACGAACGGCTCTCCCTTGCAATCACCGCCGAGCCTGGAACCCGGGCCCAGGTCACTTCGCAGGCTTTGACCATCGTGCACTCCATGGCAACCGGGGAGGCCCGCCTGGAGGTATCAGTCGATGCCCAGGATGATTCGCTGGTTGAATACCTGCCGGATCCCCTGATCCTCTTTCCGGGCGCGCGCCTGTCCTCAACGGTCAAGGTCCGTTGCCATGCCGGGGCAACCGTGATTTGCGCCGAAGCCTACCTCGCCCACGATCCGGAGAACGCGAAGCGCATCTTTGATTGCCTGGACAGCCGCCTCGATATCGAGGATGCGGAGGGTCGGCATCTGGCGCGCGACCGCTTTGTTCTGACCGGCGAGATGCACCTGCGGCGCGCGGCCAGGAAAAGCCACCATGCGGCCCTCGCCACATTCTTGGTTCTGACGCAAAACGAAGACCTGGAACCGATCTTGGAGTCCGTGCGCGGCGCCTTAGCGGTCCTTCCGCAGACCTATGCCGGCGCATCCTTGCTTCCGAACGATTGCGGCCTCTGGGCTCGTATCCTGGCCACGGATGGAGCCTCGTTGCGGACCGCGATGCATGCCGCCTGGTTCGCGGCGCGGGAAGCGATCACCGGCACGTGTCCGCAGGTGCGCCGAAAATAGGTGCACTTGGGACCCATCCGATGCACATCGGGCGAAACACCCGATTTTGGCAGTGCCGCCTCAATTCCGCATTGCCGAAGGATCGAACTGGTCGGATCGATTTCCGCGCGGTCGCGCCGGCGCTTCTCGAAGATCTCGTAGGCCGACCGACCTAGCCGCGTGACCCTGGCATGTTCCCTCGGCCCTTTGGAACGATTCCTAAAACCAGACATATCGTGTGCCACGTAGTCCGGAGACACCTCATGCCACAGACAACGTCCCTTTGTAATATTGACAAGTCTGACACCGGCTCGTAGCATTTTCAGAACGAGGAGCGGTGGCATATCAAGGTCTGAAAACTTGAGGTACAATTCGCTCCGGTTGGGCGGAAGAACTCGAAATTGATGCTCGTGAAGATTGCAATTACCCAAGAAAACAGGTCTGTGAATTTCGCGAAAAGGCCTTGAATGAAGCGTAGAACGTCTATCTGAAAATTGCATCGAAAATCGTTGGTGCAAACGTTGTATTGGATTAGTGTTTTCACTGACGGTCTGGATTTTTCGTCCAGGTTGGTCCCCGTCACGAGCCGGGATGAATGACACTAGGTGGCAGCGGCGCCACTGAAAGAACGGGCAAGGCGGCCTCACGTGCAGACGCGGTGTTTGGCCCGAATGTATTTCGCCGCCAATTCTCGTCGTCTTTGTAAGCCAAATGAAAAAATTGAGTAGGTGGCGCTGGCGCCACTGAAAGGTATGGGCAAGGAAGCCTCACGTGCAGACGCAGCGTGAGGCTTTTTGGCGTTTACGCGCTGCCAACTTTCGTAACCGTAGCAACCCAAAAGAACGAAAATGAGGGAGGACGTTGCCATGAAATCCAATAGACGATCTTTTCTGAAGGGTTCTGTCGCACTCGGCGCCGGAGCGGCAGCCTGGACAGCCACCTCGGCTCCTTACGGCTTTGTAAGCAACATCGCCAAGGCGGCTTCCGAGGTCGAGGTCGGGGTTCTCTTTTCGCTGACCGGCGGCCTGTCGATCATCGAAAAGTCGCTTGCGGACGCCACCCTCATGGCGATCGACGAAGTCAACGCCAAGGGCGGCGTGATGGGCAAGCGGATCGTGCCGATTGTCGAGGACGGCGCCAGCGATGCCAAGACCTACAACGAAAAAGCCAACAAGCTGGTCATTCGCGACCGGGTTCCCACGGTGTTCGGATCCTACACGTCGGCCAGCCGCAAAGCTGTGTTGCCGGTCTTCGAGAAACGCAAGAACCTCTACTTCTACCCGACATACTATGAGGGATTTGAGTGCTCGAAGAACGTCGTCTACACCGGCGCCGTTCCCAACCAGCAGCTCAGCAACTACATCCCCTGGATTGTCAAGAACCTGGACAAGAAGAAGTTCTTTATCGTTGGATCGAACTATATCTATCCGCGTGAGATGGCCAAGGTATGCAAAATCCTGATCGAAAAGGCAGGCGCCGAGTGGGTTGCCGACGAGTATCTGGAACTGGGGCATTCCGAGTGGGGTGCCATGGTCAAGAAGATTAAGGATAGCGGCTGCGACGCGGTTATCTCCAACGTGGTCGGTGACTCGGTTATCGCGTTCTACCGCGAGTTTGGAAACCAAGGCCTTACGCACGACAAACTTCCAATCTGCGCGACGGTTACCTCCGAGATCGAGATTGCGGCCATGGGCGCTGAATACGCCGCAGGCAGCTACACCTCGTTCCCCTACTTCCAGGCCATCGATACGGACGCGAACCATTCGTTCATCGAACGCTACCGCAAGTTCGTCAAGGACCCCAAAGCGGTGACCCACCACGCGTTGGAAAGTTCGTATTTCGAGGTCTTCCTGTGGGCGCAGGCCCTGGAGAAAGCCGGCGAGGCGACCCCGGCGGCCATCCGTGAGGCCGTCAAGGGGCAGGAGTTCGACGCGCCTAACGGCCACGTCAAGATCGAGCCTGAAAACCTGCATGTCTGGCTTACACCGCGAATCGCCCAGTGGGATTCCAAGGGGCAGGGCAACATCGTTGACGAGTATCCTGCGCCGATCAGACCGCTGCCATACGTCGCCTACGGCGAGACCGAGTCCAACCTTTTCTGCAAGGAAGACGGGCTCGACACCAGCAAGCTCTGAGCACTGGGAATTAGGTCTAACGAAAAGCAATGCATCCGGCCGGGCAGACCACCCCGGCCGGAATGCCTAAAAAATCGGATTAGACAGGGCCGGGTTCACGATGATTGAGACGATATTTATTGGCTTGAGCGTTGGTTCGATCCTTCTTCTCGTTGCCCTCGGCCTCGCCATCACATACGGCGCCATGGGTGTGATAAACATGGCGCACGGCGAACTCGTCATGGTTGGGGCCTATACGGCTGTCATGGTCAGAATCTACCTCGACCTGAGCATTTTGTACGCCATACCCGTGGCCTTTCTGACGGCAGCCGGAATCGGGCTCATCATCGAACGGCTCGTCATGCGGAACCTGTACGGACGTCTGCTCGATACTCTCTTGGCGACCTGGGGCGTGGCAATCCTTATCCAGCAGGCCGTGCGGTTGGAGTTCGGCCTCACGTTCTTTGGCGTCCAAATTGATGGCCTTGGCGTCGGCCTGCAAAAAGTGGACGTGCCAGATGTCCTTCGTGAAACCATCGAGTTTGGGGACATCGTTGTTCAGCCCTATCGCTCCTTTATCATTCTTCTGACCGTCGCGCTTGTTGTTCTGACCTGGTGGTTGATACACCGCACCTCCTTCGGCACACAGGTGCGGGCCATCATGCGCAATCCCGACATGGCGGCGGCCTGCGGAATTAACGTCAAGCGGATCAACGCGCTCACTTTCGCCTACGGTTCCGGGCTGGCCGGCGTCGCCGGCGTCATGATGTCCGGATTCAAAACCGTGTCCCCCGGGATGGGCACATCAATGGTGGTCGATGGATTCATGGTCGTCGTGGTCGGTGGCGTCGGAAGCTTGTTGGGTTCGGTGGTATCCGCTGTGTTTCTGGGCCAGCTCAACGGCGCTATCGCGGTTCTGTCCAACGATATTATTGCGCGCGCCCTCGTTTTCGGCGCGGTCATCCTGATCATCGCATGGCGGCCCAAGGGGCTGTTTAATTTCAAAGGGCGTTAGGGGATGCCTGTTAGGAGAAAATGCGAGTTTCTGGCCTACGCCGTCTTCATCGCGATTACGATGATGATGCCTCTGTTCCTGGACGAATTCTGGCTGAATCGTATCTCCAAGTACCTCGTATTCGGCATGCTGGGCGTCGCCATCTCGTTAAGCTGGGGCTACGCGGGCATCCTGAATTTGGGTCAGGGCCTGTTTTTCGGCGCGGGAGCTTACATGTTGGCCATGTCGCTGAAGCTCGCCAGCCCAACCAGCTTGCAGCAGGGTTCGGACACGCCGGTTCCGGACTTCATGTTGTGGAATGCCGAGCCCGGTTCTCTGACGGACCTTTGCTGCATTACCAAGGTTTCATTCCTCTGGATACCGTTCAAGGCACAAGGATTTGGCATATTCATGGGATTTGTCCTGCCTGTGGCTCTCGCCTTTGTTCTTGGGAGCATCATATTTCGCAAGCGGATATCAGGCGTGTTCGTCGCCATCATTACCCTCGCGCTCGTTCTTTTGGTTCGCCTGTTGGTGATTGATGCCCAACCCATTACCAACGGCTTCAATGGCCTGACTGATCTGGGATGGTTCACGGTCGGCGGGTTTGAATTCGACCCCTACTTGGTCCAGACCTATTATCTGGTGGCGACATCGCTCGCCTTGGTTCTGATCGCCACGCGCTGGCTGGTCAGCACTCGTGCCGGTCTGGTCTTGCAAGCGGTACGCGATGATGCCAACCGGTCCCGGTATCTTGGGTTCGACGTATCGTCCTATCAAGTATTCTTCTTTTGCGTATCGGCGCTGATCGCCGGCTTCGCGGGAATGCTTTACGTGATCGCGGCCGAGTTCGCTTCGCCGACCTTCATGGATCTGACCTTCAGTATCACCATGGTGGTTTGGGCCGCGGTGGGCGGCCGGGCATCTCTCTTGGGCGCCTGCATCGGCGCCATATTGATCAATATTATCGAAGCAACGGTCAGTGAAACCGAGATGTTCGTCGAGGCATGGCAGGCCATTATTGGTTTGTTGTTCGTGTTGGTCGTGCTGTTCCTTCCCAGGGGGCTGGCAGGCCTGGCGAGCGACCTGGTGGACCGGATTCCTGATCACGGTAAAGCGGCGAGACACAAATCCATACGCGAGGCTTCTGCTGGAGAATAGGGCGCATCATGGAGGCTCTTAGAATTGACGGTATCGGTCTCGAGTTCGGCGGCTTCAAGGTTGTCGACAGTTTCAGCATGTCCGTCGCGGAAGGTGAACTGCGCGTATTGATGGGCGCCAATGGGGCGGGCAAGACCACATTGATGGATTTGATCAGCGGTAGGACCAAAGCGACGGAAGGCAAGGTCTTCCTTCACGACAAAGACATTACCAACTGGCACGAGCACAAAATCGCCCGCGAAGGGATTGGCCGCAAGTTCCAGATCCCGACTGTCTTTCGCGATCTCACGGTCAGGGACAATTTCGAGGTGGCGGGTTTTCTGGATCGCAAGGTACTTCTGAATTTGGGTCCGCGGCACAAGAGGATTTCTGCGCAGAGAATCGAAGAAGTCATTGATCTCGTCAGCCTTCGCGAAAGAGAAAATGACCGGGCGGGAAATCTTTCACATGGCGAAACCCAATGGCTTGAGCTCGGCATGGTGCTGGTTCAGAATCCGAAAATTATCCTTCTGGATGAACCCTCGGCCGGGATGACGGTTCAGGAGACTCTCAAGACGTCCCGCATTATCAATGATTTGAAAGGCCGGCACACGCTCATCGTGGTCGAACACGACATGGCCTTCGTGCGCGAGATCGCCGAGAAGATCACCGTCATGCACCTCGGCAAGGTTCTTGCTGAAGGGATGATTCAGGAGATCGAGACCAATCAGGCTGTGAAAAACGCCTATCTGGGCAAGGTAGGGATAAGCTGATGTTGGAGTTCGATGGCCTGAACAGTTTCTATGGCGGGAGCCATATCCTGCATGACCTCAGTTTCAAGGTCGAAACGGGAACCATCCTCGCGATCGTCGGTCGAAACGGTGTTGGTAAGACGACACTGTTAAGGACCGTCCTCGGGCTAACGGATTCGTCAACCGGTAGCATCAAGATCAACGGCGAGGAAATCGCCGACAAACCAACCTATCAGCGCGCGCGCATGGGGATTGGTTACGCCCCGCAGGGTCGCGAAATTATCCCCGAATTTACGGTCCGGGAGAACATTCTCATGGGTGGGTTCGCCCGCCCAAACGGCGGGCCCCGAATTCCAGATGCCGTGCCAGAACTTTTCCCCTACTTGATGGAGAACCTGGACCGGCCCGGCGGACTTCTTTCCGGAGGGCAGCAACAGCAGCTCGCTATCGCCCGCGCGCTCGCGGCCGAGCCCATCCTGCTCTTGCTTGACGAGCCCACCGAGGGCATCCAGCCGAACATCGTCGAGCAGATCGAAGAGACAATCCAGTTGCTCAACAAGCGACTCAAACTCACCATTGTCCTTGTTGAACAAAACCTGGAGTTCGCCCGCGCGACCGCGCATGCCTTCGCAATGATGGAAAAGGGGCAAGTTGTGGCGAGCGGCGACACCGCTGCATTAACAGACGAGATTGTTGCCAAGCACATGACGATCTAGGGGATAAAATCTAACAGATGGTACCCCCATGCTCGTGTATCCTGGCTGCTCGGAAGGAGAGCGTCCGCAATCGATGCCGAAGCACCGACAAGGGCCCTCCATGCACCGAGAAGCCAGGACACACGATCCGAAGCCGGGTCTGAAAATCTCGATGCCTTCATCGCCTCCCGCTCCTCTCCAGCCCTGAAAATCCAAAGCGGAATACTCTAGCCAAAAACGAGCCGATTCTCGGGGAGCAGATTACCCTCAGTTACAAATCATCTACCCTCTTGTACGCTGGGGTTTGCCGCCATGTGCTTCCACCCTGCTTCCGGACAAAACAAAACCGCTTAGCCGGTTAGGGCTAAACGGTTGATATGATTTGGTTGCGGGGGTTGGATTTGAACCAACGACCTTCAGGTTATGAGCCTGACGAGCTACCGGGCTGCTCCACCCCGCGGAATTCAGAGGACAGAAGTCAGAGGTCAGATGACAGAAGGGTTTTTTTTGTGTTGCCGGTC
>JAJFGK010000031.1 GCA_021776195.1 Kiloniellaceae bacterium | reverse complement strand
CGATGACGATCCGGTGATCTTCTTCGAGCACAAGGGCATGTACGACGAAGAGGTCGAGGTGCCCGACGAGCCCTACACCATCCCCTTCGGCGAGGCCAACGTCACCCGCGAGGGCGAGGACGCCACCATCATCGCCTTCGGACGCATGGTGAACTATGCCAACGAGGCGGCGGACAAGCTGGCGGGCTCGGGCATCAAGTGCACCGTGGTCGACCCGCGCACAACCTCGCCGCTGGACCGCGACACCATCCTGGAGACCGCGGCGGAGACCGGCCGGGTCGTGGTGGTGGACGAGGCCCATCCGCGCTGCAACATGGCCACCGACATTGCCGCGATGCTCTGCGAGCACTGCTTCAGCGACCTGAAGGCGCCGATCATCCAGGTGACGGCGCCGCACGCGCCGGTGCCCTTCTCGCCGGCCCTCGAGGACCTCTACGTCCCCGGGGTAGCCAAGATCGAAGCGGCCGTGCGCGAGGTGACCGGCAAGGGCAACTAAGCCGGTCCGAGCAAAGCGCTCTGCCGGTTAGACGACGACCCCCGGCGGCGGCACTTGCCGCCGGGGCACCTTTTGCGACAGCGAGGAACATCGATATGAGCGAGATCCAGGAAATCGTCATGCCCAAGTGGGGTCTGGCGATGCAAGAAGGCATGGTCGCCGCATGGCACGTCGAAGAGGGTGCGGAGATCGCGGCCGGCCAGGAGATCATGGATATCGAGACCACCAAGATCGCCAATGTATTCGAGAGCCCGGTCGGCGGTCGCCTGCGCAAGATCGTGGTCAAGGACGGCGAGACCGTGCCCGTGGGTGCGCTCTTGGGCGTCTGCGCCCCGGCCTCGGTCAGCGACGAGGCGGTCGAGGCCCACGTCGCGGCCTTCCTGGACAGCTTCGATTTCGAGGCGGCGGCGGGCGACACCGGCCCCGAGCCGGAAACCGTCGTCGCCGGCGGCCGGCGCCTGACCTATCTGAAGATGGGCGACGCGGACGGCCCGCCGGTGATCTTCGTGCATGGCTACGGCGGCGACCTGAACAACTGGATGTTCAACCAGGAAGCGCTCTCCGAGAGCCGCACGACCTATGCCCTGGACCTGCCCGGGCACGGCGCCTCGACCAAGGACGTCGGGGCCGCCGACCTGGCCGCGCTCAGCGGCGCCGTCACGGCACTGATGGACGAGCTGGGCGTGGCCAAGGCCCACCTCGTCGGCCACTCGATGGGCGGCGCGATCTGCCTCGCTCTGGCCCTCGACCAGCCCGGCAAGGTGGCCTCCGCGACCCTGATCGCGCCCGGCGGCCTCGGGCCCGAGATCAACATGGACTACATCGAGGGCTTCATCAGCCAGACCCGTGCCAAGAAGTTGCGCGCCACCCTGGAACAGCTCGTGGCGGACCCCGCGTCGATCACCGCCGAGATGATCGAGGGCGTGATCCGCTTCAAACGGCTGGACGGCGCCACGGCGGCGTTGCAGAAGCTGCGCGACGGACTCTTTCCCGGCGGCCGCCAGGCCGAGGGCCTGCGCGACCGGCTGGGCGAGCTTGCCGTGCCGGCTCAGGTCATCTGGGGCAAGTCGGACCGGATCCTGCCGCCGGCCCACGGCGAGGGCCTGCCGGCCTCGCTGCCCGTGACCCTGACGGACGCCGCCGGCCACATGCCCCATATGGAGCAGGCCGCCGAGGTCAACCGCCTGATTCTCGATATTATCGCCTCCGCGGACTGAAAGCGGGCAGAAGCAGCCAACAGCCTTAAGGTCTGACTCAAAATGATATGAGTGATTTCAAAGGACTACAGGAATTGCCCGTTTATTTACTGTCACCCTCGGGCTCGACCCGAGGGTCCAGGAATGGCTTGTTCTGGGCATTTCCTGGATTGCCGGGTCAAGCCCGGCAATGACAATAATGGGGGCAGGGAGCCCTCAACTCAATGACACAGAATGTTTCTATTTCGCCCAAGTTCTAGAAGCCGCAGGGATCAGGATGCGTAGTCGGGGCAGTCGCGGTCGAGCTGGCGCAGCAGAGCGACCCATTCCTCGCCGCCGGGAACGCGCCCCTCGACCATCTGGCGGTGGGTCGCCTCGCAAACTTCGCGCGGCGGCATGACCAGCTCGCGGCCGCTGGCCAGGACGTCCATCTGGAGCTGGCAGGCCTGCTCCAGGGTCACCATGCGCCAGTAGGCCTCGGCCACCGTGCGGCCGACCGTGAGCAGGCCGTGGTTGCGCAGAATCATCTGATAGGTCTGGCCCAGGTCAGCGGCCAGCCGCTCGCGCTCGTCGAGATCCAGCGCCAGCCCCTCGTAGTCGTGATAGGAGAGGTCGCCGTAGGACAGCATGGCCTCCTGGCAGAGCGGCAGCAGCCCCTCCTTCAAGGCCGAGACCGCGGTGCCGCCGCGAGAGTGGCAGTGCATGACGCAGACCGCGTCGTGGCGGACCCGGTGCACCGCGCTGTGGATCACATAGCCCGTGGTGTTGAGATCATCCTCGCCGCCGTCGATTATGTTGCCGTCGAGATCGATGGTCAGCAGGTTCGAGGCGGTGATCTCGTCGTAGCGCAGGCCGAAGCGGTTGATCAGCATGCGGTCTTCATAGCCGGGCACCCGCGCCGTGATGTGGTTCCAGATCACCATGGACATGCGGTTGCGGTCGGCCAGGCGATAGCAGGCGGCCAGATCGACCCTTGCGCGCCACTCGGCCTCGCTGAACTGGCTTTTTCGCCCCTCGAAGGGCCGGGCAACGGCTGTCGACATGACGAGGTCTCCTCCATGTTTGCCGCAGGATCAGACAAGGCACCCAACGACGCAAGCGTGAATTGTCGGCAGGCCCTCTTGCGACCAATTTGAAAGGACGGCAGGCTGGCTCTAAATCCTCCTGCCTGCGAGATCTCACCCATGACGACCCTTGAAGAGCGTTCTGCCGATCCGCGCTCGATCATTCTCGACGGCGCCATGGGAACCGAGCTCGACCGGCGCGGCATGCCGCTGGTGGGCGGCGCCTGGTCGGCCCATGCCGCCCTTAGCCATCCCGATCTGGTGCGCGCGATCCATGCCGACTACGCCCGCGCCGGCGCCGAGATTCACCTGACCTCGACCTTCGCCGCCAACCGTCACATCCTGGCGCTGATCGGCGAGGCGGACCGGGTCGGCGAGGCCAACCGCACCGCCGTGGCGCTCTGCCGCGAGGCCATCGAAAGCGCCGGCGTCGACCGGCCGCAGTGGATCGCGGGAGCGATCTCGACCTACGCCAAGGGGAGCGACCGCGGCACGCTCCCGCCCCTGGACCGGTTCCGCGCCAACATCGCCGAGCAGGGCGAAGCCCTGGCCGAGTCCGGCGTCGTTCTCTTCGCCCTGGAAATGCTGTTCGACGCGGATCACTCGATCGCCATGATCGAGGCCCTGGCGCCGCTCGGGCTGCCGCTCTGGCTCGGCTTCACCTGCAAGCTGACCACGGACGGCGAGGTGGTGGCCGACGGCAGCGACGACCGGGGCAAGGAGGCCGTCACCTTCGACCGGATCCTGCCCGAAGTCCTGTCGGCGGTGCCGGACGGGACCGAGGTCCTGGTGTCGGTCATGCACAACGAATTGGATGAGACCGACCGCGCCCTGGACATCGTCGAGCGGCACTGGGCGGGGCCCGTCGTGGTCTATCCCAACTCCGGGCACTATGGCCATCCGAAGTGGGACTTCGACAGCGTCTGCAGTCCGGCCGAATTCGCCGCCGCCGGGGAACGCTGGGCGGCGCGCGGCGTGCGGGTGATCGGAGGCTGCTGCGGCCTCGGCCCGGCGCATATCGCCGCGCTCAGTGCGGCACTACCGAGATAGCGCCGGCTCAGGCTTCAAACTTGCCGTAATCGAGGCTGGGCCGCTTTTGCCGGTCGCGCGCCAGGAAGCTGTAGACCGTGGGGACGACATAGACCGAAAAGAAGGTTCCGACCAGCAGCCCGCCGACCACCACCCAGCCGATCTGGTGACGGCTTTCCGCGCCCGCGCCGCTCGCCAGCGCCAAGGGCATGGTGCCCAGGATCATCGAGAGGGCGGTCATCAGGATCGGCCGCAGGCGCAGGATCGAGGCCTCGACGATCGCCTCGGCCTTGGGCTTGCCGGCCTCCTGCAGCTGGTTGGCGAACTCCGTGATCAGAATGCCGTTCTTCGATATCAGGCCGACCAGGCTGATCAGTCCGATCTGGGAATAGACGTTGAGGGAGTTGCCGGTGACCTGGAGGGCGATCAGCGCGCCGATCACCGAGAGCGGCACCACCAGCAAGACGATGGTCGGATCGACGAAGCTCTCGAACTGGGCGGCGAGGACCAGGAAGATGAAGACCAGCGCCAGGGCGAAGGTGATGTAGAGACTGGCGCCGCTCTCGAAGAATTCCAGGCTTTGCCCGTCATAGCCGATGCTGGCGGTGCGCGGCAGGGTGCGGTCGGCAACCTCGTTCATGAAGGCCAGGGCCTCCCCCAATGCGTAGCCGGGCGCCAGATTGGCCGTGACCGTAACGGCGCGGGCGCGGTTGAAGTGATTGCGGTCGCGCGGCGCCGTAACCTCCTTGAGGTCGACCACCGCGGAAAGCGGCAGCAGGTTGTCATCGGGTCCGCGCAGGAAATACTGCATCAGGCGGTCGGGATCGGTGCGTTCGGCCTCTTCGGCCTGGACCACCACATCGTACTGCTCGCCGTTCTGCTTGAAGCGGGTCACCTCGCGGCCGCCCAGCATGGTCTCGACGGTACGCCCGACCGTCGCCACGTCCAGGCCCAGGGCCCCGATACGGTCGCGTTCCATCAGCACGCGGATTTGCGGCGTGTTGACCCTGAGATCGGTATCGAGGCTGAGGAGATTGGGGTTCTTGCCGGCCTCCGCCAGGAAAGCCTGGGTCGCGCGGTCCAGTTCGTCGTAGGAGCCGCTGCCCATGATGACGAAGCTGACCGGCCGCTCGGTCGGGCTGGCGCCCAGCGACGGTGGGAGGACCGGAAAGGCCAGGGTCCCGGCCACCGACTGGAAGTCGGGAAAGATCGAACCGGCGATCTGCCCGGCGCTGCGCTGGCGCTCTTCCCAGGGCTTCAGCAACAGCACGGAGAAGCCGTCGCTGGCGATGGGATTGCCCGAGGCGATGAAAAACTGCCGCATCTCCGGCACAGCACGGTAGATGTCCTCGACCCGGCGCATGTAGGCGTCGGTGAAGTCCACGGTCGCCGCATCCGGGCCGATGAGAACGCCGAAAATGACTCCGCGGTCCTCGACCGGCGACAGCTCGCTCGGCAGGTCGCGGAAAATGACGTAGTTGCCGCCAGCGGCGAAGAGCGCGACCAGCACCACCACCCCGCGGTTGGCGAGCGACCAGCGCAGGCTGCGCGCGTAGAGCCAGTCGAGGCCGTCCAGGCCCGCCTTGATCGGCCGGCCCCAAAGCGGCTCGCGCTCCTGGCGCTTGAGGATCCGCGAACACATCATCGGCGCGAGACTGAGCGCCACGAAGCTGGAGATGACCACCGCGCCGGCCAGGGTCAGCGCGAATTCGGTGAAGAGCCGCCCGGTCCGCCCCTCCATGAAGGCGACCGGCACGAAGACCGCGATCAGCGCGACGGTGGTGGCGATCACCGCGAACTGGATCTCCCGGGCGCCCAGCAGGGCCGCCTTGATCGGATGCAGGCCGGCCTCCACATGGCGGTAGATGTTCTCCAGCATGACGATGGCGTCGTCCACCACCAGACCGATGGCCAGCACCATGGCCAGGAGGGTCAGGGTGTTGATTGAAAATCCCAGGATCCACATGAAAAAACAGGTGCCGATCAACGAGATCGGAATGGTAATCATGGGGATCGTCACCGAACGCAGATTGCGCAGAAAAATCAGGATGACCGCCAGCACCAGCAGCGCCGCCTCGACCAGCGAGCGATAAACGTTCGCGATCGAACTGGCGATGAAAACCGAACTGTCATAGGCCAGCGAGATCTTCATACCCTCGGGCAGGCGGCCCTGGAGGGCCGGCAGCAGGTCTCTCACCTGATCGGAGATTTCCAGTGGATTGGCGACCGACTGGCGGACCACGCCGATCGCCACCGCGTCGACCCCTTGCGAGCGCGCCACCTGGCGATCATCGGCAACCCCCAGGACGGCGCGCCCGACATCGCGCACCCGAACCAAATAGTCGCCCACCACCTTGATAATGAGGTCGTTGAACTGGGCGACAGTGCGCAGGTCGCTCTCGTTGCGCACGACGAATTCGCGCTGCTGGCTCTGCACCCGTCCGCCCGGAATCTCCTGGTTCTGCCGCCGCAGGGCGTCCTCGACGTCAGCCGTGGTCACGCCATGGGCCGCCATCTGCAGGGCATCGAGCCAGATCCGCATGGCGTAGCGCCGCTCGGCAAAGATAATCGCGTCGGCGATCCCGTCGATGCGCTTGATCTCGTCGATCACGAAGCGGTCGACATAATCGGTCAGCTGCGCCGTGGTGTGACGGTCGCTGGAAAAGGCGATCCAAATAATCGGCTGGGAATTCGCCTCGACCTTGGCGACGACCGGCTCATCGATCTCGTCAGGCAGATCGGCGCGGACCCGGCCGACCCGGTCGCGCACGTCGGCCGCCGCCTCGTCGGGGTCACGCTCGAGACGGAACGTGACGGTGATCTCGCTGACCCCGTCGCGGCTCACCGACTTGATGGTTTTGATCGCCTCGGTGCCCGAGATCGAGTCTTCGATCAGCGTGGTGATCTGGGTCTCGACGATGTCGGCGGAGGCGCCGCGGTAGGTTGTGGTGACACTGACCGTGGGCTCGTCGATCTCGGGATACTCACGAATCGTCAAACGCTGAAACGAGACCAGCCCGATCAGGACCACGACCAGGCTGAGCACGATGGCGAAGACCGGGCGCTTGATAGAGAGTGCCGAGAGTTCCATTGAACGACCTGTTCCTTGCTTGCCGCGGTCCGGTCAGTCGGCCGTGTCGCCTTGGATTTCTTCGTCCGGCGGGCTCGGGGGAACAAAGGTCGGCTCGCGGGTGATGACCGGCGCACCGGGGCCCAGGCGCTGCTGGCCGGCAGTCACCACCAGGTCGCCAGGCGCGAGTCCCTCGAGGATCTCGACGTGCCGCGCCACCCGGATGCCGGTGCGCACCGGGACCGGGCGCGCCTGGCCCTCTTCGATCAGGTACACCGTCGCCGTGTCGCGGTTGGGGACCAGCGCCTGCTCCGGCACGAAGGTCGCGTCGCGCCGTTCGAAAACCCGCACCGTGACCGAGACGAACTGGCCCGGCCGCAGATGCCCGTCCTTGTTGTCGGTCACGGCCTGCACCTGGACCGCCCGGGTCCGAGGGTTGATCTGTGGATCGATCGCCTCGACCCAGGCCGGAATGATTTCGTCCTGGTAGGCGTCGCTGCGCAGTTGGACCTCCTGGCCGATCTCCAATTCGGTCATGAAACGCTCGGGGATCTCGAAATTCACCTTGATCGGGTCGGTCTGCTCCAAATTGACGATATCGTCGCCGGCCGCGAGATAGGCGCCGATATCGACCCGCCGGATGCCAAGCCTGCCGTCGAAGGGCGCGGCAACGGTGAACTTCGCCATCTGGGCCTGGGCCAGCGCGACCTCGGCCTCGGCGGAACGCAGGGTAGCCAGGGCCTGATCCTTCTTCTGCTTGGTGCCGGTGCCGCGCTTCAGCAGCTCGTCGGCCCGGGCATAGTCCTCGCGGGCAAGAACCAGGCTCGCCTCGACGCTGGCCAGCTCGGCCTGCAATACGGAACGATCGAGCACCGCCAGTGTCGTTCCCGCCGTCACGCGCGCGCCGTCCTCGAAGCCGATCTTGGACAGGCGGCCGGCGATCTCCGGCCGGATCATCACCGCCTGGTTCGAGGCCAGGGTGCCGACCGCCTTCAGTTTGCGTACCGAAGTCGCCTCGATCGCCGGGGCGGCCTCGACCACGATCTGCGGCGGCCCCGAGGCGGCGGTCTGGGCGCCGCTCGGCTTGAGGAAGGCCGCCCAATAGCCTGCGCCGACAAGCGCGAGCACGACGACCGTGACCAGGATCGGAAGGAGACGGGGCATGCCTGTTCCAAAGCTGTGCGAGAGAGTGAGAGGAGCCAAAGGCTAACATTGGAGCGGGGCGCACAAAACCAAATCATTTTTACTCGCGTCCGATTGTCGACCTCGCAAACCGGAGGCGGTCCGGGACGGGCTCGTTTTCCGAAGGAAAAAGTGCCTGTCCCGGGTCTGGTTCCGCCCTTGCCGCCACATCCCGCCCGCCAGCCAAAAAGGGACAGGCACCCTTCGCCCGCGGCGAACGCGAGCCAGTCCCCTTTTCCCGCCCCTGCGAGGTGGACAGGGCGGTTCGCTCGTCCCAAGCTGCCCGGAAGATTGCCAAGCGTGCGCACCACGTCACAGAGGGGAAGATGAAGTGACCGATCCAACGGAGACACGATCCGGCGACAGGCCCAATATCCTGTTCATTCAGGTCGACCAGCTTCTGGCCCAGTCGCTGCGCTTCTATGGCGATCCGGTCTGCCTGTCGCCCCATCTCGACCGGCTGGCGGGCGAGGGCGTGGTCTTCGAGACCGCCTATTCCAACTTCCCGCTCTGCGCGCCCTCGCGCTTTTCCATGGCCTCCGGGCTGCTGCCCTCGCGGATCGGCGCCTATGACAACGCCAGCGAGTTCCCCAGCGCGGTGCCGACCTACGCCCACTACCTGCGCGATCTCGGCTATCAGACCAGCCTCAGCGGCAAGATGCATTTCGTCGGCGCCGATCAGACCCACGGCTTCGAGGAGCGGCTGACCCCGGATATCTATCCCGCCGACTTCAGCTGGTCGGCCGATTGGGGCGATGCCTCGCGGCAGGACGCGAACGACGACCGGGCGCTGACCATCGCCGGGCCCTGCGCCAACACGGTGCAGATCGACTACGACCTGGAGGTGACGCATCGGGCGCTGCGCAAGCTCTACGCCATCGCCGGGTCGGACGACGAGCGGCCCTTCTTCCTCCAGGTCTCCATGACCCACCCGCACGATCCCTACCTCTGCCTGAAAGAGCACTGGGACCGCTATGACGGCCTGGAGATCCCCGCGCCCCTGGTGCCGCATCTGTCCGACGAAGATCACGACCCCCTGTCCCAGCGACTGCTGGACCTCGTCGGCATGCGCGGGCGGGACTACCCGCCGGAGCTGGCTATCCGCGCGCGGCGCGGCTATTACGGCTCGATCTCCTTCGTCGACGACCGGGTGGGAGAACTGCTGCGGGCGCTGGAGCAGACCGGCCTGGCCGACAACACGGTCATCGTCTTCACCTCCGATCACGGCGACATGTTCGGCGAGCGCGGCATGTGGTTCAAGCGCACCTTCTTCGAGCAGTCGGTCCGGGTGCCCTTCATGGTCCACGCGCCGGGGCGCCTGGCGCCGGGGCGGGTGGCAAGCCACGTCTCGCTGGTGGACCTGGTCCCCACGATCATGAGCCTTGCCACCCAGGGCACCTGGTCCTCGCCGACCGAGGCCCTGGACGGCACCGACGCCACCGCCTTCATCGGGCAGCCGGCGGCAGACCGCGCCATCGTCTCGGAGTACTTCAGCGAAGCCGCCGACGGGCCGATGATCATGATCCGGCGCGGGGCCCACAAGTACATCTATGGCGCCGCCGACCCGGAGCAGCTCTACGACCTGGAGCAGGACCCCCGGGAGCTGACCAATCTGGCGCCGGATCCCGCCCAGGCCGACCGCCTGGCCGCCTTCCGCGCCGACAAGGCCGGCCTCTGGGACGAGGACTGGCTGACGCGCGATATCGTCCGCAGCCAGAAACGCCGCCGCTTCGTGCACGCCGTGCTGAAGAAGGGCCGGCCGGTCGGCGGCGCCGACAAGTGGGACTTCGGCGAGGACGCCGGCTGGTTCCGCGGCGAGACCGGCTACAACGACTGGGCCTTCGCCCACCTGCCGGCCCGGGACTAGGGCGCGGCGACAAACAGGAGGCACCCGTGGCTGTCCAGATCAACCCCGTTCATGACGCGACCTGCCATTGCGGCAAAGTGCGTCTTCGCCTGAGGTTGCCAAACGGCCTTGAAGAACTAAGGCGTTGCGATTGCTCGATGTGTCGTCGCCGAGGCACCATCGTCGCGTCGGTGAGCCTGTCAAACTTGGAGGTGGTTCAAGGTCGGGAGGCTTTGGCCGTCTACCAGTTCAACACGGGGACAGCGAAGCATTACTTCTGCAAGACCTGCGGAATCTACACCCATCATCAGCGCCGCTCGAACCCGGAGCAATATGGGTTCAATGTGGCCTGTCTCGAGGGCGTGTATCCCTATGATATCGAGAACGTTCCTGTTCAGGATGGTGTAAATCACCCTTCCGATGAAGTGTGATTTCTGTCCGCCTCGGGCTCCCCATCCGCGAGCCCTCCGCCCAACCCCCCACATTTATTCCCGCTTCAACCTTCTCTCCTCGGGATAGACCGCGATGGCGGGCACGCGGCCTTCGCGCAGGTCGTCCTGCAGACCCTGCCAGTAGGCCACCGTCAGGAGGTCGCCGTGGACTTCCTGGAAGAGCCGGCGGAGCGTCCGGTCGTCGATCCTCAGGCCCGGCAGCATCTCCTCGGGGAGGAACACCGTGCCCTCCTCGAAGAACCAGTCGGGCACCTCCTCCTCGCCGTCGAAGCGGTCCTGGTTGGTGCGGATCTTGGTCTCGGTGAAGGGCTCCAGGGCGTCGTAGTCGAAGAGGTAGACCTTGCGGAACTTGCTGACGCCGTAGTTCCTGCCGTCGAGATCCTTGTTGAAGATGCCCGCGGCGGCGTTGTTCTTGATGCAGTGGCCAAGATTGACCACCGCCTCGGCGGCCTCCCGCGGGCCGGCGGTCTCCAGGAAGACCGGCAGCGGCACCATCTTGAACTGCACGATCAGGTGCTTGAAGAGGATCTGGTCGCCCTGCGGCGACACGCTGCCGGCGGCGGCCGCCAAGAGCTCGGCCAGCAGATCCGCGGCGAACCAGGCGGCGGGCAGCTTGATGTCGTAGTAGATCACATTGTCGAGCATCGAGCCGGTGCGGTTGATCTCGTGCACCCGGGTGTACTTGCGCAGGACCGAGGGGACGCCCTCGAAGCGGCCCCACTTGTATTGTGCCGTGGGGTGATCGCGCATGACCTTCAGGACATAGCCCGACGCGGGCGCCGAAAACCCGATGGCCACGGTGCCGCGGAAGCCCACGGCGGTGTCGAGATGCTCGCCGGTCAGGGCGAACTCGTCGCGCAGCTCGTTCATCACCGCGACCTTGCCGACGTGGTTGAAGCCGATGGTCGAGTAGTGCAGGCCCAGGGGGCGGTTCGGCATGATGGAGTGGAGAAACTCGCAAAGCTCGTGATAGAGCGGGTTGGTGCAGTGCAGGTTGGCCAGGGTCGAGCTGAAGAGGAAGTGGGCGTCGGCCTCGCTGGTCAGCACGGCGTCGACATAGATCCCCGCTTCGCCATTCATCAGCGCGATGATCAGCGGAACCACCCTGCCGTCGCCCAGCAGGATGCGGCCGACCAGATGGGCGCCGCGGTCGCGAAAGAAACCGGCATCGATCATCTGGATCGCCTCGATGACCCAGCCCTCCCCAGCCGTCGCCTCGCCAGCCGTCGTTTCTCCGGCCGCCGGCCCGAGCACCGCATTGACCCGGTCGGCCACCAGCCGCGCATCGCCCTGGGGGTCGCGAAACGGGACGGTGAAGTAGGGAATGGCGAAAATCTCGGCCACCGTCACCGGCGAGACCTGGGCGCCGCCGGGGAAGTCAAGGTGGACATCGTCGAAACGGTCCAGCCCGGTCTCATAGGTCTCGGCGTAGCTGTACTCCATCGGCTGCCACTCTTCGTGGTAGATCTTGCGCCGCACCGAATGGAAGTAGGCAAAGGCGATGTCGGCCTCGTAGCGGCCCTGGATCGAGCGCCGGTAGGACCGCTCGACCGCGAGCCAGGCCTCGGCGCTGCGCGCCAGTGCCGGATGGGCCGCGGCCAGGCCGTCGATGAAGCCGTCGATCGATTCGATGTAGACCGAAAGCCGACGGTGGCTTAGCGCCAGGGAGCGCGCGTAGTCGCGCTGCTCGAAGGCCTGCTTGGCGAGATGGGGGATCTGCCGCGATTCGCTATAGTAGTCATCGAAGGCCTGGAGAACGAAGCCAGCCGTCGCCGCGGCCCTGTCCGGCTCGTCGCCGGCGGCATCGATGGCCGCCAGGGCGGCAGTCAAAGCGGCCGCCTGGGCGGCCGCCGGGGTATCGGGCTCACGGTCCATAGCGCGGAAGTAACCGGCCAACCCCATGGCAGCAATGGGAAATCGCCCCAAAGAGGCCGAATAGCCTGTCAATTAGCGCGCTTTGCTGGCATGGTCCGCGATTATCTCGACTTCGTCGGGCCGATTCATTATGGGGCACTCATGGCATTAGCGGCGCTGAGCAAGAAACGCGAAGTCTTCAAACTCTACCTGATCAAGCCGTCGCACTATGACGAAGACGGCTACGTCATCCAGTGGATTCGCTCGGAAATCCCCTCCAACACCATGGCCGCCCTGAACGGCATCGCCGAACAGACCATTGCGGAAGGCGTGCTGGGCGGCGAGGTCGATATCGAAATCACCGCAAGGGACGAGACCAACACGCGGATCGTGCCTTCGCGCATCATTCGCGAGATTACCCGCAACGGCGGCCGCGGCCTGGTGGCCCTGGTCGGGGTCCAGTCCAATCAGTTTCCCCGGGCCGTCGATATCGCGCAGCCCCTGCGCGCGGCCGGCATTCCGGTCTGCATCGGCGGATTTCACGTCAGCGGCTGCCTGTCGATGCTGCCCGAGCTGCCGGCGGACATTCGCGCCGCCATGGACATGGGCATTTCGATCTTCGCCGGCGAAGCCGAGGGACGTTTCGGCCCGGTCCTGGAAGACGCCTATCGCGGCGAATTGAAGCCGCTGTACAACTACATGAACGACCTGCCGGGACTCGAGGGGGCGCCGATCCCCGTGCTGCCGCGGGCCATCGTGGAGAAGAACAAGAACGCTCGGACCTCGTTCGATTCGGGCCGCGGCTGCCCCTTCCAGTGCAGCTTTTGTACCATCATCAACGTGCAGGGGCGCAAATCGCGCTACCGCACCGCCGACGACATCGAAACAATCCTCCAGGTCAACCTGGACCAGGGCATCACCTCGTTTTTCATCACCGACGACAACTTCGCGCGCAACCGCAACTGGGAAGCCATCTTCGACCGGATCATCGAATTTCGCGAGCGCAAGAAGGTCAAGATCAAGCTGATCATCCAGGTCGATACCCTCTGTCACAAGATCGCCAATTTCGTCGAGAAGGCCGGCCGGGCCGGCGTCAAGCGGGTCTTCATCGGCCTGGAGAACATCAACCCCGACAACCTGATGGCGGCCAACAAGCGGCAAAACCGCATCACCGAGTACCGCAAGATGCTGCAGGACTGGCGCGCCGTCGGCGCGGTCACCTACTGCGGCTACATCCTGGGTTTTCCGGCCGATACACCCGATCGCATTCTGCGCGATATCGAGATCCTGCAGCGCGAGCTGCCAGTCGATCTGGTCGAGTTCTTCTGCCTGACGCCGCTGCCCGGGTCGGAGGATCACAAGGTCCTCGATGCCAACGGTGTCTGGATGGATCCGGACATGAACAAGTACGACCTGGAGCATGTCTGCACCGGCCACCCGCTGATGTCCCCCGAGGCGTTCCAGGATATCTACAACCGCGCCTGGGACGCCTTCTACACCATCGATCACGTCGAAACCTTGATGCGGCGCGCCATCGCCAGCGGCATCAAGTCGCGCAAGATCATGCGCATGGCCCTGTGGTTTTATGCCTGCCACAAACTTGAACGCGTCCATCCCCTGCAGGGCGGGCTCTTCCGCCGCAAGTACCGTAAGGACCGCCGCTCGACCCTGCCGGTCGAAAGTCCCTTGGTCTTCTATCCCCGTCTGCTCGGCGAGATCGTCGGCAAGCACCTGCGTTTTCTGGCGCTCTACTGGAAATTCTCCCAGGCCCGCCGCCGGGTGGAGGCCGCCCCGAACAAGCACAGCTACAGCGACCTGAGCCTGACGCCGCCCGAAGAATCGGAGATGGACGAGCTCGATATCTTCACTGCCACCGAGTTCGGTCAGGCCGCGGTGAAGAAGGTCCGCAAGCAGCGCGCGCCCCGGGCCGGCAAAGACAAGGCCGCAAAGGTCGCGGCCGCGGAGTAACGCGGCGCTCAGCGAAACTCGCGAGAAGCTTTCGTCGGCTTAGCTTTAGAGCCTTCAACCGACCTGCGCTTCGCGGGCCAGCGTCTCGACATTGCTTTCCCATCCTGTCAGGCCGGCCTCCAGCCGGTCGATCAGGCTCAGAGCCTCCTCAAACCTGCGGGCCTGCGCCGCCGTCTCCATTTTGGCGTGAAACGCCTGCAAATCCGCCTCGATGGCCTTGGCCTCGGCAAAACCCGAGGGAATACCGGTCATGCGCTCCGAGACGCTCTTGTGGCGTGCCTTGTACTCTACTTCTTCCGCTTCGGCGTCGGCGACCAGTTGCTCATAGGTGTCCATCTGCGCTTCCAGGATCGCCAGTTCGCGCAAAGCGGCGGAAAAGTCGCCGGCGGTCTGCGCATCCAAGACCCCACCCCGCAGGAAGACGATCTTGCCGGTCTCGAGCTTTTCCAGATGAGGAAAGCCGCTCGGCAACTTGGCCAGACGCGGCTCCATCGCCTTCCAGCCGGCATCGAAGGCGCTCTTGTTCTCGGTGGTCTCTCGCAGCCTTGCCTCATAGCCCGCAAGTCCGGCCTCCAGGCGATCGATGAGCCCGAGCGCCTTGTCATAGTCATCGCCGTCGGCCGCCGTCTGCATGGCGTCTCGGAAATTCACGAGCTTGTCTTCCGTGGCCGCCAGGATGGCGAAGCCGGAGGGAATCTCCGCCATGCGCTGGTCAACGGCCTGCTTGCGGGTCTCGTACTCGGCCTTTTTCGCGTTGTGTTGCTCCAGCATCTTCAAATAGCCGGCAAGTTCGGTCTCCAGCCGGGCCACGGTCATCAGGGCCTTGTCATAGTCTTCCGCCGCCTCCGCGGTTGCCATGTCGCCGCGCAGTTCCGCAATGACCGTCTGTTCCGTGTTGAAAATCTCGGTCTTTACCGGCTGCTCTGCCTTGGCGAGATCGCCCTGCAGCGCATCGCGCCGGGTTTCGTACTCTTGCTTCTTGGCGGAGAGCTTCGCCATCCAGTCGTCGAAGGCGTCGAGCTGGGCAACCAACAGATCCAGTTTGGTCAAGGCCGTCGGGTAGTCGCCGGCATCGGCCGCCTTGGTCATCTCACCCTTGTTGCGATCCATGTTCACCTGGATGGACTTGGCTTCGTGGTTGTTGGTGTTCCGGGAGGCGGCCGCGATCCGCTCTTGCTCGCCGGCCAGGCGATCCTCGTACTCCTGCTTCTTGGCCAGGTGGATCTCCAGGTCGCCCTCTTGCATGGTGACCAGGGCTTCGACCTGATCTAACAGCCGCAGCGCTTCGTCGTAGTTCTCGGCCGCCGCCTGGTCCTCGATCTCACCGCACCCGCCCAGGATGTTCTCCTGGTTCTTCTTCAGACGCGCCACCTCGATCGGCGCCGAGATCTTCTCCAGGCGCGGCCCGAGAGCCGCCATGCGCGTCTCGTACTCCGCCTTCTCCGCCGCGAGGTCCGCCAGCAGGTCCTTGTAGCCCGCGAGCGATGGCTCCAGCCAGTCCGCCTCGCGCAGCGCCGTCTCGTAGTCGCCCGTTTCGGCCGCCGCCGTCATCGCGTCGCGGTGCGTGACGATCTTGCCCTGAACCATCAGCAAGCCCGTGTTCTTGGTCTCCTGCGCCGCTTCCTCCAGGTCCGCCTGCATCGCCGCCAGGCGATCCTCGTACTCCTGCTTCTTGGCCTCGTACTGCTCAACCAGCTTTTCATAGCCGGCCAGCTCGGCTTCCAGCATGTCGGCCGTGACCAGGGCTTCTTCGTAATCCTCCTTATCGGCGGCGGCCCGCATTTCGGTGTCCAGATTCGAGATGATGCCCTGCTGCTCCTTCAAAAGCTGGGTCCCAGCCTCCTCCTTCGCCTTTGCCACGCGTGGATCCAGGGCCTGTGAACGCCCCTCGTACTCCGCCTTCTTGGCCTCGAGCTTCGCCTTCCAATCATCGAAGGCATCGAGTTGAGCGACGATTAGATCGAGGCTGGTCAGGGCCTGTTCGAAGTTCTTCTCCGTCTCCGCCCCCTCCATCGTGGTTTTGTTGGTGGTCATGTTGGCCTGCAGCGTCTTCACTTCTTCATTCTCGCGCGCCGCCATGGCCTCGTCGAAGCGCGGCTGCACCTCCTGCCAGCGCGCCTTGAACGCCGCCTCCTCCTGCTTGACGTCGGCCAACAGCTGCTCATAGGTGTCCAACTGGCTCGACAAGAGCGCGAGCTCCTCCAGGGCAGTCCGGTACTCGCCCCCGGCCGCCGCGGCCTCCATGTCCGTCTTGAGGGGTCCGAGTTTGTTCTGCTCGACCGATTCCAGCTGCGGATAGCCACTGGGGACCGCGGCCAGACGCGGCTCCTGCTCCTTCGCGCCGGCCTCGTACTCGGTCTTGAGAGCGTTGAGGTCCGCAACCTTGGTCTCGTAACCCGTCAACCCGGATTCAAGCCGGTCCATGAGGCTCAGGGCCTGCTCGAACTTCTTTGCGGTCGCCTCGACCTCCATCTCATCGCGGAAAGTCTGGAGGTTCGCCTCGTCGGGCTCGAGGGACTTGAAACCGGAGGGGATACTTTCGAAGCGGGATACGACGGCCTGATGGCGCGTGTTGTACTCTTCTTCCTCCTGCTTGGCGTCGGCCACCAATTGCTCGTAGGTATCGAGCTGGGCTTCGAGCAGGCGCAGTTTATCGAGAGCGCCGCCATAGTCCGCGGCGGCGGCGAGATCGGTCATTTCCTTGGGGTATGTCTTCAGGTTGCCGCCTTCGAGCTTTTCCAGATCGGGATAACCGCTCGGGATCAGCTCGAGCCTGGGGGTGACCCTCGCGAGGCCTTCCTCATAGTCCCGCTTTTGCTGCTGGTGCAGCGCGATGGCTTCCTTGGCCTTTTCGATGGCGCTTTGCACCGCGGGAAGCACATCGCAGGCCGCGATGTAGTCTTTCTCGCTGGCTTTGGTGTCGGTCTCGCCGAGGGAGGCGCCGATCTCACCGAACAGGCCCTTGATCTCCTCCGTCGGCTCGCTATAGCCCCTGGCCTCGCCACTCGCCTTGTCGAGCGGTGGACGCTCCCGTTCGTAGCGCGCCATGGCTTCCTTTTGGAGTTTGAGCTCTTCGTAAACAGGCGAGGTCGCTTGCATCAGCGCCTCGAGGGCGGTCGTGGCACCTTCCCAATCGCGCTCTCCGAGGGCATCTTCGATCTTCGCCAGATCCGCCAAGAGCGCCGCCGCCTTGGCCATGCCCCACGCATCGATCTCGCCGATTTCGTTTTCCGCTTGAGCGTGCTCGCCCGCCATGGCGTCCCACTGCGCTTTCGCGGCCATGCTCGTTGCCCGCAGACCCTCGGCCTCCGATGCCAGGCTTTCCATGGCGCCGAGGAACTTGCGGATATCCGACTCCGCCTTGGACTCGTCCTGGGGATCGATCTTCTTCAGCAAGTCCTGGTAGTCGCTGTAGGCTTGATCGCGTTTGGCGGCCAAGGCCTCGTGGTCGGTCTTGCTCGCGACGGTGATGGTGTCCTTGAAGGCGGCCTCGATGCGCTTCAGGATCGGCTTGAGGTCCGATTTCAACTGATCGGCTTGCTCGCTGGGTTCGCCCGAACTGGGCTGGTTCAATCCCCACTGTGCCGCCAAACCGCTACCGTTCCCCATGACCGCGCACTCCCTTGCCGCTTACCGCTATCTCGGAGGAGCCGCTTAACTCCAACGAGGTATAGTCTTCATTTTATCATCCAATTCCATCAAAGCATAGAAGCCGGGATGATCGAGACGTTCGCTCGAGTACGCGGTTGAGTCGCGGGCCAGGACGGCGGCCGGTGCTAGAGTCTCGCTCAAGCCCCTGGCCGTTTGCCCGGCTCAGGTTATCGATGGACCTAATGACAGGACTTGATCATGATCTCTCGCCAAGGGATTTGTCCAAGCGGCTGATGGGGGACGGAATGGCGCGTGACGGCAAGGTCGCGCTGGTGACGGGGGCGACTTCGGGCATCGGCCTGGCGGTGGCCGAGGCCTTCTCCAGAGACGGGATCGCGGTCCTGGCGAGCGGCCGCGACGAGGTTCGCGGGGGCCGGCTGGTGGAGACTCTGGGCCAGGAGGCCTGCCGCTTCGTTGCGGCCGACCTGGTGGACCCGGGCGCCGGCGCCGAACTGGTGCGCCAGGCCCAGGCCGAGTTCGGCCGGCTCGACATCCTGGTCAACGCCGCCGGCTGGATCGAACATGCCGCCGCGCCCGAGGTCAGCGACAGCGCCTGGCGTCAGACCATGGCGATCAATCTCGATGCCCCCTTCTACCTCTCCCGCGCCGTCCTGCCGGCCCTGCGAGAGCGGGGCGGCGGCTCGATCGTCAACATCGCCTCGACCTGGGGTCTGGTCGGCGGCGAACAGGCCGTCGCCTACTGTGCCAGCAAGGGCGGCCTGATCCTCATGACCCGGGCCATGGCCCTCGACCATGCTAGGGAGGGCATCCGGATCAACGGCGCCGCTCTGCCGATCGATGGCGGAAGCACGGCCGGATAGCTTCGACGGAACCTCGCGACCATGACAAACCACCTCTTCGCCGCCGACTTCAAGGAGACGCCCTACTGGTGGGAGGCGGCGCCGCGCCCCGAGCTGCCGGCGACGCCCCTGCCCAAGGAGATCGACGTCGCGGTGATCGGCTCCGGCTACACCGGCCTGCAGGCCGCGATCCAGACCGCCCGCGGCGGCCGCTCGACCCTGGTGCTGGATGCCGAGGCGGCCGGCTGGGGCTGCAGCAGCCGCAACGGCGGCCTGGTCAGCACCTCCTTCAAGCCGAGCTTTGCCGCGCTCGCCGCCAAGTACGGGCCCGAGCGCGCCCATGCCATCCTCGGCGAGGGCCACAAGGCCCTGGCCTGGATCGGCGAGTTCATCGCCGGCGAAGGCCTCGACTGCGCCTTCCGGGTCGCCGGCCGCTTCCACGGCGCCCACAATCCGGCGGCCTACGAAAAACTGGCCCAGACTTTCAAGGAGCCGCAGCCCAAGGGTCTGGAGGTCGAACGGCACCTGGTGCCGCGCGCCGAGCAGCCGGCCGAACTCGGCACCGAGTTCTATCACGGCGGCGCGGTCTACCCGCGCCATGCCAGCCTCGACCCCGGCCGTTACCACCTGGGTCTGCTGGCGCTGGCCCAGGGCGCCGGCGCGACGGTGATCCCGCACTGTGCGGTGACCGGACTGGCCCGCGAGGGCAAGGGATTCCAGCTCGCGACCGCCCAGGGCCAGGTCGCGGCCCGCCAGGTGGTGGTGGCGACCAACGGTTACAGCGGCGAGTTGGTCCCCTGGCTCAAGCGCCGGATCATTCCGATCGGCAGCTACATCATCGCCACCGCCCCGCTGGAGCCGGCCCTGATGGACCGCCTGATGCCCAAGGACCGGGTTCTGACCGACAGCCGCAAGTTGGTCTACTACTACCGGCCTTCGCCCGACCGCTCGCGCATTGTCTTCGGCGGCCGGGTTTCGCTGACCGAGACCGACACCCGGGTCAGCGCGCCCAAGCTCCACGCCGACCTCTGCGCGATCTTCCCAGAGCTGATAAGCACCCCGATCAGCCATTCCTGGATGGGCTTCGTCGCCTACAGCTTCGATTCCATGCCCCATCTCGGCCAGCACGAGGGACTCCACTACGCCAGCGGCTACTGCGGCTCCGGCGTCTCGCTTTCGAGCTATTTCGGCATGCGCCTGGGCCAACAGGTCCTGGGGCTCGAGGAGGGCCGCACCGGCATCGACGGCCTGACCTACCAGACCCGGCCCTTCTACAGCGGCAATCCCTGGTTCCTCGCGCCCTCGATTCAGTACTACCGCTGGCGCGACAGCATGAACTGGTAGTCGCCCAGGTTCAGGTAATCAGGAGCGGGGTGGGGCCGCTGGGCGGCGCGAAGGCGGCGTCGATGGCGGCCAGGTCGTCGGCGTCGAGGATCACCTCGGTCGCGGCCACGTTTTCCTGCAGATGGGCAAGGTTGGCGGCCTTGGGGATCGCGATCATGCCCGGGTGGCGCATCACCCAGGCCAGGCAGGCCGCCGCCGCGCCGACCCCGTGCTTGGCGCCGACCCGGGCCAGGGCGGGATTGTCCAGGACCAGGCCCTCGCCGAGCGGCGAATAGGCCATGATTGGAATGCCCCGGTCCTGGAGGTCGGGCAGCAGGTCCCATTCGATGCCCCTGGCGTCGGGATGATAGAGCACCTGATCGGTGGCGCAGGCCCCCTCGCCGCAGAGCGCCAGGACCGCCGCCATGCCCTGGCTGTCGAAATTGCTGACCCCCCACTGCCGGATCTTGCCGTCGCTTTTCAGGCGCTCGAAGCCTGCGATGGTCTCTTCCAGGGGGACCGAGCCTGGCCAATGCAGCAGATAGAGATCGATGGCATCGGTCTTCAGCCGGCCGAGGCTGCGCTCGCAGGCGGCAACGACGCCCTCGCGCGAGGCGTTGTGGGGATAGACCTTGGAGACGACGAAGGCCTCGTCGCGCCGGCCGGCGAGGGCCGCGCCGACGACCTCTTCGGCGCCGCCTTCGCCATACATTTCCGCCGTGTCGACCAACGTGAGGCCGCGGTCCAGGCCCGCCTTCAGTGCGGCGACTTCGGTCTCGAAGGCCCGCGCGTCCTCTCCCATGCGCCAGGTCCCGAGCCCCAGGGCCGGCACCGCTTGACCGTTCGGCAGGGTGACCGATCGCATCGCCCGCTCCTCCTTTAAGCGTCTGTTCGACAAGACGATAGCGGCGATCCGCCGTTTAACAAGGAAAACGGGGCGGGTTTGGCCCCTCGGCGATCCAGAATTGACTCGTCAGGGTTGGATGTTAGAGTTCCGCGAGGTGTAACCGCAGTACAAAGCATGTCACCGCAGTGCAAGGCGGTCACCCAACGATAAATGCGATGTACTTGCATCATGGAGCGTCACAAGGGAGGAATTCAATTCATGGTTAAGAGACACAAGTTTACTCAGGCACTTGTTGCCGCAACGGCGGCCAGCGTGGTCGCCCTGGCGGGTTTCAGCGCTTCGGCGGCCGACCTGACGGTGGTTTCCTGGGGCGGCGCCTATCAGGCCGCGCAGAGCAAAGCCCTGTTCGAGCCCGCCTCCAAGGCGATGGGTCTCGAGGTCGCGCAGGACAGCTACGGCGGTCTTGCCGATATCCGCCTGCAGGTCAATTCCGGCGCGGTGTCCTGGGACATCATCGACACCGGTGCCGGCGGCGCCGCGCGCGCGGCCCATGAAGGCCTGTTGATGGATCTCGATTACAGCATCATCGACGTCTCCAACTTCATTCCGGGCCTCTACATGCCGCAGTGCGTCGGGACCATCACTTTCTCGACCATCATGGCCTGGAACACCGAAACCTATGGCAAGGACGGTCCGCAGTCCTGGGCCGACTTCTGGGACACCGCGAAGTTCCCCGGCAAGCGCTCCCTGCGCAACAAGTCGCTTGGCTCGCTCGAGTTCGGCGCGATGGCCGGAGGTGTGCCGATGGACGAGGTCTACGCGACTCTTTCGACGGATGACGGCTTGGAAGCCGCCATCGACAAGTTTCGTGAAGTCAAGCCCGACGTGGCGATCTGGTGGGCCTCGGGCGCACAGCACGCGCAGCTCATGAAGGACGGCGAGGTCGACATGAGCACCGGCTGGAATGGTCGTTTCGAAGTTGCCATCCAGGACGGCGGCAAAGCCGACTATACCTTCAACCAGGGCATTTTGGACTACGACTGCTTTGGCATTCCCAAGGGCGCGCCGAATCCCGAGCTGGCCATGAAGTTCCTGGCCGAGATCAGCAAGGCGTCGTACCAGGCCGACATGCCCAAGTACATCGCCTACGGCCCGACCAACAAAGAGTCCTACGAACTGGGCGTCATCACCGACGAGCAGATCGCCAAGCTGCCCTCGACGCCGGAGCACGCGGCGCTGCAGTTGCTGGTCGACATCGATTGGTGGCGGCTGAACGAGGCCCGTGCCGAGGAAGCCTATCAGGACATGCTGACCGAATAGGCGGTCCCGGTCGCGCAATAGGAGGGGGGACGGTGCCAACGAGCGCCGTCCCTCGACTCTTCGGTAGCTAATCACGAAGAAGGGCGCCCAAGACCCTTCTCCACGCTGGGGGACTGCACGTGAGCAATGTTATGGATCGGTCGGAAGCCCTACCGATCACGATACGCGACATCACCAAGACCTACGGTTCGGTCCATGCCCTGGACGGCGTGGATCTGGATATCAAGACCGGCGAGTTCATGACCCTGCTGGGACCGTCCGGTTCGGGCAAGACGACGCTTTTGATGGTGCTGGCCGGTTTCACCCGGCCCGACCACGGCAGCTTGAAGTTCGGCGACGCGGAAGTGATCCGCATGCCGCCGCACAAGCGCGACGTCGGCATGGTGTTTCAGAACTACGCCCTCTTCCCGCACATGGACGTGGCGACCAACGTCGCCTTTCCCCTGAAGCTGCGCGGCGTGTCGGTGGGCGACATCAAACAGCGGGTCGAACAGGCGCTGGAGACCGTGCAGCTCGGCGGCTACGGCGAGCGCCGGGTGCATCAACTCTCGGGCGGTCAGCGACAGCGCGTCGCCCTGGCCCGCGCCATCGTCTTCGAGCCGCGGATCCTGCTGATGGACGAGCCGCTCTCCGCGCTCGACAAGAAGCTGCGCGAGCAGATGCAGATCGAACTGCGCCACCTTCACGACAAGCTCGGCATGACAACGGTCTATGTCACCCACGACCAGCGCGAAGCCCTGACCATGTCGGATCGCATCGCGGTGATTAACTTCGGCCGCCTGATGCAACTCGACGAGCCGCGCCGGATCTACGAGCATCCCGCCAACAAGTTCGTCGCCGACTTCATCGGCGAATCGACCTTTCTGCCGGTCTCGACCCAAGACGGACAGGTCCGGTACGAAGGCCAGCCCCTGCAGGTGTCCCAGGCGCCCAATGGCGGCGGCAATCACCTGCTGATGTTGCGGCCGGAACGGCTCAAGCTGCTGGAGGGTCCTGCGGGACCCGACGTCAATGGCTTCAAGGGCCAGGTCAACGACGTGGTCTATCAGGGCGATTCTTTCCTGATGCTGGTCGGGTTGCCCGACGGCACGGAGATCGGCCTGCGCGGCACCACGCAGCGCGAGTCCATGGGTTCGGTTCCCGCCACAGGTGCCGAGGTACTGCTCGGACTGCACAGCGAAGATACGGTGATCATTCCGGACGACGGGACCTGAGAGCGATGGTAGCGATCACGAGCGGCGAATCCTACACGGCCAAGGTCAGTTCACGGGCCAACGGCGACGGCCTGAAAAGCGACGCCCTGATGGAACGCTGGCGGCTTGTCGGCCTTTGTTCGCCGGCCCTGCTGCTGATCACGGTGGTTATGATCCTGCCCTTCTTCTGGCTCTTCTATCTTTCCTTCCTGGGCGACGACGGCAGCTTCTCCCTGGTCCACTACCATCGCCTGATCAAGAGCAAATCCTACCTGCGCATCTTTCAGACCACCTTCGAGGTCAGCATGGTGACCACGATGGTCTGTATCATGATCGGCTATCCGCTGGCCTACATGCTCTCGCAGCTGCCGCGGCGCATGGCCAATCTCTGCATGATCGCCGTGCTGCTGCCCTTCTGGACCTCGCTTCTCGTGCGGACCTATGCCTGGCTCGTGCTGCTGCAGCGCAAGGGCCTGGTCAACGACTGGGGGATTTCGATGGGCCTCTGGGAAGAGCCGATCAAGATCGTCCATAACTTCAACGGCACGATCATCGGCATGGTCCATATCATGCTGCCCTTCCTGATACTGCCGGTCTATGGCTCGATGAAGGCAATCGACAAGGACTACTTGAAAGCCGCGGCCAATCTCGGCGCCTCGCCGAGCCAGGCCTTCTGGCGCGTCTTCTTCCCGCTCTCGATGCCGGGACTTCTGGCGGGGGCCCTGATCGTCTTCGTGCTTTGCCTCGGCTTTTACGTCACGCCGGCGGTTCTCGGCGGCGGCAAGATCATCATGGTGGCCATGCGGATCGCCAGCAATATCGAGATCTTCTTCAATTGGGGCGCAGCCAGTGCGCTTGGTGTCGTGTTGCTGGTCATGACCCTGATCATCCTCTACATCGCCACCAAGCTGATGAAGTTCGATCAGGTGATGGGCAGCGGAGGACAGCACTGATGTCCTGGCTCGATCGTCCCGCCTCTGATACCCAGATCACCCACCGTGGGCGCCTTTGGCTCTATGTCGTCGGCACCCTGGTCATGGTCTTCCTGCTGGCGCCAACCTTGATCGTCATGCCGATGTCTTTTTCGGCCTCCCAGTACCTGGAGTTCCCACCCAGCACCTGGTCCGTTTTATGGTACGAGAGCTATCTCAACTCGCCGGAGTGGATGCAGGCGACCTGGACCTCGGTCAAGGTGGCGGTTCTGACGGTCTTCGTCGCCACCCCGCTCGGCACCATGGCCGCCTATGGGCTTTTCGTGTCGAACTTCCGCTTTGCCAAGCTGCTGTTCGTGCTGTTGGTTTTGCCGATGATGGTGCCGGTGATCCTGGTCGGCATCGGTTGCTTTTATGTCTTCGCCAAGCTGAACCTGGTCCACACCGTCTTCGGCCTGGTGCTGGCCCACTCGATCCTGGCCATCCCCCTGGTGCTGGTGATCGTCAGTGCGTCGCTCAAGAGTTACGACATGAACCAGGAGATGGTGGCGCGCAGCCTGGGCGCCACGCGCTTCAAGGCCTTCATGGTCATCACCCTGCCGCAGATCCGCTTTTCGGTCGTCACCGGCGGGCTGTTGGCCTTTCTCACCTCCTTCGACGAGGTGATCATCGGGCTCTTCGTCTCCGGCGGCCAGAACTCCCTGCTGACCAAGAAGATGTTCACGGCGCTGCGCGACCTGATCGACCCGACCATCGCGTCGATCTCCACCATCCTGATCGTCATCTCCTGCACCGCCTTGTTATTGGCGCAGTACATGGGGAGAACGAAGGAAGATAACTGATCCCGATGCGCTAGATCGGCAGCAGCGACAGGTCGAGCAGCCGCTCGAAGAACCAGGCCCCGGCGATCAGGATCACCAAAGCCGTTCCGCTGGGCACCAGAACCCGGTCATAAAGACGATACCGCGCCACGCAGTAGAGCAGCGGCACCACCGCCGCGACCACGGCAAGCTGGCCCAACTCGACGCCGATATTGAAGGCCAGCAACGCCGCCAGCAGCGTGCCGGCAGGCAGGCCGAGGTCGGCCAGCACCGCGGCGAATCCGAACCCGTGAATCAGACCGAAGACGAAGGCCAAGAGCCAAAGCCGCCGGGTGACAAAAGGCCAAAGCGTGTTGGCCGCGGCAATCAGGATCGAGGCGGCGATGGCTGTCTCCACGAAACGCGAGGGCAGCGCCACCCAACTCAAGGCGCCGGCGGTCAAGGTGATCGAATGGGCCAGGGAAAAGGCCGTCACCACCTTGAGAACCGACAGCAGGACGCTGCGTAGGGACGGCCGGCCGCTATCCAACGAGTCCGCCGCGCGCCGCCAGAAGACCGGCAGCAGAAGCGTGACGAGAAAGAGCAGATGATCGAAACCGATCCAGATGTGCCAGACCCCATCGCGCAGATAGGATAAAAAGGCGTCGAGCGCCCCTGGCCCACCCGGCTGCCAGGTCAGGGCGGGGCTGTCCGGCGACAGCACGGCGGTGACGACCTCCCCGCCCGCCTCGAGGGACAGCAGGCCGCGATGCAAGGGATCCAGATCGAAAAAGAGGCGATAGTCCAGTGTCAGGGCCTTGACCGGGACCGGACAGTCGATGGCAAAGAGGACTACCGTGTAGGCGCCGTCGCTGTGATCCTCGATCAACTGGTCCCCGGCCCTGGTGATACAACTCGCCCCATCAACCGAAAGCTCCAGTCTGGCCAGCGCATAGGCCGCGATATCCTCGTGGCGGGCCACGACCTCGCCCCAGGTGAGAGCCGCGTCCTGATCGCTGTCCAAGCCGATGGCAAAGTCGAGGTCGCGCAGCGCGATGTCCCACCGCCCCGTTGCGCCGGACTCGGCAAGCCTCACGGTCAGGTAGCTGTCGCTCGGCTTGTGGGCGGCGGCGGGTTCGGACAGGACCCAGGTCGCGGCCAGAAGCCAAAGCAGGGCGAACCACCGGGTCATGCCGAGATCGCCTTCACCTGCGCGAGCAGAGCCCGGAGCGCCGGGTCTTCGAGACCGCTGCGCTCCAGCCAGACAACGGCCTCGGACACCGCCTCGGGCTGGCCGGCGGCCAAGGCCGCGGTGAGCAGAAGCCGCAGGTCGATCGGCTCGCGTTGGACCTGCCAGTTCGCCAGGGCCAGTTGAAGCGCCCGGTCCGGACGATCGCCGAAGGCCAGGGCAAAGCGGGCTTGCTCACGCAGATGCAAGCCGTCGCCACGGCGCCGGGCGGCCTCGAAGCGGGCCTGGAGCGCGGAGGTTTCCGCCGACAGGTCCGGATGCGCGAGCGCCTGCCCAGCCAGCGCCAGGCGCAGCAGGTGGCCGTCGCTGCGCGGCTCGTCTTCCAGCAGGCGGCGCACCTCGGTGTGGCGCCCGGCATCGAGCAAAAAATCGGCAAAGGCATCGCGCAGGTAGCTATCCGCCCGCCCCAGTCCCAGAGCGCCACGAAAGGCCTGCTCGGCCGCGGCCGCGTCGCCCCGGCGCGCGGCGATCTCGGCCAGATTGGTGAGGGCCCAGAGCCGCAGTGTCGCCGGCTGTTTCGCGGCCACCTGCAGGGCCGTGGCAAGACGCGCCTGGGCCGCGACGGCACCGCCGGTCAGGCTCTCGACCCGGGCCAGACAGGTCGCGATCGCCAACTCGCCAAGGCCGCGCGGCAAGCGTCGACAGTCCTCGCCGGCCGCCCGATGGCGGCCCAGGGCTTGCAACACGAAGGCCCGCGACAGGCGAGCCTGGCCATGGTCGGGTTGGCGCGACAGCACGAGGTCGAAATCGGCCAGGGCCGCTTCGAAACGGTGCAGTCGCTGGGCCAGGACGGCCCGCAGCGTCATGATCGCCGCCGGTGCGTCGTCGCGCCCCCTCCAGGGCGCCAAAACGGCCTGGGCATAGCCGAGGTAGCGCGGGTCGGCATCGGCCCGGTTCCGCGCGACATAGTGCCGGGCCAGGTCCAGCGCCGCCGTCGCATCGCTCGGGTCGTCCGCCAGCCTGGCGCGAAGGCTTTGCAGGCGGTCGCCCTCGGCCTCGTCGGCCCGCGCCAGCCGCGCGACCACGGTAGCGGTGTCGGCCGGCCGGTAGGGTTCGGCCCCGGCACTTCCGGGAAAGAGAGTGACGCCGAAAGCCAGGCCGGAGCTGATCAGGAAGACGAGCCAGATCGCGGCCGGGACAAACGACGATCCCTGCCGCCTTAGGAATGAGAGAATGAAACGTCGCGCGGTCGTCATCGTCTCGGCCTCACAAAAGGAAATCGACAAATGGAGGGACGAGGGCGGGCCCGAAGACCCACCCTCGCCGGCCCGGCTCAGAAGCTGGCGCCGGGTTCGCCGTGATGGCCGTGGGTGCGGCCGTTGAGCGGCGTGGCGGCAAAGGGAAAGACATCGTTGTAGGTGATGTCGTTCGCCGTGACGCCGTCGAAGTTCGGGCCGTCCGCGGCGGCCGGGAAGGCCGGGGCGGTGCCCACCGCGAGCAGCGCGATGTCGAGCACGTCGTCGCCGAAGCGCCGTCCGTTCGGCCAGCCGCCAAAGACCACCTCGCCGTCGCCGTTGATCAGGACGTCGGCGCCCGTGAGATCGCCGCCGCCCAGCACATCGAGGATGCCGCTCAGACGGTTGAAGTCGGGATCGTTGGGGGTGCGCGCCGGACCGGTCGTCAGGTCGACCTTGATGAGGTCGGGAATGAAAATGAACTCCAGCAGACCGGGAACCGGAGGGGTCACGCCCAGCAGGCGGGAAATCTCGACCCCCTCGTCGCTGCCGGGGACCGGGTCCTGGGCGTAGACGCGGAACCGCTCGTCCCGGGTGGGCCGGGTCCGGTTGTAGCGATCCTTGTCCCGCCCGGCGATCAAGGCCTCGACGAAGAGAGGATTGCCCTGACGGCCGACCTGGGAAAAGCGCCGATCATCGTAGTCACGATAGCGCCGATCGTCGCCATCGTAGCCGCGTTCGTCATCGTCATCGCCACGGTAGCCACGTTCGTCATCGTAGTCATCGTTGTCGCGCGATCCGAAAGAACGGCTGGTCGTCGCATAGACGCCGGCGGCCTTCTCGCCGTCGAGCTCAACCAGCGGAATGTTCAAGACGATGGTGTGAACGTTGAAGCCGCCCTGGCTGTCGAAGGGCTTGCTCGGGCTGTCGGTCACGGTGCCGAAGGCGAAGCCGTTCGGGTCGGTGCCCAGCAGGTCGAGGTCGAAGATGTCCTGAATGTCGGCATAGAACCCGTCGTCGCGCTGGCCGGCAAAGGATCGATAGCCACGGCGCAGGTCGGAAATCGCTTGCAGCGTATAGGGATCAAGCGCCGATTCCTTATCGACACCGGGTTTGGCCGGCTTGTCGCCGTCGTTGTCCTGGTTGTAGAAGGGTGTGACTTGGCCCTGATTGTTCGGCGGCACGATGCCATGGCCGAGACGCGTGGTCCGGCCGGTGCGATTGTCGACCTTCGTGACCCGGTAGGTCTGCCGCAGGTTCTGGTTCCCATCGAAGCGGTCACGCAGGCGCCGGGGCTTGCCCTCGACCGGTTCGATCACACCCAGGTAGGACTGCAGAATGGTGTCACGGTTCTGAAACCGGGTGTTGAAGTCGAAGCGGTAGGTCAGGGAGGCCCGGCCCTTGGCGAGGTCATCGCCCAGCGCCACGTGGATTTCGTAGCGCACCCGGTCGTCGAAGCGGTAGTTGTTGGGGCCGATGCCCGGCTCCTCGAAGGGATAGACCGAAAGCGCCGTGGTCAGGTACTGGGTGCCATCGCTTTCGCTGCGAAAGGCATAGACGTCGGTGGTGTTGGCCGGATCGTCGAAGGTGATCAGGGGCGCGTCCATATGACTGGACGCGAAGGCCGGCGAAGATCCCGCGGCGGCGATCAAGGCCGCGGCGACTGACACACCGGCAAGGGAAGATTTGAAAGTCATCGGAAGAGTTCCTCTCAACGAGATGAGACGGGGTTGAAAATGGCGGGGCGGAGCCCCTGGGTCGTCCGTCAGGTCGCAGGTCGCCAGCGGCGAAAAGTAACCGTCGCGACAGGCTCTGCTGGTTGGACTTACCTTGGGAAACGACCGCCGCCCCGCTTTTGGATGCAGGGCCAACAAAAAAATGTTCGCCGGGGCCTCGGTATCGTGCGGCGAGTTCCTAAAAAGAGGGCTGGTCAGGCCATAGAGCACTTCTTTGTTACAACGACCCTGGCTCAGGCGGCCGGCGGAGTAATCGAGACTATCGGACTGCGGGGCCGCGAAGAAACCGCCTAGCTGGCCTCGCGAAGCTGGGCGCGGATATAGAACAGCGCGCCGCCCTGGGATGTGATGGCGGGATGATCGGTGCCGGCCAGGACGGCGTGGAAGTCGCCTGGCCCCAGCGTGATTGAGCCGACCCTGACGTCGCCTTCGAGCATCACGCACTCTTCGGTCAGGCTGTGGGCGTGGCCGCCAATGCTGGCGCCCGGCGCGAGGCGGAGCAGGTAGGACTCGACCCCCTGTTCGCGGTCGCGCAGCAGGATCTTCTTTTCGACCCCTGGGCCGCGCGAGAACCACTCGCCCTCATCGGCCTTGACGGTGATCGAGGGAAAGTCCGACTTGGGCACTTGCCGTTTGCCGTCCAGATCGGCTTCGATTCGCGCCCAGAGGTCCGCCGGCGGCTCTTCGCCCGGCGGCAGGCTATCGAGCGCCGCCAGACGATCTTCCCAACGGGCCACCCGTTCGCGCAGGGCGGCGTCGTGGGCCAGATCCGCCTTCAGGCGCTGCGCCTGGGTCTCCTCCAGCGTGCCCAGGACCAGTTCGGCCGCATCGAGATCGTGGTCTTCGGCACTCATTGCTCGACACAGTCCTTCAATTGAGACAGACCCCGGCGTACCCAGCTTTTCACCGTGCCCAGGGGCGCATCAAGTCGCGCCGCCAGTTCTTCCTGGGTCAGGCCCTGGTAGTAGGCCAGGAGAATGACTTTGCGATAGTTTTCTTGCAACCCTTCGACGCAGTGCCGGACGGTCGCGGAGACATCATAGGGCAGATCGCTTTCGAGGCTCTTACCGGCGATCTCCGCTTCCGCGGCCTCGTCCCATTCGACGGTCCCCCGGCCACGGGTCTTTTCCCGGCGCAGGCGGTCAATCGCCTGATTTCGCACAATTGTTGCCATCCAGGCGATCGGCTTGCCGCGGTCGGGGCTGTAGTGGCCGGCACGGCGCCAGATCGTCAAATAGGCTTCCTGCAGGGCCTCTTCGGCAGCCTCGCGCTGACGCAACAGGCGCAGCGCGATGGGAAAGAGCCGCCGCCCGGTCAGCTGATAGAGCTCGGCGAAGGCGGCACGATCGCCTTCGGCCGCACCTGCAAGCAAGGACCCGAGGTCCTCGGCTTCGACCGCTGTTGGCGCCGGTTCCGGCACGCGTGAATTCCCCCCGCGATTGAGCGGTAAATCATAGGGGATTTTTCTGTTTTTGTCGCTGTCCGATTGCGCCGCGGCGGCCGCCAGCCAGCCCTCGCCCCGGACCCGCGTCCTGGCGGAAGGCTTGCGCTCGCTCGGCTCAAAGCCGGCCTGGAGCCCGGTCAAGGCTGGCTGCCGGCGGCCGCGGCCGGGCCCGATTCACGGGCGAGAAAGGCGATGATGTCGCGCCGGTCCTGCGCCTTGCGCACGCGATAACCCATCTTCTGACCGGGGATCAGGGCCTCGGGATCGCTCAGCCAGGCCTGCAGCGTTTCCTCGCCCCAGACCAGTTCGGCCCGGATCACCGCCGGCGAATAGTCGTAGTCCGGCAGGCCGCCGGCCTTGCGCCCGAAAACGCCGCGATGCCTCGGGCCCACCCGGTTGGCGTCGAGCGAATGGCAGGCGATGCAGCGCGCGTTGTAGAGCTGCTCGCCGCGCGCGGCATCGCCCTCGAGGTCGGCGCCAAGGACGGCCGTGGGACTGAGCATAAGAGCCAGGGCGAAACCGGAAAAACCGCGCATCGTACCACTTCCTTGGTAACGCAAAGAGTTGGTCACGCCGGGACCCGGGCCGGCCGGGGAGGGAACCGGCCCGGGGCAGCGCGACCTGGGGGAACACCGTCGCTTGGATTAGGCGCCAAAGCTGAGCGCCATCTGCGGCACCGGCCGTCCGAGCGCCTGGGACAGCACGGTCCAATGCATCGTCTCGTCGGCCGCGAGGCGGCCCGAGACCTGTGCCAGATCGGGATCTGCAAAGGCCGGGATCACGCCCAGGTAGGCATTGGCCGCGCCCAGCTCGAGCCGCGCCGCCAGGTCCAGGATGTCGCCCTGGGAGGTGATCTGGGCCGCGCCCAGGCTGGCGGCATAGTCGGACAGGCTCTCGGCCTCGACCGGCTGGCCGCCGATACTCTTGATCGCCTTGGCCAGCGCGTCCCGGTGCTCCTTGTGCTGGCTTTGAAACAGCACGGCCACCTGCAACACCTCCTGGTTCAGCAGGCCGCTCTCGGCGCCGATCTGATAGGCGCCGATGGCCTCGTGCTCGAGTCCGAGAGCGACATTGAGGATGCCGACATCCTGCTGGGGATTGGCGGCCTTTTGCGCGGAATGATTGGCCGCCATGGACTCGCAACCGACCATCAAGGCGACGGCGGTGGCGGAAAGGGTGGCCTTGCCCATGCCGGTGAGGAAAGTCCGGCGGGCGGCGACACCCCTGGTTTGCGTGATCTCTTGGCTGGTCATGTCTAGGGGTCTCCTATGTGAGTGAGTTCAGAGCCGGCCCCGAACCCGCCGCCGCGGCTCGGGTCCGCGTCGCTCAAGGCCATCTCGGGCGCCTTACCCTGACTAACGCGCCAAGGCCGTCCTTTGGATGCAGGAGGGATGAAAATATTTCGATTGCGGCCCCTGCCCTTCGTCATCCTCCGGATTGCCGCGGTCCGCCTTAGCCGCTAAGCAGGTTCCCTCTGAATTTGTGGGGAGCGCCGATGAGCGGAGACGCCGAACGCCCGCAGCGCGCCACGGCCCCAACGACGCGGGTCTCGCGGCAACGCAGCCACCACCCGGCCAAGGCCATCGCCATGACGGTGCTGGGCACCGGCTTCATTTCGATCAACGACGCCTCGATGAAATGGGTGCTGGCGGAGTTGCCGGTCGGCCAGGCGATCTTTCTGCGCGGACTCTTCTGCCTGCTGCCGATAGCGGTGATGATCTGGCGGGCCGGCGGCTGGCCCGCCCTGCGCCCGGCCCGGCCGGCCGGCCAGGCGCTCAGTGCCGGGCTGCTGATCGTCGCCCTGTTTCTCTTCATCACCTCGCTGTCCTATCTGCCCCTGGCCCTGGCCACCATCATGGTCTACGCCAGCCCGCTCTTCCTGACCGCCATGGCGCCGTTCCTGCTCGGCGAGCGCGTCGGTTGGCGACGCTGGAGCGCCGTCGCTCTTGGTTTCCTCGGAACGATTTTGATCATCCAGCCCGGCAGCGCCGGCTTCACCCTGCTGCTCCTGCTGCCGCTCGCGGCGGCCTTCCTGTCGGCCCTGCGCGACGCGGTGACCCGCAACCTGGTGGCCAGCGAGACTTCGGTCTCCATCCTCGCCTTCAGCAACGTCGCCATCACGCTCTGCGCCCTGCCGATTGCCCTGGCGGTCTGGGTGCCGCCCTCGGGCGAGGCCATCGCGGTCCTGGCCCTGGCGGCCCTGACCTTCGGTCTCGGGATCTTCCTGATGACCGAGACCTTTCGCTACGCCGACGCCAGTCTGGTCTCGCCCTACCGCTACGGCGGCGTGATCTGGGCCCTGATCATCGGCTTCCTGGTTTGGCAGGACGAGCCGACGGCCTCGGTCCTGGCCGGCGCCGCCCTGATCATCGCCAGCGGCCTCTTCATCCTGTGGCGCGAGCGGGCGGTCGCCGGCCCTGGCGACAAACCCGCACAATCGAGGTAAGATCGCCGCCATGACCGTTACCGCCTCCGCCGACCGGGATAGGGTTCTGGGCCGTCTTGTGGCGTTGCTCTACGACCAGCGCCTTCGCCACGGGTTCTATCAGTCCCTCACCTTCGGTCTGGTGGCCTGGGGCTTTTGGTTCCTGGTCACCAACACCTCGGAGAACATGGCCGCCCGAGGCATGAACTCGGGCTTTGGCTTCATCAACTCCTCGGCCGGGTTCGACACCGACTTCAAGCTGATCTCCTACGAGCCTTCCGGAACCTATGGGCGAATCTTCGTCCTCGGCATCCTCAACACCCTCTTTGTATCCTGGGGCGCGATCATCGGCGCGACGGTGATCGGTGCCCTGGTCGGCATCGCCCGGCTGTCGAAGAATTGGCTGATCGCCCAGCTCGCCACCTGCCACGTCGAGCTGATCCGCAACACCCCGCTGCTGCTGCAGATCGTCGCTTGGTATCTCTTGATCTTCTCCGCCCTGCCCCGGCCCAAGCAGAGCGTCGACTTCTTCAGTCTGGGCTCCGTCTTCCTGAACAACCGGGGCCTCTACATTCCCACACCCGATGCGCAGGATCTGTTCTGGCTGACCCCGCTCGCCGCCGCCCTGGCTGTTGCCGCGACCCTGGCCTACCGGCGTTGGGCCAAGGCCCGGCTCGACCGCAGCGGCCGGCCCTGGCCGGTCTTCTGGCCCTCCACGCTGCTGCTGATCGGCCTGCCGCTGGCGGTCTATGCCGCCACCGGTTCGCCGCTGGACTGGCAGCTGCCGGTCCTGGGCACCTACAACTTCGAGGGCGGAACCCGCCTGCCGCCCTCCTTCATGGCGCTGCTGGTCGCCTTGATGGTCTATCATTCGGCGGGCTTTGCCGAGACCGTGCGCGCCGGCATCCTGTCGGTCGACAAGGGCCAGCGGGAAGCCGCCTATTCCGTCGGCCTCACCTACGCTCAGGCGCTGCGCCTGGTGGTCCTGCCCCAGGCCATGCGCGCCATCGTCCCGCCGATGATCAGTCTCTGGATGACGGTGGTGAAGAACTCCTCCCTGGGGGTGGCAATCGGCTATCCGGAGATCGTCTCGCTCTTCATGCAGACCTCGCTGAACCAGTCGGGCTACGCGATCGAGATCGTCGCCCTGACCATGCTCTTCTACATGACGGTGAGCCTGATCATCTCGGCCTGCCTCAATGTCTACAACAAAGCCGTCCAGATCACCGAACGCTAGCGGTGAGTAGGCGATGACCAGGCGCCGGAACGCCCTTGCCCTCGTCGCCCTGTCGTTCCTGGTCTTGTCCTTGTGCCCGCGCCCCGGCGACAGTCTGGCGCAATCCCAGGCCCAGGCCGTGGCGCTGGAGCTGGTGCTGGCGGTCGACTGTTCCTCCTCGGTCGACCAGCGCGAGTTCGCCCTGCAGATGACCGGGATCGCCGATGCCTTCGAGGACCCGGCGGTGCTGGCCGCCCTGGACAGCGCCGCGCCCGGCGGTATCGCCGTCTCCCTGCTTCAGTGGTCGGGCGCCGGCGATCAGGTCTTTGCGGTGCCGGAACGCAGGGTGGCGAGCCATGGCGAGGCCGCCCGCTTCGCCGCGGAGGTTCGTTCCTCGGGACGGCTGGTCCCGGGCGGGGCGACCTCGATCAGCCAGGCCCTGCGGGTCTCGCGCGAATGGCTGCTGAACAACGACTTCGTTGGCGAGCGCCGGGTCATCGACGTTTCCGGCGACGGCCGCAACAATGTGGGCGGTGGGGTCGAGCATCAGCGCGCCCTGACCCTGCAGGCCGGTATCTCGATCAACGGCCTGGCCATTCTGCAGGACAAGTTCGACCTCAGCCTCTACTACGGCCGCCGGGTGATCGGCGGCCAGGGTGCCTTCATGTTGAGCGCCACCACCTTCGACGACTTCGCCGAGGCGATCCGCCGCAAGCTGATCCTGGAGATCACCGGCCTGCAGGTGGCCGCCGCACCCGCCGCTACCGTCCCTTGAAGACCGGCGGGCGCTTTTCCATGAAGGCGCGGCGGCCCTCGATGTAATCCTCGGAGGCGAAGGCCGCCGCCTCCAGGGCCTGGCAGCGCGCCAGGTCGCGGTCTTCCGGCATCGCCAGGACCTGGTTGATGATCAGCTTCATGGCCTTGACCGTAAGCGGCGCGTTGGCGGCGACCTGGCGGGCATAGTCCATCACCTGGTCTTCGAGTTCGCCGTCCGGCACGACCCGCTGCACCAGCCCCACCCGCAGCGCCTCCTCGGCCGACAGGCGACGGCCCGAAAAGGTGATGTCCCGGGCCGCCCCCGCGCCCACCAGATCGACCAGCCGCTTTAACCCACCGAAAGGGTAGCCCAGGCCGAGCTTCACCGCCGGCAGCGCGAACTGGGACTTGGCGGAACAAAACCGCAGATCGCAGCTCGCCGCCAACGCCAGGCCGCCGCCGATGCAGTAGCCGTCGATCATGGCGATGGTCGGCTTTTCCAGTGATTCCATCCGGTCGTAGACCGCCCGGGCCCGCCGGTTGTAGTCGGCCACGCCCGCCTGGCTGGCGCGTTCGCTCTCGAACTCCGAGATGTCGGCGCCCGACACGAAGGCCTTGCCCCCGGCGCCGGTCAGGATCACCACCCGGATGGCATCGTCGTCGAGAAAGTCCTCGACGATCGCCGCCGCGGCGTCCCACATCTCCAGCGACACCGCGTTGTGCCGGGCCGGGTTGTTGAAGGTCATGATGCCCACGGCACCCACCTTCTCCGCACGCATTTTGTCGCTCGCCACGGGCACTCCCCTCAGATCGCGTTGCGGCCGCGCAGCTCGGCGATCTCCGATGCGCTCAGCCCGAATTCGGTCAGGATCTCGTCGGTCTGTTCGCCGCGCGCGGGCGGGCGCCGCGCCAGACGGCTCGGCGTGCGGCTGAGCCGCAGGGGCTGGGCCAGCATGCGGGTCGGCCCGAAGGGCAGCGAGTCGACGGCCGCCGCGGCCCCGAGATGTTCGACCTGGGGATCGGCGAAGACCTGGGCCATATTGTTGATCGGGCCGCAGGGCACGCCGGCCTCGGCGAAGATTTCGACCCACTCGGCGCTGGTCCGGGTCCGGGTCTTCTCGCCGATCAGCGCATTCAGGGCGACCCGGTTCTTCGAGCGCTCGGCGGCGCCCGAAAAGCGCGGGTCCTCGATCCAATGATCGGCCTCCAGGGTGCGGCAGAGGCGCTGCCAGATGACCTCGCCGGCGACCGCCAGGTTCAAATGGCCGTCGCTGGTGGCAAAGACACCGGTCGGGATCGAGGTCGGGTGGTCGTTGCCCGCCTGACCCGGCACCTCGCCCTCCATCAGGTAGCGCGCGGCCTGGAAATCCAGCATGAAGGTCTGGGCCTGGAGCAGCGAGGTCTGCACCCACTGGCCCTTGCCCGAGGCGGCCCGCTCGAAAAGGGCGATCAGGATTCCCATGGCACAGAACAGGCCGGCGGTCAGATCGGCGATGGGAATGCCGACCCGCATGGGGCCGCGGCCCGGCTCGCCGGTGATCGACATCAGCCCGCCCAGGCCCTGGGCGATCTGATCGAAGCCGGCCCGCTTGCTGTAGGGCCCGTCCTGGCCGAAGCCGGAGATCGAGCCCAAGACGATCCCGGGATTGACCGCGGCAAGCGCCTCATAGTCGATGCCCAGGCGCGTCTTCACGTCGGGGCGGAAGTTCTCGACCACCACGTCGGCGCTGGCGGCCATGCGCAAAAACACTGCCAAACCCGCCGGGTCCTTCAGGTTCAGGGTCATGGCGCGCTTGTTGCGGTGCAGGTTCTGGAAGTCCGAGCTCTCGCGGGCCTGGCCCGAGGCGCCGTCGGGCTCCAGGGCCTCGGGCAGCTCGATCTTGATCACGTCGGCGCCCCAGTCGGCGAGCTGTCGCACGCAGGTCGGGCCCGAGCGCACGCGGGTCAGATCGAGAACCTTAATGGCGCCGAGCGCCTCGGATGCGGGGATGGCTGGCATGATCGGTTCTCGTCTTCTCGGCTGTCGTGATCAGAGGTTGGCGGAACGGCAGAGATCATCGCGCCCACGCAGCATGTCGTCCAGGCCGCCAAAGGCGTTCATGTAGTGCCCGGCAAAGCCGGTCGCCTCGACGCGGGCGAACATATCGGCGAAATCGATCATCCCCTCGCCCGGGTACATATGCAGTTCGTACTCGCCGTTGCTGTCGGCCAGCCGCACCTCGCCGAGCCGGTCCGACGGCAGGGCCTCGAGAAAGCCGACGATGCCCTCGGGCACCAGGGTCGCGTGGTTGACCGTGAAGGACCAGCCCAGGGCCGGCGACGAAATGGCATCGAAGTAGAGCAGGCATTCTTCGACCGAGTGGGCCAGGTAGTGCACCTCGGCCTGCTCGGGCTCCCAATTCAGATTCTCCAACAGCAGCTGGACGCCCTTCTCCTCGGCATAGGCGGCGATGCGTTTCAGGCGCTCGAGGCTGGCCTCGATGCGCCGCGACCTGTCCCCGGTGAAGTGATAGCCGGCATGGACCACGATCCAGCCCGCGCCAAGGCGCAGCGCGGCATCGACATAGGCCTTCAGGTAGTCGTCCACGGCGGCCGACACGAAGGGCGAAAACTCCGCGATGTTGACCGCGGACAGCGTGTGCAGGCCCAGTCGAACGCCGGCGGTCTCGCAGGCCGCGCGGATAGCGGCGGCCCGGGCCGCGTCGAAGCTTTCCAGCGCATTGGGGGCGAGGTCGATCTCGCAATCGATGAAACGCACCTGATGCGCCGCCGCCCAGGCCACCGCCTCCTCGATCGGCAGCCGGCGGCCGACGTCGACGCCGATTCTCTCTTTCAGGTCCATGGTCACGCTCTGGTTCTGCCCGCCCCCATCATAGTGCCCCCCTCATAGTAAGGTCTCATGCAGCGGCGTCACGGGAACTTTGACACCTGCTTAGAGATTGCTACAGTCGCCTTGTCGCCCGGCCACCCAGGGCGGGCGGCGAACGTTCTCGGGGCGGGGTGAAAGTCCCCACCGGCGGTAATTGCGGTCCCGGTTCAGGTTCCGGCCGCATCAGCCCGCGAGCGCCTGCCCAGTCTTGGGCGGGGACAGCAGATTCGGTGCGATTCCGAAGCCGACGGTGATAGTCCGGATGAAAGAGAGCGGGACAGGACCGACCGCGCGGTGCCGCTAGGCCACTGGCGTCTTCTTTTCCCCGCTGCCCTGATTTGTGGAAACCAC
>JAJFGK010000004.1 GCA_021776195.1 Kiloniellaceae bacterium | reverse complement strand
CCACGTCTCGGCCAACACCGACCCCAAGGGCGACCGCTCCAAGCGGCCCCAGGACCAGGACCCCGACATGCTGGTCCATGTGGTCAAGGAGACCGACGCCGGCATCGTCATCCGCGGCGCCAAGTACGAGACCGCGGCGGCTTACTCCAACCAGGGATTTCTGAAGCCGACCATCGCCAACTGGGGCGACGCCAAGCTGTCGGACTATGCCGTGGGCTGCATCGTCCCGATGAATGCGCCGGGGGTAAAGCACATCTGCCGCAACGGCTTCGCCGGCCGCGCCTCGGCGGCGGACTATCCGCTGTCCAACCGTTTCGACGAGGTCGATACCTTGATGGTGCTGGACGACGTCTTGATCCCCTGGGAGGACGTGCTGTTCTATCAGCACACCCGCGCGGCGACCTTCATCCGCGCCACGCTGCACCGCTACTCGGCCTTCGCCTTCGTCCAGCGCATCCTGACCTACACCGACATGATGATCGGCGCGGCGCTGTGGAACGTGCGGCAGACCGGCCTCGACAAGCAGCAGGCGGTGCAGGAGAAGCTGGCCCAGCTCGCGGTCTACCGCGAGGGCATCAACGCCCACCTGACGGCCGCCATTGCCACGGCCGAGACCAGCCCGAACGGCCTGCTGATGCCGAACCAGTCGCTGCTCTTCACCGGGCGGGTCCATGCCTGTTCCAATCTGGCGGCCATGATGCACATCGCCCGCGAGCTCTGCGGCGGCCAGATCTGCGTCACCCCCGATGCCGCGCTTTTCGAGCATGAGGCGACCAAGGACTGGCTCTCGAAGTTCTACTCGATCAACGAGAACTGGGTGGCCGAGGATCGGCGCAAGCTGCTGGCCTTCGCCCGCGACCTCCTGAACTCGAGCTACGCCGGCCACCGGCTGACCTTCCAGCTCTTCGCCCAGTCGCCGCCCTTCGCCCATCTGGCGGCGGTCTATCGCAACTTCGGCTGGGACGGCCCGCTGGACTTCGTCCGGAACGCGGCCGGCCTGTCCGACCGTGTGACCGGCCAGCACGACAAGGCCGCGGAATGAGGGGGATCGTTGGGGGCCCATGTGGTCTAGATCGGCGGCCCGGCTACGCTGCCGACAAGACAGGACAAGACCTCGCGATTGCCGCATAGTAACGATACCGGCCCGCGCGGGTTGGCCGGGTGAAAAAAGAGGACAGGGGAAAGACGACCATGGCGCACGAGCGGATCCGCAAGTTCAACACGCGCGATACCTATCCCGATCAGAAGCTCGACAACGACCTCTGTCAGGTGGTGCGGGCGCGCGGCACGATGGTCTTCGTGCGCGGTCAGGTCGGCCAGGATCTGGAGACCGCCGCAAGCGTCGGAAGCGGCGATGCGGCGGCCCAGACCGAGCAGGCCATGAAAAACGTCAAGCAACTCCTGGAGGAGGCCGGCTCCTCCCTCGATCACATCTGCCGCATCCAGGTCTACATCACCGACCGCGCCTACCGCGACGCCGTCTATCAGGTGATCGGGCGCTGGCTGAAGGGCGTCTATCCGGTCTCCACCGGCCTGATCGTCCAGGCCCTGGCGCGGCCCGAATGGGTGATGGAGATCGAAGCCACCGCCGTTATCCCCGACGAAGCCTGAGGAGAACCGCACATGACTTTTTCCCTGACCGGCCGTTGCGCGCGCAGTGGCGCCTTTGGCGTCGCGGTGACCTCTTCCAGCCCGGCGGTGGCGAGTCGCTGTGCCTGGGCGCGAGCGGGCGTGGGCGCGGTGGCGACCCAGAACATCACCGACCCCTCCCTGGGCAACAAGGGCCTCGATCTCATGGCCGGTGGCCTCTCGGCGCCGGCCGCGATGGAGCGCCTGGTGGCCGAGGGGCCGCACATCGAGGTGCGCCAGCTCACCATCATCGACGGCCAGGGCCGCACCGCCTACCACACCGGCTCGGGCGTGCTCAGCACCAACAATGCGGTCGAGGGCCTCGACTGCGTGGCCGCCGGCAACCTGCTCGACAACGAGGGGGTGCCGGGCGCCATGGTGGCGGCCTTTGAGGCTTCCGCCGACCAGGAGATCGGCGAGCGCCTGATGCGCGCCCTGGAGGCCGGCGAGACCGCCGGCGGCGAGCAGGGACCGGTCCACGGCGCCGGCATTCTGGCCGTCACCGATCTGCCCTGGCCCCCGGTCGACCTGCGCATGGACTGGGTCGAGGAGGACTGCCTGGCCGCCCTGCGCCAGGCCTGGACGATCTATGCGCCGCAGATGCAGGACTACATCAACCGCGCCCTCAACCCGGCCGCCGCCCCCAGTTATGGGGTCGCCGGCGACGAGTGAGAGGAGAGGGTTGGTGGTGAGGGCGAATTGGGTCACTGTTTTTTGATGCAAACTTAAATTACATAATGCCATATTATGCAGTGCGTTAGTTGATCATTGCTGAGGTGCTGGCCGGTGTGGCGGGTCATGTTAAAGGCGGTCGGCTTTACGCTCGACCACTTCATGGACGGACTGAAACTGCTTGCGGTCCTGGGCCTTGTGCTTGCCATGGCCGATATTTTCGTGATCGCAATCAAGCCTAATGTCGTCATCGAGCACTTGGGCGTCCCACCGTCTCTGCAGGCCGAAGGCTATACCGAGCACAGCGTCGCGGCGAGGCTCAGCGCACACCTTGCCAACATTGTCGTGGAAGCCGACTCCAACCGTGAAACCAATGTAGGAGTTGCGGGGGCCGCGCTGGGCAGCGAACTGCGCGACATCGAGCTGCCGGATACGGGTCTGACGCTTCGCTGGCTGATCCTGCGCCTGAAGCAACTTCTCCGCCTGCCGCATGCGAGCGTGCGAATCGATATCCTCTGCCACAGCGGGCACATTGCGATCGATTTGCAGATCGACAAGGATTTCGGGACGCAGCTTAACTATGACCACATCCATGCCGATACCGATGTCGTTGCAGCCCACCGACCGGTCAGTTTGGGGGTGCCGGAGGAGAAGGTCTCCCGCCAGGCAGAAAGCACGGTCGGTTTCGACGGCAAATGCCATCCCGACAGCGGATTAGATCCGGCTTTGATCAAAGTGGCGGAAACTATCACCAGATGGGTCGATCCCTATATTCTCGCCCTCTACAAGTACAGGCTGAAGAATAACGAGTTCGTCGAGGTCATCACCGACCAGATGCGGGTCCAGGGCGATCGGGCCCAGCGGCCCTGGTTCACCAATCTGCAGGGTCTGGTGCGCTGGCGGCAGGGGGATGTCCAGGCCGCGCTCAGTCTTTTTCGAGAAGCCCAAAATAACCAGGACCTTTTCGTCGGTGCGGCGATCAACGAGATCAGCCTGGAGTTGAAGCAAGATAACTTTGACCGCGGGATCCAGCTCTTGCGCGACCTGGAAAAACGCGCCTTCCATCCCGCCAACCACGGAAACATTGAGAGGCGGCGGGACTTCGGCGAAATTTACTTTCTCAAAGCCCTGGCAGCGCTTCACCAGAAAGACTTCCTGGCGGCGGAGAGGCTCTTCGAGAGGGCGATTTGGCATCACCCTTACCATTGGGAGACCGCGTTCAATCTGGGCCTCGTCAAGGAACGATTGGCCGTAGATCTAGACCAACGCGCGCGCTACCTGGGAGAGGCTTTGGGTTCGTTCCGGCGCGCCGCCGCGATCAAGCCCAGAGATCCAGCGACCTGGGAAAAGCGAATGCTCCTGGCCTTCGAGCTTGGCCACCTGGGCGAGGCGCTACGCGCCTATGGGATCCGCCTCAAGTACGCGGAGATGAATGGTCTCGAACATATGAAAGGCGGCATCGCGGCCTTTCACCTGAAACAGTATCGCACCGCCGAGGCCTCCCTACTGGCCGCAAAGAAAGTGCTTGTTGCCGATTCGTTCTTCTGCCGCTGGACAAATGCCATCTACGACAAGCTGGTTGACGGTCCCGATCCCCTCGTTCAAGACAAAGAGGCTGCGAAGGAGCTGCTGCGCCAATGTACGGCTGCGGCGAGTGAAAAGACGGTTCGCGACAGTTCGAAGGCTTTGCTCGATCGGTTGAAGAACTAAGATCTTAGCATTGGGTTGTGCCCCACCCGAAAAAGTGACTGGAAACTGCGCCACTCGCACCTATAATGGAATAAGGCAGTTAGGAAAGCGAACGGCCATGAAGATTCTGATCGCCGCATTGTCTGTCGCCTGTTTGGTGGCCCCGGCCCTGGGCGCCGAGGACACTGTGCCGTCCTTTGGCAGCAAGTTCCTCTTGCCTCCCGGTATTGACCATGAGCCCGGCAAGAACTCGATGTCCGAGGACGTCCCCGCCTGGGCACAATACAAGTTTTTCCCCCAGGATCTATGGGAGCGCTCGCTAACCTACATTGGGCCGGACACCGGAATGAAGGACCCCTTTTGGCAGTACGGCCCGGCCTACAATCCGGACGCATCGACATTAGGCGCAGCGCCCAACACGGGTAGTGTACCGGGGTTTCTGGACAAAGAGTCTTAGGTCGCCGGCCGTTAACCACGTCCGCCAAGTGTTTTTTCATCAATTTTAGCTAAATGTCGTCAACCGTCTTGGCGCCGCGACGTTTGTGCGCGCGGCATTGCCGTCGAGAAGAGGGGTATTTTGCCGATGGTCGACGCTTTTAATTCTGATTTTCTGCCGTCCCTTCCAGGACTTTTCCACTCTTCGTCGCGCGGCGACGAGACCAACCAGGCCGGCCGCCGTGTCGTGCCCGAGGCCGGCAATTCGAAGGATGCGCGGGCCCGGCATGGTCATGAGGGCGCCGGTCCGCGCGACGTGCTCGATCTGCCGTCGCGCTTTGCCTCTCACGGTGTCGAAGGGGGCGAAGGCGGTGAGGGCGGCGAAGGGGGCGAGGGCGGCCCGGTCGCCGAAAGCCAGCGGGGCGGGGCACTCGGCGATGCCCGCGGCTTCATCAAGTCGGCCCTGAACAGCATCCGGCAGGATCTCGGCGCGGTCCTGAAGGGCCTCGGTTTCGATTCCGACGTGGCGAAGAACTTCGCCAAGTCCTTCATCGAACCGGTGGTCGATGCCCTGCGCGATGGTGTCTCCTTTACCGCGTCGCTGTCTTTTGCGGCCTTCTCCCAGACCACCTCGATTTCCGGTTCGAACTTCAGCCAGTCGACCTCTCTGGTCGCCCGCTCCCTGGAGATCGCGGTCAACCAGGAGACCGGCTCGGTCGAGGTCGCTCTGGCCAGCCTCAGCTACGAAGAGAACATCTCGGCCACGACCTCCGGCGGCGAACCGCCGCTGCTGAACCTGGGCCCGGGTCTGGTCCAACCTCCCGTGGCGCTGCCGCCGGAGCCGGGTGACGAGAACGACGATCTTCTGACTCTGCCGCCGGTCGATGAGGCCCTGCCGGGTGAGGTTCCCGTTGCCGGCGAGGACGGCGGCCAGCCGGCCGCGGAACCCGATCCGGCCGAGGCCCTCATCGCCGCCCTGCGGGAAAACCTGGTCGAGGCAGCGATAACCTTCCAGGCGATCATCGCCATTCGCTCGATTACCTTTTCGACCAACGAGAAGGAAGAGCCCATCACCACCATCACCGCCGACGTGGCGGTGCCGCTGGATCAGCTGCGGGACGAGGACGAGAAGACCGAACCGCTCGACGTGACCGCCTAAGCAACTGCTCGGAGTTTGAAGCGAACAGGGCGCGCGGCTGAACCGGGCGCCCTTTCCTTTTGCCTGCCAAAAGCCTCCCCCTTGCCAGCGGGTCCGCGAGCGTATCACTCTAGCGGCCTTGTTCGGTGCAGTTGGGGGAGAGGGGCATGGCGGAAGACAGCGGATCGGGGTCCTGCGATCTCTTGATCGCGGGCGGGACGGTCATCGACGGCAGCGGCGCGCCGGGTCTTGCCGCCGATGTCGCGGTGACCGAGGGCCGCATCGCGGCGGTCGGCGATCTCGCGGGCTGGACAGCGGCCACGCGCCAGGAGGCAGACGGCCGGGTCGTGGCGCCGGGCTTCATCGACGTCCACACCCACGACGACCGCCTGCTTCTCTCGGACCCCACCATGACCCCCAAGGCGAGCCAGGGGGTCACCACCGTGGTCACCGGCAATTGCGGCGTCAGTCTGGCGCCCATGACCTTCGCCGGCGACCCGCCGCCGCCGCTGAACCTTCTGGGCGACAAGTCCTGGTACCGCTTCACCACCCTGGCCGACTACTTCGCCGCGCTGGAGGCGGCCCCGCCGGCGATCAACTACGCCCAGCTCGTGGGCCATGCCTCGCTGAGGGTCTCCTGCATGAGCGAACTGGACCGGCCGGCCACTTCCGGCGAGCTGGACGCCATGCAGGGCCTGCTCGACGAGGCTCTGGGCGCCGGCGCCATCGGCCTTTCCACCGGGCTCGCCTACAAGCCGGCGATTTCCTCCTCCACCGACGAGGTGGCGGAGTTGGCCGGGCGCCTGGCCGATCACGGCGGGCTCTACACCACCCACATGCGCGACGAGGGCGACCACATCATCGAGGCCATGGACGAGGCTTTCGAAATCGGCCGGCGCGGTGCGGTACCGGCGGTCATCTCCCACTTCAAGTGCTGCGGCCGCGACAACTGGGGCCGCGCCAAAGAGACCGTCGCCCATCTCGAGGCCCAGCGGCAGCGCCAGACGGTCGACGCCGACGTCTACCCCTACGTCGCCAGCTCGACGGTGCTGGAAAAGGCCTCGGTGCATCAGTCGGTTCGGGTCACCATCACCTGGTCCCAGAGCCATCCCGAGATGAACGGCCGCGACCTGCACGACATCGCCGCCGAGTGGGACCTCGATCTCGACGCCGCCGCCGACCGCCTGCAGCCGGCCGGCGCGGTCTATTACCAGATGGACGAGGCCGATCTGATCCACATCATGACCAAGGGCGGGGCCATGATCGGCTCCGACGGACTGCCCCACGATGCCCATCCCCATCCCCGGCTCTGGGGCACCTTTCCCCGGGTTCTTGGCCATTTCAGCCGCGAGCGCGGGCTCTTCCCGCTGGAAGAGGCGCTCCACCGCATGACCGGGCTGCCGGCCGCGGTCTTCGGTTTCAAGGATCGCGGCCTGGTGCGCCAGGGCGCGATCGCCGATCTGGTGGTCTTCGATCCCGAGACCATCCTCGACCGGGCGACCTTCGAGGACCCGATGCAGCCGGCGGCCGGGATCGACGCCGTGCTGGTGGCCGGCGAAGCGGTCTGGACGGCCGAAGGCGAGACCGGCGCCCGGCCCGGCCGGCAGGTGCGCCGGACCTGATCGATTGCAGGCCTGATCAACAGCAAAAGGGTGGAGAGCGGCCATGGCCATCACTCACTTCGCGCAGGTGGATTGGATCGTTGCCTGGGACAGCGCGCGCCAGGCCCATGCCTATCTGAAGGGGGGCGATCTGGTCTTCGAAGACAAGGAAATCACCTTCCTCGGCAAGGGCTATGCCGGGCCGGCCGACCGAACCGTCGCGGGCGCCGGTATCTGCCTCATGCCGGGCCTGGTCGACATTCATTCCCATCCCGCCAGCGAGGTCTTCTACCGCGGCCTGCGGGAGGACCATTCCGTGCGCGAACACTACATGAGCGGGCTCTTCGAGCGCTCCTGTTCCTTTGCCATCGACTCCGAGGACCTGAAGTACGGCGCCGAGGTTTCCTACGCCGACCTGTTGTTGAGCGGCGTCACGAGCCTGGTCGACATTTCCTTTCCCTTTCCCGGCTGGGTCGATGTCATGGAACGCAGCGGCCTGCGGGTCTTCGCCGCGCCGGGCTTCAACACCGCCCACTGGCGGCGCGACAACCCACACCAGCTCAAGTACAGCGACGACCCGGCCCGCGGCCAAGCGGATTTCGAGGCCTCACTGGCCCTGATCGACGAGCTGCGGGCCCATCCCTCGGGCCGCTTTTCCGGCGTGGTTTCGCCCTTCCAGATCGACAACAACACCCCCGAGATGCTGGCCGAGAGCCATGCCGCCGCCAAGGCCCGCGACCTGCCCTGGACCACACACGCCTCCCAGGCGGTGCTGGAATTCAACGTCATGGTCGAACGCCACGGCATCACCCCGGTGCAGTTGCTGCACGACCTGGGACTGCTCGGGCGCGGGACGATTCTGGGCCATGCCATTTTCATCGACGAGAACTCCTGGGTCCGCTGGCACAGCCGGACCGACCTGGCGCTGCTCGGCGACAGCCACACCGCGGTGGCGCACTGCCCGACCCCCTTCATGCGCTACGGCACCACCCTGGAGCATTTCGGCCGCTACAAGGAGGCTGGCGTGGTATTGGGCATCGGCACCGACACGATCCCCCATAACATGATCGAGGATCTGCGCTCGGCCGCCATCCTGGGCCGTGTCGCCAGCCGCGACGGCCATGGCGCCAGCACCGCCGACGTCTTCCATGCCGGCACGGCGGGCGGCGCGGCGGCGCTGATGCGCGACGATATCGGACGGCTCGCCGTGGGCGCCAAGGCCGATATCGTGGTGCTGGACCTGACCAATCCGTTGATGATGCCGGGGCGCGATCCGCTGGCGGCGCTGATCCACTCGGCGGCCGATCGCGCGGTGAAGGATGTTTACGTGGACGGCCAACAGGTGGTCGCCGACGGCGCGGTCCTGGGACTGGACCGTCAGGGCGCGGCCGAGCAACTGGCCGCCGGCCAGGCGCGCATGACATCGTCCGCGCCCCAGCACGACTACGCCGGCCGCCGGGCGGAAGAGATCGCGCCCCTGAGCCTGCCGTTCTTGGACCCCTAATCAAACTGGAAGGTGTGAGGGAATCATGACGGAAAGAATCGATCCCACGGCGGTAGGCCGAGTCGCCTGCATCGGCAGTGGCACCATCGGCGGCGGCTGGGCCGCCTTCTTTCTGTCCCGCGGGCTCGATGTGGTGGCCAGCGATCCCGGACCCGATGCCGAGGCCACCCTGCGCGGTCTGGTGGCGCGGGTTTGGCCGCGCCTGACGCAGTTGGGCCTGGCCCCGGGCGCCGATCCGGGACGCCTGACCTTCGAGTCCGACCCGGAGGCCGCCTTGGCGGGCGTCGAGTTCGTCCAGGAGTCCGCCCCCGACCGGGAAGACCTGAAGATCGACCTGTTCGAGCGCATGGGCCGGGTCCTGCCGGCCTCGGTGGTGATCGCCAGCTCCTCCTCGACCTTCGTCCCGACCTCGATCGCCAGCCGCTGCGCCGCGCCCGAGCGGGTCATCGTCGGCCATCCCTTCACCCCCTCCTACCTCATGCCCCTGGTCGAGGTGGTCGGCGGCGAGAAGACCGCACCCGCTGTGATGGACTGGGCCATGGCCTTCTACCGGCACATCGGCAAGCACCCGGTGCGCCTGACCAAGGAGATCGAACGCTACGTCTCCAACCGCCTGCAGCACGTGGTGCGCGAGGAGATCGATCGCCTGGTGGCCGCCGGTATCTGCGGCTACGCGGAGGCCGACCAGGCGCTCTCCTATGGTCCGGGCATGCGTTGGGCCTTCATGGGGCCGGCGCTCGGCCTGCACTTCACCGGCGGACAGGGCGGCATCGATGCGGCCATCGCCCACTTCGGCTGGCGCGGCCCGCCGGCCCTGGAGGCCCAGGCGCGGGCGGCGGTCGAGGTGCTGAGCCACGGCCACGAGATGGACCGGCTGGAGGCCTGGCGCGACGAGAACCTGATCGCCCAGCTCAAGGCCCTGAAGCCGGTGCCGCCGGCGGAGGCCGACTAGCGCGCATTCACTATCGGAGGAATCGTTTTCCAGGTCGTCACCCCGGAAAACCCGCCAGGGTTTATCCGGGGTCTTTTGCCAACAGGGCGGTCGGTCGGCCCGAGACCCCGGCTCCGCCCTAAAGGGCGGTCCGGGGTGACGGCTTGTTTTAATCAAGAGGCGTTTTGGTACGGCAACGCGTGAAAGCGCACTAATCCAGCAAAGGAATCAAAACACATGACCGAGATCATCAGAGCCCCCGGCGGCGCCAAGGGCCGCTGCCGCTATGTCACCAGCGGCGACTATGTCTGGGCCGTGGCGACAGGCCAGGAAGGCGGCGCGACCGTCGCCGAGCAGACCCGGGCGACCCTGGAGCACCTGGAGGCCAACCTGATCGATGCCGGCTCGAACAAGCACCGGATCCTCGAGGCGGTGGTCTATCTGACCGACATGGCCAAGAAGGCGGAAATGGACGAGGTCTGGTGTGACTGGATCCCCGACGACGGCTGGCCGCTGAGGGCCTGCGTCGGCACCGACCTGGCGCCCGGCGATCTGGTCGAGATCAAGGTGACGGCGCTCAAGGCCGACTGATCCTGGTTCGTTGTGCCAACGGTCAAGAAGAATGACCGTTGGACGCTCACTCGCCACTGGGGCTTTCCTCGCTGGCGCTGCGGGCGCGCAGTTGCGCTTGCCAAAGGACCACCAGTCAAACTGGAGGCCCTTTGGTTCAGCCCTGCCGCGCCAGCCACTCCTCGGCGGCCTGTTCCATGGTGACGAAGACCGCGCCGCGCGCCGCCACGTGCTCGATCAGCGCCGCCATGGCTTTCATGCGATGGCCGCGGCCCGAGACGAAGGGATGGAAGGTGTAGGTGACGAGGCCCCAGCCGTCGCTCCCCGCGGCTTCCGTGTCGGCCAGGTAGTCGAAGTCGGCGCACCAGTTCTCCAGCACCGCGCGCCAGGAGGCGAGGCCCGGGTTGAGGGCGCCGGTCGTGGTCACCGACCATTCGAAACTGGGATAATCGTCCAGGCTCCAGCTCACCGGCAGTTCCACCAGATCGGCTTCGCGGCCAAACCGGGCCGGCTCCAGCAGCGGCGTCTCGTCGCCGATGCGCGGACGGTAGGGCTGGTAGTCGTGGCCCATCAGACTGGAGTCGTAGAGGAAACCCTGGGCCATCAGTAGCTCCAGGGTGTGCGGCGACAGATCCCAGGAGGGCGAGCGATAGCCGCGCGGCGGCTTGCCAGCCAGCGCCTCGATAGCGCGGCTGCCGCGCGCCAGTTCCTCGGCTTCTTCTTCACGGGTCAGATCGGCGGGCCGGCGGTGGGTCCAGCCGTGATGGGCGATCTCATGGCCGTCCTCGACCAGGCCACCCACCGCCTCGGGAAAGCTCTCCACCGTATGCCCCGGCACGAAGAAGGTCGCCGGGATGCCATGGTCATTCAGGAGGGTTCTGATCCGCGCCGCGCCCACCAGGCCGAACTCGCCGCGCGAGAGCGGCGTCGGCGTGGTCGTTCCCCTGGCGATCGGCAGCGACAGCGCATCGAAATCGTAGGTCAGGCAGACGAGATGGCGGCCCATGGTCTTTCCCCGGCTGTGAGGGGATCAGGCTAGCCGAAGAGGACCCGGGTACGACAGGGCTTCGTTCCGGGTGCCACCCCGTGATGCGCGTCACAACGGCGCGCCCCCATAAATGACAAGATCCTGACAGGGACCGGCCAGGTTTCGCCCCGCGCGAATCGTTAAGCCCCGGTCGCGATCAGGTGAAGATCGCAATGTGCTGCGATGACCGCGGGCAAGCCGCGATGCGTCCTGAACCTCTGTCGAGTTCTCAAAGGAGCACCAATCATGACCAGCAACGCAAAGTTCAGAGCCCGGATCGGCGCGGTCAACATGCCCGAGGCGGTCGAGGTAATTGGCGATACAGACGCATCGCCGGCCTTTAAGGATCCGGCCAGCCGTAAGGACCCAAGGGCCAACCTGGGCACAATCAGTCCGGACGACCTGCCCGGCCCGTTGCGTCCCATCGCTGGGGGCGGTTCCTTGCAGGATCCGGGCTGGTGGTACTGGAAGTACTGCAATCCCACTCTCAAGCAAGGGTGCTATACGCTGAGCTACCGGCCCAAGGGGACGCCGTGGTGGGGAAACTCCTTTCTCGGCACGCTCCGGATCGAGAGGGTCGGCGCCGGCTACCGCATCAGTGGCGACATTTACCGGCGCAAGCCGCAGATTACAGCGCCTTGGAAACAACGGGAGTTCGACCCCGTGGGCGAGCTGCCGATAGCCACCGAGGCCGCCCACCCGGGAGGTGTCATCCCGGTCTACCCGAGAAAGCAATATGTCTCGTACCTGAAGGGTACTGGCGCGAATACCTACAGCATCGTCCCGCAGGGTTCTCCCTGCAACATCACCCTGGACTTCGACGAGTTCGACTACACGCATCCGGCATCGGGCTTTTCGGGGAGCTTTCCCGCCGCCCCGACCCGCGCGCTGCGCTATGCCTTGCAAACGACGAGCACCCCCAACACCTACAGCGGCAAGGTCTACGAAGGCGCGACAGAGCTGGGCACGGTCACCATCAAGTGGGTCTCGCAATACTTCCGGCGGGCCAAGCTGGAGATGCGGCGGCTCAGCGGCGCCGAGCATCCGCCCGAGGTGGGCAGCGAAAACTTCCGTACCATCTTTGCAACGGCCGGGTGGGACCTCAGCGTCACCAAGATCGCATCGGCGATGTCGAAGCCGGCGTCCTTGGCGGGTCAAAGCGCCACCGACTGCTGGAGCACGGCGAATCTCCACCGGCTCATGGAGACGGTGCCGGGCTACGATCCCAGCGTGCTCGACAAGGAGTGGAAGGCCTATCTGTTGGCGGTACCGGCCGAGCTCGGCTGTTCCCGAGGGGTCATGTTCGACAACTCCGGCGATCTCAACAACATCAAGCGCGAGGGTGCCGGCACCTTTAGCCACGATGGTTTCCCCGATTCCGACACCTCCACTTACGGCGCGGCCGAGAACGATCTCATGAAGGACCATCCGCGGGCATTCCTGCGCAGTGCCGCCCATGAAGTGGGCCACACCTTCAATCAGATCCACCAGTTCTACGAAAGCGGCAGCGACAACTCCATCATGACCGTCACGCCCTCGGTGGCGGATTTTCTGTCCAATAACGGCCAGACCTTCCCCGATGACATCAACCTCGGCTTCAATGGCACCGTGCGCCGGCACCTGATCCACCTGCCGGACCCGGCTGTCCGGCCCGGTGCGATGGTCTTCTTCGGCTTCGCCATCAACGCGCCCGAGGCCGACCAGGTGGGCACGGTCGAGGAACTGGAGGTCGTCGTGAAGCCGGGATCCGAGGTCGTAAGCCTGGGCGAGCCGCTGCCGCTTTCCTGGTCGGTGACCAACACCTCCGATGAACCGATACCGGTGCCGGAGCGAGTCGACATGCAGAGCCTGGCGGCCCGTATCAGCGTCACCAACGCCCGCGGCGATACCACCTTCATACGGCCGGTCGACATAGAAGTCTGCTCGCACAACAAGGTGGTCGAGCTGGCGCCGGGTGCCACTGTCAGCAATGAGGTCACGCTGTTCTATGGCAGCGACGGCTTCGCCATCACGGAACCGGGGCGACACACGATCGAGGTGGCGATCCTTTGGCAAGCCGCCGGCGCCCACCTGCTCGCCTGCGGGACCACCAGCGTTTGGGCGGCCTTTCCCTCGAGCGACGAAGACAATAAAATCGCGTCGCTCCTGCTCGACCCGCAGGTCGGCGTCGCGGTGGCCCTGGGCAATCCGAAAGCCGCGAAGGGCGCGGAGGAACGAATAGTGGCGGCATCGCGTGTACAGCGTAACCACCCGGCCTGCGCTCAGTTGCGCAAGAAGGGCCTGCTGCCGAAGTCCAGGCCGCGCCCGTCAAGAAAGAAGAAGGCTTGACGCCACGCGTCGAACTGAACTTGCCAGTGCCGCTCGTCATGGCCGGCGGCGCCGATTCCCTCTGGGTGGCCGGTGGCGGACGCTTGCAGCGACGCGATCCCGAAACCGGCGAGGTCGGGGCCGAAATCGCCATCGACATCGCGGAGCCCCTGGCCGCCGTGGTGCTGGACGACAGGACCATCGTCTTGGCGGGGCCCGACGGCTCCCTCGCCGGCCATCGCCAGGACACGTTGGATCCGGTTTTCAAGTTGGGACCGCGCCGCGGTGGCGATCTCCTGGCGGCCGGGGGCGGGTCGGCCTGGTCGGCGCGGTCCGGCGAGCGGGGCCTGCTCCGGCTGTCGCCTGACGGGCAGGCGGAGCGCCTCGATTCGGGTCCCGTCACCGGGCTGACGGCCGACGCCCAGGGGGCCTGGCGGGTCGAGGCCGGCGCGCCTGCGATCGTGAACGAGGCGCGGCGGGTGCGTCTGCCAGCGCGCTCCGATGGTCCGGTCGCCATCGCCGCCTGCGCCGGCGCCGTTTGGCTCAGCACCGATGACGGCCTGCTATGGGTGCGCTCCCGCGCCGCGGAACTGGGGGGTGTCATGGCCTCGCCGGTCGGACGCGTCCCTCGGCTGACCTGTGCCTCGGGGGTGCTCGTCGGCGGCGAGCGGTTCGACGGCGTCCTGATGGTCAACCCGGCGGCCGACAACCGCGCCCGGCGGCTGGAGCTCGACGCCGATGGGCCGGTTCTGGCCATGGCCGGTGCGCGCGGTATCTTGTGGCTGGTCGACAAGGACAGCGTCGCCCATTTGATCCCGCTGTGACGGGCACTCGGGTGGAGCGACACTGGCGACAATACCAGATTGCCGGCGGTGGCGTGACGGCCATCACTTGAGGAATTGCGCCTTAACCACGATTTAACTGTGCAGGGGCACCACGAATTCATCCGTGGTGGGCATCTCAACGGCAACTGGGTGAAAGGAGCAGGCCATCATGGGTATGAAAAAGATCGAGGAAAAGAGGCAGGAGTACAAGGCAAAGGCAGAGAGCCTCGAGGGGTTCGTCAGTGCATCGGAGAGTCTCCGCGTGCGTCTCGCCAAAATCCAGGAGCTGGGCGACAATCAGGTCAATGTCGTGACTGAGCTCTTTAAAAAGAAGGCCGAGCTAAAGCCGTTGGTCGAGAAGTTGAACGTCCCTTCGGGGTCACAACAAGAAATGCTGAAAAAAAACCTTTTGGCGATCTGCGATAACAGAGCTTCCTACGATAGGGTCCTGCCGCTCCCGCCGAAAGCTTCGATGAACGGCGATCAAGCCGATATAATGCAAAAGCTCCATGAGCGGCTGACCAAGCTCCAGGAGCTGGGTCAAAAGCAAGACAAGGTTATCGAGGCTCTTTACGCGAAGAAGAAAAAACTGTCGCCGGCGGTCGAGAAGATCGAGACTCATGGCATCAAAGAGTTCGAGCATTACAAGAAGAGCCTCTTGGCCGTTTGCAACAACGAGAGTTTCATAGACAGGCCCTTGCCGACCAAGCCCCTGGAAAAGTACGTGACCCAGGCGCGCAAGGAGGCTGACGAGATGCACAAGGCTTGGATCGACAAGCAGACCATCAAGATGCCCAAGGCCATCAAGAAGGGCATGACCTTCAAGGACTACAAGCTGAACCGGATCTACGAGGCCGTGTCAGGCGAAACGAAGTCCAAGAATCCCAACCTGAAGGGCGACGCCGCGGTCTTCGTGGATTGCAAGTGGACGGACCTCAAGTCCGGAAGCACCGGCGGCGGCTATTCAGTGAGCCGAGCGGACCTGTCCGCGGCGAATCACGTCAAGTTCCTGAGTGCGTGACTCGCGCTATCTCAGAAACCTCTCCCTCCTAGACCTTTGGTGCGTTTTCGCGAAGGGGGCCGGTGCACCGCCGCTCCGGCCCCCAAAGATGTCCCTCTGCGGTTCCGAGGTCTCACGGCGAATTCAGCCCGGCGACTTCATGGCGTTGCCATGGCTTACTTCCGCAAAGGGCCGAAACTTGTCTCGAAGAATCTCAACCAGTTCCCGCCCATGACCGCCGCGACCTCGTCATCGCTCATCCCCACGGCCGCAAGGCCCTGCTCGATCTGACCGAAATCGCGGTTGTCGCGAAACCAGGCGGGCATATCGGGAAAGCCGGCCGCGGCGGCCGATCCTTCCCCGTAGTCCACCTGTTTGGTCCAGCGGCCGACCCGCATCCACTCGACGACGCTGTCGGGCTGGTCCTGGCACAGGTCCGTGCCGATGCCGATATGTTCGATCCCCATCAGCTCCGCGGTCTTGGCGATCATCGTGCAAAAGCTCTCGAGCGTGCAGGCCGACTTGTCCTTGAGGTGATGGGGGTAGGCCGAGAATCCGAGCATGCCGCCGGACTGCCCGAGAGCCCGCAGCACCTCGTCGGACTTGTTGCGCAGCGCCGGATGCCAGAAGCCCGGGTTGGCGTGGGTGATGGCGATGGGCCGCTCGGAGATCTCGATTGCTTCGAGCGTCGAGCGCTCGGCGGAATGGCTCATGTCGACCACGAGCCCGACCCGGTTCATTTCCCCGATCACCTGCCGGCCCATGCGGGTGATGCCCGGGTCCTCGGTCTCGTAGCAGCCGGTCGCCAGCAGGGACTGGTTGTTGTAGCTGAGCTGCATGAAGCGCAGTCCCAGGGTGTGAAGGATCGCCACCAGGTCGATGTCGTCTTCCATCGGCGAGGGGTTCTGGGCCCCGAAGAAAATCGCCGTGCGCCCGCTTTCCCGGGCCCGGTGCACATCGTCGCCGGTCTTGCCGTGAAGGATCAGCTCGGGAAAGCGTTCGAACCAGCGGTTCCAGGCTTCGATGTTGGCCACGGTCTCGCGAAAGGTCTCGTGGTAGGCGATGGTCACGTGGACCGCGTCGACGCCGCCCTCGACCATCTGGCGGAAGATCTTTTCCGACCAGTTGCCGTACTGCAGGCCGTCGATCCGACAGGGGCGATCCGTTGCGGGTTTCTTCATGGCGTCTCTACTCCGGTTGGCCGGCCGCGATATAGGCCGTCTTCACGGTGGTATAGAATTCCTGGGCGTAGAGCACTTCTTTGTTACATGGAAGCATTTGACCGGGATTACTTTGTCTTCTGGCAAGGCGCGCTTCGAAGAGCGATACGCGTATCGGTCGAGGAGCGGAACGCGGCCAGAAGGCAAAAGAACCCGGCCTTCGGTGGGTCCTAGGCGAACCCCCTCTCCCAATGGGGGTGCGTTCCGCTGCTT
>JAJFGK010000030.1 GCA_021776195.1 Kiloniellaceae bacterium | reverse complement strand
CGGACCGAAACCGCCATCTGCAGGGTCAGTTCCGCGTTGGCGACGGCCATGATGACCTCTTGCATGTCGGCCTGACCGGCGGCCGCCTTGATCGACATCTGCTCACCGGCCTTCAGGTCTTCGACCATGGACCCGGCGGCGTCCTTGATCAGGTCGGCGAAACTGCCTTGCTCGGACAGCTCGCGCGAGTCCATTCCCGCGCCCTTGGTTTGGCGCAGGGCCTGATTGTAGGCGTTGATCGCACCCGTGACATTGGTCGGCATGGCAAGTCTCCTTCGGGCGTCAAGCGCGCCTGGCGGGAGGCCATCCTGGCTGGTTTAACGGCGGAGCGCCTTCCTGGCGAACCGCGGGGCTTCTTGTCCTCGGCTACTTCAGCAACTCGAGGGTCCGCGTGAGCATGCGACGCGTGGTCTGCATGGCACGCAAATTCGTTTCATAGCTGCGCTGTGCCTCGCGCATGTCGGCGACCTCGATCATCGAGTTGACGTTCGGGGTCAGCACATAACCGTCGCCGTCGGCCGCCGGATGACCTGGCATGAACTTGCGCGAGAAGTTGCCCGGATCGTTGAAAATATCGGTGACGCGCACCGTTTGAAGGCCGGTCTGCCGGTCCAAGACATTGCCGAAGGAGACGACCTTGCGGCGATAGGGCTCGCCGCCCGATGTGCGCGCGGTGGAGTCCACGTTGGCCAGATTCTCGGCGATGACGCGCAAGCGCGTGCCCTGGGCGCGCAGCCCGGCCGAGGAGATCTTCAGTGCCTGTTCCAGATCCATGTCTGTCGCGTCTCCAGTTATCGCCGGTTCGAGCCAGGCAAAGGCCCGGCCGGGGCGCTAGCGGCTGCCCCTGACGGCGGTCTTCATCATGGTCATGTACTTCTTGTAGAGCGAAACCATCAGCTCGTGCTGGTTTTGGGTCTGTCCCATGGTGGCCAGCTCCTGCTCCAGAATCACGGCGTTGCCGGATGGCGAGGCCTCATACAGATCCCGTCGGTTGCCAGGGCGGTCGGTCATGTCGCCCGGGGCCCCGCTCAAATGGACCTTTTGGGTCCGCGTTGGCGCCAGGCTGCCGCCGGCCTCGCGCAGCAGGGCGCGCCGGAACTGGCTCTCCCGCAGATCCTGGGGGCGGTAGTCAGGCGTGTCGGCGTTGGCGATATTCTTGACGATCAAGCCCTGGCGCTGACTGAGCCAGTCCATGCGCTTGGCAAAGAAGGAAAAAACGCTGCCGTCCTGATCCATACCTGGTCGTCCGTCTGGTTGCTCGCCCGGCTCGCCCGGAAGAGTCCTATTCAATCATGGATGGGACTATCCGACGCGGCTTGTTAAAATTATGTAAATACTGTTAAAATTGTATTGCTAGACCGGATGTTCTTGCACGCTGATAAGTTTGCTGGGACGTTGCGGACGAACAAAGGGGGGGCAAGGTTCGGCCCATGCTGTATCTCACTCGGAAAATTGGCGAATCGGTCATCATTAATGACGATATCGAGGTCACCGTGGTCGACATACGCGGCAAGTCGATCAAGCTCGGCTTCACCTTCCCGCGCACGGCCTCTGTCCTGCGGCGGGAAATCTATGAGCGAATCCAGGCGGAGAACCGCGCCGCCGCCCTGGGCAACGACGCCCCCCTTGAGGTGATTCAGCGCCAGGCCGCCAAGCCAAGCCGGCCTCAGGAGTAATCGTCCGGCCTTCGACCGCGCGCCGCGCTCGAGCTGTTGTCCGCCCCGAGGTTCGGCTAAACCTTTCATTAAGCATAGTTGGCCAGGATGCGCATCGGGCCTGCCGCCAGGCAGGTCGCAACGCCGTCCAGGGCCAAACGACCTATGCAAGAGCGCAGCTCTCCGAAATCCGGTGATCTTGGTGACGACAAGGCCCTCCCCATTGCCGTGGCCTTGGCGGGCAACCGCGGGCGCGCGTTGGGCAGCAAGGTGCTGGCCAAGGGGCGGGGCGACTTTGCCGAGCAGATCATCGAGATCGCCCTGGCCCACGGAATTCCGCTGCATGAAAACAGCGAACTGGCCGAGATTCTCGAGGCGATCGAGCCCGAGGGACCGAACAGCGGGGAATACGAGGTTCCCATCGTGGCCCTGGCCGCGGTGGCCGAGATCCTGAGCTACCTCTACCTCAACCAGGATGAGGTGCTGGATGACGGGGTGCTGGATGACGGGGCGCCGGATGACGGGACGCTCGACGAAGGGGCCGAGGGAGGGCCGCAGCCATGACCCAGAACAAGATCGCGCAAGACCTCAAGAACCTCACCAACCGGGTGGTCGCGGCACGGGCCGCCGTGCGCCGCGGCGAGGTGGTCCAGGTGTCGGCCTTGCAGAACGAAACCAGCCGGCTTTGCGCCATGGTCGATGGCTTGCCGGCCGCCGAGGGCCGGGATCACCGAACCCTGGTCATCGCCCTGCTGGAAGAGGTCGATGCCCTGACCGCCGCCCTGCGCGCGGCGCTCGATATCCTGCGCGAGCAGTTGAACGGCAGCGGCGACCGGCGCCGTGCCATGAAAGCCTATGGCCAGCCCGACCGCGGCCGCCGGGATGCGCCCTGATGGAGTTGGCCTGATGGAATGGGAGAGCTACCTGCGCTTCGTCCTGGCGCTGATCGCCGTTCTCGGCCTGTTGGGGCTCTTGACCTGGGCGATGAAGCGCTTCGGCCTGAACCGCGGTTTGGGTCCGGCCAAGGGTCGGCGCGGCGACCGCCGGCTGGCGGTCAGCGAGGCCTTGCCGGTCGATGCCCGGCGCAAGCTCCTGCTGGTTCGGCGCGACGACAGCGAACACCTGATCCTGATCGGCGGACCTCAGGACCTCTTGGTCGAATCCGGGATCGCGCTGGCGGAGGCGGACGACCAGGCACCGGTGGAGGGGACGGAGCCGGCCGGCGTTTTGCGCCTGCTGCGCGGCGAGGCCGGAACTGCCAGGGAGAGTGGAACTGCCAGTGGGAGCGGGACGGCCAGCGGCAGCGGGGGCGCAACATGATCGTTTGTCGGCGTTTCGCCGGCCGTTTGCTCGCTGCCGCCCTACTGGCGCTGCCAGGGCTCCTGATTCTGGAGGGCATGACAGGCGGCGCGGCCTTGGCCCAAAGCCTCAATCTCGACTTCGGAGAAGACTTTTCCGGCGAGACCTCCGGGCGCATCCTTCAGCTTCTGGTGCTGGTCACGGTCTTGTCGCTGGCGCCCTCGATCCTCATCATGATGACCTCTTTTACCCGCATGGTCGTGGTGCTGTCCCTGCTGCGCAGCGCGCTGGGCGTTCAACAGGCGCCGCCGAACATGGTTCTGATCAGTCTGGCGATGTTCCTCACCTTCTTCATCATGATGCCGACCTTCGAGCGGGTCTACGACGAGGCGATCCAGCCTCTGGTCGCCGAGGAGATCGATACCATGGAGGCGGTCGAGCTGGCCCAGGTGCCGATGCGCGACTTCATGCTGCGCAATGTGCGCGATCAGGACCTCATGCTCTTCGTCGAGCTGACCGACACGCCCGAACTCGTAAACCCGGAGGACACGCCGATGACGGCGCTGGTTCCGGCCTTCATGATCAGCGAGCTGCGCCGTGCCTTCGAGATCGGCTTCTTGATGTTCCTGCCCTTCATCATCATCGACATGACGGTGGCGTCGATCCTGATGTCGATGGGCATGATGATGCTGCCGCCGATCATGATCTCCCTGCCGTTCAAGCTGATCTTCTTCGTTCTGGTCGACGGCTGGTACCTGGTCGCGGGATCGCTCATCAAGAGCTACGCCGGCAGTTAAAGCCCCTCCATGTAACAAAGAAGTGCTCTAAGGCAGGCGGACCCGGACGACGTCGGCCGCGGGCCGCTACTGGATGTCGGCCTGAACCTTGAGAGAGATCATCTTGTCGGGATCGTCGACCGACCCGGACTGGCGCCCGGGAGGCGCCTTCTTGATGCTGTCGACATGCTCCATGCCCTCGACCACCCGGCCGAAGACCGTGTACTGGCTATCGAGGAAACGGGCGTCGTCGAAGACGATGAACCACTGCGAGTTGGCGCTGTTCGGCGCCGAAGTGCGGGCCATGCCGAGGACGCCGCGCACGAAGGGTTCGGCGGAGAACTCGGCCTTCAGATCCGGCTTGTCGGAGCCGCCGCTGCCGGTGCCGGTCGGATCGCCGGTCTGGGCCATGAAGCCGTCGATCACCCGGTGGAAGACGATGCCGTCATAAAAACCCTCGCGGGCCAGCTCCTTGATCCGGGCGACGTGGTCGGGTGCCAGTTCGGGCAGCAGCTCGATGATGACATTGCCGTCCTTCAACTCCAGGACCAGGGTGTTCTCCGGATCGGACTGGGCGGTCCCGTCGGTTGCAGAAAGTGCCATCAAGAGTACTCCGAAAGCTAAGAATTTGAACGAACGCAACATTCTATAGTCTCCATTGTTCTGAAAAGCTGCTGCGCAACGATTAGGCCATGGCCTTTTGCAGGTTTTGGTCCAGCTTGTCCATGAATTCGTCGGTGGTCATCCAGACCTGGTCCGGCGCGATCAGCAGCGCCAGATCCTTGGTCATGTCGCCGGCCTCCACGGTCTCGACACAGACCCGCTCCAGGGTCTCGGCGAAGCGCACCACCTCGGGGGTCTCGTCGAAGGTGCCGCGGAAATGCAGGCCGCGGGTCCAGGCAAAGATCGAGGCGATGGGATTGGTCGAGGTCGGCTTGCCGGCCTGGTGCATGCGGTAGTGCCGCGTCACGGTGCCGTGGGCCGCCTCGGCCTCGACGGTCTTGCCGTCCGGCGTCATCAGCACCGAGGTCATCAAACCGAGCGAACCGAAGCCCTGGGCCACGGTGTCGGACTGGACGTCGCCGTCATAGTTCTTGCAGGCCCAGACATAGCCGCCCGACCACTTCATCGCACAGGCCACCATATCGTCGATCAGGCGGTGCTCGTAGGTAATGCCGGCGGCTTCGAAGCGGTCCTTGAACTCGCTCTGGAAGACCTCCTCGAAGAGGTCCTTGAAGCGCCCGTCGTAGGCCTTGAGGATGGTGTTCTTGGTCGAGAGATAGACCGGCCAGCCGAGATTCAGGCCATAGTTCAGGCAGGCCCGCGCGAAGCCCAGGATCGACTCGTCCAGATTGTACATGCCCATGGCCACGCCGCTGGCGGGGAAGTCGAAAATCTCATAGTCCGTCGGATCGCCGCCGTCGGCCGGCTGAAAGGTCATGGTCAGCTTGCCCGGTCCCGGCACCTTGAAGTCGGTGGCGCGGTACTGGTCGCCGAAGGCGTGACGGCCGATCACGATGGGCTGATGCCAGCCGGGCACCAGCCGCGGGACGTTGCTGGCGATGATCGGCTGGCGAAAGACCGTGCCGCCGATGATGTTGCGAATGGTGCCATTGGGCGAGCGCCACATCTTCTTCAGGCCGAACTCCTCGACCCGGGCCTCGTCGGGCGTGATGGTGGCGCACTTGACCCCGACACTGTGTTTCTTGATCGCTTCGGCGGCGTCGATGGTGATCTGGTCGTTGGTTTCGTCGCGCTTTTCGACCGAAAGATCGTAATAATGCAGGTCGACATCCAGGTAGGGGTGGATCAGCTTGTCCTTGATCCGCGCCCAGATAATGCGCGTCATCTCGTCGCCATCGATCTCGACGATGGGCTTGGCGACCTTGATCTTGGCCATTCGGTTCTCTCCGCTGTGAAGCTGGCGCGCGGCCGCGCGCGGGACCCCGGACCCGGGGCGCGGCCAAAATAGCAGGCTTTCCCCGCACCGCAACAGGCGGGGCGGATCATCCTGGGGTCCGATGGAGTGGCGCATTCGGGCAATGATTGGTCGTCCGGCGGGCTTGCCGGCCTGGTTTTGACCGCCCTATCGTGAGATTGAGCTCAGGGAGCCGCTTGTGACGCTATCGCCACCCACACCCCGAACCGAACCGCGCCCGACCCCGGGCACCTCGACGATGCCGGCCGCCGGCTACGTCGGCGAGGACTTCTTCGTGCGCGAGCGTGACCTCATCTTCGCCCGGCACTGGACCTGCATCGGCCTCGCCGCCGATGTGCCCGGGGTCGGCGACGTGAAACCGCTGACCCTGCACGGCCGCTCGATGGTCCTGGTGCGCGGCGACGACGAGCGGGTGCGGGTGTTCCACAATGTCTGCCGCCACCGCGGCCATCCGGTGGTTATGAAGGCGGCCAGCGGCCGACGCCGCCTGGTCTGTCCCTACCACTCCTGGAGCTACGGTCTCGACGGCCGCTTGGCCGCCGCGCCCCATGCCGAGGGCCTCTGCGGGAACGGCGCTGGCGAAATCGCCTTGAAGGAGGTTCGCAGCGCCGACTGGCACGGCATCGTCTTTATCGACCTGTCCGGCGCGGCGGTCGACTTCGCCCGGCACATCGCCCCCCTGGAGCAACGCTGGGCCGATCATGACCTCTCGGCCCTGCGCCACGGCGAGAGCCTCGACTACGACCTGAACTGCAACTGGAAGCTGGCGATCGAGAACTTCGTCGATTTCTACCACCTGCCCAGCGTCCACAAGGGGCTCAACAGCTATTCGCGGATGGAGGACCACGACCAGATCGATGGCGGTCCGCTCTTCTTCGGCCAGGGCAATCGGCACTGCGACCCGCAGGATGCCGCCACCGGGCGCTTGCCGCGCTTCCCCGGGCTGCCCCAAGACCTATGGCTCTTCACCGAGGCGGTCTGCCTCTTTCCCAATCTGCTGGTCACGCTCTTCGCCGACCACCTGCGCATCATCCTGGTCGAACCCACCGCGCCCGGCCATTGCCGCGAACGGGTCGAGGTCTTTTTCATCGGCGAGGCGGCGCGCGACCCCGAACTGGCCACCGCCCGCCAGACCGCGGTCGGGCGCTTCGGCCAGTTCAACGCCGAGGACATCGCCGTGGTCGAGGCGCTGCAGCGCAACTTCGCCGCGGTGGCCAACGATGGCGCCGCCTTCGACGGCGGCCTTCTGGTTCCCGAATGGGACGGCAACGTTCAGCGCTTCCAGCAGTTGGTCCTGAACGCCATGGCGGGCGGCTAGCGCGGTGGGGCCTGGAATGATCACACGCAGAACCTTCATTGCGACTGGATTGTTGGCGATGGCGAAAGGGCAAGGGGCCTTGGGAGCAGAATCTTCGATGCGGGACTTCTATGCGCCGGCGGAAGAGGCGCCGCACGCGCGGACCTGGCTCGCCTGGGCCTCGACGAAATCCATCTATGGCGGCTCGAGCGCCTATTACGAGGATGTCCAGGAAACGCTGGGCCGGCTGGCCGCGGCGATCGCGGAACACGAGCCGGTATCCATGATGGCCGGGGCCGGGCATCACGATCTTGCGCGCAAACTCTGCGGCCCGAAAGTCGAGCTCGTCGATATTCCGACGGACGACATGTGGGCCCGCGACAACGGCCCGATTTTCTTGAACGACGGCGCCGGCGGAAAAGCGATCCTGGACCTCAATTTCAACGGCTGGGGCGGCAAGCAACGCCATTCGAAGGACGGCCGTATTTCCAAATCGATCGCCGACCTGCTGGACCGTGTCTACATCAAGGCCGCGGTGGTCGGAGAGGGCGGCGGTATTGAGTTCGACGGCGAAGGGACCTTGATCCTGACCGATAGCTGCTGGGTCAACGACAATCGAAATCCGGGAAAATCACAAAGGGAAATCGAGGACGAACTCAAGGCTCGGCTCGGCGTCCAAAAGGTCATCTGGCTGCCCGGCGTGCGTGGCGAGGATATCACCGACGGGCATATCGACGGGGCGATCCGTATCGTCCGCCCCGGTCTTTTGATGACCGACGCCTATCCAGGCGACACCTCAGTCTGGGCCGAGGCCTTGGCGGAATCGAAGGATATTCTTCGCAAGACGACGGATGCGAAAGGCCGCGCCTTCGAGATGGTCGAGGTTCCCAGCGCGGAGAATCCGCGCTCGACCGCCCCTGACTTCTTTCCCAGCTACGCCAATTTCTATGTCGGCAACGGAGCCGTCTATACGCCGCAATTCGGCGATAAACGGGCCGACCGGAGGGCAAGCCAGGCCCTCGGCAAGTTGTTTCCGGACCGGAGGATCGTCGCCCTCAACGTCGACCGGATCTACGAAAATGGCGGCGGCATCCACTGCGTCACCCAACAGGAACCGCTGTAGCCCGGCAATTCGGGCCAGGATCGGCTTCTGCGTTAGAGCCGACGGAACCGGTCAGGGCGCTGAAGCCAACGTGGTCAGTTCCGCGAAAGCCTTCTTGCCCGTGCCGGTGAACTGCACGGCGCGGGAGTCGTTTTGCTTCTTGAGCCATTTCAGCTCGATCATCCGATCCAGTAGGGCGGCCCCCAGGAGGCCGCCCAGATGGTGCGTCCGCTCGCTCCAATCCAGACAAACCCGGCATAATGGCCGACGTTGCCCGGCTAGCCGCTCGAGGTGAATACCGAACCTGCCGGCAAAGTCTTCCCCACTGGTTGACAAGCGCAACCGTTTTTCCTGTCCGACGACAAAGCTCGATGCCCTCAGAAAAGTGAAGAGGCGAACGCCGTACTCACCCGCCAGATGGTCGTAGCACACACGCGCCGAGCGGAGTGGCGCTTCCGATGGCGCGACGATGTGGCGGGTATGGCCAGTTCGTGCCGCGACCCTGAGGAGGACTTCCAAAGCCTCGCCGACATCGCCATCGGTCAGTCTGTAGAATCGGTGCCGGCCCTGGCGCGACTGGCGTACCAGGCCGCCGGTCAGAAGTTTCGACAGATGACAGCTGGTGGTCGAGGGCGTGACGCCGGCTTCACGGGCAAGGTCGCCGGCGGTCCAGGCCTCTCCACTCATCAGCGCCAGCAACATGTTTGTGCGAGCCGGGTCTCCGATCAGGGCAGCCACCCGCGAGATGTCTGGTCCTATTTTCATATTTTGATGTTTATCAAAATATCTTGGCTCATGGAAGACCTATGTTTGATCCAGTTCGAAGTGATCGAAGGAATGGAGACCATGGAGCATAAATCGATCTACACATCCGATGTCATCGCCCGGCTGGAGCTAGGGTGGGGCGAGGGGTGGCTGTCGCCTGGCGGCCAGGACGATGTCGCTGAGCTGGTGGCCGCTGTGGACCTTGCGGATAAGACCGTCCTCGACATCGGCACCGGCACAGGCGCACCCGCACTGCTTTTGGTCAGCAGGTTCGGCGCCCGGCAGGTCACAGGCATCGACGTCGAACAGACGGTGCTCGACCGCGCCCAGCATCTCGCCGCGGCCAGCAAACTCGAAAAGCAGGTGAGTTTTCAGCAGGTCTCGCCGGGACGCCTGCCGTTCCCGGACGCGCAGTTCGACGTTGTCTTCAGCAAGGACGCGTTTGTGCATATCGCGGACAAGGCGCTGTTGTTTGCCGAGATGTTTCGGGTCCTCACACCGGGCGGCCAGTGCGTCTTCAGCGACTGGTGCCGCGGCACGCCGCCCTACAGTGTTGAAATGGAACAGTTCCTCGACAACGGCATGAACTTCACCATGGCGACGATGGAAGAGAACCGCGGCTATCTCAAGCGTGCGGGATTCCGAAACATATCCGCCAGGGATCGGAATGCGTGGTTTGCCGAACTCGCCGCGCAGGAATTCAAGGCGGCAGCCGGTCCGAGGCGGGCACGTTTCGTGTGCGACGTCGGTCTCGAGGCAGCCGACGGGCTAACCGCGGCCGCAAAGCGGCGGGCCGTCATCGCTGACCAGGGGCACCTTCGTCCTGCGCACTTCCGGGCCGTCAAACCGGACGGCTGAAAGCTTCTCAGAACACAAGCTAGTGACCAAATGACATCGCACGCCGTGAAAGGAAAAGGAACCATGCCACGTTATCGCGACGCCTTGCCGCAACTCACCGATACCCTTTTTTAACCGATGCCGGTATGGAGACTGTTGCGGTTCGGACCTCCTTCACGCGACCGAAGTCGTGAGAGCCATCGCGGCGTGAAGCCTTTGATTCAGATTACTCTGCCGCCAAATGGGTCTCGATCTCTGAGACCCGCTGAATCTCCAGTCCCAGGAAAACCCGCGACATCATCCAGTAGCGCTTCAACACGTTCTCCTGAACATAGTGAATTCCCCTGGTCAAGCAGGCAGCCTTCACCTGCGACCGTGCTTCTTGGAGCCGCAACAATGTCCCGTGAGGCCAAAGGTGATGCTCGATCTGGTAGTTGGTCCAACCGTGGAGGATACCCGCAAGATCGCTGCTGCCATTATAGTTGGCTGTCGCAAGCACCTGACGAACAAGATACTCTCGTCTTCCCGCAGGCCTCGCCACGAAAATCGGAAGATCCGGTGCGCTGTGGCTTGATCGAATACAAACGAATGTTTGAGCGTTATGAATCAACTCGGCGAGCACCATCGTGACCAGTACATTGATTGCGGGACCGGAGCCGAGTGGCAGGAACAGGAGCGTGGGTAGGGCAAATCGGTAGGTCAAATAGGGCAGATAGCGGCATACCCAAAGGCTTCTGACACCGGGATCCGCGATGTCGAGAATGTCGCCGGGCTTGAATTCGTAGGGCCGGACACTCTTTTCACCGCGCCGATGACGCAACCACTCCTGTTCCATGTAGGGTTCGTAGTAACTGAACTTCCAAGTCACCGTGAAAAACGCCAGGATCAGATAGCGGACCGGCAGCGATAGGTGCCGAAACTGATCGGGGTTCATGAGGTCGGCGTCGCTCGGGTCCTGGGTATTGGGGTGGTGCAGATGGTTGTGCACGTGAAGCCATGCCCCATGCGTCCACCATTCAGGCCAATCGACAAAGCGCCGCCAACCGCGGGCAAAAGCTCTCGATGTGTATCGCTCGGGGATGCCGACAATGCGGTCGTACGCACCGTGGCCAATGTGGTGGCCGATGGTAAACCGCACGATCATTCCCTGGGCAATCAGGAACGCGCTTAGCGGGTTTGGAACAATCCACGCGGTGGCGATGCCCAGGACTGTGGCCAGGTGTCCGATCCGTTCGATCTTGCGCAGTTGACGGAAGTCCTTTTGGCCCACTTCCCGGCGCATTCTGAGGCCGATGTTGCGTATATCAGCTTCAAATCCGGTAGCATTACCCACGAAAATACTGCCGACCGCCATGTGAACCCCCAGTGCTGAAGGGTTGGCCCGAGTCCATTCGTGATCGCCCGGCGTCCCCGACCTTGGGTGGTTGAGTGCATCCTGTGACGCTCAATTCTGAGTGTAACATTAGGAAATGAGCTCATCCAGCTTTGTGATTTTTTGGTCGACGATGCGGCCTTAGACGCTTCGTGCTTGTCGGGGCCTCGGGCCGGGCGGCCGGCGCCGAGATGTGATAGGCTGAATCGTGGTGTTGTTTCAGGGGGACGTTATGGCGGATACCAAACAGGTCATCGGATGCTGTCCGCTCGATTGTCAGGACAGCTGTAGCTGGGTGGCCGACGTCGAGGAGGGGCGGGTTGTCCGGGTGGCCGGGGCCAAGGACCATCCCTTCACCCGTGGCGTGCTCTGCGCCAAGGTCAACGACTATCAGGCGCGGACCTATGCGCCCGACCGGTTGCTCCACCCCCTTCGTCGCAGCGGGCCGAAGGGAAGCGGCGAGTTCGAGCGCATCGGCTGGGACGAGGCGCTGGACACGATCGCCGGACGCTTCGCGGCGATCGTCGAGACCGACGGGGCCGAGGCCCTGATGCCGCTCTACTATCTGGGCTCCATGGGGGCGGTCCAGCGCCAGGCGCTCAGGCGCCTGTTCCACGGCCTGGGCGCGTCGAACCTGCACGGCGATGTCTGTGGCGCGTCCCTCAGCGCGCTTCGGGACGAAGGCCATCCGGTGGGCTTCGATCCCGAGGAAATGGCCGACAGCCGCTTGATCCTGCTGTGGGGCGTCAACATGCTCTCGACCTGCCACCACCACTGGCGGATGGTCAAGGAGGCCCGCCGCCGACACGGCGCCCGGGTGATCTGTATCGACCCGCGGCGGACCCGCACGGCCGAGCAGTGCGACCAGCATATCGCCATCCGACCGGGCAGCGATCCACTACTCGCCGCCGGCATCGCCCAGGTCATGATCGCCGAGGGGCTCGCCGACCTCGACTATGCCCGCGCCGTGGCCGTCGATTTCAATGACTACCGTGCCCAGGTCGCACCCTGGACGCCGGCGCGCGTGGCCGCCGCCTGCGGCATCGAGGCCGAAACGGTCGTGGCTCTCGCCCGCGCGTTCGCCGCCGCCAGACCCGCCGTGATCCGCTCGGGTGTGGCCCCGCAACAGACCGTCCGCGGCGAGGCCTATGTGCGCGGGCTCTCGGCCCTGGCCAGCCTCGGCGGCCATTGGCGCCGTCCCGGCGGCGGCCTGCTCTTCTCCGACGGCCCGCCGTTCGACGAGTTCGCCGCGGCGCGTCCCGACCTGATGCCCGGCACGCCCCGCAGCCTCGACCTCGCGGCCCTGGGGGCGGTGCTGACCGACGAGAGCCTCGCGCCGCCGGTCAAGGGCCTGATGGTCTGGTGCATGAACCCTGCCGTGGTCGAGCTGGACATCGCGCGGGTCCGGCGCGGTCTTGCCCGCGACGACCTCTTTACCGTGGTGCTCGAGCATTTCATGACCGACACCGCCCGCTACGCCGACATCGTTTTGCCGGCCACCACCCAGCTCGAGCACTTCGACGCTCAGGGCGCCTGGGGGCATCACTACATCTCGGTCAACAACCCGGCCATCGCGCCGCTCGGCGAGGCCAAGTCCCACGGCGAGGTGATGCGCCTGCTGGCCCCGCGCCTGGGTCTCACGGGGCCGGCCTACGGCGAGAGCGACGAGGCGATTGCCGCCGCGGCGCTGCCGCCGGGTGTCGCGCTGGCCGACCTGAAGACAGAAGGCTGGCGCAAGGTCTCGCCGCCCCGGCCCGACCCGGCGGCGGGCGCGGCGACACTACGCTTCGCCAGCGATGAACTGGCGCCGCTGGCCCCGGAAGCGCTGCGCCTGCTGACACCCAAGTCCCACTACTTCCTCAATTCGAGCTTCGCCAACATGCCGCGCCAGCGCCAGGCCCAGGGGCACCCGGCGTTGGAGATGAACCCCGACGACGCCACCGCGCGCGGTCTGGTCGATGGACAGGCGGTGGTGCTGCGCAACGATCTCGGCGAGATTCGGATCGGCCTCGCGGTCACGGATGCGATCTGCGCCGGCGCCGTGGCCCTGGTCGGCAAGTGGTGGAGCGAGCCGGCCGAAAGCGATGCGGTCGCCAACCTGCTGTCGCCCTCGGCCTGGTCGCCGGGCGGTCAGCCGGCCTACAACGACACCTTCGTCCAGGTTGAGGCCGCCGTTGGCCGCCGGGAAGACGCTGCCTGACCGGGGGCCTGACGGGCCCCTGGCCGGGGACGGCTATTCGACGGCGAGGTCGGCTACAAGCGCGAGCAGAGCCGCGCCGCATCGTAGACGGCGGCGTGAATGCCCCGTCCGGCCGTGGCGTCGCCAATTCGAAACAGTGCGAAGCCTTGCCGGTCCGCGGGGGTCACGCCGGGTTGGACCTCGGCCTTCACAAAGGCATCCAGATCCGCTTGTCCCTGGTTGCGCGAGGCGGGCAGGAGGGCCTCGTAGAGGTCGTCCATCGGCAGGGTCCCGGCCTCGATGACGACATAGTCGACGGTGCGTTGCGCCTGGACCGCGCCATACTCGTGATCGAACCTGGCCACCAGACGATTGTCCTGGCGCTCGATGGAACCGAGGCGCATGTCGGTCGTGCAGGTCACGCCCAGTTCCGCGAGGTTGCGCAGGTGGACGGCGTGGTTCGTCACGCCGACGTCTTCCGCGACGCAGCGGTTCGGCGTGACGATCTCGACGCTCGCGCCCGCCGCGGCGAGATACTCCGCGACCGACGGCGCGTTCTGATCGCCCCCCTCGTCGTACACGACCACGTCGCCGGCGACCTGAATCTCCCCGGAGAGAACCTCCCACCCACTCACCGCTAGGGTGTCGGACCCGGGGATCGCCGTGGGATTGGGAAGGCCTCCTGTGGCCAAGATCACGATGTCGGGTTCCAGATCGAGAAGGTCATGGTCGTCGGCGTAACGGTTGAAATGGAAGGTGACGCCGAGGGCCTCGCAGCGCTCGTAGAGCCATCGCACGATACCAATGAGGTCGTGCCGCCACGCGACCTTCGAGGCCAGGATCACCTGCCCACCCGGTTCGCTTTGCGCTTCGAGGAGGGTGACCCGATGGCCGCGTTCCGCGCAGATCCGCGCGGCTTCCAGTCCGGCGGGGCCGGCCCCGACAATTGCCACCTTGTAGGGGGGGGCCTGCGTGCCGGCGATCGCGTGCGGCAAGTGCCCCTCGCGCCCGGTGGCCGCGTTATGGAGGCAGAGCGCATCGCCGCCGCGATAGATTCGATCGATACAAAAGCCGGCACCGACGCAGGGACGGATCGCCGCGTCCTGTCCGGCCAGGTGCTTGGTGACCAGATGCGGATCCGCCATGTGGGCCCGGGTCATGCCGATCAAGTCGACGTGACCCTCGGCCACCGCGTGGTGGGCGCTCGCCAGATCGGCGACCCGGCCCGCATGAAGAACGGGCAATCCCGTGGCCCGACGCACCTTGCCCGCCAATGCGACGAACCTGCCGGAAGGAAAGGCCATGGAGGGGACGGTTTCGGCCACGCCGGCCTTGGTCCAGTTGGCGCCGCCCGAGACGTTCAGGCAGTCGACCAGGCCAGTGGCGGCGTAGGCCTTGGCGATCTCGATGCCTTCCGCCTCGGTGATGCCGCCCTCGACGAGTTCGTCGGCGGTGAATCTCAGGCTGACGACGAAGGCGTCTTTGACCCCGTCGCGGATCGCCTCCAAGACCTCCATGCCGAAGCGCATGCGGTTTTCCAGCGTCCCGCCGTAGGCGTCGCTGCGCAGATTGGAGAGCGGGCTCCAGAATTGACCGATCAGATGGCCCGACACCAGAAGCTCGCAGCCGTCCAGCCCGCCTTGGTCGCAGCGCCGCGCCGCGGCCGCGTAGTCGGCGACGATGCGGCGGATGTCCGCGGGCTCCAGTTGCTTGGGCATGGATCCGTGGGCGGGTTCGCGGATCGGCGATGGCGCGACGGTCGGCAGCCAGTTCCCGGACAGGGCGTGGGTGCGCCGGCCGGCGTGGCTCAACTGGCACATCAGCGCCACATCATGGGCGTGAATGCGCTTCGCGAACGCGACGAAGTAGGGAACGATGCCATCGTCGCCGGCCTGGATCTGGCCGAATGACGGCGGCGAGTCGGGGGATACGGACGAGGCGCCCCCGAACATGGTCAGCGACAGGCCGCCAATCGCCTTTTCCTCATGATAGCGCTGGTATCGCTCGCCGGGCCGTCCGTTCTCGGCATAAGACGGCGCGTGAGACGTGCTGATGATCCTGTTCTTCAGGGTCAGGTGCTTCAGCGTGAAGGGTTCGAAGAGTCTGGAATAGGGCGTCCGAATTGCCGATGCCGCGTCACTCATCTAGAAGGTCCTAAATCGGAACTAGCCGTCCGATCCACCTTGCAGTGGCTCGGCTCGGCCGAAATCGCTTTGGGGCCCTAGAGATGCAGGAAATGCAGCGGGCTCGTCAATCGTGAAGAGATCATGCATTTGAATTGCTTGAAGCATTCTCGAATCTATCCAATACTCAGGGGTGAACTGGGGCGCATAAAGTTAACGGCCGGCGCAACGAACGACCGGCAGGCAGAACTGGGAGACGTCATTGCGGGGTGTAACCGGCCAGGCCGGATCAGCAGTTAACCTCTTGTGGTGCCCATGCTGTTAGGCATGATCCTACGGCGTCTCGGCCTTGGCTTGATCACGCTTCTCGTGGTTTCGGCCCTGGTCTTCTTCGGAATCGAGCTGCTGCCGGGCGACGTCGCGGACGCGATCCTGGGCCAGGGCGCCACGGAAGAGACCCTGGCGGTGATCCGCGCCCAGTTGGGCCTGGAGCGGCCGGCCATCGTGCGCTATGTCGAATGGCTCGGCGGCCTCATGACCGGCAGCCTCGGCGAGGCGCTCAGTTCCGGCCGTCAGATATCCGAGATCATGGCCCTGCGGCTGCCCACCACCTTGATGCTGGGCGGCATCACGGCAATCTTTGCCGTGCCCCTGGCGCTGGCCTTGGGCCTGATCGCCGCGATGTATCCCGGCTCGCTTTACGACCGCAGCATTACCCTGGCCACGCTCTGTGTGATCTCCGGGCCGGAGTTTCTGATCGCGACCCTGCTGGTGATGCTCTTTGCCGTGACCCTGCGCTGGGTCCCTGCGGTGTCCTATCTGTCCGACAACGCCGAGTTCCTGCAGTATGCCCGGGCGCTCTTCTTGCCGGTGATGACCCTGACCTTTGCCGTACTCGCCCCCATGACCCGCATGACCCGAAGCGCGGTCCTGAACGTGATGGCCTCGCCGGCGATCGAAATGGCGATCCTTAAGGGCGTGCCGCGCTTGCGCATCGTCCTGTGGCACGCCCTGCCGAACGCCTTTGCCCCGATCGTCAACGTCATTGCCATCAACCTGGCCTATCTGATCACCGGCGTGGTGGTGGTCGAGGTGATCTTCTCCTTCCCCGGCCTCGGCAAGCTGATGGTCGACGGCGTGCAGAGCCGCGATATCCCGGTGGTTCAGGCCTGCGCCATGTTTTTCTGCGTGGTCTATGTCGGCTTTTACATCGTTGCCGATCTGGTGGCGATTCTGGCCAACCCGCGCCTGAGGCACCCCAAGTGAGCGCCGCGGAGACCAAATCGGGCGGCGGCACGGCCGTCCCCCCCAAGCAAGGCCTGCTGAACACCTTTGGGGTCTATGGCGTGGTCTGCATTGCCGTTCTGTTCTTCTGGTTCTTCATCTCGATTTTTGGCACCACGGTGTCGCCCCATACCGAGAGCGAAATCGTCTCCAACAGATCCTTCGCGCCGATTGGCGAGGATGGTTTGCTTGGGACCGATTATTTCGGCCGCGACCTGCTGTCGCGCATTTTCTACGGCGCGCGCATGACCCTGGGGCTGGCCCTGGTGGCGACCGTTTTGGCTTTCTTCCTGGGTGTCATTCTGGGTTTCATCGCCGGGATCGCCGGGGGCCGGGTGGACTCGGCGATCAGCCGGGTGGTGGATGCCTTCATCTCCTTTCCCACCATCATGCTGGCCCTGCTCATGGTCTCGATTGTCGGGACCTCGCTGCCGGCCCTGGTGGCGACCATCGGTTTCATCGAGTCGACCCGCGTGTTCCGGATCTCCCGGTCGCTGGCGATAAACACCATGACGATGGATTTCGTCGAGGTGTCGCGCGCGCGCGGCGAAAGTCTGTGGTGGATTCTCTGGCACGAGGTTCTGCCCAACGCCTTTATCCCGCTTTCGACGGACTTCGGTCTGCGCTTTACCTTCTCGATCCTGCTCTTGAGCTCGCTGTCGTTCCTCGGCCTCGGGGTCCAGCCGCCCTATGCCGACTGGGGCTCGATGGTGAAGGAGAACATGACCGGTATTCACGTCGGCTCCATGGCCGTGCTGTTGCCGGCGCTGTCGATCTTCACCGTGACCCTCTCGGTCAACTTCCTGGTCGACTGGAACCTCTCGCGCTCGCAGCGCGACATCTCCGACGAGATCGTCAAGTGACGGCGCTGCTCCAGATCAAGGACCTGCGCATGGAGGGCCGGCGCCCGGAAGGCCACTGGATGCCTATCGTCAAGGGCGTCAGCGTCGAGGTCCAGCGCGGCGAGGTACTGGCCCTGATTGGCGAATCCGGGGCCGGCAAGTCGACCATCGCACTCTCGTCCCTGGCCTATGCTCGGCCCGGCTGCCGGATCGTCGGCGGCGAGGTGATCTTCGATGGCCAGAACATTCTCGATCTTTCCCTGGCCGAAAAGCGCGATCTGCGCGGCCGGCGGATCGCCTATGTCGCTCAGTCCGCGGCCGCGGCCTTCAACATGGCCCACACCCTGAAGGCCCAGATCACCGAGGGGCCGATGGTCCACGAGGTGATGTCGCCGGCGGAGGCCGAGGCGCAGATGGTCGACCTTGCGCGGCGCATGCGCCTGCCGGACCCGGAGCACATCGGCAACAAGTACCCCCATCAGGTCAGCGGCGGCCAACTGCAAAGACTCCTGGCGGTGATGTCGATGTCCTGCGGGCCGGATCTTCTGGTCTTCGACGAGCCGACGACCGCCATCGACGTCACCACCCAGGTCGAGGTGCTGGCCGCCTTCAAGGACGTGATCCGTCAATCCGGCGCGGCGGCGATCTATGTGACCCACGATCTGGCCGTGGTGGCCCAGATGGCCGACCGGATCGTCGTGCTTTACGGCGGCGAGATCGTGGAGACCGGCCCGACCGACCAGATCATCAACGACCCGCAGAAAGACTACACCAAGCAACTCATGGCCGCGGTGCGCCCGGCGCCCAAGGCGACCCATAAGGATGACATGATTGGGGCCAAGGGGATCGACGCGGTCCTGGCGGTTCGTGGCGTGGACGCCGGCTATGGCCCGCGCGGCAAACCGCCGGCGGTGCAGATTCTCCATGATGTCGATGTGGTCGTGCCGCGCGGTCAGGCGGTGGGAGTGATCGGCGAGTCGGGCTGCGGCAAGTCGACCCTGGCCCGGGTCATTTCGGGGCTGCTGCCGGCGTCGGCGGGCGAGGTTCAGCTCGACGGCCAGGTCCTCGACCCCGCGGTCAAGGGGCGCAGCAAGAAGGAACTGCAGCGCGTCCAACTGGTTCTGCAGATGCCCGACGTCTCCTTCAATCCGAAGAAGAAGATCAGCGAGGCCTTGGGCCGGCCGCTGGAATTCTATCTGGATATGACAGCCGAACAGCGCACGGCGCGGGTCGCCGAGCTGCTGAACATGGTGGAGCTGCCGGCGGACTACGCCGGGCGCCTGCCGCACGAGCTGTCGGGCGGCGAAAAGCAGCGGGTCAACCTCGCCCGGGCGCTGGCCGCCGAGCCCGAGGTCATCCTCTGCGACGAGGTCACCTCGGCGCTCGATACCGTGGTCGGCGCGGCCATTATCGAGCTTCTGAAATCGCTCCAGGAAAGGCTCCAGACGGCCTTCGTCTTCATCAGTCACGACCTATCGACCGTGGCCTCCTTCGCCGATCGTATCGTGGTGCTCTACGCCGGCAGGGTGGCCGAACAGGGCCCGACGGAGCGGGTGCTGTCACCGCCCTATCATCCCTATACCCGACTGCTGCTGAATTCGGTGCCGGAGATGCGGACCGGCTGGCTGGAAACCCACCGGGCCTCCAAGGAAGCCGAGCAGGCCATGGCCAATGTGGTCGACATCTCCCTCAAGGGCTGCCCCTTCCACACCCGTTGCCCGATGATGATCGAAGGCCTCTGCGACCGCGACCGGGCGCCGGTCCACGAGCTGGACGACAATCACCTGATCGCCTGTCACCGGCCGGTCGAGGACCTGATGGAGCAGAAAATCGGATGAAGAACTGATGAAAACGCAAGCAAATGTTAAATCCAGAAAGCAGCGGTAACGATCGATCAAGCATGATAATATGAGCACGAGAAACGAACACGAATGGGAGGACTAAAAATGAACAAGCAGATCGAGTATTTTCAAGGTGAGTTTCTGCGCCGGCGCATGCCGCGCCGCGAGTTCCTGGGCCGGGTCACGGCCTTGGGCCTGTCGGCGGCCGCTGTCGGCGCGATCATGGCCAAGGCCGACAAGGCCCTGGCGGCGACGCCGGTCATGGGCGGGCGCATGCGCATCGGCTGGTACACCCACAGCGCCAACGACACCTTCAATCCCAACCGCCTGACCACGTCGCTGGATTTCACCCGCGCGTTTCAGGTGGCCAGCACGCTGGTCCGCTACGGCGAGGACCTTTCGGCGCAGCCGGATCTGGCGGTCTCGTGGGAAGGCTCCGACGATGCCACGACCTGGCGCTTCAAGCTGCGTCAGGACGTGGAGTTCCACAACGGTAAGACGGTGACGCCGGAAGACGTCATCTATTCCCTGGGCCGTCACCTCGGCGAGGAATCGGATTCCATTATCAAGGCCTGGCTGTCCTCGATCGAGAATATGACCAAGGACGGCAATGACACGGTGGTGATCCAGCTCGATGCCCCCAACGCCGATTTGCCGATGTATCTGGGCGACATGCACGCCGCCATCATGCCGGACGGCTTTACCGACTTCGACAACATGATCGGCTCCGGCCCCTTCAAGGTGAAGAACTTCCGGCCGGGCGTCGGCTTGCTGGCGGAAAAGAACCCGAACTATCACTTCGAGGGCACGCCCTACGTCGACGAGGTCGAGACCTTCGGCATCGCCGACACCTCGGCGCGGGTCAACGCGCTCCTGGCCGGCGATATCCACTTCACGGTCCGGGTCGATCCCAAGACCATCGACATCGTCAATGGGGCGCCGGGCGTGACCATGGCCAACGCCAAGTCGAGCCGGCACCTGACCCTGCCGATGATGGCCGACCGGGCGCCGACCGATAGTCACGACCTGCGTCAGGCCCTGCGCCTGATGGTCGACCGCAAGGCGGTGCTGGAGAACATCCAGAAGGGCTACGGCGCGATGGGCAACGACACGCCGATCGGGCCCGCCGACCGCTACTACTGCAAGGACATCCCGCAGCGCGACATCGACCTCGACAAGGCCAAGTTCCACCTCAAGGCGGCGGGCATGGAGAACGGCTCCGTCGATCTGCACACCTCCGAGGCGGCGGGCGGCACCCAGGCGCCCGATATCGCTCTGCTGATGAACGAGGCCGCCTCCAAGATCGGCTTCAACATCAACCTGGTGCGCGAGCCGACCGACGGCTACTGGGCCAACATCTGGCTGAAGAAACCCTTCCATCAGTCGAACTGGATGCCCCGGCCGACCCCCGACCTGCGCTTCTCGCTGGCCTACATCAGCGACGCCAAGTGGAACGAGGGCGGTTTCTACGACGAGGCCTTCGACAAGGTCATCAAGGAAGCCCGCGGCGTGCTCGACGGTCCGAAGCGCCACGAGATGTACTGCGAGGCCCAGCGCATTCTGTGGGAGCGCGGCGGCTCCATCGTCCCGCTCTTCACCGACTGGCTCGACGCCCGCTCCGAGCGGCTGGGCGGCTGGAAAGGCCACCCGGTGGGCGAGGGCGACGGCTTCCGGATCGCCGAGTGGGGCTGGCTCGAAAGCTGATCCCACAGATCGGTGCAGACACTATGGGGGCCGTCGCAATCGCGGCGGCCCCTTTTTCACGGCCCGGTTTTGTCAGGGCAAGCCTTGGCGGCGCCACAGTGCCCTAGGTCTGCTCGAACAGCGCGCGAAAATGGTCGGTGTAGAAACGGTCGCCCGGGTCCGCCTTCTTGCGATAGGCCTGGAACTCGGCGATTTCCGCGCCGAACGCCTTTTGCGACTGATGGGGCGTCAAGGAGCCGGTCTGATTGTAGAGGGGCGTGCCGTCGTGCTGGCTGCAGAACTCGTTGTAGGCGACGAGAAAGTCCTCCCAATCGAACAGGCCCGTGGCGACGGGGTCCAGGGTCAGCGCCGGCCAGCGGCGGGTATAGGAAAAGAGCGACTGGCGATCCTGGGCGATATGGTACCCGACGTTCATCAGGTCGCAGCGGTAACCGTGGTCCTTGCGATACTGTTTACAAAAAGCAAAGTAGGCGCGGATCGTTTGTGGATACTCCTCTCGCGGAAAGGCCCAGATCGAAAAGGTGTAGGAGGCAAATCCCGCCGTCTCCGAGTAACGGATGATCTGGTCCGCCGGGCTCGAGTTGTCGCTCTTGAGGAAGGTTTGCAGCACCCAAGCCGTCAGCCGGTTGGCGAGGTTGGTCAAGACGTGGCGGACGGATTGGAAAGGCACCAGGCGGCCCAAGACCATCGCCGTGCCAGGCCACAGGGTCTTCCAGGTATAGTTCCGCACCTTCCATACCCAGGACCCCGGCCGCAGCGGGCTGTCGGACTCGGACCGGTACTCGACCACCACCCGGTCGAGGAAAGGAAAGAGGTAGAGCATCATCGAGCGTTCGCCCGCGATGAGTTCCTCTAAGCGGTCGGCGAACTCGTCGACATGGTAGGTCTTGTGCGCCACCGCCATCGCCTTGATGGGCTTGACCTTGTAGGTGACCTCGTAGACCACGCCGAGCATGCCATAGGACGAACGCATGGCGGCCATCAGCGCGGGATCTTTCCGTTCGGTGACCTCGAGGATCGATCCGTCCGCCTGCACCGCCTTGACGTCGATGCAGTAGGACGCGACCTGGCCGTACTCCCAGCCTTCCTGCTCTGAAAAGTAGGAGGCGTCCTTGGTCCCGCCGCAAGCGCCGGACCCGACGGTGAGATTTCCGATCTCGACGTTCACATAGAACTGAAGGCCCTTTCTCTCCAATTCCTTCGCCGCGTCGATGTGGAGCACGCCGGCCTGCATCGTTACCGTCCCGACCTCGCGGTCGATCTCCAGGATCTTGTCGAACTGCGTCATGTCGAGAACCGTTCCGCCCTCGGCGACGACGCAGCGGGTCGTCGAGTGGTGCGAGCCCTTGGCCCGCACCGGGCCCGGATAGCGATCGCGATCCGCCACGATCCGCTGGATGTCTTCGACGCTCCGCACCACCTCGATCGAGTTGGCGTGGTAGGTGATCGAGCCTTTCCAGTTCTGAACCTTGACGCTTGCCATATCGAACCCGCCGGACGTGGGGGACAGCGAGGCTTACCTTGCCAACAGTTTTACTGTGCCAACTCCAGATCCTCATGGACGGCGACCCGGTACATCATCCGCCGTTCGCCGTAATAATCGTTCAGCGCATAGTGATGGGTGCAACGGTTGTCCCACAGCACCACGGCATCCTTGTGCCAACGGAAGCGGCAGGTGAACTCGGGCCGACAGGCGTGGGCCCAGAGGGACTCCAGCAGAGGGGCGCTCTCTTCCTTGGTCATGTTTTCGAATCGCGTGGTGAAGCCTCGATTGACGAAGAGGTGCTTGCGGCCGCTGTCGGGGTGGACCCGCACGACGGGATGAAGGGTTTCTTCGATCTCCAGGTCGTCCGGCCGCGCGTAGGTGATGTTCGAGAATTTTCGGTCCCCATCCTCGGGGACATGGTCTTTCGTCACCGCCGCGAAGCGGGCCGCTTCGCCGCCGTACTCCATGGCGCTCGAATGCACCGCATTCAGACCTTCCAGCATCCGCCGCATCCCCGCCGACAGCGTTTCGAAAGCGAGGTACTGGTTGGCGAACATGGTATCGCCGCCGCGGCTCGGACATTCCTTGGAGTAGAGCAGGCCGGCGCCATGGGGCCGGGCGCGATAGGTCACGTCTGCGTGCCAGAAGCCGCCCAGATTGATGGCTCTGTCCGTCGCCTCCTTGGCGAAGACGAAGACGCGCGGATCGTCCACGGTCGGGAGCTTGAACGGCCCCACGAAGGGTTCGGCATCGAGCTCGCCGAAGTGACTCGCCAGAGAGATCAAGTTCTCCGAGGTCAAAGGACCGGTGCCGGGGAAGAGCAGGGCCAGATGCTCGACGAAGGCCGCGCGGATCGCCGCCACCTGGGCATTGCTCAGTGCCTCGCGCAGGTCGACGTCGAGGATCTCGGCACCAAGCGCCCCCGCGATGGGGCGTACATCGATAACGGACGATTTCATGGCCGCGCGTTCCCTCCAATAACTCCCCCAACAGAGCCAAAACAGTAGCGCCGTCGCGCAGCCTTGTCGCCGCTCATCTTACGGCCGGCCTCATTCAATTTGCTCCCTGCGCCCGCGAAGAGCGCTAGGTCGAGTCCGGCGCGGTCTCGTCCAGTGCGCCCTCGGCCACCTCGAAGGCGTCGAAAGCCGCGGGGAAGCCGGCATAGGGGATCACGTGAACCAGGGTCTCGCGGATTTCTTCCCGGGTGGCGCCATTGGTGATCGCGGCCTGGACATGGTGATGCAGCGCATGGGCGCGCCCGGCGGCGGCCAGCAGGGCGATGTTGAGCAGGCTGCGGTCGCGCTTCGAAAGGCCCTCGCGGCCCCACACCGCACCGAAGCAGAACTCGGTCACCAGATCCTGGAGCGGCCGGGAAAAATCGCTGGCATTGGCAAAGCTGTCCTCGACAAAGCGGTCGCCAAGGACGGCCTTGCGCGTTGCCAGGCCCTTTTCGAACAATTCTGAAGCCATGGTAGTCCCTCTTTTCCTCGCCTACTCTAGCGATCTCATTTTTCTATCTGGCCGGCGCTTTCGATTTGAAGCCCGCCGTTCAGCGATCCCGCCACGAGCTTTTGAAACTGATGGGTCGTGGTTTCATGGAAAGGCGAGAAGCGACCGCCGTCGTAGCCGCTCGATTGGCGGCCCGCCTGCAGTCTTTCCAGGATTTCGACGTCTTCCTCGGTGTAGGCCGCCACCCGGCTCACGACCGCGTCGCGCGCATCCTTGAACCGCGCCTGCTGGCTCTCCGCGCCGACAAAATAGAACTGCCAGCGTTGGTGTGTGGCCGTCGCGGATAGCGGCGTCACGATTGTCACGCGGAAATGGTCGGGCGTCACAGAGACCATCAGGGTCGGGAACAAGAGCAGGTATTCCCCGGTGGTCTGCCTTTCTTCGGGCAGGTTCGAGAACCGGGGCAGGGCGTTGCCGTCATCGCTTGGCCGGTAGTTGAGGCTGAGTTGCCCCATGAAGAGCTGGTCCACCACGAGCACGTGATCTTGCAGGGGAGAGTAGGAGTTCAGCACCGGATGGACGCTGGGCAGGTGGTAGCTCTCGAGGAAGTTCTCCAGCACCAGCTTCCAGTTAGCGTTGAACTCGAAGGTCATATCCCCGCCGGGTGTCATGTTCTCGATGTCGAAGGGGGCCCAGCGTGCATCCAGGCGCGCGGTCCAGTCCTTCAAGGCAACGGCATCGCCGGAAAGGTTGACCATCACGACGTGATTCCAGACCCCGCTGCGGACCTCGACGAGGTTTTGCGTTCCCGCCTCGAGGGTCGGGTGGTCATGACTGTCCGGCCCACTGAAATGGGGCGTCGCCTTCAAGGTCCCCTCCAGGGTGTAGCTCCAGGCGTGATAGGGGCAAACGATGAGATGTTTCTTCGTGCAGGGTTTGTCCAGGAGCTTGGCGCCGCGATGCCGGCAAACGTTGTGAAAGACGCGGATCCGATTGTCGTGGCCGCGAACCAGGAGGAGGGGTTGGCCCGCCGCGTAGACGGGAAACATATCGCCGGCTTGGGCGACATCGCTCTCGAACGCGATCCCGATCCAACCGCGCCCGAACACTTTCCGGTACTCGTCTTTCAAAAATGAGTCTTCGGTATAGGCGCGGTTCGGCAGGCCGAGCGCCACGTCGATCGTTTGGGTAACCGAACTGTATTCCTGGTCGGTCAGAGACATTGGGACGGTACTCGCTGGGTGTGGTCAGTGTGATCGGGCTCAAATTTTACAGTTCGCATTTGGGCTCTTTTGGTATGAAATAGCCATGGAATCGTCATTTCGGGCCAGGATCCCGCGAGTTCATGCGAACGAAGCATCAAGCAAGCGACAGCGCGACGGGCCCGGGTGCGGCACCGTCCAGGGCAGCGAACCGACCCTCCTCGCCGGACGGGCGGACGGAGACGTTTGCGTTACTATTGATTCCGGGTTTTTCGCTGATGACCTTCGCGTCCTTCCTGGAGCCCCTGCGCCAGGTCAACAGGCTGCTCGGGCGAAGCCTCTATGAATGGTGTCTTCTCTCGGTCGACGGCGGGCCGGTCGCCGCCAGTTCCGGCAGCCAAATCGTGGTCGACGCGGCTCTTTCGGCGGCCGGCTCCCCGGATTACGCCTTCGTCTGTGCCGGGATCCAGGTCGGCAAGTTCGATGACAAGCGCGCCTATGCCTGGCTCCGCAAGCAGGCGCGCCATGGCGCCAAGGTCGGCGCGATCAGCACGGCGAGCTTCATCCTCGCCCGCGCCGGCCTGCTCGATGGCCACAGGTGCACCATCCACTGGGAAAGCCTGGCCAGCTTTCGCGAGCAGTACCCGGCGCTGGAGACCTCCACGAACCTCTTCGAGATCGACCGCGACCGCATCACCTGCGCCGGGGCCACGGCCTGCATCGATCTCATGCTTCATCTGATCGGCACAAGGCTCGGCCATGCCCTGGCCGGGGCCGTGTCGCAGCAGTTCAACCTCTCGCAAATCCGGCGTGCCGTCGACGATCAACGAATGCCGGCCTCCGTCCGTTTGCGCTCCAGCCACCCCAAGCTTCTCGCCGCGATCGGGGTGATGGAAGCCAACATCGAAACGCCGTTCGATCTGGCCGCCCTGGCCAGGGAAGTCGCTCTCTCGAAACGACAGCTGGAACGTCTTTTCAATCTGCACATCGGCACATCCGTGATGCGGCACTATCGTTTCCTGCGGTTGCGGCGCGCCAATCTGCTCTTGACCCAGACCGCTCTGCCGGTTTCCGAGATCGCCGTGGCCTGCGGCTACCAATCCCCGTCCCACTTCGGCAAGGACTATCGCCGTCAGTTCGGCTGCACGCCGGTCAAGGAACGTTCGGGCAGCCGGGACCTCGGCACGGACGTTGGTTATTAGGGGCTGTCGACAATTTGGACCCAGGGGGTGTCATTCCGGAACCCGCTTCGGCCCAAATCTTCGATTTGGCGGTCGAAGGGAGGTATCCGGAATCTCGGGCCGAGGCCTGATCTCAGGTCCGCCGGGATGACCGTCCCTTGTCAACAGACCCTGGACCGGATCTGCACCGATGCTGTCAGTCGAGCAGATCGGCCTCGAGCGGATAGGTCGAGAGCAGTTCGTAGCCATCCTTGGTCACCCGGACCTGCTGTTCCAACTTGACGCCGTCCCGCTCGCCGACCGCGCCGACGTAGCTTTCCAGGCAGATCACCATGTTTTCGCGGAGGACGCCCGGGTAGCATTTTTCGGCGCGGTCGGTGGGGTAGTAGAGCTTCGGCGCCTCGTCGCACATGCCGACGCCATGAAAGATGCAAACGTACTGGTTCTTGTGAAAGGCTTCGGGCTGAACGAAGGCTTGATAGCCGAAGGCCTCGAGCGTGACGCCGTCGCGCACCAGTGAAAGATTGTGCTCGATTTCCGCCAGCGCATGGCGATAGAGCGCCTTTTGCCGGTTGGTCGGCCGCCCGGGGCCGCAGAAGAAGGTGCGCGAGACGTCGGCGCAGTAGCCGAAGGGCCCGACCATGTCCGTATCGAAGCCGACCAGATCGCCCGCCTCCAGCTTTCGCGGCGACGCCTCCTGGAACCAGGGGTTTATGCGGTCGCCGGACGCCAGCATTCGTCCGTCATGCCAGTCCCCGTTGTTGGCCAGGTTCGTGTAGTTCAACAGACCCCATAGCTGCAGTTCGCTCACACCCGGCCGCGCGGCTTCCTTCATCTTTTCAATTCCCAGATCCGCGACCGCGATGGCCCAGCGAATGCAGTCGATCTCGTCTTCCGACTTGATCATTCGGGCTTCCTCGACCAGGCCCGCGGCGTCGACCACGTCGAGACCCAGATCCAGCAGCGCACGGGTGGCGCTGGGATTGACGTACTCGACCGCGACCCGCCGGTTGTCCGTCCCGATCTCGCGGAGGAACTCCCGAACGTCCTTGGCCAGCAAGCGCGCGCGATCCGCCATCTCGGGCCCGCCGTTGAAATAGGAGATTGCCCTGGCCGGACGCACGGAGTCGACCAGGGCCGGCGGTTCGCCAAAGATGCCGTGCATGACGACCGGTCCTTCGACCGGCACGAACAGATAGCTGCTGGGAATATGAGATTGGAACAGCGCATAGCCGCGATAGTCCACCGCATAGCGAATGCTGACCGGGCTCACGAAAATGCCCAAGGCCGCCCCTGCTTCCTTCAACTGCCGGCGGACCCGTGCCAAGCGATATCGCCCCATGCGATCGCCATCGATCGCCGGCATATCGCGGTGCCGTGACAGCTGGCTCCAGTCATCGGGCGCGATCCCGAGGTTCATCGGGTCAGTCATTGAAATCTTCCCACGGCATCGATCCAGCGCCTCGAGTTTAGTCGGTCAGTACGAAAGCAGGCTATGCCTGTCTCGCGTTAGAAAAGGGATAGATCAGGCCCCCTATTCGCCAAAATGGGCCAAGGAGTCCAATCCCAATCTGCCGCGCCCTCCAGGGCGGCCCTCGTTGGCCCGATGGCGCAGAGCGGTCCAGGTCGGATTTCCCCCTGGTCTTGCCCTTTGCTTTCGCGCCATGATGGCCGGTCTTACAAAACGCGGGGAGCGGCGGGCCGGTGATGCGTGTGGGAGTGGAAGTCGGCGGGACCTTTACGGATCTGGTGGCCATCGGCAAGGATGGCATCCAGGTGACCAAGGTGCCCAGCGTGCCCAGGAATCCCGACGAGGGGGCCTTCAACGCCTTGATCGCCAGCGGCATCGCGCTGGCGGACATCGAAGACCTCGCCCATGGCTCGACGGTGGCGACCAACGCGGTCCTGGAGCGCAAGGGTTTCGCCACGGCCTTTGTCACCACCGCGGGTTTTCGCGATATCCTGCTGTTGCAGCGCCATGGCCGCAGCCGCATCTACGACCTCGACTACGTGAAGCCCAAGCCCGTGGTCGACCGCGCCGCCAGCTTCGAGGTCGCCGAGCGGATCCTGGCCGATGGCTCGGTCGAGGCGCCGCTCGATCTGGCCGAGGTCGGGCGCGATCTGGTGCCCCGTCTCGAGGCCGGCGGCTACGAGTCCCTGGCGGTCTGCCTCTTGAACGCCTACGTCAACCCGGCCCATGAAGTCGCGCTGCGCGACTATCTGGCCGCGCGCCTGCCGGACCTTCACATCACGATCTCCTCGGCCGTGACCCGCGAGTTTCGCGAGTACGAGCGGGCCTCGACGACCAGCCTTTCGGCCTATGTGCAGCCGGTGGTGGACCGCTACATCGACCGCTTCGCCGCGCGCCTCACAGCCAACGGCTTTACCGGGCGCTTTTCCGTGATGCAGTCGAACGGCGGGCGCCTGCCGGCCGCGGCCATGCGCGGCAACGCGGTCAACGCGCTGCTGTCGGGTCCGGCGGCGGGGGTCATGGGCGCGGCCCGTCAGGCCGGGCGCTCCGGCTTCGACAACCTCATCACCCTGGACATGGGCGGGACCTCGACCGACGTCAGTATCGTCACCGGCGGCAAGAGCCACCTGACCCAGGAGTACAGCATCGACGGCCTGCCGGTGCGCATCCCGGTGATCGACATCAACACCATCGGCGCCGGCGGCGGCTCGATTGTCTGGGTCGACGACGGCGGCATGTTGCGGGTCGGTCCGCAGTCGGCCGGCGCCGATCCCGGACCGGCCTGCTACGGCCGCGGCGGGGTGCAGGCGACCCTGACCGACGCCCATGTGGTCCGTCAGACGGTGCGCGCCGAGGCCTTCCTGGGCGGCCGCATGACGATCTATCCCGAACGGTCCCGCGATGCCCTGCAGCCCATCGCCGAGGCTTTTGCCATGAGCCTCGAGGACGCGGCGGATAGCGCCATTCAACTCGCCGACGCCAACGTGGTGCGGGCGATCCAGTTGATCTCCACCGAGCGGGGGCTGGATCCGCGCGACTACGTGCTGGTCCCCTACGGCGGGGCCGGTCCGCTCCACGCCGCCTCCGTCGCGAAGGAACTCGGCATGACCCGGGTCGCGGTGCCGCCCAACGCCGGCGTGGTCTCGGCCTTCGGTCTGATCGCCAGCGACGTCGTGCAGTTCTCCAGCCTGACTCGCCGGGCCACGGTCGACGACAAGGCCGGCGACCTGCTGCGCGAGGTCTTCGCCACCATGTGCGAGGCGGCGGTCGCGCGCAGCCGGGCGTTCGGGCTGGCGGGTGACCTGACATTCGATCTCATCGCCGATATGCGCTTTGTCGGCCAGGCCTTCGAGGTGCCGGTGAGCTTCGCCAGCGACGAGATCGCCGAACTGTCGGCCGACGATGTCCGCCGCCGTTTCAGCGACGAGCATCACCGGGTCTTCTTTTTCGGCGGCGAGACCGCCAAGCCGGTCGAGTTCGTCTCCTTCAGGTTGGGGGCGACGCTTCCCCTGCGCGACCAGCCGGTCCTGACCGAGACAGACGAAGGGGCCGTCGCCGACCGGGAGATCGACCTCTACTGCGACCGGGCCTGGCAGAAGGGCAGATTGACCGGCCGTGGCCGGTTGCGGCCCGGCGAGCCGTTGTCCGGTCCGGCCCTGCTCGAGGACCCGACCTCCACGCTCTATCTGCCGGAAGGCTGGTCCGCCCTGCGCGATCAGTCCGACAACACGATCATGACCCGAGGCTGAACCATGCCCGACAGCAACGAACCCCTAGATACGACGTTTAGCGAGGCGGCGCTCGACCCGGTCGAGTATGCGGTGATCAGCCAGTCTCTATTGGCCGGCGCCCGCGAGATGGGCGTCAAGCTGGTCCGCTCGTCCTATTCCAACATCGTGCGCGAGGCGCAAGACGCCTCGGCGGGGCTGTTCGACCGCTACGGCAACGTGGTCGCCCAGGCCGAGCTGATCCCCATGCAGTTGGGCCCCATGTCCGACACCTTCCGGGCCTGTGCCGAGCTCTTCCCGCCCGAGACCCTGGGGGAGGGGGACTTCTACATCAACAACGACCCCTATGGCGGCGGCCAGCACCTGCAGGACGTCTTCATCTTCACGCCGATCTTCTGGGAGGGCGAGCTGGTCGGCTTCGCCGGCACCGTCTCGCACCACCTCGACTTGGGCGGCGGCAATCCGGGGATGACGCCCGACGCCAGTGACGTGCACGCCGAGGGGCTGATCTTTCCGCCCTCGGTCTACAACCTGAAGCGCGACTGGTCGGGCGGGCCGCTGGAGCGCTTCGTCGCCGCCAACATCCGCGTGCCGGATCAGACCATCGGCGATTTCTATGCCCAGTTCGCCGCCAACGCGATCGGCATGGAACGGGTCGGCCAGCTCTGCCGCAAGTATGGGCCGGCCAAGGTCTGCCGCTCGATGCACGATCTGATGGCCTATTCCGAGCGCCGGTTCCGCGCCGCCCTGGCCGATCTTCCCGACGGCGAGTACTTCGGCGAGGACGCCATCGACGACGACGGCCTCAGCGACGAGCCCCTGGTGGTGAAGGCCAAGGTCACGGTGAAGGGCGATTCCATCGCGGTGGATTTCGCCGGCACCTGCCCCCAGGTCCGGCGCAATCTCAACTGCCCCTGGGCCTCGACCATTTCCGCCACCCTGGCGGCGGTCAAGGCCAGCCTGACCAGCGCCGACATCCCCTTCAACGAGGGCGTCAAACGGGTGACCGAGGTCAGCGCGCCCGAGGGCACGCTGGTCAATCCGACCTATCCCGCGCCGGTGCGCGCCCGCATGCTGTCGGCCTACCGCTGCTTCGATGCGGTCATCAAGGCCCTGGCCCAGGTGGCGCCGGACAAGGTCATCGCCGGCGGCAACGACAGCACCCACTCCATGGCGCTGTCGCACCTGGCGGGCAGCCGCTACAAGGTCTACCTGGAGATATTCGGCGGCGGCTTCGGCGGCTCGCCGCGGATCGATGGCTGCGATGCGGTCGATTCCGCCCTGTCGAACTGCACCAACGTCCCGGTCGAGACGGTGGACATGGATTTCGATCATTTCCGGGTCATCGGCTATGGGCTGATACCGGATTCCTGCGGGCATGGCCGCAGCCGCGGCGGCCTGGGGCTGTTCCGGCGTTTCCTGGTGCTGAAGGACGACACCAACTTCGCCTGCTACACCGACCGGGTGAAGCTGGCGCCCTTCGGTCTCTTCGGCGGCGGCGACGGCGCCCGTACGCGCTGCGAGATCCTGCGCGACGGCGCGGTCACACAACTCCCCAGCAAGGGGCAGTTCGACCTGCAAAAGGGCGACGTCCTGACGCTCTATACAGCGGGCGGCGGTGGCTACGGCCCGCCAGACGAGCGTCCCGGCGCCGCCATCGCCCGGGATATCAGCGAGGGCTATGTAACCCCCGAGGCAGCGATGGCCGCCTATGGCCGGGTCGAGTGAGGGGAGGGAGGCCATGGCCATTCTGACCGCCGACATGAAGCGGGTGATCGCCGAGCAGAAGCTGGCGAGCCTGGCCTCGGTCTGCGCCGACGGGACGCCCAACCTGTCGCCCAAGGGGACCTTCCTGGTGCTCGACGACGAGCAGATCATGTTCGGCGAGATGCGCTCGCCCAACACGGTGGCGAACCTGGCGCGGAACCCGGTCGTCGAGCTCAACTTCATCGACGTCTTCGCGCGCAAGGGTTACCGCTTCAAGGGACCGGCCCGGTTCCTGGCCCGCGAGACGGATGACTACGCCCGCCTCTTGCCGCGCTTCCAGGCCGAGTGGGGCGATCTCTGCGAGCTGTTCAATGGGATCGTGGTGATCAAGGTCGAGCGCGCCGCGCCGCTGGTCAGCCCGGCCTACGACATCGGCGCGAAGGAAGAGGATCTGCGGCAGCACTGGCTGGCCTACTTCACGGGGCTCCAGGGCCCCTGAAGGCGACAAGCCGGAATCGCCTTTCTAAATCGCGCCGATGCTGGTGCGGATCGCCTTCAGGGACTCGGCCAGGGGCTGGACGATGGCCAGCTTGATCCCGAAGGGATTCTCCTCGCAGTTGACCAGTTCGGTTCGGTTGGCCGTCAAGTAGGCGGTGCCGCCGCCCAGCTCTTTCAGGACAGCGGCCTTGGCCGTTTCGATTCCCGTTGGTTCGCCTGTCTCCAGGGCGCTCCCCAATTTTTCGAGCGCGGCGTCGATCTGCGCTGGAATATCCTTGGACAGCACGGCGATCCGGCCGGCGATGGCTTGAAGTTCCGAATCCTCGTGATCGCGCAGTTCGGCGATCAGATCGTCCAACCCGGTGATCGTGCGCATCCGCTGGGTCTGCCAGACCGAGCGGGCCAGCTCCACCCGGCGCACGATCTCGGCGACCCGGCCCTCGGGGATGGCGGCGGCGGCCTGGGCGCCGCGCGCCCTGGTCTGCGCCTTGCCCAGGGCCGTGGTACAGCTATCGAAGAGCCGCATGGCCTCCTGCAGATCGCCCTTCTTGGCCTGCTCGGCGGCGTGGCCGGCCAGCTTGCGCAGTTTGGCCGCGGTCTCGGGGTCGAGCTTTTCCAGGGCCGCGAGATCGGCCATCAGATCGGGCAGCAGCGCCTTGATTGCCTCGCGCGGGTCGCTGGGATCGGGCTCGTCCTCGTTCGCCGCCGCGCCGGGCTCCAGAACCTCGCTCTCGCCGACGACCTGGCCGCCGGGCCCCTTCAGGACGAACTTGTAGGGCAGCTTGCGGTCTTTCAGATAGCGCTTCATGACCTTGAAGAGGATCGGCGGCGGATCGTCGTCCAGGCAATCAAGCGTGATGTACTTACCGTCGACGGTCATCTTGCCGTGGGCGCCCCGGGCACTGCCGGTCTCGGTCTTCGCCTGCCGGCGCAGGGCTTGAGGACGCTGGATGAGGTGCAGCAGGAAAGCGGGCTCTTCCTTTCCCTTGCCCAGCGCGATGGCAAAGCTGACCGCGCGTTTGCGCGCCTTGCCGATCATCTGCTTCAGCTCCTGAAGTTCCTCCTTGGGGTCGATTTGCGCTTGTTGCTGTGCCATGACGGGCCTCGTTTGGATTCTTGCGGCCGGACTAGATCTTCGGATCGACCTTGGCGAGCGTGGCCTTGAGGCGCTTCAATTCTGTCTTCAAGCGCTTGCGCTCGGTCTCGCTCAGTGGGTTGGGTTCGACGGCGCCCAAATCCTTGCTGGCGAGCGTCTCGCGCGGCTTGGCACCGCCCTTTATTTTGGCGGCCGCGAGCGCGCGCTCCAGATGCTTCACGCAGGCCCAGGCCCGGGTGACGCAGGCCTTGGCCTCGCCCAAAGTTCGCTTCGCCATCGCGGCTTCTTCCGCAGCCGTATTGCGGCGTTCAGCGGCCTTGTCCCGGTGGTCGATGACTTCTTGGCGCCAAGTGGGGATTTCGGCCTTGTAGAGGTCCGATTCTTCCTTGAGCAACCGTGCTTTCGTTCGTGCCTTCTTGGCCTCGGCTGCCTCTCCTCGCGTGTCGAACTCGGCCGCATTCAGCTCAAATTTCTGCGATTCTAGAAGGCTCTTTTGGCTCTCCGTCTCGCAGTGGACAGCCGATGCCTCGCAAGTAATGGAATTCTTGTCCGATTTTTCCGCCTTCTTCGTCCAGTTGTCAGCATTCCCCTTCTGCTCGCGGGCCCTTTCGAGAAATGGATCGATATCCTTGATCAGGCGGGGGATGAGCTCGAGTTTCGACTCGAGATCGAGGCGGTTCAAAAAGCAGTCGGAGAGGCACGCCATCTCCGGGGATTCGGCCTTGTCGATGTCCGTGAAGGCGGCGGCGGGGATCTCGCTCGCGAAGAGATTGGCGACGCCATCGCTGTAGGGCATCTCCCTGGCGCAGGCCGCGAGGGTCTTGAGGTCGCCTTCCGAGAAGGGCGGCTTGCCATCGAGGAGCGATTTGGCTCGGGTCTGCAAAAGCGCCTCGCGGGTCGCCGGGCTCACCTGCGCCATGCCGCAGTCCCGCAAGGCATCGACCAGCGCCATCGTCTTCTTGGCGTCCGCCGGTTCCTGAAAGACGGTGCTGAAGCGGGCGCAGGAGGCCACGATGTTCAGCAGGTGATTGGCCTCGACCTTGTCGGAGCCTTCCTCGGTGCCGCCCCAACCCCACTTGAGCCCGGCCTTCATGAGATCGACGTTGTCAGATTCGCGTTGCTCGGCGGTGAGTTCCGGCTGCGCCGCGGCGGCGACCAGTTTGAGCTTGCGGGCGAAAGCGGTGTCCTTATCGGGTTTGGCGCCCTTCGCTTCCGCCATGCGTCGGATCAACTCCTTCGGCTCCAGGCCGACCTCTTTCGACGTCATCAGGCCGGCCTTGAGCAGGACCCGCTCCATGCGTTCGCGCCAGGCCCCGTTGTCGGCTTTATCCTTGCCTTTGGCGAGGAATCTCTCGACTTCGTCGAAGGCCGCGTCCGCCGCATCGTGGGCCAGCCCCACGACCTTGTCGGCGCTGATGGGCGTGGTTGTGCCGGTCAGCTTGCCCAGGGCATAGAACTGCTCGACGATTTCCGCGGGTGATTCCTGGCCGGGGTTCAGACGCAGACTCTCGCCGATCTCGAGACAGGACGAGTTCTGAAAGCCAAAGGAGTAGCGGTAGTCCACGCCGCACTTGAACGCCAACATCTCTGCGGGCAGCACCTCGTATTCCTCGCCGCTGTCGAACGCCAGCGCCATTTCTGTCGAAGGGATCATGGCGAAGGGCAGGCCATCGCCGTAGAGATAGGCGTCGGAACCGTCCGCCACGATCAATGAGGCCAAAAGGGCCGCGTTGTCGGCCGCGCGCTTCAGCAACGGCAGTTCCGCCTCGCCGCTGTTGGCCAGGAGGTGGGTCATCAACTGTCCCTCGTCCTTGTCCATCAGCGCGGTTTCCTTCTCCGCCGCGGCCAGGCTCTTTTGCAACTCCTTGCTGTGAGCGGTGTCCTTGCCAACCAGGGATACACCGCCGGACATCATCTTGGCGCTGCCCAGGCTGGGATACTTTTGGTAGCTCTTGCAAAAGACAAAGAGGATCAGACCGGCGTCGACCTCTGTCTCGAAGGGGCGGATCAGCTTGTCGAGTTCATCCGTGCCCTCGCCGGATGCTTTCTCCACGGTGATGTCGACCACCACCGTCAGGGGCGACGCTTCGTCCGCCGGGGGCGCGAGCGCGTCGAACTTCTTTCGGACTTCGGCAACGACACTGTCGACGCCCCAGGCTTTCTTGGCGCCGCCGCCCATCTTGGTGGTCGGCGTGCTGGGATTCAGGGTGGCGACGATGACCGACCCCTTGCTCTTGATCTGGTCCTCGGAGGTCAGCAGGTAGTTTTCCAACTCGTAATAGTTGGCGCTGCCGAACCGGTCCTTGTCGCCTTTCGGATCGAGCAGATCGACCTTGGCGGAGATCCCGCCGCCCGAACAGGCCACCGCGCTTTGGATGGCATTGGAAATCGCGCCCATGCCGCTGGACATGCTGTAACTGAAAACCGTCGCGGAGGTCTCCGAGAGAACCGGCGCGCGGGCCTCGATGACCTTTTCCGACGCTGTCTTGAAGCTCGCTCCGTCATAGGGACGGCAGGTGGCCAACAGCAGGTAGAGCTCGTCGATCAGGACATCGAACAGCTTGGTGAAACGAGGCGTGTCGTCCAGGTATGACGGCATCACGGCCATGAGGCTCTCGATGTTCTTCAGCGCGCTGTCGACCAGCCGGCTCTTGTTGAAGGCCTCGCCCTTGTCGGCGACGGTCGCGGCCAGGGTTGTTTCCAAACCCGCGACCAGTTTCGCCGTCGCGCCCGCGACAGTCTTCATCGGGTGGCCGGTTGGCACGGCCGCGAGGGTCTTGCAGGCCTCGCTCTTGGCCAAACCGCCGAGCGTCTCGTCGTTCTTCAGGCTCTCTGGCGCCTTTGGCCCGCTCAAGGGTTCGAGGCCGCGGCCGCCGTGTTTGCTGCGCAGGGCATCGTAGCTGGAAGGCGTCGAGCCGGTGCTGTAGAGATACTTTCCCAGGGCATCGCGTTCTTTCTTCGGCAGGACGTTCTCGAACACGATCACGTGGATGCCCGGCTCGATTTCCTTCAATTCGCCGTTAAATCCAGTTCGGATGGCGTCCCAGTCCGCGCCGAAGAAGGCTTCGAGTTTGTCGAAGGTCTTGGTCGAGTTGGTAAAAAACATCCGATCGGGGTCGAAGGCGCCCTCCGTCTTGGCGGCGTCGCTGGCCTCATAGACCTCGGTAAAAAGCGCCTGGACCGCTTCGCCGGGGGCATCGCGCAGATAAATCGAGCTCTCGTAATGGCTAATTCGCATCCCGGTCTGATCTTCGAAGGGAAGGCCGGTCTCCGCCGTGCGCAGGCCGTACTCCTTGGTCAGATAGTGATCCGGTGCGAATGCCTGCAGTTCCTTGCGCCGGTCTTCGCTGTAGGCAGTCTGGGTGATTTGATCCTTGGCCGCGGTTGCGTCGACCGCCAATCGGCTGCGTCGCCGGCGTGCCGCCGAGAGCACGAAGGGCTCTTGCCGCGGGTCGTAGGCCGCCAGAGCGGCGTCCTCCGCGGCGATCTTCCTTTGGAGCTTGGCCACCTTTGGATCCAGGGGTTTTTCGGTGTTCGCGCCAATATTATTGTAGTGGCCATTCTCGGTGCCCGTGTTGTCGGTCGCCTTGCGCTCCGGCTGACGCACACGACGAGAACGCAGGTCGAAGTTGCCGTCGTCGAAGGACGCTACTTTCTTGTCGGGGTTTCCACCGAAGTATCCCCAGCGCCGCTTCCAGGCTTCGAGGGCTTGCGCGCGCGTTGCTGTTCCACCGCCCATGGTTTGCTCCCGGCCGATCGGTTGTCGCGCCCTGTCCGGTCTCGCGTCCCAACGGCTAACCGGTCAAGAGACCACAAACGAGACGCAAGTGAATGCTTGTCGACCCTTCGCTCTTGCCTTGGGCCCGGTGCTGGCGCTACCGACGAATAGAGGCATATTGCGAACGCAAAAAAGGACTGGCGGCTTACCCATTCGAATGGGTTTCACCACCTAAGATCATTGATGAAAGGGCGTCTCATGACAAGAAATTAATGCCTAAACGCGCCTAAACGGAAAGCAGAGATCCTGCGGTCCAGGGACCGCACGGCATGGGGGGCCGTCTGGCCGATTGGCGCGCGGGACGCAGCCGATCCTAAATCTGTTCCAGGTCGTCGGGGCGGCGTGGTTCCGGGGCGGCTTCGATCAGGGCGAAGACCTCCTCGACCGTCCCGGCGACCGAAAAAAGACTGTCCAGCGGCGGCTTCATGAAGCGTTCCGCCAGCATGTGCTCGAAGAGCGCCAGCAGCGGATTCCAGAAACCCTTGTGATTGAGGAACAGGATCGGCTTGTCGTGAATCCCGAGCTGACGCCAGGTCAGGGCTTCGAAGGCTTCTTCCAGCGTGCCGATGCCGCCGGGCAGGGCGCAAAAGGCATCCGAGCGCTCGAACATCAGGCTCTTGCGAACGTGCATGTTCTCGACCACCAGGTATTCTGTGATGTCCTTCAGCCCCAGTTCCCACTTCTCGATATGCTCCGGGATGATCCCGATGACCCGCCCGTCCTCGGCCATGGCGCCGTTGGCGACCGCGCCCATCAGGCCGACCCCGCCGCCGCCATAGACGATGCCGACGCCGCGCTTGGCGGCTTGGTGGCCCAGGTCGGCGGCAATTTCGAAGTAGCTGGGGTCGACGCTGTTGGAGGAACCGCAGTAGCAACAGAGATTCTTCAAGACGGCCATAACGTCCAATCATCTAACGAGAAAGTGAACATTCATACCATTTTCCGGATGTATCCCTTCCATCCGCTGTGTTTGACTCATAAGCGCTTCACAGGTGGCTTGTAAACCTCGCCGCTCGGGCAGGGATAACTGAACCGTTTCAAGGGAGATCGAAAAATGATGCGTATACTTCGGATGCCGTTCGCTATGTGTTTGACCGTTGCTCTGTTCGCCGGACTGATGGGGGTCCAGACCGCGCAGGCCGACGAGCGCAAGGCGGCGGTCGAGGCCCGGCAGAAGGCCATGAAGGCAATCGGCGGCCACATGAAGGCGATTGGCGAATTCCTCAAGGCCGGCAAGGGCACCGCGGAAGAAGCCGCCGCCCATGCGGATAGCATCCAGGCCCTGTCGAGCAAGATTCCAGGGCTGTTCGAGGTCGAGGCGGTTCAGGCCGACGGCGCCACCGTCGGTAAGAACCGCGCCAAGCCCGAGATCTGGTCCGATTGGGCCGGCTTCGAAACCGCCTCCAGCAATCTGGGCAAGGAAGCTGGCGTCATGGCGGCCGTGTTGCGTGGCGGCGACGCCGATGCCTACGGCGCGGCCATGGAGACCTTCGGCGGCAACGGCTGCGGCGCCTGCCACAAGAAGTTCCGTGGGCCCAAGGAGGAGTAGGCCCTAGAGTCGAAATGCGGCGGAACAGTTCCATGGCAACCGGTTTCTGCCGCATGGGGTTTGCTTTTCTGGCCGCCGGTCTTCTTGGACTGGCGGCCAATTCCATTCAGGCCGCGGAGGCAGATAGCGCCCGGGGCGAACAGGTCTATCGCGCGGCGGGGTGCCAAGGCTGTCACACGCAAGAAGGCGAGGGACAGCCGCTCCTGGCCGGCGGACGGGCCCTGGCGACGCCCTTCGGCACTTTCTACAGCCCCAACATCACGCCGGATCGAGAGACGGGGATCGGCGAATGGAGCCAGGCCGATTTCGAGCGCGCTCTGCGCCAGGGCGAAGCCCCGGATGGACGGCCCTACTACCCGGCCTTCCCCTATACCTCCTATAGCGGCATGAACGATCAGGACCTGGCGGACCTTTGGGCCTACCTGCGGTCCCAACCGGCGGTCGCGCTGGCCAATCGCGACCATGCGCTCGATTTCCCTTTTTCCTGGCGTTGGCTGACCCGGATTTGGCGTTGGCTGTTTTTCGACCCGGCCCCGTTTCAGCCCGAACCGGCCGGGGATGCGGTCTGGAATCGCGGCGCCTATCTGGTGCGCCACCTTGGACATTGCGGCGAATGTCACTCGCCGCGTAATTTTCTGGGGGCGATCGACGAGGATCTGCCTTTGGCGGGCAATCCCTCCGGGCCCGACGGCAAGAAGGTTCCCTCGATCACGGCCCGCTCCCTGTCCGATTGGAGCGAGGCGGATTTGGCCGACCTGCTGGACTATGGCCTCACCCCCGACGGCGACGTGATGGCGGGCGCGATGCGCGAGGTGATCAAACACGGCACCGCCCATATCAGCGACGCCGACCGTCTGGCAATTGCCCGATATCTGAAAACCAGCCCGCCGTAAAAGCGAAGCTCGGTAAAACTACAACCGTGCATTTGTTGGCGGCGGCGCGAGAAGTCCTTGCATCACCGGCGTCGGCTTGGCAAGAGAACCGGGCAAGTAACGAAAATCCGGTCCAGCCAGCCCGTGGCGGGCGGTTCGAGCCGGAAAGGGGATCGAGTAGTGAACAAAGGCCGGGTCATCATCGTGGTGACCATTGTTCTTGCCGTCGCGCTGGGCCTGTCCTTCTGGTTCGGGCCGCTGGCCCCGGACTCTGTCGAGAATACGGCGCCAGAGGCGCCAACGACAACTCAATCCACGGGCCAGACCGCGACCACGGCGGTGGCGGGCGCCGCCGAAGACTCGACAACGGAACAGTCGCTGGCGATCGCGCCGGACACAGCCCCGGCCGGTTCGACCCCAGACGCGTCGAACCCGGAGACGTCGGTTCCGGATAGCGCCGACCAGGGTGGGTCTGAAACCGCGGCAAACGATTCGGCGGCAGACGATTCGACGACGGGCGATGCCCAGGACACCGGGACTCCATCGGCCACGCCGGCCCAGCAGGCGGCGGTGCCGCCATCGTCGCAGACCGGCGACGAGGCCGTGCCGGCGAGCCCGCTGGTCCCACCTTCCTTCGATGTGCTGCGGGTTGAGCCGAATGGCGATGCCGTCATTGCCGGCCGCGCGCCGGCCAACAGCAAGGTCAGTCTGTTCGATGGCGGGACGCTGCTCGGTACCGTGACCGCTGGACCCACCGGGAACTGGGTCTTCGTTGGCGAGGCACCCCTGGCGCCCGGAAGCCATCCCTTGAGCCTGCTGGCGGTGCTGCCCGACGGTCGGGAAGTCCGATCCGACAAGGTGGCGCTGGTGGCGATTCCCGCACCCGTCCCCACCCAGGTGGCCGAGGCCGCGGACACGGCCGCCCAGTCAGACGCCGCCCAGTCAGACATCGCCCAGTCTGACGCCGCCCAGGCCGACGCCGCCCAATCAGACACCGCCCAGTCTGACGCCACCCAGTCAGCCAGCGGCGAGACCGCCGAGCCGGACGCGGGAAGCATCGAAATCGCCGAGGCCACGGATAGCACGGCGACGGGCGCCGCCCCATCGGCGGCGACACCCACGAGCGGTGAAACCGCTGAACCGGGCGCGCCCGCCGAGCCGCTGGTGGTGCTGCTGCCGAACGACGCCGAGGGCGCCAGCGAGGTGCTGCAAGGCGCCCGGAGCGTGCCCGACGCCGAGGGAATCAAGCAGGATGAGTTGAGCCTCAAGGCGGTCGACTACGACGAAGCGGGCAACGCTATCGTTTCAGGCAGCGCCGAGCCGGGCTCCAAGGTGGTGGTCTATCTGGACAACAAGCAGGTGGCCGAGGTCGAGGCCGATGCCAAGGGCGACTGGCCGGCGCGGTTGGAGGGCGTCATCGAACCCGGCGTGCACGATCTGCGGGTCGACCAGCTCGACGCCGAGGGACAGGTGGTCGCCCGCGTGCAGACGCCCTTTGCCAGAGCCAATTTGGCTGGCCTGGTCTTGCAGGACGGCCAGGTTATCGTCCAGCCGGGCAATTCGCTGTGGCGCATCGCGCGCCGGGTCTATGGCCAGGGGCTTCGCTACAGCGTGATCTATCAGGCCAACAGCGGCGAAATCGCCGACCCCGATCTGATCTTCCCAGGTCAGATTTTCACTATTCCTGACAGCAACTAACCGCGTCATGCTGGCCGTTGAGGACAGCGCTTGACACTGAGACGGGAGAAGAAACCACCGTGTTCGAAGGCATCATCGTGCCAATTCACCGCGCCGGGTGGCCCTTTATCGCGCTCAGCCTCGGATTGGCGGCGCTGTTGGCTTTCTGGTGGGCGCCCCTGGTTCTGATCGGGCTGCTGCTGGCGGCCTTTTGCACCTACTTCTTCCGCAATCCGCCACGTACCACCCCGCAACGCGCGGGCCTGGTCGTGAGCCCGGCGGACGGCCGCCTCTCGGCCATCGAGCTGGCCGTTCCGCCGCCCGAGCTCGAGCTCGGCGAGGCGCCGCTGACCCGGGTTTCGGTGTTCCTGTCGGTTTTCGACGTTCATATCAACCGGGTGCCACTGGGCGGTCGGATCACCGCGATGGCCTACCACAAGGGCCAGTTCCTCAACGCGGCCAACGACAAGGCCTCGGATCTGAACGAGCGCAATTCCTTGACCGTCACGACCGAGGACGGCCGCGCGGTCGGTTTCGTCCAGATCGCGGGCCTGATCGCCCGCCGCATCGTCTGTCATCTGTCGATTGGCGACCAGGTCGCCACCGGCAAGATCTTCGGCCTGATTCGCTTCGGCAGCCGAATGGATGTATACCTGCCGTCGGGGGTTTTTCCGCTGGTGGCGGTCGGCCAGCGCATGGTGGCTGGAGAGACGGTGATCGCCGACCTGACCAGCGATGAACCGGCGCGTTCCGGCAGAAGATCCTAAGGTCGTAGGCAGGAGGGAGAGACCACGATGTCGAACCTGACGCACCGCCGCCGCGCCGTCTTGACGGTGAATCGCCTGGTCCCCAATGCCGTCACGCTGATTGCGCTCTGTGCCGGCATGACCGGCGTGCGCCTGGCGCTCCAGGAACGCTGGGAACTGGCGGTGGCGGCCATCGTGGTGGCGATGGTGATGGACGCCATGGACGGCCGCATCGCCCGGCTCATGAGCGCCACCAGCGAGTTCGGCGCCCAGCTCGATTCGCTTTCCGACGTGATCTGTTTCGGCGTGGCGCCGGGTCTTGTGGTCTACCTCTGGACCCTGCAGGACATTCGCGGTCTGGGCTGGGCCGTCGCGCTGCTCTACGCGATCTGCTGCGCCCTGCGTCTGGCCCGGTTCAACACCGGCCTGACCGAGGAGAACCCGCCGCCCTGGGCGGCCAAGTTCTTCACCGGTGTACCCGCACCCGGCGCGGCCGGGCTGGCGCTCTTGCCGATGGCGCTTTCCTTCGTCTTCGGCGATACCGTCTTTCGCTCCGGTTTCTTGAACTGCCTGGTGCTTTTTGCCGTGGCGGCCTTGATGGTGAGCCGCGTGCCGACCTTTTCCGCCAAGCAGATCCGCATCAAGCGCAGCCAGGTCGGCTTCGTGCTGCTTGGGGTGGGCGCGACCCTGGCATTTCTGGTGTCGGTTCCCTGGATCACCCTGAGCGTGGCCGGCTTGCTCTACCTCAGCACCATTCCCATGGCGATCCAATCGCTGAGTCGGGAGAAGACCAGGCATCTGGCGAGAACGAAAGCGGCCGCGACCTCGGGCGACACATCGTCGGCCGACGCGCCTCCGGCCGACGCGCCTTCGGGCGCCGCGTCTTCAGGCGATAAAAACGGCCAGAATCCCGGTTAGACAGCCCGACGGTCAAAGGGTGCCGAAGCTTCCCCGCGCCCTCTAGAGGGCCCTGCCTTCACAGGTTCTGTGCGTAGTAAACGATCGAATGATCGTACTTGTAATCGGTCCGCCCATCGGGGTCGCAGATGCGGACAACTTCGCCATGGTGCTGGTAGCCAAATCCGATTTCCGGCGGCACCAGGGTGACCGGGTCGTCGCCATTGACGTAGCGGACGTGTCTCTTGGCGCGAAAGGACCGTTCTATTCTGATGCCGACCCTGGGTTCGCCGAAGGTCACCACTTCTTCGAAGGGGTAACGCATCCCCGCGATGGTCGCCATGGCGGCGCCGAGGCTGTGGCCGGTCGCCCAAACCGGCACGCCGACGGTCTCCGTTCTGAGATCGTCCGAAATAGCGCCCCAGAGCTTCTTCAATTCGCCCAGAAAACCGGTGTGGACCGCCACGCCCTGCCCGCGATCAACCAGCGTCTTCCTGAAGTTCAAGTCCGCCAGCACGTCGTTGGCGAGAAATGTACCCAGTTCCTTGTTGAAGCCGGATTGCAGCAAATTGGCGACCGCCTTGGCCCTGATGCCGCTGGGCGCGCGGACCCGGCGTTCCCTGGCTTGCGACCCGCGAAATCCCAGAATGGCTTTGTCGGGCCACACCGCGAGGAAAGCCTGGGCGCCCCTGCGGTCGTAAATGAAAGGCTTTCTCGCACCCAACCGCTCGATGAGTTCGGTGAGCGGGGCCGGGTCCAGATAGGCCGCGTGAGCCATGTTTGCCAGCACCGCCGGACTGTTGACGGCCCACTTCCGCTCGAAGTCCGACGGGTCGCGGACCTGGGGCATGGGTGGAAACAGTTCGGGATTGAAAACCGCTTTGAAGGACTTGCCCATTGGTTCACCTCGATCGTGTCACGCGGGTTTTCCTTGAGTAACCTACGTTCTTAGTAGGCCAATGGGGGTGGGTCCGCAAATTGGCTCCAGCGGACCCCGCCGCGCAATCATAGCAAAGTCCCAACTGGGCCGGGTCAGGGCTTGGTTCGCCCTCTGTTGGCGGGTCCCGGTTCGTCAGGTCGCTGGAGCCAGGCCTCGACCCTTCCTCGCCGCCCGCTTCTCGCGCCGCCGTTCGCCGGCGGCCTTGAGGTTGGCGCGCAGCATCAAGGCCGCCGGCGTGACCAGCAGTGTCAACGGCGTGGCAAAGGCCAAGCCGAAGGCGATGGCGATCGAGAGCTGGCGCCACCACTGGGTCGAGGGCGCGCCGATCTGTACGGTGCGGTCGACAAAGTCGATGTTTATCCCCAGCACCATGGGCATCAATCCCAAGATCGTGGTGATGCTGGTCAGCAGGACCGGCCTGAGACGCTGGGCTCCGGTCTGAAGCACCGCGTCGCGGATCGTGGGCGCGGTTTTCGCCAGGCGGTCATAGGTGTCGATCAGCACGATGTTGTTGTTGACCACGATGCCGGCCAGCGCGATCACGCCGATACCCGACATCACGATGCCGAATGGCTGGCCGGTGGCAATCAGGCCGATCATCACCCCGGTGGTCGACATGATGACCGCCGACAGGATGAGAAAGGCGCTGTAGAAGGAGTTGAACTGAGTCACCAGGATGACCGCCATGAGGAAAAGGGCGACGGCGAAGGCCTTCATCAGGAAAGCCTGGGCAGCGCGCTGTTCCTCGTCTTCTCCCTTGTAGGTGATCGCGAGACGCGGATCGAAGCTCTGGCTTTTCATCCACTGCTGCAGCTCGCGCACCTTGGTGTCGACCAGCAGGCCCTGGGCGACATCGGCTCTCACCGTCATGACCCGCTTGCCGTCGATCCGGCGCACCAGACTGGTCTTTTGCTGGGCAGTCCGGGTCACGAAGTTGGAAATCGGCACCATGCCGAGGCGGGTCTGAACCCTGATACGGTCCAGTTGGTCGATCGAGCGGTAGGTCTTGGGCAGGCGCACCACGATGTCGATCTCGTCGTCGGACTCGTCCGGGCGGTAGTCGCCCAGCTTCATGCCGTTGGTGATCATGCGCACGTAGCTGCCGATCAGCGTGACGTCGGCATCGAACTTGGCGGCCTGGGCACGGTCGACGCGGATCTCCCATTCGATACCGGGAACCGGGCGGCCATCCTCCAGGTCGATGAAGCCGCCGATCCCGCGCATGCCCTCGGCGATCAGCAGCGCCGCCGGCTCGATCAAGGCGGGATAGTTCGACGCGATCTCGACCTGGACCGGCTTGCCGACCGGCGGGCCGGATTCCTCCTTGCGGGGCTCCAGGATGATGCCGGCCAGGGGCTCGATGCGCTCGCGCAGCTCGGCGATGATGTCGTCGGCCTTGCGCCGGGTGAACCAGTCGGTGAACTCCAGCCGAACCACGCCGATCATGTCTTCCGGTTCTTCGTCGTTGCGCGTGCCCGACGTGGCGACCGTGGTGCTGTAGATGGTGTGAAACTCGCCCTTTTCGCGCTGCAGGTCGAGGATGCGGTCCTCGACCTGGCGCATCAGGGCATCGCGTTCGTCGATCGAGAGGTTGCCGCGCCCGTGGACCTGTAGGGCGACATTTTCGGGTTCGACATCGGGAAAGAATTCGACCCCCTTGCCGAAGGCGCCGTAGGCGTACTGCGCGCCGATCAGCAGGCCGACCGCCGCCAGCACCACCAGTAGGGGATGGCGAAGCGCGCCGCGCAGGACCGTCACATAGACGCGGGTCAGGCCGGTCAGGGTCTCGAGGCTGCCCTCGGCGCCCTGGGCCAGGGCGCGGGCCTGGGCTGCCTGGAGGTTGTCTCTCGCTCCCGCCGCCTGCCGGGTTCGGCCGATCACCGAGCCCAGGGTCGGGACGAAGATCAGCGCCATGAAGAGCGACGCGGCGAGCGTGGCCAGGAGCGTGATGGGCAGGAACTTCATGAACTCGCCGACCACGCCGGGCCAGAAGAGCAGTGGCAGGAAAGCAGCCAGGGTCGTGGCCGTGGCGGCGATGATCGGCCAGGCCATGCGCTTGGCCGCCAGGCCATAGGCCGCGCGCGGGTCGTTGCCTTCGGTCAGTTTGCGCTCGGCGTACTCGGTCACCACGATGGCGCCGTCGACCAGCATCCCGACCGCCAGGATCAGGCTGAAGAGAACGACGATGTTGACCGTCAATCCGGCACTGGCCAGCACCAAAATACCGGTCAGGAAGGAGCCCGGAATGGCGACCCCGACCAGGCCGGCCGACCGCAGGCCCAGCGCCGCGACCACCACCACCATGACCAGAAGAACCGCACTCAGGACGTTGTTCTGCAGGTCGCGCAGCATGGAGCGGATGTTGGTCGACTTGTCCTGGCTGAAAGCCACTGCGACGCCCGGCGGCCAGAAGGCCTGTTCGGACTCGACCAGGGCGTGGACCTTCTCGATGGTCTCGATGATGTTGCGCCCGGTCCGCTTGGAGATCTCCAGGGCGACGGCGGGCTGACCGTTGATCCGCGCCACCGATTGGGCGTCCTTGAAGGTCTTGCGGATGAAACCGATGTCGCGGAACTGCACCACGGCGTCCTCGCGGACCTTGACCGGCATGTCGAGAATATCCTGGGGGGTCTCGAAGAGCCCGGGCAGCTTGATCGCAAAACGACCCTGGCCGACATCCAGGGCGCCGGCGGCGACCACGCGGTTGGAGCGGCCGACCGCGTCGATGATATCCCGGGCGTCGAGACCATAGCCTTCCAGAACCAGGGGATCGATGACAAGCTCCAACAGCTCCTCGCGGTCGCCGGAGATGTCGGCGGTCAAGACCTCGGAAATGCTCTCGATCTTGTCTTGCAGATCGCGCGCCAGGGCCAACAGGCTGCGCTGCGGCAGGTCGCCCGAAAGGGTCACCACGAGGACCGGAAAGAGCGAGATGTTGACTTCGTTGACCGTCGGTTCGTCCGCATCCTCCGGGAGTTCGGCCTTGGCCAGGTCGACCTTGTCGCGAACGTCCTGAATGGCGATGTCGGGATCGAAGCCGGCGTCGAACTCCAGGGTGACGTTGCCGCCGCCCTCGAAGGCGACGGAGCGCATCTCCTTGACGCCCTCGATCGAGCGCAACTGCTGTTCCATCGGCTTGATCAGCAGGCGCTCGGCGTCCTCCGGCGAGATCCCTTCATGGGAAAGGCTGACGTAGAGGATCGGGATGTTGATATCGGGATCGGCTTCCTTGGGCACCGTGACATAGGCGAAGGACCCGGCGATCAAGAGCAGGATCAGAAGCGAGAGAACGGTGCGGGCGTGGCCGAGTGCGGCCTCGATAATCGCGTTCATGGAACCATTGCCTTGGTCAGCTCTATCACGAGGCGTCGGCGTTGCGGGCCGCCGCGACATCCGCGTCGAAGGGCTCCAGCGTTGTCTCGTCGATGGGCCGTACCTCCTGGCCCGCCTTGACGAACTCGTGGCCCACGGTGATCAGCACCGCGTCGTGTGGCAGGCCGGTAACCCAAAGCCCGCTCGGATCGTTGGCCACCACCGCCACCGGCAGAAAGACCACCCGGTTGTCGCTGTCCACCAGTTTGACGCCGATGACCCCCTGGTCGTCGAGGCTGAGGACGGCCGGTGAAATGCGGTGTGCCTCGACGGCGCTACGCGGCAGGCTGATCTGCGCGGTCAGACCGTCGGCAATGGACTGATCGTCATTGGCGACCTCCATTTCCACGCGGAAGGTTCGCGTCGCCGGGTCGGCCATGGGCGAGACGAAGCGAACCCGTCCCTGAACTTCCAGGCCGGAGCTGAGCCGCGCCCGGCCGTTCTGGCCGAGAGAAATATCGTGGATTGCGCGTTCGCTGACCTGGGCGATCACCAGGATTGGGGTCAGATCGACGATACGGGCGACCGGATCGCCCTTTTGCAGGTAGTCGCCGACCTCGGCCATGCGGTCCTCGACAATGCCGTCGAAGGGCGCACGCAGGTTGGTGTCGCCAAGGTCGATCTCGGCCAATTGGACCCGCGCCTGGGCGGCCTCCAGCGCGGCCGTGGCGGCGGCAACCTGGGTCTCCGCGCGAAACCCCTTCTTGGCCAGCTTCTGCGCCGCCTTGTGCTCGATCTGGCGCTGCGCCAGCAGGGCCTTGGCCTCGGTCAGTCGGGCCGGGCGGTCGTCCTTGGCCAGACGCGCGACCACCTGGCCGGCCTCGACCAGGCTGCCGCGGTCGACTTCCAGGTCCTTGATCAAGCCGTCGGTCTCGGCCGAGACCTCGACCGTGCGGTAGGCTTCGGTGCGGCCCTGCAGAATCTCTTCGGTCCTGCGGACCTCGGCGCTCTGCAGGCGCACCCGCACGGCGGGACTGCTGGTCGCGCGCGTAAGATCGGCCGGCGGCTTCTTGGCCGGCGGAAGATTGTTGCCTTGCCCAAACTGGCCAGAGCCGACCCACAGGCCGACGGCCACGACGAGTAGGGCGGCGATTAGGATCGAGGACCTCATGAGGTTGCTCCGGTTCGCCGTGTCCGAGCCCTACGACATACTACGTGGGGATCGACGCATTTGTGCACAAGGTCACGAAAATCAACCTTGACCGTTTCGCTTTGCCCGCCGGCTAGCATCACTGCTCGGTGGTACAGGGCCGTCATTCCGCGGCCTCCTTGACCGCGACGGCTGGCAGATCCGCCAGCAGCGCGTCGCGGTTCTGCTCGAGGTACGCGGCCGCCGCGCCGTAGACCGCCTGACCCAGGCCGCGCACGAAGGCGGCGCCGATCCGGCTCTGCCCGGTCTCGCCGTCCGCGCATTGTGGGTCGGGATCCGCCTCGCAGTCGGCCATGCGTTCCAGACTCTCCCGGTACCAGGCGATGCGCTGGTCGATCATCAGGGCGACATGGGCCGGTCGCAGGTTTTCGGCAAAGAAGAGCGAGAAGAGAAAGTCGGAACGCAGGTTGTCCGGCATCGGTGGGCGTGACAGGGCGCGCTGCAGCGCGGCGCGACCGCTTTCGGTCATCGAATAGATCTTCTTGTCGGGCTTGGACCCCTGCGCGCGCGGCTCCACCGCCACCTGGCCGTCGGCCAGAAGCTGGGCCAGGGCAGGGTAGATCGACCCGAAGGAGGTCGTGTGAATATGGGCCAGCGGCCCCTCCTCGAAGGCTTTCTTGATCTCGTAGCCGGTCGCCGGACCGCGACAGAGCACGCCGAGGCAAAGGGTGCGGGTATCCATAGCCAGGTCGCTTTCGAGATTATGAAATCCGGGGCTATGTATAGACCCGATATATCGGGCCGTCATATGCTCTTTGCGCAGGTCTGGGTTGCGATGGTCCGATGAGACCGTTTGTTTATGCCTCCCGTATCCCTTAGAGTACCATTTATAATAGAGAAATCGCTACCGAGAGTATGTTTAGGAGGGACCGACGAGATGGATCGATGGCTCCGGGTGTTTCTGCATTGGACTTTGGCGATAGTCGCGCTTCAGTTCGCTGGATGCGGTGCCCGATACCAGTATCAGGCCTATCAGCCGCCCAAAGGCGCGCCTTTGATTGAGGTCGAGTTCCGTGCCCTCGACCTTTACCGCAATGCTGACTATGTCGCCGTGTCCCTTTATGAACGAAGAAGTTGCGATGTAAAGCCAGTTTTGAAAACGGTCGCTGAACTGCAAACGACACCGATTTGGGACGACGATATCTACCAAACGGTCAATCAGTTGCCATCCGGCAAGAATTTGGCGTTTCACATCTCCAACGTGAGCGATTCCGGCTATGTCACCTCCAGGTGCGAGAACCTCCAGGCCTACGTCCTGATGCCCGGCAGCCGCTACTCCGTGCGTATTCGGAACTGGAGCACGCCGGGCACCGGATGGTCGAAATTCGGTTGTGCGTTCGATGTCTACCGACTCAGTACCGCGGGCGACCCGGTCGAGACCGTGCCCCCGGCGCCGCCAGCCGTGGCGGTTTGTGGCTAGTCTGCGGCATGCGCCTCTGGCGAACGCGGCTGTCTCACTCTGGTCGATTGTGAGGTTGAATTCGTGCCGGAAAAACAAACTAGACGGCTCTAACCGAAAAGGAGCGGCCCGGGAGGGGGGCCGCTCCTTCGGTCTGCCGGGGGCAGTCCGCCTGGCCGGAGCCAGGTTCAGTCGGTCAGGTGCGAGGACTGGGTCGAAATCTGCAGACCGAAGCCCTGCAGGACGACGCGGCGGTTGGCCGGCTCGGCGACGCCGTCGGGCGTGGCGACCGCCGGCTCGCTCTCGCCCTTGGCCGCCAGGTTCAGCTCTTCGAGACTGCGGATGCTGAGGCCCTCTTCGACCAGCGCACTGCGCACCGCTTCGGCGCGGCGTTCGGAAAGCGCCTGGTTGTAGTCGCTGGGACCCGCCCGGTCCGTGTGACCGGTCACCACCACCTCGACCTTCGATTTGTCTTCGATGGAGGCGATGAAACGATCGATCTCAGTCCGTGCCTCGGGCGTGATGACGGCTTCGTCGAACCCGAAATAGACCTGCAGCTGCTCGGTGACGGGGACATAGTCGGGCTCGGGGACGGCCGAGGTCTGAGGTGCCTGGGGCGCGGGGGCCGGCGGGTTGAGTGCCGCGTCGAGCTCGAACATGGCCTGTTCGAACTGGCCCTTGCAGGCCTCGATATGGTCCCACTGCCAGCCTTCCTCCTGCTGCTCGACCCAGCAGTCGAAGCGCGCCTGGGCAACGGCGGCCTCGCGCGGCGCGGTGTCGGCGCCGCCCTGGTCCAGGGCGGCGGTCAGCTTGGCGCGCGCCGCCTCCAGCTCGCGGAGGAACTCTTCGCCTTCGATGTTCCAATGTTCCAGAACCTCGGGCGGTACCCGTTCGCCGGCGTTGGCGCTCAGCGCCTTTTCGGCGAAGTGGTCGGCGTCGAACCAGTCGTACATCTCATCGGCCTCGAAGAGGAAGAATGCGCGGTACTCCCGGGCAAGTTCGGTCTCGAATCCCTGACCCTGGGGCGCCATGTCCCGTGCCCGGGCCATGTCTTGATCGAAAACCGTGGCCTGAGCCGGGGCGGTGGAAAGCGCCAGCGCGGCGGCGCCGGCCAACAACGATGTCCTCAACATGATGGTCTCCTTCGAATGGTTGCTGTGTGATTTGAGGAACGATGGTTTGGCGAACTGAAGTCTCCGGGGCGGAGGAGGGGAGCGGTTTTGACGACGCCTTAGTTGATACTGTGCAGGCCCGTGCCGCGGTCCGGGGCGCCGGCCTCGGCCTCGTCGATGGCGCTGCGGAGCAGCCCGGCCACCCGGACGTTCCAGGTGGCGTCTGTGGCGAGCTGTGCCAGGTTGGAGCCGCTGTTGGCCAATCCGGCCCTTGGCGCGGGCGGTTGGTCCGAGGTCGCGGTCGTGCCGGACGCGATCGCGCCAATCTTGTCTGCGGACGCGCTTACTAGGGACGGCGTATGCGAAGGTGATTGGGGGTCGAGATGGCCACCGACAAAGTCCACGTCCGCCGTGGCGGTCAGGGGGAGAGTTGCCAGGGGCAACAAGACAATCCCGGCAATGAGGCGTTGGCGAAGTTCGGTCCTGCTCAGGCTCTGAATGATCCTCATGATCTCTAGTCCTCTCGTTTTGCGCCGTTTACCGGCCTTTGGTTCCGGTCTGCGTCTCCCCGCGAAGGACCCATTTCCTTTCAGGGGAACAGGGCATGCCAAGGGCGGCAGTGCCGAAAACAAAGGTAGCGAGCTGGCTGTGCCGATGCTGAATGATGGCTGTGCCTTCGCTGTGCCCTGCGGGAAACTCCTTCGTTTCAATTAATTTTCGGATCGGAAAAATTAAATAAATATCAATAATTACAGTATTTTCCTAGAGTATCTTAATTTGCTTTATCAAAATTGGTGTGCCAATGCTCTGCATCCTTCTGCGCGGTGGTCTGCTAGATTCCGCGCCGGGCTATTCAGGAAACGGGAGGCGTCGATGCGACTCGGACCAGCCTGTTGCGCGGCGTTACGGGTCGTCTGCCTTGCCGGGCTGGCGATCCATGGGGTTAGCGGCGCGGGACTGGCCTCGTCCCTGAAGTCGGACGAAGAAGTCGTCCTCTTCCCCACGGCGGCGCGGCTGGACGGGGAGGGCGCGCGCTGGGTCTTGCCGGTTCACGCCTGGGTCTTCGAGCCGGAACGCGATTCCCTGCTGCGGCGCGGCGCGCTGGTGGCCGCCGCTTTGGCCCTGGGCTTGGATGAGACGGCTGCCGAATCGGACATCTTCCGCGAACGGGTGTCCTGGTTCCTGGTCGACAATGAGCGGGGCAAGCATCTCGACCTGACGCTTTCGGCCGACGCGCTGCGCCTTGGGCCCACCGGCAGCGATGGGCACTTTCGGGCGGAACTGACCCTCGAGCGGCGCGGTGAGGGGCCGGAAGCGGCGCCCTTCTGGCTCGACTATGGCGTGGTGCCGCCGCCGGGCGATTCGCGCCGCTTCACCGGACGGGCGCTTTTCGTGCCGGCCGAAGGACTATCGGTGATCTCGGATATCGACGACACGGTGAAGATCAGCGAGGTCACGGACAAGCAGGCGCTACTGGCCAACACCTTCCTCAAGCCCTTTGCCGCGGCGCCCGGTATGCCGGCGCTGTTTCGCGGGTTGGAGCAGCGTGGGGCGGTGTTTCACTACGTCTCCTCCTCGCCCTGGCAGCTCTACCCGGCGCTGGCCGAGTTCCTGGCTGCAGCCCGCCTGCCCGCGGGCTCCATCGACTTGAAGCCCTTCCGGCTGAAAGACGAGACCTTCTTCAACCTCTTCAAATCTTCGGCGGAGACCAAACCGCCGGTGATCGAGGCGCTCTTGGCCGCCTATCCGGGGCGTGGCTTCGTGCTGGTCGGCGATTCCGGCGAGGTCGACCCGGAGGTCTACGGTGCCATCGCGCGTCGCCACCCCGATCAGGTGCGTGCCATCCTGATCCGTAATGTGACCGGCGAGGCGCCGGACGCCGCCCGCTTCCGCGACGCCGCCTTCAAGGACCTGCCGCCGGAGCTGTGGTTGCTGTTCGAGAATGCGGCGGTGGCGCAGACCTTTCTTCAGCGCCGCCTTGGCGAACCCTGGTGAATAGCCGGGAATTACCTCGAATTTTAGATAATTATACAATAATAACAATTATTTGATGGATTTTCCTCAATGAGCTAGATTGACTTGGGCGCCCGACTCCCGGCGTCCAAGGCGAAGGAGCTTTGCTGGCAATGTTCACGGCCCTTTCAGGTCTACAGACGGCAAGCAAGATAGTGGAAGTGTCGGCCAACAACGTCGCCAACGCGGGGTCGCTGGGCTTTGTCAGGAACGCGGACGGGACCGACAACGGCGGTTTCCGGCCCGAGCGGGTTCAATCCGTCAGTCTGCCCGGTGGTGGTGTCACCGGCCGAGCGGTGCCGATCGATCCGGCGTCGGTGCGAATCTATCAGCCCGATAACGCCGATGCGGACGAAGCGGGCTTCGTCCCGGTGCCCAACGTGGACCTGGCCGAAGAGTTCGTGACGCAGATCCTGGCGCGCAACGCCTATGCCGCGAGCGCCCAATTGATTCGGGAAGAAAACGATCGTTATAAAGAGCTTCTGGGAATTTCTTCGTAGACTAGATTAATAATGCCGCTGGCGAGAAGATCGCCTATCGCTTGAGCAGCTTGTCGGCCAGGCCGGTGGGCTGTTGCCAATCTCGGCGCTGCAGTTCGGGGTCCTGATGATCCTCCTTGGGATAGCCGAGACAGAGGTAGGCAACCAGATGCCAGGCCGCCGGCACCGCCAACTCCTCGCTTAAAGCCTTGGGTTCGAGAATCGAGACCCAACCGAGCCCGATCCCGCGGCTTCGCGCCGCCAGCCATAGGGTCTGAATCGCCGCCACCACCGAATAGCGCAGGGACTCGGGCATGGTGCGCCGGCCCAGGCCCTTGCCTTGGAGCGTACTTTCGTCGCAGAAAACCGCCAGTTGGAGAGGGGCCTCCTGGAGACCGGACAGCTTCAGGCCGGCATAGCGGCGCGCGTTTTCATCGCTGTAGCTGTCCAGGGCTTCCGCGTTACAGCGTCGAAAATTGGCCAGCACGGCGGCCCGTGCCTCGGCGCTGGCGACCTCGACGAAGCGCCAGGGCTGGCTCAGGCCCACCGAGGGCGCCAGCTCCGCGACCGCGAGAAGGTCGTCCAGCAGGTCCACGGGCAAGGGGTCGCGGCGAAAGTGACGCACGTCGCGGCGCCAACGGAACAGGCGCATGAGCTGATCTTGGAAAGCCGCATCGAAGCGCGGTGGTCCCTCGTCTTGGTCTTGCGGACCCATGGTCCTTGCCCTTGGCTGTGCGCCCGGCATCGCCCTGGCTGCCCTGCGCGGTCGTAGAACGCTATCCTTGCCACAAGCGCCTGCCGGTGAACAGAGATGCGTGCGACAGGGCGGCCCGGGAGTCGGGGCCCGGTCAGTGGCCGCCGGCAAGTTGCGCGCGGCCGAACTGTGTAATTTCAACGGTCTGGAATCCGATGGCGAGGCTATCGCTCCGGACCCAGCCGCGCCCCTCGCAGTCTTCCACCATCGTCCAAAAGGCGGCCGAACGATCGGTTCTCTCGGCGGCGACTCGCCCGGATATGGCCAAGGTCTCGAGGAACAGCCGGTGTGAGCCGTTGGCCTGGCCGAATGACTTACCCAGCAAGCGGTCCGCGTAGGCGGTGAGGCGCCGCAGCAGCGATTTGCGCATCTGTTCGCCGCCCTGGAAGCTGAGCCCGATGCCGGCAACCGTGTGACGCTCGACCGTGGCCTCGAGTCGACCGAACTCTTCCGTGAAGACGACGATGTTGCTGCCGACTTCCGGGCGCTCGCGCAAGGCCAACTGAGCACCGCTGGCCGAGATGTCGCGCAGGTCGGAATCCAAGTGACTATCTTCGGTCAGGACGACGGACTTGCCGCTGACCCGGGTGCGGGCGGAAATGCGTCTGTCTTCGCTGGTCATAGGGAACCGAATGCAGAAAATAGGAACGAATTCGGCGGCAAAGCTAGCGCCAACTGGTTAACATTCCAAAACTGCGGGCTTTGGCCCGTGGTGCTGGCCATGGTGCTGGCCATGGTGCTGGCCATGGCGCTGACCGTGTCGCCGGCTCATGCTTACAGGCTTCGGGGTTCGGGCCGCGACAGGGAGGCCAACAGATCCTTGATCGTGGGGCCTCTCGCGAGAAGCTGTCCCGTGGCATCGTGGGCGGAAAAGCTGTCGGTGTCGTAACAGAATTCGAAATTGTGAATGCCGTGGCGCTTCACGACTTCGGCAAAGGCGCCGATCTCAATGGGCTGGTCGAGGATCCATTTATCATCGTCTCGGGTGCGAAACCGATCTCGGGAATCCAGGTTCACCGGTCTTGGCTTAGGCAGAGCTGACAATGATACCCCTCCAGATGACTATCCCCTGCATCTTCGAATCACGGTTGAGTCTCCCTGTCTAGCAATATTTTCGAGTCACCGGTGACGCGCCGGCCTGTCGGCAGGCCCGATTGGCACACATTCGACTCGTCGACGATGGGGAGGTGGCCCTGGCCGATGGGCACGGGACAACGACATCTCACATGAAAAGCCACGGAAAAATTCAATGAGTTATTAGATTAAAAATAGACAACAAGCTCCTGTCATAAATTATAAAAAAGAGCTCCGCAGTTTCTAACTGCGGAGCTCTTGAACATGAAGCTGATTGGCTGAGCCCCTACTGCGGCTCGCCGGTCTGGATCAGGTGAACCACCAACGCTCGAGACATTTGACGCCATCGAGATCCCAGGAGGCCGCCATCCGGTCGTGCCCGACCTTTTTGTGGGCCGCGAAGACGTAGTTGGCGAAGATCGGGATGATCGCCCCGTTGTCGTCGGTGCAGATCTGCTGCATCTCGACGTACATGTCGCGGCGTTTGGTCTCGTCCAGCTCGATGCGGGCCGCCTTGAGCAGTTCGTTGAAACGGGGGTGCTTCCACTTGGTCTCGTTCCAGGGAGCGTCCTCGGAAAAGGCCACCGAGAACATCATGTCTTCGGTCACCCGCGGGTTCCAATAAGTCGCCGTCCAGTGCTCGACGCCCGAGACATTTGTCCAGTAGCCGTCGTTGGGCGTGCGCACCACCTTCAGGTCGATTCCTGCCGCACGAGCCTGCTCGCTGTAGATGGAGGCGGCGTCGACCGCGCCGGGGAAGGCGGCGTCGGCAGCGTGGATCGTCACCTTCAGATCGCTCATTCCGGCCTTTTTCAAGTGGAACTTCGCCTTTTCGGGATCGTAGGCCCGTTGCGGCAACTCGGCGTGGTAGGCGTAGGTCCTGCCGATCGGGTTGTCGTTCCCGAGATAGCCGTGCCCGTAGAGCAATTTGTCGAGTATTTCCTCGCGGTCGATCGCGTACTTCATGGCAAGCCGCACGTCGAGATTATCGTAGGGCGCCTTGTCGGTCATCATGACGTAGGCATAGTACTGCGATCCCGAGGTCTCCTTGATGGAGATGTCCTTGTTGCGCTCCAGCAGCTTCAAGGTCTTCAGGTCCATCCGGTCGGCGGCATCGACCCCGCCACTGACCAGTGCATTGGTCCGGGCGGCTACGTCGATGACGGACAGCACCTCGACCTCGTCGAAGTGACCCTTGCCTTCCTTCCAGAAGTTCGGGTTCTTGACCATCTCCATGCGCTGGCCAGGATCGAAGGATTTCAGTGAGTAGGCGCCGGTCCCAACCCCGGACATGACCTCCAATTTGCCGTCGACCACCGGCATCATCGGCACATGGTAGTCGGTCAGGAGGGCCGGGAAGCCGACATTGCCGGCATTGAGAGAGACGATGACGGTGTTGTCGTCGTCCTTCTTCATGTCCTCGATCGAGCTGAGGATGGCCTTGGCCGAGGACTTTGAATCCGGGCCCAGGTGATGCATGACCGAAGCAATGGCGTCGTCGGCATCGAAGGTCTTGCCGTTGTGAAACTCGACGTCTTTTCTCAGCTTGATCATCCACTTCGTGGCGCCCTCGGAGGGCTCCCAGCTCTCGGCCAGCTCGGGAACCAGCTCGTCGTTGTTGTTCATCTCGGCCAGGCTGTTGCGCAGGCCGTAACCCGTGGTTTGCATATAGGTTTCGTAGTAGGTCGCCGGGTCGAAGGAATCCGACGTGGCGCCGCCGCCCAGCGCAAGGCGAAAACGCCCGCCCTTCTTGGGTCCGGCTGCCTTGACCGCTTCGCCCGCCAGGCTCGACGCAATGGCCGTGGTCAATCCAAGGGCCGCGGCGCGGCCCATGAATTTGCGACGGTCGATCTTGCCCCTGGTGAGCTGGGACTGAAGAAACTTCAATTCTGACATGGTCTTCCTCCCTTAGAATGGATCGTTGAGTTACCCCATTATTGCTTGCCTATCAGGCTAGCATCTTGACGATCTCCGCCTAGGGCCAAGGATCGATGGCGGGTGGAGCCAAGGCCCGGTTCGCTTCAGACGCGATCCCGACGCAGGGCCTGGCACAGGCAATGAACGCCGCCGCCGCCAAGCGTGAACATCGACATATCCGGATCGTAAACCGTAAAGCCCAGATCGCGAAGTGTCCCGTTCAATTTTTCACTGCCTTTCATGGACAAAACTCGCTTGTCGCCCAGGCTGACCAGATTGACTCCCAGGTCGCGGGCCTCGCCATAGCCGACCTCGACGAAGTCGAAGCCCTTGCCGCGCAGCCAGTCGACCAGCCAGGGCTCCAGGGCATCGAGGCAGACGACCAGGCGCTTTTCGTCCAGGGGCACCACGAGGCCGTCCAGATGGACGAATTCGCGCGAGATCGGCGCCACCTCGACCTCCCAGCCTTCGTCGCGGACCCAGCCGGCGACCTGTTCCGCGCCCGCCTGCTCCGAGCGTTCGCCGCAGTAGCCGATCAACACCAGGCCAGGCTCCAGGATCACGAAGTCGCCGCCCTCGAAGTGACCCGCCGTGACCATCTTCCAGATCGGGATGGACTGGTCCTGGTAGAACTGGATCGCGGTCACATAGTCGGCCCGCCGGCATTTCAACTGCATATGGCAGATCAAGGCGCCCCAAGGGGTCATGGCGCTGGAATCCCGGGCGAAGAAGTTTCGATGCAACACTTCGTCGCTCTCCAGATAATGGCAGGCGACGCCGTTTTCCTCATAGATGCGGACCATGGCGGAATGCTGCGCCATGGCGCGCTGCAGATCGAAGGTCACGCCGGTGCGCTCGGCGTTTTTGAGGGTTCGGCCGATGATCGGCCCGGCCTCGACCCAGCGGTAGAATTCGGGCTTGCCGAGCAGAACGTCGCGCAGGACGCCGTAGTCGTTGTCGATACCCCAATCTTGCCCTTGGCTTCCCATGGTCGTGGTCTCCCCGGATGAATCGGCCGGCCGCGCGAAAGGCGCCGCGGCGGGGAAAAGACTGCCGCCTGATACGGGCGCTGTAAAATCGAAAAAGGGCCGATTGACCTTGAGGCGGCCGGCGTCGTGCCCATAATGCGCCAAACGGGAAAATGGCGCCGGGGGAGAGGGATCATCACAGCAGAGATAGGCCGCATCGATGCCGCGCGGCTGATGTCGCGCCTCGAGGCGCTCGGCCGGATCGGGGCGACCCCCGAAGGCGGGGTGCGGCGTCTGGCATTGACCGACGCCGACAAGGCCGGCCGCGATCAGCTCGTCGGCTGGATGCGCGACCTGGACCTGACCGTCAAGATCGACCGCATCGGCAACATCTTTGGCCTGCGGGCCGGGCTCGAAGCGCTGCCGCCGGTCATGACCGGGTCCCACATCGACTCGGTTTACAACGGTGGCCGGCTGGATGGCACTCTGGGTGTCCTGGCCGGGCTCGAGGTGATCGAAAGCCTGAACGATGCAGGGATCGCGACACGGCGGCCCCTCGCCGTCGCGGCCTTCACCAACGAGGAGGGCGCCCGCTATCAGCCCGACATGATGGGCTCCCTGGTCGCCGCCGGTGGCCTGGACCTGAACGAGGCGCTGGACCGCCGCGACGGCGAGGGGCTACGGCTCGGCGACGAGCTGGCGCGCATCGGCTATGCCGGCGAAGAGCCCTGCGGGGCCATCGCGCCTCATGCCTTTGTCGAACTCCACATCGAACAGGGCCCGGTCCTGGAGGCCGATGGCGTCACCATCGGGGCGGTGCGCGATCTCCAGGGCATCTCCTGGACCGAGATCGCCATCAGCGGTCAGGCCAACCACGCCGGCACCACGCCGATGCGTCTGCGCCACGATGCCGGCTACTGTGTCGGGCGGATCATCGCCAAAGCGCGCGAGATCGCCGAGGAACTGGGCGGCGCCCAGGTCGGGACCGTCGGGGTCGTGGAGCTCAATCCCGGTATCATCAACGTCATCCCGGGCGGCGCGCGCATGACGGTCGACCTGCGCAACAGCGATGCCACCGGACTGGGCCAGGCCGAAGCGATGCTGAGCGCCTTCCTCACCGAGCTCGCGGCGGCCGAAGGGGTGGAGATCCAGACCGACCGCCTGGCGCGCTTCGACCCGGTGCGCTTCGACGAGACCATCGCGCTCAAGATCGAACAGGCGGCGGCCGCGCTCGAACTGTCCTGCCAGCCCATGACCTCGGGCGCCGGTCATGACGCCCAGATGATGGCGCGGGTCTGCCCCACGGCGATGATCTTCGTGCCGTCGATCAAGGGCATCAGTCACAATCCGGCCGAGGCCACGGCGCCGGCCGATCTGGAGGCCGGCGCCAATGTGCTGCTCCGGACGCTCCTGGGGCTGGCCCGGGAGTGACGCCGCTTGTCGGGCCCCGGCCGATGTTTTAAGAGTCAGGCTCAAAATGATGTGAGTGATTTCAAAGGACTACAGGAATGGCCCGTTTGTTTGCTGTCACCCTCGGGCTCGACCCGAGGGTCCAGGAATGGCAAAGACCGTGCAATCCCTGGATTGCCGGGTCAAGCCCGGCAATGACAAAAGCGGATGGAGAGTGTCTTTAACGCATTGATCCAAAAGAATTTCTTTTCGGTCGGGCTCTAAGGCAAAAGACCAACGCACAAGAAACGCAGGGGAGACCGAGTTGACCTTTCCAAGCAGATCCGATTTGACCGTCCAGTTCGCCCACTCGGCCTATGGCCTGGCCGAGCGCTTTGCCCTGCGCGAGACCGGCATCGCTCACTTTCAAAGCTGGACCCCCGACGAGACCGCGGCACGCCTGGGCGAGGCCGATGTCATGGTCTGCTCCGGCTTCTGGGAGAACGCCTATCTGGAACAGGCCAAACGGCTGGCCTATATCCAGGGCATCGCCGCCGGCTACGAGCGTTTCGACCTGGAGGCCCTGGGCGCCCGCGGGGTTCGTTTTGCCAACGCCACCGGTGTCAATGCCCGGGCCGTCGCGCATCATGCCATGGCGATGATCCTGTCCCTGGTGCGCCAGCTCCACCTGGACCGCGACAACCAGACGCGCCGCCAATGGCGCGGCATGATCGGCGAGCGCGCCGGGCGTCAGGACGAGTTGACCGGCAAGACCCTGCTGATTTATGGCGCCGGCACCATCGGCACGGCCCTGGCCCGCTGCGCCAAGGGTTTCGAGATGACGGTCATCGGCATCAAGCGCAACCGCGCCGATCCCGACCCCGCCTTCGACGCCCTGCGCGCGCCCGAGGAGTTTCTCGCCCTGCTGCCCCAGGCCGACTATCTGGCGCTGACCTGTCCCCTGACCGCCGAAACGGCAAACCTGATCAACGCCGAGACCCTGGCCGCCCTGCGCCCCGACGCCTACCTGTTCAACCTGGCGCGCGGCGGCTGCGTCGACGAGGCGGCTTTGATCGCCGCCCTGGAGGCAGGCGCTCTGGCCGGCGCCGGCATCGACACCATGGTCGAGGAGCCGCTGCCGACCGGCTCGAAACTATGGGGCTTCGAGAACGTCCTGATCACGCCGCACAGCGGCGGCGAGACCCGGTCCTACGAGGACAACGTGGTCGATCTGCTGCTGGAGAACCTGGAGCGGCTCTGGCGCGGCGAGACCGACCTGCGCAATCAGATCGTTTGAGGCGGGCTCTTTTCCCACGGCGCGGCTCGAATTGACAGATTTGTAAGGACATGTAAGGATTGAACGGAATAATCCTTACAGACAGAAAGCCAACCATGGCCACCTTTGGATACGAGGCAACCCTCACCAGCAAGGCTCAAATCACCATACCAAAAGCCGTAAGGCGTCAACTCGCGGCAGGGCCTGGCGACAAACTGCTGTTTCTGGTGGAGGGGGAGACTATTGAGGTACGCAAGGTTCAAGCGGCCGGTGATCGCGACTGGCAGACGGTCGAGATGGCCGCCCTGGATGTTTGGACGGACGCTGACGACGGTCTCGTTTAGGTTCGATGACCGGGGCTCCCACGAGCTGGTCGGTCATTGCGATCGCCTATCCTCAAGACGATGGATTGACGGCCAAGCAAAGGCCCGCCTTGGTGGTTTCCAGCCAGGCTTTCCACGACAGGTTCAATCGGGTGCTTTGTGTTCCGATCACGACGGCCCAGGCGATGCAGGACGTTCAGCCGGGAGATATCGCCGTCACCGATTTCGAACAGGTCGGATTGCGGAAACCCTGTGTCATTCGGCCCTCTCGGATCGCATCTCTGCCATTGGCGTTCGTCGTGACGGTTAAAGGCTCACTCAAGCCGAAAGACCGGCGCGCGGTCTCTGGCGCGCTCAAGGCGGCCTTGGTTCTCTAATCTGACCGCAGCGGGAGTAGACCATGCCGCCACCCTTTACCAAGGACGAATACCAGGGCCGCCTGGCCCGGGTGCGTGCCGCCATGGAACGCCAGGGTCTCGACCTGCTGGTGGTCGGCGATCCGGCCAACATGAACTGGCTGACCGGTTTCGATGCCTGGTCCTTCTACGTGCCGCAGATCATGGTCGTGACCTTCGACAGCGATCCGATCTTGATGGTTCGCGCCATGGACGCCGGGGCGATCCCCCTGACCACCCATCTGGGCCCGGATTCGATCGTTCCCTACCCGGAGAATCTGGTCCAGCGCGCCGGCGTGCATCCCGCCGACTTCATGGCCGCCCGGTTGAGCGAGCTGGGCTGCGACGGAAAACGCATCGGCTACGAGAGCGATACCTATTTCTTTTCGCCCAAGTGCCTGTCGCGCCTGCAGGCCGGCCTGCCCAACGCGCGTTGGATCGACGCCGACCTGCTGGTCAACTGGTGCCGCGCGGTGAAAAGCGAAGCCGAAATCGCCACCCTGCGCCAGGCCGCCCGCCTGGCCGAGGGCGCCATGCGGGTTGCCTGGGACGAGATCCGACCGGGCCTGCGCCAGTGCGATCTGATGGCCAAGATCCTGGCGCGGCAGGTCGGCGGCAACGACGATTTCGGCGGCGACATGACCGCGCTCTCGCCCCTGATCATGGCCGGCGAGGCCTCGGCCACGGCCCATCCCTTCTGGACCGACGCGCCCTTCGAGGCCGATCAGATCGTCGCCCTGGAACTGGGCGGCACGCGCAAGCGCTACAACGCCGGCCTGGCCCGGACGGTCTGCTTCGGCAGGCCGCCGCAGGCCTTGGCCGACACCGCGGCGGCGGTGGAGGAGGGGCTGGAGGCGGTGCTGGCGACCCTGAGGTCCGGGGTCACGGCGGGCACGGTCCACGCCGCCTGGCAGGCGGTCCTGGACAAGCACGGCCTGAAGAAGGACAGCCGCATCGGCTATGGTATCGGCGTCGGCTATCCGCCGGACTGGGGCGAGCACACGATCTCGCTGCGCGCCGGCGAGGCGACGCTGCTGGAGCCCGATGTGACGGTCCATGTGATGCTGGGCATGTGGCTCGACGGCTGGGGCATGGAGTTGAGCGAGACCGTCCGCGTGACCGAGACCGGCTGCGAGTGCCTGACCGATTTCCCTCGCGGGGTCCATGTGGTGGATTAGCGGGCGGCTTCACGCGCCCCAACTCGACCTTCACGTAACCGGACCGAGGAAAGACAAGCATGAAAACCGCCGCCTGCGCGACCTTGGGGATCGACCTCCCGATCATCCAGGCGCCCATGCAAGGGGCCGTGGGCCCGAAACTGGCGGCGGCGGTCAGCAATGCCGGCGGCTTGGGGATGCTGGCGCTCTGGGCCGATGAGATCGACGAACTGCGCCGTCAGGTGCGCGAAACCCAGGCCCTGACGCGCCGGCCCTTTGGGGTCAATCTGAACACCGAGTTCACCCAGAAAGAGCACCTCGATGCCTGCCTCGAGGAAGGCGTCGAGATCATCTCGTTTTTCTGGCGGGACCCGGCCGAGCTCGTGGCGCGGGCCAAGGCCAGGGGCGCGACGGTGCTCTACACCGTGGCCAGCACCGTGGACGCGCGCGCCGCCGTGCGAACTGGCGTCGATGTCATCGTCGCCCAAGGGTGGGAGGCTGGCGGTCATGTCCGCGGAACCGTGGCCACCATGGCCCTGGTGCCGGTGGTCGTCGATGCGGTGGCGCCGGTTCCGGTCGTCGCCGCCGGCGGCATCGCCGACGGGCGCGGGCTGGCCGCCGCCCTGGCGTTGGGCGCGTCGGCGGCTTGGATCGGCACGCGCTTTCTCGCCAGCGAGGAGATCGGCGCGCACCCGGCCTACGTCGATCTGCTGTTGGCGGCCAACGAAAACAACACGGCTTTCCTGGAGGACCTGTTCCATATCGGCTGGTCCGACGCGCCGCACCGGGTGCTGCGCAACGCGACCGTCGCCGCCTGGGAGGCCGCCGGGCGCCCGCCCATCGGCCAGCGGCCGGGCGAGGGCGAGGCGGTCGCGCGGTCGAAATCTCAAAAACCCATTGTGCGTTATGGCTCGTCGACCCCCGCCGCCGGCATGTCCGGCGACATCGGCGCCATGTCGCTCTATGCCGGCCAGGGCGTCGGCCTGGTCAAGCAGCGCCAGCCCGCCGCGGAAATCATCCGGGAGATCATGGCCGAGGCCAAAGAGGTGCTGGGAAATCTCACAGGGTAGTCGCGAACCCCCTCACGGCGGAACCGGCACTTTGGATTCGATGCTTTAGGGCGGCTCGGCCAGCCTCGTTATCATTACCGGACTCGATCCGGCAATCCAGGAACGGCACGGCCCGCGCCGCCGTCTGGGCCCTCGGGTCAAGCCCGAGGGCGACAGTGTAGGGCCGATCGAAGCCCGTCACCCGGTTGAAATCATCCACCCGATCAGTAAGCGACCGGGCGATGGCCCTTGGCGGTGGTGCGGTGCAGGTGTCGCGGCATGGTTTCATCGTAGTCGTAGACCGCGTAGTGCATGCTGCGCAGGTTGTCCCAGACGATCACGTCGCCGGCCCGCCAGCGATGCCGGTAGACGTTCTCGGGACGGGTCGCACGGTCCGCCAGGTGGTCCAGGATTGGCTGACTTTCGGCGGCGGTCATATCGGCGAAGCGATCGGTGTAGTAGGAATTGACGAAGAGCGTGGCCCTGCCGCTTTCGAGGTGTCGGCAGACCACCGGATGCTCGACCGGCACCGGCTCGGGCTCGTCTTTAGCCAGTTTGGAGTGGGCGCGCTGGCGAAACTCCGTGCCCTGGATCGAATGCAGCGCGCGCAGGGGGCGCAGGAGAGTCTGCAGCCCGGGCGACAGGTCGTCGAAGGCCGCGCACATGTCGCAAAAGAGCGTATCGCCATGGCCTTCGGTCACCTCCAGCGCATGGAGCAGAGACGCCGCCGGCGGGCAGGGGCTGAAGGTGATGTCGCTGTGCCAGAAATCGTTGCGCCGGCCCGGCGACCCAGGACGGTTGGGCAGCACCAGCACCTCGGGGTGGCCTGGCAGATGGTGCGGCGAGACCGGATGGGGTTCGACCTCGCCGAAGATCGCGGTCAGGGCGATCTGCGCTTCGGGGCCGAGCGACTGGTCGCGAAAGCACAGCACCACATGGTCGCGCAGGGCCGCCTTGATGAAGGCCTGCTGGTCATCCGGCAAGGGTTTCGCGAGATCGAAACCGATCATCTCGGCGCCCAGCCGCGGGCCCAGGGCGCGCAATTCAAAGGGGGGTGGGTTCCTCATGGATCACTCCTGCCAAGCACGGTTAGTTCACGCAAAGCCCGGAAAGCGCTTGAGGGCAAAGGGGGCGAGCCGATCGGGCGCCGCGCCGTCGACGATGACTTCGGCCATGAGCTGGCCCAGGACCGGGGCCAGGGTGACGCCGCTGTGGGTCGAGATCAGGTAGAGGCCCTCCGCGCCCGGGAAGGCGCCGGCAATGGTCTTGCCGTCCTGTGGATAGGCCCTGATGCCGAGGGCGAGTTCGCAGTCGTCGACGCAGGCCTCGCCGACAAAGCCAGGAATCAGGGTCTTGGTCCGTTGCAGCAGCCGGATCGCGGCCTCGCGCAGACGTTCGGGCGGGCTGTCCTCGGCCACCATGCCATCGGTATCGTCGGCGCCGATCCTGAGGCCGCCGTTGGGGGCGGGGCGCAGGTGCAGCGCGCCGGCCGGGCCCTCCAGGTAGAGAATGTGCCGCGCCAACTGCCTCGGCGCCATCGGCGGCGTGGTCACCAGCAGGCCGGGGACGCGGTGCATGGGAAAGCGCGCGGCGAAGCCTTCATAGCCGGTCAGGGCGCTCAGCACCTCGGGCGTGTCGGGGCCGGCGGTCACCAGCACCTTGGGCGCGCTCAAGGTGCGTCCGTCGGTCGCGATACCGGTGATGACGCCCTCGTCGGTCATGGCCAGGCTTTGCGCGGCGGACCCCTCGTAGACCGCGCCGCCCCGGCGGCGCAGCTCCTCGGCCATGAAACGGGCGAAGGCCGGCGCGTCGACCCAGTCGTCGGCCAGGGCGAAGATCGCCTCGGCGTCGTCGGCAAAGGCGACATGGGGCTCCATGGCCGCCAGTTCGGCGGCGCCGACCATTTTGTGCGGATAGCCGTAGCGCCGGAGGTAATCGGCCTGGTCGATCATTGCCTTGTGGCTGGCCTCCTCGCGCCGGCTGACGCAATGCAACATGCCGCCGGGATAGAGACCCAGGCGGGCCTCGCCGAACTCGACCGCCAACTCGCGATAGAGCGCCGCGCCGGCGGCGTTCAGCCGGTGGTAGGGTTCGTCGGCCACCTTGGAGGTCGCGTTGATCCAGGCGAAGGAATTGCTGGTGGTGCCGCCGCCGATCCGGCCGCGCTCGACCAGGGCGACGGTCAGGCCGCGCCGGGCCAGGAAAAAGGCCGCGGTGCTGCCGACGATGCCGCCGCCCACGACCACGATATCGAAGCTGTTCTGGCCGCTGGTCATAGCGTCTCCTCTCGAAAAGAATTCCTGCCTGCTGTCGGGACCGGGGCGGTCATTGGTCCATCTGCCCAACCGCGGGTTCAACCATGGGCGCAAAGCGGTCCAGGGCGAAGGGCAGCAGCAGCGCCGGTCGCTGTCCGGTCAAAGCCCAGTCCGCCAACATCTGGGCGACGGCCGGCGCGATGGCCCAGCCGTGCCCGGACCAGCCAGCGCCGTAGTAGGCATTGGCGACGCCGGGAAGCCGGTCGATCACCGGGATGCCGTCGAGGCTGACCGATTCCTGGTGACCGGCGTCGGCGGTCTCGATCGTCATGCCTTCGAGATCGGGCAGCACCGCGACCGCCGCGGCGACATTGCCCGCGATGGACTCCGGCAGGGGCGTGCCCTCTTCGCGTTCGCTGTGCCACTGACCGGGCCAGCCGCCGGAGATCATGACCCGGTCCTGGCCCTCGGCCTTCAGGGCGACCTTGCGGCTGACATGGCCGAGCAGATGGCGGAAGGGCAGGCGAGGCAGCGGCGCGCTAACGAGAACCTGCCAGGTCTCGTTCCAGACCGGCAGGGCGACCCAGGGCTTGGCGAGATCGGCCAGGCCGCTGTTGGCGAGAAGAAAGACGCCGCGCCCCACGTCGATGCGCCGCTCGTCCGAAGTGATCACAGCGGAGACACGGCCTTGGTCGATCTCCAGCGTGGTGGCCGCGACACCCTCCTCGATGGTCGCGCCCAGGTCGGCCGCCGCCCGGGCGAAGGCGGCCGTGGTCGCGGCGTGATCGGCGACCCCGTCGTTGGGACAGTAGATCGCCGCCGTGATCGCGCTGCCGAGCGCCGGCTCGCGCTCGCGCAGCTCGGCCTTCTCCAGCAGCCGGCTGGGGATGCCATGGCGTTCCTGAAGCCGGACCTGGACCTCGGCCCTGGCCCGGTCCGCCTGGTTTTCAATCAGGAGAAGCTGCCCCGTGCGCTCGTAGAAGGGCGCCGCGCCGAGTTCCCGATGGAGGGTTGGCCAGAGATCGTAGCCAATGCGCATCAGGGGCAGTTCGGGATGATCGCGGCCGTTGGCCCGCACGCCGCGCCGGCCGGGCCCGCCCGAGGCCCCGGTGGCGATGCCGCGTTTTTCGATGAGATGCACCTCGGCGCCCTGCCGCGCCAGGAACCAGGCGGTCGCCGCCCCATAGACACCGCCGCCAACAATCACGAATTCGACCATGCACTCCGAATCCCACCAGCGGCCGCCACTGCGCGCGCGTTCAAGCTGACAGATCGTGTCCCCAGGCTTCGCTTTGCTCAAGGGCAAACTGCCTCGCGACATTGCGTGGGGGTTTGGTTCGATCTAGTCTCGACTGCCTCGGCCCTGGGGCCGAGAGGCACCGGCGCGGGGTGACCGTCCTATCCAAATTTCGAGGAGCGAAACCATGAGTGAAGGAAGGTGCTTGTGCGGCAGTGTCACCTGGGAGCTGACCGCCGAACCCTATGCGGTTTACAACTGTCACTGCAAGATGTGCCGCAAGGTGCATGGTACGGCCTTCGGCACTTACTGTTTCGTGCGCGCCGATCAGATCCGCTGGACCAGTGGCACCGACACTATCGTTCACTACAGATCCTCCGAGGTCTTGACCCGAAGTTCCTGCGATGTCTGCGGCGCGGTGGTGCCCTATTCAGGCGATAATCAGGATCACTGGGTGGCGCCCGGGGGGTGCCACGATCAGGGCAAGAAGGCCGACTGCAATATCTTCGTGGTCGACAAGGCGCCCTGGCATGAGGTGACCGGCGACCTGCCGCGCCACGACGCCTATCCCGCCGAATCCGGGTTGCCGAGCGTCGAGGTTCAGCCTCTCGCCGCCGGGCCGGAGGGTGTGGTGCGCGGCAGCTGTCTCTGCGGCGACGTGGAGTTCCAGGTAACCGAACCCTTCAAGATCGCGCACAACTGCCATTGCTCGCGCTGCCGTCACGCCCGGGCGGCGGCCCATGCCACGAACGGCTTCACCTCCAAGGAAGGCGTGCATTTTCTCAAGGGCGAGGACCGGCTGAAGACCTATAAGCTTCCCGGCGCGCGCTACTTCACCCAGGTTTTTTGTCGGCGTTGCAGCAGCGCCATGCCGCGCATCGACCTGGAGCGCGGCATCGCGGTCATCCCCTTCGGCGCCCTCGACGACGATCCTGGCATCCGGCCGGCCGATCACATCTTCACCGCCCACATGGCCGGCTGGCACGAGATCACCGACGACCTGCCGCGGTTCGAGGAAGGTCCGCCGGGATAGGTCCAGGCGTCACCCCGGACCGCCCGTCAGGGCGGAGCCGGGGTATCGAGCCGATCAAACAGGTAGGGTCAGGCCGCGCGGCGTCCCGACGAGGGGCGCGAGCCCCGGCCCGACCGGCCTCCCTCGGCGCGACCGCCGCCGGAGCGACCGCCGTCGGAGCGACCGCCGTCGGAGCGACCACCGCCGGGGCGCCCGCCATTGGGTCGGCCGCCCCAGTTCTTTTTCGGCCGGCCGTGGCCACGGGCAGGACGTTTGTCGTCGTGCTGCTCCATGACGCCGGGGGCGAGGGGGAAGGGATGGTCGGCGATCACCGGAATGGTGCGCTTGATCAGCTTTTCGATGTCGCGCAGATAGGCCCGTTCGGCCGGGGCGCAGAAGGAAAGCGCGATACCGTCGGCGCCGGCCCGGGCGGTGCGCCCGATCCTGTGAACGTAGCTTTCGGACTCATTGGGTAGCTCGAAGTTGACCACGTGGGTGACGCCGTCCACATCGAGGCCACGGGCCGCGATATCGGTCGCCACCATGACCCGCGAGTGACCCTCGCGGAAGCGGCGCAGGGCATGCTGGCGCGCGTTCTGCGCCTTGTTGCCGTGCAGGGCCTCGCAGCGGACCTCCTGCTTTTCCAGGATCTGGCACAGACGGTCGGCGCCGTGCTTGGTGCGGGTGAAGACAATCACCCGGGCCATGGCGGGATCCTTCAGCAGTTCGGTCAACAGCAGGCGCTTGTTGTGGCCTTCCACATGAAAGACGTGCTGATCGATGCGCTCGACCGTGATCACCTTGGGGGTGACCTCGATGCGCTTGGGCGAGATCAGGAGATCGCCGGCCAGGCGCTCGACCTCGGGCGGCAGGGTGGCCGAGAAGAACAGCGATTGGCGTTCCTTGGGCAAATGCGCCGTGATTTTGCGCACGTCGTTGATGAAACCCATGTCGAGCATGCGGTCGCCCTCGTCGAGGACGAAATGGGTCACGGCGCGCAGGTCGACGTGGCGCGACTGCACCAGATCGAGCAGGCGGCCGGGAGTGGCGACCAGCACATCGACGCCACGGCCCATCGTCTTGATCTGGCCGCTGTGGCCGACGCCGCCGAGGATTACCGCGTGGCGCAGGTTGAGGTGGCGGCCATAGGTGCGGAAGGATTCGAAGATCTGCACGGCCAGTTCGCGGGTCGGGGCCAGGACCAGGGCGCGCGGCGCGCGCGGTCCGGCACGGCCCTTGGCGCCGGCCAGCGCCTGCAGGATCGGCAAGGCGAAGGCCGCGGTCTTGCCGGTGCCGGTCTGGGCGATGCCCAGCATGTCGTCGCCATTCAACAGCAGCGGAATGGCCTGGGCCTGGATCGGGGTGGGGGTGGTGTAGTTCTCGTTAGAGAGCGCACGGAGAAGGGGCTCGGCCAGGCCGAGCTCGGAAAAACGGGGTAAGGTCAAGTAGATGGTTCCTTAAGCGGCCAAGGCGCGAGTCCTGTCCGGGGCGCCGCCTCGGCCTGATCGCTGCTTGCCACGCGCATCTGGAGCAAACGGGGGTTATGAAAATATTCTCGGGATGAAAGATGCCGACGTTGGAAGGCAGGCAATAAAAGCGCGATCGCGAGACTATGGCGAGGCAGATGCGCCTTCGCGCGCCCAATGTCAAGGCCAATGTCGCGTGGCCGAGCTGTGACCGGCGTCACAACAGCGCAGATCCAGGCTCCCTGGAGCACATTTATTGGTGTAATATCTGCTCAGCTCACGAGAAAATGAGTGTCCCTGCCGCGGTGGCGGAGCCACTATCTTGAGCCGTAAGTAACACCGAACGGCAATCAACCCTCTAAGGTTGATTTTCGCGATTTACGCCGGAGGCATGGCCTGGGCTGCCGATACAACGCAACGAGCCTAACCGGGGATGTGTCTTCTCTTGGGGAGGGGCTACAGGATGGCGGAAGGTCTCAAGGAAATCTTTGGGGTCGACGAACCGGCCAAGAGCGGCTCGGACAAGCAGTCGAAGGACTTCAAAAAGGACTTCAAGTCGGGCCTCAAGGGGCCGGACGCGAACCTGGTCCATCTCGCGGCCCTAGCGCCGGCCAACGATCACGGCGCCCTCGATGGCGAACGCGACAAGGTCTACGGCGCCTATCAAAAGACCCTGAAGGCGATCGATCCGGCTGACGCCAAGAAGGCCTCGGGCAAGATCAAGCAAGTTCTCACCGCGCTCGGGAACCTGGACAAGAAGGTCGGCAAGCTGCGCCAGACGACCGATGCCTGCCACGCCGCCTGGAAAGCGGTCGAGCCGCAGTACGATACCGTGGACGGCCAGACGCAAGAGCTCGAAACCTGGGGCATGGCCGGCTGCGCCGCCTGGCTTTCGGCGAGCCGTGAGATCGCCGACGGTGTGACCGGGCGCCGCTGGAGCGAGGCCAAGGACGGCCTGGGCAAACTGCTCAAGGATGTCGAGGCGCCCTACCAGGAGTACCTGCGCCAGAAGGACGCCAAGGCGCTCTACGACAAGGAAAAGCCGGTCTTCGACAAAGCCCAGCTCGACCTCGGCGCGCCGCCCGAGCCCTCGGAGCCGATGCTGGTGGAAAACGCCAATGTCCTGGGTCAGTTGCCTCTTCTGATCACCGCCGAGGTCGAAAAGAACTATGTCGGCGCCCGCGAGTTCCTGGCCACCGCCAGCGATCAACTGGCGACACTGAAGACCCTGGCCGAGGACCCCAATCGCCTGGCCTATCTGACCGGGCACCCCGACGTCGACTCCCTGGTCGACCAGTGTTCGGCCATCGCCGACCCCTTCATGGCAACGGTCCGGGAGGCGATCCTAGGCGCGCACAAGGCGATGCAGTCCTCGGCCCTGGCCGGCAGTTACGCCGAGGCCATGACAGGCTTGAACTCACTGATCGAGGACGGTGCGGACTATCTCGCCACCGCCGCGCAAAACAGCGATGCCAAGGCAGCCTACGAGACGGCGCGCCCCGATTTCGAGACCCGCCAGGCGATTGCCGCAAGCCTTCCCGAACCCTCGGGACCTATGACGGCGCTCGGCCCGACGATCAGCGCTCTGGCCGGCGCCGCGGCGGACCTGGTGGGTCTTCACAACTACATCGAGGGCGAGCCCGAGCTGTGCGAGGCGATCGCGTCCCTGGAAGAGCTCGAGGGGCTCGGCAACGATCCCGACCGATTGGCCTACCTCGGCGCCAAGGTCCTGGCCCTTGGGCAGGCGGTGGCAGCGGACCTGATCGTCGATCCCTTCGTCGAGTCCCTGCGCGAGCCCTATCGCAGCGCCCAGGCCGCGATGCTCGCCGCGGCCGAGGCGGGCACCTACGGCGTGGCCATGACCAGCCTTCAGGCACTCATGACGGCGGCCGATGCGCTCCTCGCCAAGGCCGAGGAGAACAAGCAGGCCAAGGCGGACTACACCGCCAAGCGCGGCGCCTTCGACGGACGCCTGACCACGGCGACGGGCTATGTCGAGCCGTCGGCCCCGATGACCGCCATGCGAAACTCGATTGACCCGGCCGTGGGGCAGGTCGACACGGCCGTGGCTGCGTCCGACTATATTTCCGGGTTGGCGCTGCTCGGCGAGGCCGACGCGATCCTGATCCAACTGGAGGCCCTGGGAACCGATCCGGACCGGCTTGCCTACCTGGACGCCAAGCCGGGCCTGGAAACCCGGATGGCCGATGCCGATCAGGTCGGCCCGACCTGGATGGCGGAGATGAGGGTCCCCTACGCCGACCTCCATGTCCAGATGCAGGGAGCGGCGGAAGGCGGCGACTACAAGGGCGCCCTGGGCCACCTGAAGGCGGCGGAGGCGAGCATTGCCGCTTTCCTGGCCACGGTCGAGGAGAACACCGTCTCTCAAGGCCTCTACACCGGCGAACGGACCGACTTCGATGCGCGCTGGACGACGACCCAGGGCTACCCGGAGCCGTCGGACCCGATGATCGCCCTGTCGGGGCGGGTTACCGAGGCCCTCCCGCAGGCGGACAGTGCCGCCGCCCTGCAGAACTTTATCGAGGCGCTGCCGGCTCTGCGCGCCGCGGCCGAGCCGCTGGCCGAACTGGAAACCGCCGGTCTGGATCCCAACCGCCTGGCCTATCTTGGGATGAAGGCCGCCGCGGAGGCCGCCATCGTCGGCGCCGCGGCGATCGACAACCCCAGCCTCGCGGCCCTCAAGGAACCCTTCGAGAGTGCCGCCAGTGCGATGACCGTATCGGCCAAGGCCGGCGACTATGCCGTTGCGCTGAGCCAGGCCTCCGCCGCAAACGCGGCGGCCCTCGTCTACATGGAGGAAGCTCGCAAGGACAGCGAGGCGGAGACGGTCTACCGGCCCGAACGGGAGGCAATCGAAAGCGAGCTTACGCTGCTCCTGGGCGAACCGGAGCCGAGCGAACCGATGGCGGCGGCCGGGCAGGGGGTCGAACAGTCGCTGGTGCCGGCGCAGGCCAAGGCGGACCAGGGCGACTTCGATCAGGCGCTCTTGGACCTGGGACCGGCGCGCGGCGCGCTCGACACCCTGCGCGGGCTGGTTCATGCGCCCGATCGCGTGGCCTATCTGGGGGCCAAGCCGGCGTTGGACGAGGCCATCGCCGCGGCCCAGGCGGCGGATGCCACCGCCGGTGGCCGGCTGGCGCGTCACCTCGAGCCGCTCGATCCCAGCGCCGCCGAGGCCAGTGCCAGGTCCGGCGACTATGGCGCCGCCCGGGCCCTGGTCGACGCGCTCATCGCCGCTGCCGGCGAGGTTCTGCTCTTGCTGGTGCTGCTGGAACAGTACGATCAGGCGCTGACAAAGCTGCGGACCCGCATAGCCGATTGCGAGGCGGTTCCCGAGCCCAACGACCCGATGCTCGACATCATCGGCGAGGCCAAGGATGCCGCGGCCCAAGCCGAGGCCAAGCTGGACGGTGGGGACATTCAAGATGCGATCGACACCTTGGGGCTAGGCGACGCGGCCCTGGACCGCTTCGACGAGGCGGCGCGGGATCCCATGCGGCGCAGCTATCTGGATTCTCTGCCGCAATTCGTGCCGCCCTTCGTGCCGTCGGGTCCCGTGGTCGCGGGCGACAACATCTTCGCTCCCGGCCACTTCATGGTGTCCTTCGATGAGATCACCGGGACGGCCAAGGCCGGCGACTACGCCACGGCGGTCGCCAAGATGGCGACGATGCGAGAAGAAATCGCCGTCTACACCGCGGCCGTGGAGGCCAATGCCGAAGCGAAGACCGCCTACGAGGCCGAACGGCCGATGTTGGACCAGTCGCTTGCCCAACTGATGGCCCAGCCCGAGCCCTCCGATCCCATGTCGGCCCTGACACAACAGGTCCAGGGCCAACTGGCCGCCAGCGCGGCGCTGGCCGGGGCGGAAAACTACATCCAGGCGCGCGAAGACCTGGAGGCGCCCAGGCTGGCCCTCTCGCAGCTTGAAACGCTGGCCAACAATGCCGACCGTTTGGCCTATCTTGGCGTGGCGCCCGTTGTCGGGGCGCTGCTCGCGCAGGCCGCTCAGGTCAACGATCCCTTCCTCGAAACGGACAGGGCCGCATTCGCCGGCGTATTGGAAAGCGCCCAGACCGCGGCCAGGGCCGGCAGTTACGAGGCCGCGCTTGACCAATTGACGGCGGCCAACGCGGCCGTTTCGGCCTTCCTCGCCAAGGCCGAGGAAAATCAACTGGCCAAAGCCGCCTACAGCCAGGACCGGGCGGCCTTCGATGCGCGCCATTCCATGGCCAAGAGCCTGCCGGAGCCGTCCGACCCGATGAAGGCACTTGCCGGCGATGTGGAGACCGCCTTGACCGACGTCGATGCGGCGGCGACCGCCGGCGACTATCTGACCGCCCGGGACGCGCTGGGAGGGGCTTCGACGGCGCTGCAAGCCCTCGAGACCGCGGGCAGCGATCCCGACCGGATGGCCTATCTGCTGGGCAAGCCGGTCACCGAAGGCCTGATCGTGCAGGCGGAGACCATCGACAACCCGTCTCTCGCATCGATGAAGAGTGCGTTTGCCTCGGCCGCCGCCGAGATGGCCGCCGCCGCCGCTGCCGGCGACTACAAGGCCGCCGCGGCGACCATGAACGCCGCGACCCTGGCGGTGTCGGAGTATCTGAACGAGGCCCAGCGCGACCTCGATGCCCAGGCCGCCTACGAGCAGGAGCGCACCGCCTTCGAGGCCGCCCTGTCGCAGCTCAAGAGCGCCGATCGCCCGACCAATCCCATGACCGATCTGGCCGGCAAGATCGACGACGGACTGGCCGCCCTCGATGCCGAGGCCAAGGGCGGCGATTACGATGGCTTGTTGACGCGGCTGCGCGCCGCCAAGGACGAACTGCAGCAGCTCACCGCCCTGACCAACGACCCCAAACGCCTGACCATCGCCAAGGCGCTGGACGACCTCGAGGCGAAGACCTCCAAAACAGCGGAGCCGGCCAATGCCTGACACGGTTGAGGACCTTCTGGATCAGTTGAACCGCACCAAGGAAGCGCTCAATAGCAACTACTGCGACGGCGAATTGAAGGCCTGCGACGATCTTAACAAGGAGGCTTGGGTCCTCTTCGGCCGCTATATGCTGGCGCTGGCGGAACGGGAGGCCTTCAAGAAACTGCGCGCCGAATTTGCCGAGAAGTACGCGGCGGCAATGCCGGACAAAGAAGCCAAAGACCTGCCGGCCGCGATCACGGCCCTGGGAGACCAGATTGTCACGACGCTCGCGGGCATCGACGCCCAGGCCGACAGCTTGAACTACGACCAGGCCACCAAGGATCTCAACGCGCTCTTCACCGGCGGCCTCGCCGACCTGCAAAAAGCGGTGGCGAGTTTTAAGAAGGATTTCGTCGCCTATGACAAGGGGCTAAGCGAACTGAAGACCAAACACAAGAAACTCAAAGAGACCTACGGCAGTTTTGCCTCCGAACTGAAGACCAGGGAGGAGGAAATCGACAGCAGTTACGAAGCGATGTTGGCTGCCGAGGCTAAGGGAGACTTCGGAGAGGCTCTCTCACAAAAGCGGATCCTAGACCTCAGAATCAAGAACTACGAGTCACGGCGCGAAGACCTTCAGACCGAGGCCGATAAGGTGATCGAAGACTACCGGAAGGAATTGGAAGCGCTTTCCGATCGTTGGGACAATCTCCTGGATGCGAGCCCGCTCGCCTCCACGGACAACCCCAACTCGACGGATCCGGGAGATGAGACAAAGGCCCTCAAGGACCTGCAGACTGAAGTTCTGAATGCCTTTTCCGAGGCTAACGCGAGCCTGAGCAAGAAGTTGATCGACAGCATAGCCATGGCTCAATTGGACGACCTGGAGTCATTGCTCAATCAGTTCGATGCGGAGCAGAAGAAACGGAAATCGGCCTCCGACCAAGCGGACTATGACCGGCGTCTCGATGGTCTTCGAAAGCGTCTCACAGCGGCGGCCAAACCGCCATTCGAAATCTTGAAAAGCAAGGAAGCCAAGGATGTCATGGACTCCCTGTCGGATGCTGAGGGCAAGGCCGCCGAGGATAACTACGCCGAGGCCCTGGAGCATTTGGATTACCTTGAGCGTACTCTGACTCTTTTTGAGACGGCAGTGCAAGAAATCGAAACGGCACGCACCGAACTGCAAGGTGATCTTGAAAGCCTGCGCGATGATGTGAGAAGCGCGGCTGTCGATGCCACTGAAGAAGAAAAAGCGATCCAGGACGAAATCCTGAAGTTGGATGGAGACATCGTATCGGCATTGGACAAAGGGGAGATCGAGGAAGCTCGTCGCCTTATCAAATCGACGCGAGAAAAGACGGACGAATTGGTCCGGAAAATTTCAGCGCGCGTTATGAAGGATTTGATGGAAAAGGACCGCGACCAGGAAGAATTGGAGGAGACCGATCCCATTTCCGCATCCAAGATCAGGTCGCTTAAACACTTGGAGAAAAAAATCGACGAGCAGGTCACCCTGCACATCGCCCGCCTCAACAATCAAATTGACAACGCGGCAGGGGCCTTTGAGAAGTGGGTCAAGACCCAAGGCAATGATGAGGATCTCAAACACGCGGACTCGGTTCTCGAAGTTGTTGAGGTCGTTGTCTCCCTGATTGGCACGTTGGTTCCGGACAAAAGGGTCCAAGTTGGGGCGTCCCTCGTGGGTAAGGCTATTTCGGCGACCCGTTCCGGGATCAAGAAAAAGCTAGACAGCAAGAAGGAAGCCGTCGAAGCGATTTCGTCCAGCATGGCCGACCTCAGGCAGAACTTGATCAATCAGTTTTCCGACTTCGGAAAGGCACTATTCTCAAATGATCGAAAGCTATGGACAAAAATGGCCACGGCATACAACGAAAACCGCGACGACGACCTTGAAGCAATGCTCGATAGTCTTGAGACGTTAGCGGGGGTCCCCTGGGTAGATGGTAGCTATCAAAACAAACTGACCGATGGCATGCAGACGGCCTACCTCAAGTGGGAGAGGTCCCAGTGATGGGCATATCAGAACTGCGGTCGCAGCTCGGTCAAGATGGTGCAACTCGGCAAAATAGGCAGGGATGATTTTTAGTCCAATTGATGGATTAGTGCCAACATCCTGCCTGTGCCCTGTGGCCTTAGTTGATGCAGACCGGAATATTCCAGGTTCTCATACTAACTTCCCGAGATGCCTCGAAGCTTCGCAGCGCGCCTTGCCAAAAGGCAATTTAATCTCGGTCAAATGGTTCCGTAAGACGCAGAAGGGGTCTAGAATCACTGCACCAAAGAGGGGACCAGCCATGACCGCCACCAAACACCGCGATCTCGTCGGCTATGGCCGCGATGTGCCAACCATTGGCTGGCCGGGCGGGGCCAAGTTGGCGGTCTCCCTGGTGGTGAACTATGAAGAGGGCTCCGAGCGCAGCCATGCCATGGGCGACCCGGACCAGGAGTCGGTCACCGAGTGGGGCAGCTACCCCTTTCCCGAGGGGCTGCGTAATCTGGCCATGGAGACCCAGTACGAATTCGGCTCGCGGGTCGGGGTCTGGCGCATTCTCGATGTGCTGCAGGAGACCGGGGTCAAGGCGACCTTCTATGCCTGCGCCCTGGCCTTCGAGCAGAACCCGGCGGTGGCCAAGGCGGCGGTCGAGGGCGGCCATGGGATCATCTCCCACGGCTATCGCTGGGAAGAGGTCTTCCGCCTGACCGAAGAGGAGGAACGCGAGCACATCCGCCTCGCCGTGGAATCCCTGGAGCGCACCACCGGGCAGCGGCCGCTGGGCTGGTACTGCCGCTACGGCCCCAGCGAGCGGACCCGGCGGCTCGTGGTGGAGGAGGGCGGTTTCCTCTACGACTGCGACGCCTACAACGACGACACGCCGCACTTCGTCGAGGTCGCCGGCAAGAAGCACCTGGTGATTCCCTACACGCCGGACAACAACGACTTTTGCTTCTGGCATTCGCCGGGTTTTGTCATCGGCGACCAGTTTTTCACCTACCTGAAGGACGCCTTCGACGAGCTCTACCGCGAAGGCCAGAAGGGCCAGACCCGGATGATGTCGGTCGGCCTGCACTGCCGCATCGTCGGGCGCGCCGGGCGCATCGGGGCGCTCAGGAAGTTCATCCAGTACGCCCAGAGCCACGAGGACGTCTGGTTCGCCAACCGCGACGAGATTGCCCGCTGGTGGCTTGAGCAGGCCCCATGAGGCAAGCCCAGTGAGACCGGCGTGGTAAGCGGGCGCCACCCGGCCAGACTGGTCCTATCTGGTGGCCGGTCACTTCGGCGTCGCCGCGCGCGATCCCCTCAAGGTCGGCCCGGACCTGCTGCGACGCTGTTGGCAGGAGGCCTGCGCGGCCTACGATCAAACCCATGCCCTGTTGGCCGAGGGTCTGGTCGAGGGCCTGCGCCTGACCAATCCCCTGGCCGCCTTCGGCAGCGCCGAACACGACACCATCGTCGGGACCGCATTGGAGACGGTCTACCTGGCCGGCCCGCGCTTCGACGGGTTGGAGGCGGCGTCAGGCCGGCTTTTTGGCCCCTATGGTCCGGCGCGGCGCGTCCTAGCTGTGGCTTTGAAGCACTAGCTAACACCAAATTTCACGAAGCCGTCATTTTGCCTACAAACGCCAGCGATGAATCCCATCTAAGCAGTCCAACAGCACACTCATCGGATCGGCCTAAGGGCCCAACGGGAGGACAGGATGGACAGCAATTCAACAAGGATCGACTGCCGCGGCGAGCCCAGCCTCGAAGAGCTCTTGTCCGACCCGATCATCCAACTGGTGATGCGGCGCGACGGTTTGTCGGTTGCCACCGTGCGCGGGGTTTTCGAAGACGCCGCACGGCGTCTGGAAGTGCCGGAGGCCGGCGAACGCCAGGCCGCGTAGAATTCGATCCGCCACATCGTCTCGGTTCCGACGGAACCGGTCAGGTGCCTGCTTCGGGGTGCTCTGCTACCTGTGCGGCCGTGCCGGTCAAGTCATGCTGTCAATGAAAGCCTGACCGCAAGAAGGACTCATAGACGAAGACGAACGCTCGCCAGAACATTGTGAGTGCCATGTTCGAAATTGGAGTCGCCGAACTTCGGATCCGTCGTTGCGAAGTAGCTGTATCGAACGCCCAAGAGGAATGCCGCGAAATCGGCGTCGAACTCGTACTCGATGCCCGCCATCGCCTTGTAGGCCAACTCAGTGCTGTTCTCGTCGGACGACACGGTGAGGAATGATGTATCCAGACTCATGAAGGCAACACCGACGCCAGCGCCCACGAATGGTCTGAACCCGGTACCCGTGTCGACTGCATAGTATCCATTGGCCATCACCGAAATCGTCTCGATGTCACCGTTGATCGACGGTACCAGGGCTCCGGCAAAGGCGCCAGGAAAGGTAAGGCCGTTGAGCGACCCCAAACCCGCGGACGCGCCGAGGCCGCCATCGTCCTTGATCGTGGCGGTATCGAGGTCGTGCTTCCTGTAGCCGATTTCGACTTCACCGCGAAAGCCGCTATCATGTTCGTAACCAACGGCGCCTTCGACGACATAGCCGGGGTCGAAGTCAAAGTCACCCACGATCCTGCTGGTGATCCCGGGCTCGGTCGTTTCGCTGTCCATTAGGAAGCTCGCGCCGCCGCGCAGGTCCAAGTAGATGCCTTCCAGGGAATCCATTGAACTTTGCGCCGTGGCCGGGCGAGAGACTCCCAGTCCCCCAGCGAGCAGAAATCCGGCAACCAGCAGCACACATCCCAACTTCGTTGACCACATTGAACACCCTTTCCGCTAGAAAAATTCGGACGAACTCGAAACAATCATAGACACCGTTCAGTTGCAAGCCGCTCTCCCATGTTTCGAAGGCGATGCAGCGGTCCTCGATCGGGTGGGCGGGTCGGCGGCAAGTTGATTGTCGCGGCAACCAGCAGGGGTCGTGCTTGGCCGCGGCGTTTGAGGATGAGTGTGTCGTGCACGACGTCACGGGCGACCGAGTGGCGGGGGATTCGGTGTCGCGGTCGGTCACGGCGTTCATGGCGCCGCCATCGAGATCGAGTCCAGCGGGCATCCCCCGTGCGAGTCCTCCCGTCATCGGGCTGCCTTCGGTCGAACCCCTGGTCCCAACTGTTCTTCTCTGCGCCATTTCGGCACCAAAAGGGATAGGCTCTAACAGCCGACCCACGGGGCGGCTGAAGCTGAAGGAACGGATATCGCCCAACGGTTATCTGTTGCTGCACTACGCGTTCCGTTTGTGCAAAGTTTAGATTGTGCATCACAACACGTTCTAACCATGAAAGGGAGGCCAACCATGACACAAGTATCCCACACCAACGGTCGCGGGATCGAAACCGATCGGTGGCCGCCGCAGAGCCCGTCGCCAACCGTCGTCGATCAGGGCGGCGGCATCTGGGCCGATGCCGAATCGCGTGCGGTGGTCCGAGCCCTGATCGACGCCTATGCCGGCGAGGGCATAACGGTGGAAATTCACACGGAGCTGGAGGGCTATCGGGAGGCCAAGCTACAAGCCAGGGGAATCAGAATACCGCCCTGCTACGAGACCGGTGACGGCCTTTGGGTTGTCGGGCGCGACCGCAAGGGCGACATCTGCCATCTCCAGGCGACAGTGCTCAACCCCTCGGGCAGCCTGATGATGGAACTGGGTCCAATGGCCCTGGACTATGCGGACTGCGGCGACCACGAGCCGATTGTCAGATCCGAGCGGCTGGTGGAAAGGGAGCTGACCGGGCTGTTGGTCTACCATGGGGAGATGTGGCTGCGCCGCGACTGGCGCGGGCGCTACCTTGCCGGATCGTTGGGCAAACTCGCGGTGATCGCGAGCTATCGGAAATGGCGCATGGATTACGTCTGGGGCCTGGTCCTGCCGTCGCGGGCCAATCCCGGATACATGCAGGTGGTGGGCCACAAGCATTGGGGACCCGGCGTCCGGTGGTTTCAGGAAGATGGCAGCGAGGTCTTGAATGAATATGTGTGTTGGCTAGGCCGGCGCGAGCTGGAGAAAACGATCCGAGCTTTGGCTTTGGTGTGCGATCGGCAGCAGTCGGCTGGCGAGGTCATCTCTCACGTTTACGAAGCATAGAATACCGTCACTGTCGGGTACCAGGGCGCGCTCGTAGGTGACCCAGCGACGGCCGTTGTTCAATCGCATGACGGCCGCGCAGTGTTGATAGACCGGCCGGCCGTTCTTGACGATATCGGTGAAGTTCGTGGCTGCCTTGATCTCGAACTCGGGATCGAGCGCAAAGGGAAGAGCTTGGGCAACGGCCTCCTCCGCCTTCTTGCGTCCCGCCAGGAGGTAGTAGGGGGTCTTCTCTCCGATATGGCGAAACCGGAAGATCCCCTCTTTGTCCTTAAAGTACCTGAGCGCGTGGTCATCCAAGCGGGGGTCGTGACGAAAGGGACTATCCGCGGCTTCGAGCGCCTGGGCGACACAGGAGTTCCCCGAACGCCCTTCCGCCAGTTCGCGGGTCAAGAACGACGCCGTATGGGCCAGGCGTACGCCGGCAAAGGCTTGAATCGCGTCAATCTGCGCCAGGGCTTCATCGCGGCTGCGCGGTCGCTCGGTGACCCATCCGGACTTGAAGAACTGCAGGACGATGTGAAGCGGGGTGCCGGTCGAGCCGCGCAGAAGGTCCTTGCACCGGCCCAGTGCTTCCGGCGAGACGCAGTCAATGTCCCAGGAAATCTCGGCATCGCCTCTATGGCGGCGAATCCGAACCATGCCCATTTCATTGAAGACATAGTCGGCAACGAAACCGATAAAGGGCCAATTGGGCTGGCTCGACGTCGTCTCGTCGGCAACGCTAAACGCGCTGCCATCGCGATCGATCCAGGTCAGCGCGCAGTCGGGAATGCCGGCATCGAGGGAGCAAAAGGCGGACATGGTCAAGGACCGGACTTTTGTTGCATTTCGCAATAGAGGTCGTACAGCCGGTCGATCGCGACGTGCTCGTTCGGCTCGGTCCCGAGCTGTCCATAGATCTGTGAAGGATCCATATCGAAAATCGCGGCAATGTGGAGAATCAGTCCCAGGGGAGGGTAGGCCGCCGTGGTTTCCAGGGTCTCGAGGGTTTCGACATCGCATTCCAAGCGGCCGGCCAGATCGGCACGGGTCCATCCGCGGTTCAGTCTCGCCGCCCGAATTGCCTGCCCAACCGTAACTTCTTTTTTGAACATTACACGATCTGTGAGTGAAAATTGCGTCATCATCAAGCTACTCGAAAGAGGGGCACCAGGACAACGAAAACGACCTTCGCACCAGTCGAGACCGGGCCAAGGGTGTGAATCAACCAGACTCCGGCTACGCGGTGTCGGGCTCTTTTCGCCCTATTCAGCCATCGATGACGGTCAAGTCAGGAGAGGCCGAACCGTCTCCCTGGTCCTCGCTCGCGTCGCCTCCCGGCACGCGGCGCAGAGGCGCGAAGTGCGATAGGCATGGCGGCTTGTGCGCCCTGCTTACTTTGCAAAACCTTGAGTCATCGGGGAAATTTTGGCTGGGGCACCTGGATTCGAACCAAGATTGCTCGGGTCAGAGCCGAGTGTTCTACCATTGAACTATGCCCCAGCGGAGGCCGCGCAACTGGGCATGCAAAAAGAGCGGACCACCGATAGCGTCCCCGTATTTAGTCCGGCAGGCCTGCGACTTCAACTGCTTTTGCCGCGACCGTGCCACTTGTCCCCGCGGGACCGGATGACAAATTCCCGGTCCGACTCCGCTGGCTCGGTCCCTGGGATATGGCCCGGGCTGGCTTCGGGTCGGGTCTTGCGGCTATGATCGGGCAAGAGGAACGGGCGATGGCCGGCGGTCGGTTCGCCGAAATCGGGGTGACAGGGAGGGACCGACAGGTGTCCGGGGTCGAGAGCTATCGATGGACCAGGCGGGTCGGGCGGCCCCATGGGACCGGCTGGCCGGTGGTCGGGGCCATCGATCTGGGCACCAACAACTGCCGCCTGCTGGTCGCCCGTTTGGAGCCCCAGGGTTTCAAGGTCATCGACGCCTTTTCGCGCATCGTCCGGCTCGGCGAAGGCCTGGCCCATGCCGATCGGCTGAGCGAGGCGGCCATGGCGCGCTGCATGGATGCGTTGCAGGTCTGTGCCGAAAAGCTGCACCGCCGCGGGGCCGAGCATCTGCGTGCCGTGGCGACCGAGGCCTGCCGCCAGGGATCGAACAGCGCGGCCTTCGTCGGCCAGGTGGCCCAGCAGACCGGCATCGCCCTGGAGGTCATCCCGGAGATCGAGGAGGTCCGCTTGGCCGCGGACGGCTGCGCGCCCCTGATCGAGCCCGGCAAGAGCGACGTGCTGATCTTCGACATCGGCGGCGGTTCGACCGAAATATCCTGGGTCAAGGTGGAGAGCGGCGCGCCCCAAGGCGTGGCCGCCCCCGGTGTGACCGCCGCCGGTGTGGCCCGGCGCCGGGTCGCGGTGCGCGACTGGTGCTCCTTGCCCATCGGCGTGGTGAGCTTCGCCGAACGCTATGGCGGCGGCGAGGTCGCGCCGGTGACCTATCGCGCCATGGTCGAAGAAAGCCGGGAAGCCGCGGCGGCCTTCGACCGCCGGCACGATCTGTCGCGCTCCCTGGTGTCGGGCGCGTTTCAGATGATCGGAACCTCCGGCACCGTTACCACCTTGGCCGGCCTGTCGCTGCAGTTGCCGCGTTACGACCGCAACCGGGTCGATGGCCAATACCTGACGCTCCAGGAGATCCTGCGCTTGAACGGCGAGATATCGGCCATGTCGCTCGAGGCCCGCCGCGCCAATGCCTGCATCGGCGGCGATCGCGCCGATCTGGTGATCGCCGGCTGTGCCATTCTGGAGGGACTGCTCCAGGTCTGGCCGGCGCCCCGGCTGCGGGTCGCCGACCGCGGCCTGCGTGAAGGCATCCTGCTGCAGCTCGAGCGCGGCCTACGGCCCAAGCCCTATGACAGCGACAGCGCCGCCGGATTGAGGGATCGTCGGGCATGACCGGTGCGGGCGGGCGGCGCGGCGGAGGCCGCGCGGGCGCCGGCGGGACCCGTTCGGGCGGTCGTGGCGGGCGCCGAACCGAGGGGTCTGGATCCTTCGAAGGCCAGCGCCGCGACCTCAAGGTTCGCGTCAAGACCGCCAAGCGCCGCTCGACCGCCTCGGCACGCTGGCTGGAGCGGCAATTGAACGACCCCTATGTCGCCGAGGCCCGGCTGCGCGGCTATCGCTCCCGCGCCGCCTTCAAGCTGTTGCAACTGGACGACAAGTACGCCTTTTTGAAAAGCGGCGCGCGGGTCGTTGACCTCGGCTGCGCGCCGGGCGGCTGGCTTCAGGTGGTGGCCGAGCGCTGCGGCACCAAGGGACGGATCATCGGCATCGACCTGCTGGCCGTGGAGCCGGTGGCCGGCGCCGAGATCGTCGAGGGGGATTTCCTCGCCGAGGGGGCCGACGAGCAGCTCCGCGCACTTCTGGGCGGGCCAGCCGATCTGGTTCTGTCGGACATGGCGGCGCCCGCCACGGGGCACAACAAGACCGATCATCTGCGGGTCATGGGCCTGGCCGAGGCGGCCCTGGAGTTCGCGCTGACGGTCCTGGCGCCCGGCGGCACCTTCGTCGCCAAGGTCCTGCAGGGCGGCACCGAACGGGAACTGTTACAGCGCCTGAAACAGGCCTTTGCCTCGGTCCGCCACGTGAAACCGCCGGCCAGCCGCAGCGACTCGGCCGAGATGTACCTGGTGGCCAGCGGCTTTCGCGTCCGCTAACTGGGACCGGGCGGACCATTGCGGCCGACCGGTGCGGAATTCCGGCGAATCCGCTTTGCAAAGGTTAATGCCTGTGTATGATGCGGCGCCAACCCGAATCCTGGGAGTTGGCATGGAACTACCCCTCGCTCTGACCTTCGACGACGTCCTGCTGCAGCCGGGTGCGTCCGAGATCCTGCCTCACGAAGCCAACACTGTCAGCCGTCTGACCAAGACCATCAGGCTCGGCATTCCCCTGTTGTCCTCCGCCATGGACACCGTGACCGAAGGCCGCCTCGCCATCGCCATGGCCCAGGCCGGCGGCATTGGGGTCATTCACAAGAATCTGGGCAACGAAGAGCAGGCCGACGAGGTCCGCAAGGTCAAGAAGTTCGAAAGCGGCATGGTGGTCAATCCGGTCACGATCTACCCCGACGAACCCTTGCAGCACGCGCTCGATTTAATGGACCGCTTCCGCATTTCAGGCATCCCGGTGGTGGAGCGCGAGACCCAGCGCCTGGCGGGCATCCTGACCAACCGCGATGTGCGCTTCGCCGAGAACCGCAAGCAGCCGGTCTCGCAGCTCATGACCAAGGACAAGCTGGTCACCGTCGAGGAGGGCGTCGAGCGCGAAGAGGCCATGCGGCTGCTGCACCAGTACCGTATCGAAAAGCTGCTGGTGGTCGACGATGCCTTTCGCTGTATCGGTCTGATCACGGTCAAGGACATCGAAAAGGCCGACGCCTATCCCGGCGCCTGCAAGGACGAACAGGGCCGTCTGCGGGCCGCCGCGGCGACCGGGGTCGGACCGGCGGGGCTGGCCAGGGCCGAGGCGCTGATCGACGCCGAGGTCGATCTGGTGGTGGTCGACACGGCGCACGGCCATTCGACAGGGGTGATCGACGCGATTCAGGCGATCAAGCGCCTCTCCAACGCGACCCAGGTCATTGCCGGCAACATCGCGACCGCCGAAGGCGCCAAGGCCCTGATCGACGCCGGTGCCGATGCGATCAAGGTCGGAATCGGTCCGGGCTCGATCTGCACCACCCGCATGGTGGCCGGGGTCGGGGTGCCGCAGCTGACCGCGATCCTGAACTCCGTGGAAGAGGCTCATCGCCAGGACATTCCGGTCATCGCCGACGGCGGGATCAAGTTCTCCGGCGATCTCGCCAAGGCCATCGCCGCCGGCGCCGACTGTGCCATGATCGGCTCCCTGCTGGCCGGCACGGACGAGAGCCCGGGCGAGATATTTCTCTATCAGGGCCGCTCCTACAAATCCTACCGCGGCATGGGCTCGCTGGGCGCCATGGCCCGTGGGTCGGCCGACCGCTACTTTCAGCAGGACGTGGCCGACCAACTGAAACTGGTGCCCGAAGGTGTCGAGGGCCGGGTGCCCTACAAGGGCTCGGCCCATGCGGTGATCCACCAACTGGTGGGCGGATTGAAGGCGGCCATGGGCTACACCGGCAGCGCCGACATTGCCGCCCTCCAGGCCAACGCGCGATTTGTCAGGATCTCCAACGCCGGCCTCAGGGAGAGCCACGTCCACGACGTGACCGTGACCCGCGAGGCGCCCAACTACCGCCACAACTGAGTTCCCCCAGGGAACCCCGACCATGAAAGCCGGATCATGAGACCCGGCGCGCGCCTGGCGGCGGCGATCGAGATACTGGAGAGCATCGCGGCGGGCGATAGCGCCGCCGAAACCGCGGTCACCGCCTATTGTCGGGCGCGCCGCTTTATCGGCTCCAAGGATCGCCGCTTTATCGCCGATCTGGTCTTCGACCTGCTGCGCCACCGGGCCCGGCTGGAAGCGCGCATCAAGGGGACGGACGGCGATCCAAGCTCTGCCCGGGCGCTGCTCCTCACCCATCTGATCGTGGGACAGACCCATGCGCCGGCCGACCTTCCGGCGCTCTTCGCCGAGCAACCCTACGGGCCGGGTGCCTTGCGCGGCGAGGAGGAGGCATTGCTCGCCGCGCTGGCGAGGCAGCCGGACGAGGAGTCGGATCTGGAAGACTGGGTGCGCTACGAGTGCCCCGAATGGTTGCTGCCGCGCCTTCAGGCGGCCTTCGGATCGGCCTGGCGCGACGAGCTGGCCGCGCTGCTGCGGCCGGCGCCCCTCGACCTGCGGGTCAACGGCCTGAAGGCGACCCGCGATGAGGTCCGGGCCCGTCTGGCCGAGGCTGGCATAGAGACCGAGGACTGCGCCCTGGCGCCGCTCGGGCTGCGCGTGGTCGGCCGGACACGGGCGGTGGAGGCGACCGCGGCCTACCGCGCCGGCCTGGTCGAGGTCCAGGACGAGTCCTCGCAGCTCGCCGCCCTGCTATGCGATGCGCGGCCCGGCATGACCGTGCTGGATTTCTGCGCCGGCGCCGGGGGCAAGGCCCTGGCCCTGGCCGCCGCCATGGGCAACCAGGGACGCCTGGTCATGTACGATAGCGACCCCAAGCGGCTGCGCCGGTCCCATGCCCGCCTCGAGCGCGCCGGGGTCGCCATCGACAGCCTGGTGACCGCGCGCGCCGACCTGGCCGCGGCGGGTCCCTTCGACCGGGTGCTGATCGATGCGCCCTGTTCGGGCAGCGGACGCTGGCGGCGCAGCGTGGACGCGCGCTGGCGCCTGACCCAGGCCGCCCTGCAAGGTCTCCAGCGCAGCCAGGCCCGACTGTTGGACGAGGCCGCCGATCTGGTGCGGCCGGGCGGCCGGCTGATCTATGCGACCTGTTCGTTCCTGCCGGCGGAAAACGGCGAACAGCTGGACGCCTTTCTGGCCCGGCGGCCCGACTTCGCGGCGGTTTCCCTGGTGCCGCTCTGGGCCGAGACCATCGGCGGCGACGCGCCCTTCGATCCGGCCGCGCGCAGTTTTCTCTTGACCCCGGCCCGTCATGGCACCGACGGTTTCTACCTCGCCGTTCTGCAGCGGGAGGCCACGGTATGACGACCGTCATCGAGATGCGCGAAGCCACCGCCGAAGATGCCCTGGGCATTGCGATGGTCCAGGTTGAGACCTGGCAGGGAACCTATGGCGGGATGATCCCGGACGCCACCCTGGCCCGGCTCTCGGTCTCGGACCGGGCGATCGACTGGGCGCGCTCGATCACCTTGACCGCCAACCGGGCGCGGACCTTCGTCTTGAGCCGGGGCGATCAGGTCTTGGGCTTCGTCAGCGCCGGACCCAACCGCGGTCAACTGCCCTACAGTGGCGAGATCTATGCGCTCTATGTGGCCACCGACTGGCAGAACCGGGGTCTCGGCCGCGCCCTGCTGGGCCGCGGCCTGGTCGCGCTGATGGAGGACCAGGCCGACTCGGCCCTGGTCTGGGTGCTGTCGCAGAACCCGGCGCGCTTCTTCTACCAGGCCATGGGTGGCGGCTTCGCGGCGCGGCGCAAGGAAGCCTTCGAGGGCACCGAACTGGAGGAAACCGCCTACGGCTGGCCCGACCTGCAGGCCTGGCGCCGGGCACAGGGTTAACCCGCAGGGATCCTGCGCAAAGGCCGCGCCTCCCGCTATAGTCCCGCGATGGCCCTCTCGATACGTCCCGCCCTGGTAGAGGATGCGGCTGCCCTGGCCCGGCTGCACGCGCGGGCCGTTCATGGGCTGGCGGTCGGGCATTACCCTTCCGTTGTCCTGCGCGCCTGGGCCCCGCTGGACCCGGACGAGGATTGGATCGAGGGGTTCCGGCAAAGCCACGCGTCCTGCACCCGGATCGTCGCGGTAAGCGACGGTCGCCTTGTCGGCTTCGCGGAACTCGCCCCCGAGAGCAAAGAGCTGCGGGCCTGCTATGTCGACCCCGATGCCGCCCGTCAGGGGATCGGCCGCGCTCTGGTGGCGCGGATCGAGGCCCTGGCGCGCGACCGGGGGTTGGCGTCCCTCTGGCTCGATGCGTCGCTCAATGCCGAGACCTTCTACCATGCCCAGGGCTATGAAATTGTCGAGCGTGGCACCCATATGCTCGAGCGCGCGGCCGGGAGCCTGGCCATGCCTTGCGTGAAAATGCGCAAAGCGCTGTAACCGCGTCTTCGCGGCTGGACAGAGCCTCGCGGCCTCTCTATAGGAACCGGGCTATGACAGACCGGATTCTGATCCTCGATTTTGGCTCCCAGGTCACCCAATTGATTGCCCGGCGGGTCCGGGAATCGGGGGTCTACTGCGAGATTTTCCCCTTCAATGTGAGCGAAGAGAAGATCCGGGAATTCGATCCCAAGGCGATCATCTTTTCCGGCGGCCCGGCCTCGGTCCTGGGCCAGGACACGCCGCGCGCGCCGGAGCTCGCCTTTTCCTCGGACCTGCCGCTGCTCGGCATCTGCTACGGCCAGCAGACCCTCTGCGCCCAGCTCGGCGGCGAGGTCGAGACCTCCGACCACCACGAGTTCGGCCGCGCCGACCTGGAGGTGATCGACGACTGCGCGCTCTTCGCGGGCCTCTGGTCGGTGGGCGAGAAGCACCAGGTCTGGATGAGCCACGGCGACCGCGTGGTGCGCCTGCCCGAGGGCTTCCGGGTGGTGGCGCAGAGCGACGGCGCGCCCTGCGGCGTGATCGCCGACGACCTGCACAAGCGCTACGGCGTGATGTTCCACCCGGAGGTGGTCCACACCCTGGAAGGCGCCCAGCTGATCCGCAACTTCACCCATCGGGTGGCCGGCTGCAGCGGCGACTGGACCATGGCGCGCTTTCGCGAGGAGGCCATCGCCCGGATCCGCGCCCAGGTCGGCCAGGGGCGGGTCATCTGCGGCCTGTCGGGCGGTGTCGATTCGGCGGTGGCCGCGGCGCTGATCCATGACGCCGTCGGGGCGCAGCTCTCCTGCATCTTCGTCGATCACGGCCTGCTGCGCGCCGGCGAGGCCGACGAGGTGGTGCGGGTCTTTCGCGACCACTACAACATTCCCCTGGTGCACCGCGACGCCAGCGACCTCTTCCTCGGCAAGCTGACCGACCTGGAAGACCCGGAGCAGAAGCGCAAGATCATCGGCGGCACCTTCATCGACGTCTTCGAGGAGGAGGCGGCCAAGCTCGGTGGGGCCGACTTCCTGGCCCAGGGCACGCTCTATCCGGATGTCATCGAATCGGTCTCCTTCACCGGCGGGCCCTCGGTCACCATCAAGTCGCACCACAACGTCGGCGGCCTGCCCGAGCGCATGCGCATGCAGCTGGTCGAGCCGCTGCGCGAGCTCTTCAAGGACGAGGTACGCGTCCTCGGCCGCGAGCTCGGCCTGCCCGAGACCATGGTCGGGCGGCACCCCTTTCCCGGCCCCGGCCTGGCGATCCGCATGCCCGGCGCGGTGACCGCCGCGAAGGCCGACATCCTGCGCAAGGCCGACGCCATCTACCTGGAGGAGATCCGCAAGGCCGGGCTCTACGACGAGATCTGGCAGGCCTTCGCGGTGCTGCTGCCGGTCCGCACCGTGGGCGTCATGGGCGACGCGCGCTCTTACGACCAGGTCTGCGCCCTGCGCGCCGTGACCTCGACCGACGGCATGACGGCGGAGAGCTACCCCTTCGAGCATGCCTTTTTGGCCGCCACCGCGACCCGCATCATCAACGAGGTGCGCGGCATCAACCGGGTGGTCTACGACGTGACCTCGAAGCCCCCAGGGACGATTGAGTGGGAGTGACGTGAGTGGGCGTGGCGGGGCGCGGGCCTGAGAGCGTCAGGCCTGCCCGGTCAGGAACTCGCCCAGCGCATCGTGATAGGGCTCGGGCGCGATGAACGGCGCGAAGTGGCCGCCAGCGGGGATCTCGTTGAGCAGCGCGTCGGGGATCCGTAGGGCCAGGACCCGGCTCATGTGCGGCGGCACCACCAGATCGTCGCGGCAGGAGAAGACCAGCGTCGGAAGGCCGATCCGCGCCAGGTCGGCGCTGCGGTCGAAGGCCAGAAGCGCGGCGATCCGGGCCAGCACGATAGGGTCTGGCGCGGCCCCGGCGATGGCGGCCTGCTCGAAGCGCGCGGCTTCCTCGGGCTTTTCGGCGATGTAGGCGGGCGGCAGGACCGCGAGGGTCTGGGCCGCTGCGTAGGCCTCTTTGCCCAGGCTGGTCAGAAGCTCGCAGCGCTGGGCAAAGAAGCGCTCGAAATAGGCATCGCGTCGGGCCCAGGTCGAACTCAGCACCAGGGACGAGACCCGCGCGGGGTGGTCGAGCGCCAGGACCTGGGCGATGGCGCCGCCCATGGAGTGGCCGACCACCCGGGCGCTTTCGACCTCGAGCCGATCGAGCAGGGCGACGGCCAGTTCCGCCAGGTCCGCCACCGATAGGTCGCGGTCGGGCGCGTCGCTTTCGCCGCAGCCGGGGTGATCGAAGGACAGGATGCGAAAGTCCGGGGTCAGGCGCGGCGCGAGCGCCGACCAGAAGGACTGGCGTCCGGCCAGCCCCGGGATCAGAAGGAGCGGAGGCCCGTCGCCCTCGTCGCCGTAGGTGACCTGCCGGTCCCGAAATGAAAATTGCGGCACGCTACTCGGCCTCGCGGATAGAATCTAACATACGGCATCCCTACGACGGCTTGCCGCGTTCATTCGGCAAGGCGCGTGAGGCGCCGTGATGCCGAGCATCACAAGCCTCGCGGAACGCCGCCGATGAGCGCGGCAAGCCGCCCTGCGGGTCGTGTATCCTGGCTTCCCAGCGCGGAGAGCCCTCTCGACGATGCTTGAGCATCGCCCGCGGGTTCTCTCCTTCCGAGAAATCAGGATACACGATCGTAGGGGTACCATATGTTAGATTCTATCCACTAACTGCGACCCTGTTTGCTTGACCCGCCACCGGCACAAGACTATATCAGCCGGGCTCCGGCGCTTGGGATCGGCTCGTCTCTCGAGCGGAAACCCGGGAACCGAGGCGCGGTGGCGGAGTGGCTACGCAGAGGACTGCAAATCCTTGTACACCGGTTCAAATCCGGTCCGGTCAGGCCAGCAAATAATGTTCCGCGGCCATCACCAGGCCAGCGGCAATCGCCCCGGCGATAAGGCCGGCCACCAGGGCGGCTTCGCCGTCCTTTTCGCGTTTTGCCACGATCATGCCGACAATGAGGGCGATCAAAAGTCC
>JAJFGK010000029.1 GCA_021776195.1 Kiloniellaceae bacterium | reverse complement strand
AACTGTCCGCAAACCCTTCCATCGCTCCCTCCAGGCAAAGCCGAAAAGCGCGTCAGAATCCGATTCGCAAACTCTTGCAACACAATCTTCAAATCCATATGCGATTCCCCTGCCCTTGACGGGGGAGGGCTGGGGTGGGGGGGGCCAGACCATGCGGTGTTCGTGGTCCCGGGCCGCGCCGTGGGGGCCTGACCGACTCGTTCAGGTGCGCTATATATCCCGGACAACGACAGGCGAGACCCCACCGTGAGCGAACCGGCGAGCGACTATCCCTATCTGGCGGCGCTGAACCCCTCCCAGCGCGAAGCTGTCGAGACTCTCGACGGGCCGGTGCTGCTGCTGGCCGGGGCGGGTACCGGCAAGACCCGGGCGCTGACCGCGCGGCTCGCCCACCTGCTGTGGACCGGGCGGGTGCGAAGCCCCGGCGAGATTCTGGCCGTCACCTTCACCAACAAGGCGGCCCAGGAGATGAAACAGCGGGTTGCCAGCCTGATGAACCTGCCCTCGGTCGAGGGCTGGTGGCTCGGCACCTTCCACTCCCAGGCGGCACGTATCCTGCGCAATCACGTGGAGCTGGTCGGGCTGAAGTCGAACTTCACGATCCTCGACAGCGACGACCAGTTGCGTTTGCTCAAGCAGATCCTGAGCGACGAGGACATTGACGACAAACGCTCCCCGGCGCGTGCCGTGCATGCGGTGATCCAGCGCTGGAAGGACCGCGGCCTGGGCCCCGACAAGGCCGGCGGCGAGGGGCTGGGGGCGATCGGCGGCGACCGTCTGGTGGCGCTCTACCGGCGCTACCAGGAGCGGCTGCTGGCGCTGAACGCCTGCGACTTCGGCGATCTGCTGCTGCACAACATCACGCTGCTGCAGAACAATCCCGATATTCTGGCGCGCTATCATCAGCGTTTTCGCTACATCCTGGTCGACGAGTACCAGGACACCAACGTCGCCCAGTATCTGTGGCTGCGGCTGCTCGCCCAGGCCAGTCACAACATCTGCTGTGTCGGCGACGACGACCAGTCGATCTATGGCTGGCGCGGCGCCGAGGTCGGCAACATTCTGCGTTTCGAGGCCGACTATCCGGGTGCCAAGGTGATCCGCCTGGAGCGCAACTACCGCTCGACCGGCCACATCCTGGCCGCCGCCTCGGGACTGATCGCCCACAACGAGAGCCGCCTGGGCAAGACCCTTTGGACCGAGGACGAGCTTGGCGAGAAGGTCCGCCTGCGCGGCGTCTGGGACGGCGAGGCCGAGGCCCGCTTCGTCGGCGAGGAGATCGAAAGCTTGCAGCGCCGCGATCCCGACATGAACCTGCGCGAGGTGGCGGTTCTGGTGCGCACCGGTGCCCAGACCCGCGAATTCGAAGAACGATTTATCACCCTCGGCCTGCCCTACCGAGTGGTCGGCGGCCCGCGTTTTTACGAACGCCTGGAGATCCGCGACGCCCTGGCCTATCTGCGGGTGATCCACTCGGCCGACGACGATCTGGCCTTCGAGCGCATCGTCAACAAGCCCAAGCGCGGGCTCGGCGAATCGACCGTGCAGCGGCTTCACCTGGCGGCCCGGACCAGCGGTCTTTCCCTGACCCAGGCGAGCCGCCAGCTCGTCGGCACCGACGAACTGCGGCCGGCGGCCCGGCGCTCGCTCGCTGCCCTGCTCGACAACATCGACCGCTGGCGGGCGGCGGCCGGCGCGGTGGAGGGCGATCACGTCGAGCTGGTGCAGCACGTGCTGGAGGAGTCCGGCTATGTCGAGATGTGGATGAACGACAAGTCGCTCGAGGCGCCGGGCCGGCTGGAGAACCTGAAGGAGCTGGTCACCGCCATCGCCGAGTTCGAGAACCTGAGCGGCTTTTTGGAACATGTCGCCCTGGTCATGGAGGTGCTGGAGACCGAGGGCCGCGACGTGGCCACGATCATGACCCTGCACGCGGCCAAGGGCCTGGAGTTCGACACGGTCTTCCTGCCGGGCTGGGAAGACGGGCTTTTTCCCAATCAGCGCGCGCTGGACGAGCAGGGCAACAGCGGCCTGGAGGAGGAGCGGCGCCTGGCCTATGTCGGGCTGACCCGGGCGCGCAAGCGGGCCTATGTGTCCTTTGCGGCGAACCGGCGGATGTACGGCTCCTGGATGTCGGCCTTGCCGTCGCGCTTCATCGACGAGTTGCCCGACGAGCATGTCGAGGAAGACAGCGACAGCGGCCTTCACGCCTCGTCGGGCAGCCGCTTTCCCAGTGCCTTTTCCGATTTCTCGGACTGGGGCGCGCGGCACGAGAGCCCGGGCTTTCGCCGCGCCCGCGAACGCGGCAAGGCCAGCGCCTTCATCGACGTGACCCCCGAACTGGTCGAGAGCCTGCCGAGCCGCTCCTTCGATGCCGGCGCCCGGGTCTTTCATCAGAAGTTCGGCTACGGCAGCGTCGATCTGGTGGATGGCGAACGCCTCACCGTGAGTTTCGACCAGGCCGGCGAGAAGAAGGTGATCGCCAGCTTCGTCGTGCCTGCCGAACAGGCCGGCTGAGACACCATGTCCTCTTCCGGAGTCTGCCTGCGCCTGGTCGTGCCGCAAGCCGCGCTGCCCTACTTCGAGACCGCGCTCGAGCTGCTGGGCGGTGCCCAGGCCGCCGAACTGCCCGACGCGCAAGGCCGGGTCGCGCTTTCTCTCTATCTGGCGGCGCCGCCCGCCGCCGGGCTGCTCGACCGGCAGCTTGGCCTCGCCGCCGAGGTCGCGGGGATCGACCTTCCGGCGCATGTCATCGAGGACCTGCCGGACCTCGACTGGGTGGCCGAGAGCCAGAAGGCCCTGCCGCCGATCGCCGCCGGGCGTTTTTATCTGCACGGATCGCACGACAGCCCGCCGGCGGGGGGCGGCCGACTGGTCCTCCAGGTCGAGGCGGGCGCCGCCTTTGGCACCGGCCGGCACGAGAGCACGCGGGGCTGCCTCCTGGCCCTGAGCCGGATCGCCAAGAGCCGGCGCGCGGACCGGGTGCTGGACATGGGCTGTGGGTCCGGGGTTCTGGCCATGGCGGCGGCGCGGCTATGGCGGACCCGGATTGTCGGGGTCGACAACGACTCGGTCTCGGTTCGGGTCGCGCGGGACAACGCCGGAGTCAACGATTTGGGACAGGCGGGTCCCCGGTTCGTCGCGGGAGACGGCTACCGGCCGGCGCTTCTGCGTCGCGCCGGGCCGTTCGATCTGATCTTCGCCAACATTCTGGCGCCGCCCTTGATCGCCATGGCCGGCGACCTGGCGCGCCATCTGGCGCCCGGCGGCAGGGCCGTGCTAGCCGGCCTCCTGATCACCCAGGAACGCGCCGTTCTCGCCCGCCACCGCAACTTCGGCCTGGTTCTGGAGCGCCGATTGCACCTCGGCGACTGGTCGATCCTGACTCTCAGAAAGAAGCCGGGCAAAAAGCACCAGGGCACAAAGAAACGGGGCGGGGGGGCGGGCGCGGCGCCCCCCCCCCGCGGAGACAAACCCCAGGGGGGGGTTTTGGGCGAGGAGAGAGCGAGGCGGCGCCCGG
>JAJFGK010000028.1 GCA_021776195.1 Kiloniellaceae bacterium | reverse complement strand
CCGCCAGCGAAAAAGGGACAGGCACCCCTTCGCCTGCGGCGAAGGCGAGCCAGTCCCCTTTTCGCACCCCTGACACTGCGGACCCGGGACTTGCCGTGGCGCCAATGGGCCGTTCTCGGTTAGTCCGAGTCTGTGGCAGGCGCGTGGTCCGTGGTCCGGGACTGGCTCGTTTTCCGCAGGAAAAGGTGCCTGTCCCGGGTCTGGCTCCGCCGGTGCCGCCGCATCTTGCCCGCCAGCGAAAAGGGGACAGGCACCCCTTCGCCGGCGGCGAACGCGAGCCAGTCCCCTTTTCGCACCCCTGGCGCGGCGGACTCGCGCGGAACCGGCCTCAGCGCTTGGTGATCAGGCCCTGGCCGGTCGGCAGGTGCAGGATGCCCTCGGGCTTGTCGGCCATGTACTCGTCGAAGGCCTTCATGGCGCCGGGGCAGTAGCCCGAGCCGTAGTCGTCGCAGACGACGATGCCGCCCGGGCTGAGCCGCGGGTAGAAGAAGGCCAGGCTGTCGAGTGTGGGCTGGTAGAGGTCGAGATCGATGTGGGCGAAACAGAAGGTCCGCTCGGCGACCTCGGCAAAGCGCGTCGGCACCCAGCCGCGGTAGAGCTCGATGCGCTCGAGGCCCGCCAGGTTCTGGCGCACGGTGGCCTCGTCCACCGCCAGCATGCCCTTTTCCCAGTCCTTGGTGGGGCCTTGGTCGGGGTTGTCGTCGGCCCCGGGCGCGGAGATCCCCTCGAAGGAATCGAACAGGTGCAGCGTCTTGTCGGTCGCGCGGGTGACCCAGCGCAGGATGCTGGCGCTCTTGCCGAAGCGCACGCCGCATTCGGCCAGGTCGCCGGGCAGGGACGCCACCGACTTGACCGCGCTGTAGAGCACGTAACAGCGGTCCTCGGGGATGCCGGGCAGGGGATAGGCCCGGCGCAGCGCGCGAAAGCCGGCGTCGTCCTTCCAGACCATATGGTCCTTGTAGACCTGGAGATCGTTGCGCTTGGCGAAGCTCTTCATCAGCCGATAGCGCGCCTGGCGGCGGCGCCCAGGATCGCGCGCATAGAAGTGAAAAAGATCGGAGGCTTTCATGGCACGCTGGCTCTTCTCGCGGGGACCGGCCGGGTGGCTTCTTTAGGGCGCAGACCGCGGCAATGCAAGTATCGCTCTCGTGACAGGCCCGGCGCCAGCCGGTACAAGGGTCCTCGGCGCGGCTGACGCCGGAATGCCGAAGGGAAAGGCCGACCGTGACGCGGCTCAGGGTCCTCATCATCGGCGGCTATGGCACCTTCGGCGGCCGGCTGGCCCGGTTGCTGGCCGACGAGGCGAGACTGACACTCGTCATCGCCGGGCGGTCGCGGGACAAGGCCCAGGCCTTCCGTGCCGCGCTGCCGGCCCGGGCTACAACCGAGGCCAAAACCGGAGCTACAACCGAGGCACGGGTCTTCGACCGCAACGGCGATGTCGAGGCGCAGCTCCGGGCCGCCGCGCCCGATATCCTGGTCGACGCGACCGGCCCTTTCCAAAGCTATGGCGACGACCCCTACCAGGTGGTCAAGGCCTGCCTGGCGCTCGGCATCGACTATCTCGATCTGGCCGACGGGTCGGCCTTCGTCGCGGGCATCGGGCCGTTCGACGGGGCGGCGCGGGCGCGCGGGATCTTCGTTCTCAGCGGCGCCAGCAGCTTTCCGGTGCTGACGGCGGCGGTCGTCGGCCATCTGGCGCGGGGCCTGGAGCGGGTCGAGAGCATCGCCGGCGGCATCGCGCCCTCGCCCTATGCCGGGGTCGGCTTGAACGTGATCAGCGCCATCGCCGGCTATGCCGGGCAGCCGCTGCGGCTGCGGCGCGATGGACAGGCCGCCACGGGCCACGCGCTGACCGAATCGCGGCGCTATACCATTGCGCCGCCGGGCCGCCTGCCGCTGAGGAACATCCGCTTTTCTCTGGTGGACGTTCCCGACCTGCGGGTGCTGGCGGCTATCTGGCCCGACGCCCGCTCGATTTGGATGGGCGCCGGCACCCTGCCCGAAATCCTGCAGCGTTGTTTGAATGCCCTGGCCTGGCTGGTCCGGCTCAGGGCGCTGCCGTCGCTTGGTTTCCTGGCGCCGCTCTTCTTTCGCGCCATCAACCTGATCCGTTGGGGCGAGCATCGCGGCGGCATGTTCGTGCGGGTCGAGGGGCGCGGCGCCGGCGGCGTGCCGGTCGAGCGGTCCTGGCACCTGCTGGCCGAGGGCGACGACGGCCCTCTGATCCCCGCGATGGCCGTCGAGGCGATCGTCCGCAACTGTCTCGAAGGCAAGCGGCCGGATAGCGGCGCGCGCAGCGCGGCACAGGAACTGACCCTGGCCGACTACGAGGCGCGCTTTGCCGGCAAGACGATCCAGAGCGGCACCCGCGAGGTCACCGCCGATGGCGCGAAGGCGCCGCTCTATCGACGGGTTCTCGGCGATGCCTGGGAGCGCCTGCCGGCGCCGATCCGGACCATGCACAGCGTCGAGGGCGAGCTGACCGCGGAAGGGCTGGCCACCGTGGACCGGGGCGGGGGCTTGCTGGCCCGGCTGATCGGCGCCCTGGTCGGCTTTCCCCGGGCAGGCGACGAGATCCCGGTCACCGTGACCTTCACGGTCAAGGATGGCGTCGAGCACTGGCGCCGGACCTTCGCAGGAAAATCCTTCGTCAGCACCCAGCGCCAGGGCCGCGGCCGTTCCGCGTGGCTGGTCGAAGAAGGCTTCGGGCCCCTCAGCTTCGGCCTGGCGCTGGTCCTGGAGGGCGACCGCCTGCGTCTTGTCCTGCGGCGCTGGCGTTTTCTGGGTCTGCCGCTGCCCCTGGCGCTGGCACCGACCGCCGAATCCTTCGAGACGGTCGAGGTGGTCGACGCGGCCGGAGCGGGGCGTTTCCGTTTCCATGTCGAGATCGGCCACCGGCTGACCGGCCTGATCGTGCGCTATCGGGGCTGGCTTGTGCCCATCGCCCCGGGCTAGGGCGGGCACCTTCGGTTTTCCATCCGGAACCGGGAGAACAGCCGACAAAGCGGGCCAAACATCAGCTTTCGGCCGCAAACTCACCGGCGCCGGCGTGGTCCGGGATAGGGGGTTTGTAGCCAAGGGCAGAAGTTCGCGGAGGCCGAAAACTTTCGTCTTCCTAGCCTAGTGTGACTGACTACAATGGTGCGATGACAGGAGCCATCCTTAGTCTCTTCGGGGCCACGGTCTGCCTTGCGGCGAGCCTTGCGTTTCCCGGTGCAGCGGCGCCGGCTGAGCTGCTCGACCCGACTGTCAGAGCTTACATCCAAAGGCACCTCAACGCGGGATTCATCGACGGCTTGGCGATCGGCATCGTCCAAGGTGACCGGGTCGAGACCCACGCGTTCGGAACGGAGTCGCCGGCCTCCGATGCAAAGCCAAATGGCGATAGCGTTTACCAGATCGCCTCGCTCACGAAAGTCTTCAACGGCGTCCTGTTGGCGTTGCTCACCGAGCGCGGCCTGCTTGCGCTGGACCAGACGCTTCCGGGCACCTTCGAGGAATGCCCTTTGCCGGCCAACAAGGGACGACCGATCACGCTGCTCGACCTGGCGACCCACCGATCCGGCCTGGCGCACATGCCAAGCAACCTACCGAGCCAGGACCCGCTCGATCCTATGACCGGCTTCACGCCCGAACTGTTGTGCGCTCACCTCACCGAAGCATTACCACTGGCCGAACCAGAACGACAGCGCGTCAATTACAGCAACGTCGGGATGGGGCTCTTAGGGCGAATAATGGCGGAACAAACCGGCCTCACCTGGGAACAACTTTTCCTGCACGAGATTGCAAGGCCGCTCGGCATGGAGAGCACCGCTGTCACGCTCACACCCGCTATGCGGGAACGACTGGTCATGCCCTTCGACCGCGACGGTCGTCCGTTGAAGGTCTGGGATGTCCCGACTCTCGAAGGTGCGGGGGCCCTCAAATCGACGGTGAACGATCTTCTACTCTTCCTGCAGGCAAACCTTCAGGAGGGCGACTCGGAACTGGCCCGCGCTTTGGTTCTCGCCCGCGAAGCGCCGGGGCGCCTCGACGAGGCGCTGGCATACCAAGGCCTCGGCTGGTTCCTCAGGCCTCTGGAACTGTTCTACGAACACACCGGAGCCACTTCATACCGCTCCTACTTCGGCCTTCATTTGGAAAAGAAGATCGGCGTGGTCGTACTCTCCAACACCCATATCAATCGGGTCGATTCCATCGGCCTGCGCGTCCTCCGAGCTCTGGAACGTCGTTAACTCACCTCAATTCACCGACTCGGAGCAAGGTAGTAGACGTTGGCCATGAAGGGCCGCTTGGGGTCAATAGTGCCCTTCAAAGCCCTGATCGAACCACGTTTGGAGTCAGGAGTAGAGCGGAAGAACCTGCGTCGATCCCTGACATCGGTGCGCCATTGTTCGGAGTCTTGATGTAGCTCCCCCTTCAGGCCGTGACCTCCGAAGGGTCGCATTCCGGTTCGAGTTCGGCACTTCAGGTCGCCAAGCCGACTGGCTCTTCATAACCGGCTCCGGGAATTCGGCTCTGCGCTGAATCCGGACCTGGCCGTGCTTTTGCGAGACGGCGGCGATCTTATTTGCTATGGGGGCTGGTTTCGGGGGGCCGGTCTAGTGGGGGCCGGGCGCCGCGCAGTCTGGGACAGGAAGCCTTTCGACCATGCGATTGGGAATCGATACCGGCGGCACCTACAGCGACGCCGTGCTCTATGACGGCGCGCGCGGGGTGCTGGCCGCGGCCAAGGCGCTGACCACCAAGCAGGATCTGGCGCTGGGCATCGGCGAGGCCATGGCCAAGGTGCTGGACGAGCGGGACACTGCGGATAGCGGCGAGCCGGTGCGCCTGGTCTGCATCTCGACCACCCTGGCGACCAACACCGTGGTCGAGGGCCAGGGCGCCCCCGCCGGTCTGCTGTTGCTGGGTTACGACGAGAAATCCCTGACCCGCTCCGGCCTCGGCAGCGCTATCGGCAGCGACCCCCTGGCCTTCATCGCCGGCGGCCACGACACCCTGGGCGAGCCGCAGGCGCCGCTCGACCGCGAGGCCCTGAAGGCGGCGGTGGAAAAGCACGCCGGCTCGGTCGAGGCCTTCGCCGTGGCCGGCTACTTCGCGGTGCGCAATCCGGAACACGAACTCGAAGCCCGCGAGCTGATCCGCTCCCTGAGCGGCCTGCCGGTGACCTGCGCCCACGAGTTGACCAGCAGCCTCGATGCGCCGCGCCGGGCCCTGACCGCGATCCTCAACGCGCGCCTGATCCCGCAGATCCAGCAGCTGATCGAGGCGGTGCGCGGCCTCATGGCCCGGCACGGCATCGACTGCCCCTTGATGGTGGTGAAGGGCGACGGCTCGCTGATCCGCGATACCGTGGCCTTGACCTGCCCGGTCGAGACCATCCTTTCGGGCCCGGCGGCCTCGGTGGTGGGGGTGCGCGCGTTGAGCGGCGAGCCCGACCTGGTGGTCAGCGATATCGGCGGGACCACCAGCGATATCGCCGTCCTGCGCGACGGCCGGCCGCTGCTCTCGACCGCGGGCGCCACCATCGGCGGCTGGCGCACCATGGTCGAGGCCATCGCGGTGCACACCTACGGCCTGGGCGGCGACAGCGAGGTCCATCTGGCCGAGGCCAAGTGGCCGGCCGGGCCCGGCCTGGAGATCGGGCCGCGCCGGGCCGTGCCGCTCAGCCTGCTGGCGCGCGACAATCCCGGGGTCCTGGCCCGCCTGGAGGAACAGTGGGAGCGGGGCGCCGCCTACGACCTGGACGGCCGCTTCGTGGCCCGCCTGCGGCGCTTCGATGTCACCAACGCCAGCTCCATGGAGCGCCGCCTGTGGGAGATGCTGGCGGACGGCCCGGTCGCCCTGGAGGATGTCTTGACCAGCTATGCCTGGCAGCGTCCGCTGGGCCGTCTGGTGGACCGCGGCCTGCTCATTCACAGCGCCTTTACGCCCAGCGACGCGGCCCACCTGCTGGGCCATCAGGCGGGCTGGTCGCGCCCGGCGGCCGAGTTGGGCGCGGACCTTCTGGCCCGGCGCGGGCTGGCCGCCGGCGTGCTCCCGGCGCTCGACGCGACCGGCCTGGCCAGGCTCGCCTTCGACCGCCTGGTGGTTCTGTCGGGCCGCGCCATCGTCAACACCACCCTGCTGGAGGAGGGCCGGTCGCCCCTGGAGCGGGCCGGCGGACCCGCCGAGGCGCTGGTCGACCGGTCCCTCGAACGCCACGGCCTGAAACCGGCCTCGCTGCTGGCCCCGGCGATGCGCCTGACCTTGCCCCTGGCCGGCGTCGGCGCCCCGGCGGAGACTTACTATCCGGCGGTGGCCGAGGGTCTCGGCACCCGTCTGGTGCTGCCCGAGCAGGCCGCCGTCTGCAATGCCGTGGGCGCCGTCGCCGGCAGCGTCGAGCAGCGCGTGCACATCCTGGTCACCTCGCCGGAAGACGGCCGCTACCGGGTCCATGGGGCCGAGG